>NZ_JBIAQC010000003.1:0-673984 GCF_042888685.1 Streptomyces sp. NPDC002779
GTTGAGTTCTCAAGGAACGGTCGCTTCCTTTGTACTCACCCTCTCGGGCTTTCCTCCGGGCTTCCCTTCGGTCTTGCGTTTCCGACTCTATCAGACCCTTTCGGCTCCGATTCCCTGTCGGCGGGATTCGCTTTCCGGCCTCTCGGCCTTCCGGCGATGTCGACTTTATCAGACCCTCTCGGTGTCTGACGCCCTGTCAACCAGGCTTGTCCTCGCGGCCGTTGCGGGCCGTTCCGACGTCTCAAACCTTAGCGGATTCCCCCGGCAGTTCCTAATCGGACCGCCGAGCCCCATTCGAATTGAATTCGGGCACGCCGAATTCATCCCGGCTGAGAGTTCGTGCTGGTGATTTGAGATGCCGCTCATGCGGCTGAGGTGCTACCGGAGAACCGTTACAGCTCGGCGGCAACCCGAAGAACTCTACGGATCGGGCAGGGGGGTGTCAAGCGACCCCTGTCAAGATCTTTAATCGAGGTCGGTCAGTCGCCCGCCGGCGTCCGGCTGGGCGTGCTCCACCCTGCGCAGCAGCCGGGTGAGCACCTCACCGAGGGCCGTGCGCTCCTCCGCGGAGAGGTCCTGGAGCAGGTCCTCCTCGAAGCCCGAGGCGAGGCGCATGGCCTCTGTCCACTTCTCCCGGCCCTCTGTCGTGAGCTCCACGATGACGCGGACCCGGTTGGACTCGTCCCGCGCCCGGGTGACCAGGCCCTCGGCGACCATGCGGTCGATCCGGTGGGTCATCGCGGCCGGCGTGAGGCCGAGGCGCTTGGCGAGCTCGCTCGGGCCCAGGCGGTACGGAGCGCCGGACAGGACGAGGGCCTTGAGGACCTCCCACTCGGTGTTGCTGATGCCGAGCGTGGCGGTCTGGCGGCCGTAGGCGACGTTCATGCGGCGGTTCAGCCGGGACAGCGCCGAGACGATCTTCTCGACCTGTGGGTCGAGGTCCTGGAACTCGCGCTGGTAGGCGGCGATCTGCTCTTCGAGTGTCGGCTCGTTGCTGAGGCCGGAGGTGTCGCCCATGCGTCGCAGTATCGCATGGCCTTTAGTTGGCGTTGAAGTCCTTGGATGTGTACTCTTTAGGTTCGAACTTTAGTTTTGAAGTCTTGAGGTCTAACCACTTCAGGCCTAACTACTTGAGAGGGTGAACGTGACCAGGGCGATGGGCGCCGCGATGCGCCGGATCCACGTGGGCAACGCACTCAGCGCGTTCGGGCTCGGCTTCACGGTCCCGTATCTGTACGTCTATGTGGCGCAGGTGCGGGGTCTTGGTGCCGTCACGGCGGGTCTTGTGCTCGCCGTGTTCGCCGTGGCCGCGTTGGTCGTGCTGCCGTTCGCCGGGCGGGCGATCGTGCGGCGCGGCCCGCTTCCGGTGTTGCTCGCCGCCCTCGTCACCGCCGCGATCGGCGCGCTCAGCCTCGGCCTGGCGGGGAACGCCACGGCCGTACTGCTGTCGGCGGCGGCGCTGGGGGCCGGTCAGGCCGTGATGCAGCCGGCGCTGGCGACGATGATCGTGGACGTGTCGACGGCGGAGACCCGGTCGCGGGCCTTCGCGACGCAGTTCTTCCTGCAGAACCTGGGTCTCGGTGTCGGTGGTCTCATCGGCGGTCACCTGGTGGACACGACCCGGGTCTCCTCCTTCACCCTGCTCTTCGCGATCGAGGCGGCGATGTTCCTGCTGCTGGTCGTGGTGATGGCGACCGTGCGGATGCCGCGCGCGCCGCGGATCGGGGCCGCTCCGGCGCGGTCGGCGAAGGGCAGCTGGAAGCAGTTGCTCGGGAACCGGGCGATGGTGCAGCTGTGTGTGCTGGGCTTCGTGCTGTTCTTCGCCTGCTACGGCCAGTTCGAGTCGGGGCTGAGCGCCTACGGCGTGGAGGCCGCCGGGATCTCCACCTCGGCGCTCGGGACGGCTCTGGCCGCCAACACGGCGGTGATCGTCGTGGCGCAGTTCGCGGTGCTGAGGTTCGTCGAGCGGCGGCGGCGGTCCCGGGTGATCGCCGCGGTGGGGCTGATCTGGGCGGTGGCGTGGGTCGCGGCGGGGTACGCCGGGCTCGGGCACGGCAGCCAGGAGATGGCGACGGCGGCGTTCGTGGCGACGTACGCGCTGTTCGGGCTGGGTGAGGCGATGCTGTCGCCGACGGTCGCGCCGCTGGTGGCGGATCTCGCGCCGGAGGGGATGGCGGGCCAGTACAACTCGGCGTTCGCCCTGGTGAAGCAGCTCGCGCTGGCGGTGGGTCCGGCGGTGGGCGGTCCGATGGGGGCCGCGCTGCACGCGCCGTACATCGTGACGTTCCTGCTGTTCTCCCTCGGCATCACCTGGCTCGCGCTGCGGCTGGGGCGGCAGCTGACCGCCGTACAGGATCAGCCGGCGTCGGCGCGGAGCCGGGTGGTGGCGCAGCGGGGGGCTCCGGCCGAGGGCCAGGCTCCGGCGCACGTCTGAGTCAGGCGCCGCCCTTGGGCAGGGCGAACTCGCACCACACCGCCTTGCCGCCGCCGGGGGTCCGTCTGGATCCCCACGCGGAGGCGATCGTCGCGACGATCGCGATGCCCCGGCCCGACTCGTCGGCCGGGTCCGCGCGGCGGCGCCGCGGGAGGTGGTCGTCTCCGTCGGTGACCTCGACGATCAGGCGGCGGTCGGTGCGGCGCAGCCGCAGGCGCATGGGCGGGGTGCCGTGCTGGAGGCTGTTGGCGACCAGTTCGCTGGCCGCCAGGACGCCCAGGTCGTGCAGGTCCGTCGGGAACCGCCAGCTGGTCAGGACGCCGGAGGCGAACGCACGCGCGCGGGGGGCCGCTTCCACGCCGCCGAGCAGTTCCAGGGCGGCGTTGCGGAACAGGTCGCCGTCCGGGCCCGTGCGGGCCGGGTGCTGGAACACCAGGACCGCCACGTCGTCGTCGTGGTCCGCGGTGACGCCCGCGGAGCGGACCAGGCGGTCGCAGACGACCTGGGGCGTGCCGGTGGCGCCGGCCAGGGCGCGCTCCAGGGACGCGATGCCCTCGTCCAGGTCTTCGTTCCGGCGCTCCACCAGGCCGTCCGTGTAGAGGACCCCGGTGGAGCCGGGGCTCAGCGGGATCGAGCCCGAGGCGTGCATCCAGCCGCCGGTGCCGAGCGGCGGGCCGGTCGGCTCGTCGGCGCGCAGCACGGTGCCGCTCTCGTCGCGGACCAGGATCGGCAGATGGCCGGCGGAGGCGTACACCAGCCGGCCCTCGTTCGGGTCGTGGATGGCGTAGACGCAGGTGGCGATCTGGTTGGCGTCGATCTCGGTGGCGAGGCCGTCCAGCAGCTGCAGTACCTCGTGCGGGGGCAGGTCCAGGCGGGCGTAGGCGCGGACCGCCGTGCGGAGTTGGCCCATGACGGCCGCCGCGCGCACGCCTCTGCCCATGACGTCGCCGATCACCAGCGCCGTACGGCCGCCGCCGAGGGTGATGACGTCGTACCAGTCGCCGCCGACCGCGGCTTCCGTGCCGCCGGGCTGGTAGGTCGCCGCGATGCGCAGGTCGTCCGGCTGTTCGAGTTCCTGGGGGAGCAGGGAGCGCTGGAGCGTCACCGCGGTCTCGCGCTGGCGGCGTTCGCTGGCGCGCAGGCGCTCGGCGGCCTCGGCGTGGTCGGTGACGTCGGTGGCGAAGACCAGCACTCCTCCGTCGCCCTCGGCGACCGGGGTGCAGGTGAAGGTGTAGGAGCGGCCGTCGGGGGCCCTGCGGGACTTGACCGTGCGGGGCTTGGCGCTGCGCAGGACCTGGTCCAGGAGCGGGAGCAGGCCCAGTCCGTCCAGTTCCGGCAGGGCCTCGCGGGCCGGTGCGCCGAGCGGGCGGACGCCGAAGGCGGCGGTGTAGGCGCCGTTGACGTAGGCCAGGCGGTGGTCGGTGCCGTGGACCAGGGCGACGAGGGCCGGGACACGGTCGAGCACTTCGCGTGCCGGGAGTTCGTCGAGGGCGGGGACGGGCGGGGCGTCGTCGGTGAGCTGCTCGGCTCTGGCCGCGGGGACGGAGCCCGCGCTCTCGCCGCGCCGCTCCGCGGGGACCGCGTGTTCGGTCCGCGCAGCGGCGCGGCGCTGCGTTCCGGGGAGCCGGGCGCTCCAGCGCGTGAAGTTCACGAATCCTTGCCTCGTGTCGTCGTCTTCGGCCAGCTCCGGACCCGGGCGGGGGTCTGGGTGGTGGCTCCCCGGGGATGCAGCGCTGCGGGGACGGTGTCGTGGGAGTCGGGGGCGGGCGGCTGCCCGTCCGGCGTCGGGGGTCAGTCTGGCAGTGTGGCGGATCGGGCCGACAACCGTCAGACGCCTGCCCGGCCGGTGGAGTTCCTGGGTCCGGTCAGGACGACCCCTTCGGGTCGTTGTCGGTGTCGACAGAATGCTTTCCACCGGCCGCGAGTTCGAACTCCGCTCGGGGGTGTTCGAGTGAACCGAGGGAGACGATTTCCCTCTTGAAGAGCCCGGACAGCGTCCATTCGGCCAGGACCCGGGCCTTTCGGTTGAAGGTGGGCACCCTGCTCAGGTGGTACACGCGGTGCATGAACCAGGCAGGGTAGCCCTTCACCTTGCGCCCGTAGACGTGTGCGACGCCTTTGTGCAGTCCGAGGGAGGCCACCGAGCCGACGTACTTGTGGGAGTACGTCTCCAGCGGCTCGCCGCGCAGGGCGTGCGCGATGTTGTCGCCGAGGACCTTGGCCTGGCGCAGCGCGTGCTGGGCGTTGGGGGCGGTCTCCGTGCCGGGCCGCTCGGCGGTGACGTCGGGGACGGCGGCGGCGTCTCCCGCGGCCCACGCGTGCGGGGCGCCCTCGATCGTCAGCTCGGCGGTGCACTTGAGCCGTCCGCGTTCGGTGCGCGGGAGGCCGGTGGCGGCGACCAGGGGGTGCGGTTTGACGCCGGCCGTCCACACGACCGTACGGGTCGGGAAGCGGGCGCCGTCACTGAGCACCGCGGTCCGGTCGACGCAGGACTCCAGCCGGGTCTTCAGGCGTACGTCGATGTTGCGGCGGCGCAGTTCGGTGACCGTGTAGCGGCCCATCTTCTCGCCGACCTCGGGGAGGATGCGGTCCGAGGCCTCGACGAGGATCCACTTCATGTCCTCGGGGCGCACGTTGTGGTAGTACCGCGCGGCGTAGCGGGCCATGTTCTCCAGCTCGGCGAGCGCCTCCACGCCCGCGTAGCCGCCGCCGACGAAGACGAAGGTGAGGGCCGCGTCGCGGATCGCGGGGTCGCGCGTGGAGGAGGCGATGTCCATCTGCTCGATGACGTGGTTGCGCAGTCCGATGGCCTCTTCGACCGTCTTGAACCCGATGCCGTGGTCGGCGAGTCCGGGGACGGGAAGGGTGCGGGAGACCGAGCCGGGGGCGAGGACGAGTTCGTCGTAGGCGATCTGTTCGGTGCCGGCGCCCTCCTCCTCGGTGGCGAGGGTGGTGAGGGTCGCGGTGCGCGCGGCGTGGTCGATGGAGCGGACCTCGCCGACGACGACCCGGCACCGGCCGAGGACGCGGCGCAGCGGTACGACGACATGGCGGGGGGAGATCGAACCGGCCGCCGCCTCGGGAAGGAAGGGCTGATAGGTCATGTACGGGTCGGGTGAGACGACTGTGACCTCGACTTCTCCGCGATTGAGTTCCGGTTTCAACTTTCGCTGGAGTCGCAGGGCCGTGTACATCCCGACGTAGCCACCACCGACAACGAGAATGCGCGCACGTTCCTTCACCATCCCATGACGCACCCAGCGCTTGAGTTTGTCCACAGCCTCAGCAATTTGTGTGACCGCGAGCCATCGCGAGGCCGGGTTGGCCGAATTACCGGAGTACGAGGAAGATCCGCAGGTCAACCGGTGTGCGCCGGGGGGCCGCAGGGGGCGCAACCGGGACGTTTGTGATCCGTACGCCGATCGGGGGGCGCTCTGTGCGGAACGTGCCCCTTCTGAATTGACTCCCTCTCAACTATGTTCGTGTGTCGACGGGGTGTAGGGGGATGCGCTCGTCGGGCTCAACGGCTTCGCGACGGGCGGGCTCGGGTCCGGGCATGTTCCACAACGCTCCGGCTGTCGAATGACGGGGGTGTCTCCGGGGGGAGACGTCATTACCGGGGGAACGCTTATGCATGTTCAGGACTCTCATTGGTCGTCCACGTCCGCCATCGCTTCCGGCGGCGGAGCGATCGGCGCGACGATGGGTGGAGCCATGGGTGCGGCGGGGAACGGACGCGAGAGTGCGCGGACGGCACCGCTGCGGGTGGACGCACAGCGCAATCTGGAGCACGTGCTCCGCGCGGCGCGGGAGGTCTTCGGCGAGCTGGGATACGGCGCGCCCATGGAGGACGTGGCCCGGCGCGCACGGGTCGGCGTCGGGACGGTGTACCGCCGCTTCCCGAGCAAGGACGTACTGGTGCGCCGGATAGCCGAGGAGGAGACCTCCCGGCTGACCGATCAGGCCCGGGCGGCGCTCGGGCAGGAGGACGAGCCGTGGTCGGCGCTCTCGCGCTTCCTGCGGACGTCGGTGGCGTCCGGTGCCGGGCGGCTGCTGCCGCCGCAGGTGCTGCGCGTCGGGGTCGCGGAGGACGACCCGGGGTACGACGAGGCGCGGGTGCCGCAGCAGCGGACGCAGCCGGGCGCGGGCGAGCTGCGGCTGGTGCCGGGGGAGACTCCGGGTCCGGCCGGGCCGGCCGATGACGACGCCGGGGCTTCGGCGCTGCTGGAGGTCGTGGGGCAGCTCGTCGACCGGGCGCGTGCGGCCGGTGAGCTGCGGGCCGATGTGTCGGTGGCGGACGTCCTGCTGGTGATCGCGACGGCGGCGCCCTCGCTGCCGGACCCGGCGCAGCAGGCAGCGGCCTCGGCACGGCTGCTGGACATCCTGCTGGAGGGGCTGCGCTCGCGGCCGTCCTGACCCGGCGGCCGACGGGGTGACCCGAACAGGTGACGAGGAGGCGGGGACGCCGTGCGCGCTCCCGCCTCGGACACCCTGGAAAAGCCCGTCGGGAAGTCCGGGAAGCGGCCCAACTCCCGCCCAGGGGACGTCATTTGCGCCTTCCCCGTTCGGGTGACCGCTAGTACTGGTTCGCGTGAAGTCCCCACGGACGAGTGGATGGCCCCCGCTGTCGGCCGCCGACCAAAATCCGGTATGGCACTCTGACCCGGTGTTCGGGACTGGTTGGGCTGCGGCGGGGGCTTTCCGCGATGGGCGTTGACGGGCGGGACGGGTCACTCGGTGACGGTGACGCGGAGGACGACGGCCCGGCCTCGCCTCATGTGCCGAGTCAGGGCGGGCGGGCGGATCTGCCGCTGGGCGGCGAGCCGTTGGTGGCCCCGATCCCCGCCCAGGGGGGCGAGCCCGTGGAGGGCAGCGTCCCGGCACAGCGGGATCGACGCGAGGACAGCGTCCTGCCCCCGCCCAGGGACCTGCCGCTGTCGGACGCCGATCTCATCGGGCGGATGCGCTCGGGCGACGACTCGGCCTACGAGGAGCTCTACCGCCGGCACGCCGACGCGGTCCGCCGGTACGCCCGTACCTGCTGCCGCGACGACCACACCGCGGACGACCTCACCGCCGAGGTCTTCGCCCGGATGCTCCAGGCGGTCCGGGGCGGTACCGGCCCCGAGCACGCCGTACGCGCGTATCTGCTGACCTCGGTCCGGCGCGTCGCGGCCACCTGGACGAAGACCGCGAAGCGGGAGCAACTGGTCGACGACTTCGCGGTGTTCGCCTCCCAGGCGGCGCGCTCCTCCGAGGTGTCCGACGACGACACCCTGGAGCTGGGCGCGGAGGTGCGCGCGATGCACGAGGCCGAGCGGTCGATGGCCATGCAGGCCTTCCGGTCGCTGCCGGAGCGCTGGCAGGCCGTGCTGTGGCACACCGAGGTCGAGGACGAGTCGCCGAGCGAGGTCGCCCCGCTCTTCGGGCTCGACGCCAACGGCACGCGCGTGCTCGCCAGCCGGGCCCGCGAGGGCCTGAAGCAGGCCTATCTCCAGGCCCATGTCAGCGCCAGCCTCGCCGGCGACGAGGAGTGCGCCCGCTACGCCGACCGGCTCGGCGCCTACGCCCGCGGGGGCCTGCGCACCCGGGCCGAGCGCGGGCTGCGCAAGCACCTGGAGGAGTGCGCCAAGTGCCGGCTGGCCGCGGGCCAGATCAAGGAGGTCGCCGGGGGTATCCCGGCGGTCGTGCCGGTCGCGGTCATCGGGTGGTTCGGCGCCGCCGGGTACGCCAAGGCCGCCGCGTTCATCGCGGGCGGCAGCGGAGCGGGCGCCGCGGGTGCCGCGGGCGCGGCCGCCGCGGCGGGCGGGTCCTCCTCCGGTGCGGCGGGCGCCGGTGGCGGTGCCGCGGCCTCCGAAGGGCTCGGCGCGCCGGTGAAGGCCGGCATCGCCGCCGGTGTGGTCGCCGTGGCCGCCGCCGCGGTGGCCCTCGCGCTGGTCGCCGGCGACGATCCGGTGCCGAAGCCGGACGCCAAGCCGCCGGTCACCTCCCCGGCGCCCGTCGTCGAGGAGGCCGCGCCCCCCAAGCCGCCGGTCGAGCAGCCGCCTCCGCCCGTCTTCGCCGCCGAGCCCGCCCCCACCCCCACGCCCGAGCCGACCCCCACCCCCACACCGACCCCGACGCCCGCCCCCACCCCGAAGCCGAAGCCCACGCCGACCCCCAGTCCGACGCCGACCCCCACGCCCGAGCCGACGCCCACCCCGACACCGACGCCTCCACCCGCGCCGGCCGAGTACCAGTGGAGCGAGCTGTCGTACGACGTCAACGGCGACGGCACCGGGCCCGAGATGCGCATCGGCGAGAGCAGCTGGGTGTGGCAGCGCTCCGGGGTGTCGATCGCCGGGAAGCGGTACACGCACGGGGTGACGGTGCACGGCGCGTCCTCCGTCACCATCGATCTCAACCGGGAGTGCACCACGTACCGGGCCATGGTCGGGGTCGACGACATGAATCTGACGCTGGGCGAGTTCGCCTTCTCCGTGTACGCCGACGGGGTACGGCTGTGGCGGTCCGGAGTGATCAGGGCCGGTGACCCGGCGGTCCCCGTCTCGGTCGGCATCGCGGGACGCGAGACGGTACGGCTGGTGGTGGAGCCGCACGGCCACCTCGACAGCGTGCTCCTCGCGGACTGGGCCGAGTCGAAGTTCCGCTGCCGGTAGGCCGGATGTGGCCCTAGGCCCGCCGCGCCCCCGCGCCCGCGCCCAGCGCCCCCCGCTGCGGCGTGATTCCCGCGGGGACCGCACGCGCGCGTGCCGGGGTTCCCGTCCAGCAGGTGCCTCGGCGGGCCAGCAGGCGGTTGAGCCAGAGTTCCAGGGAGACCAGGTCGGCCAGGCCGTCCAGGGGGAGGGGCTCGCCCTCGGCCGCCGAGCGCAGCGCCTTGCGGACCACGCGGGCCTCCACCAGGCCGGCCTGGGCCAGCAGCGGGGTGCCGAAGAGGGCCATCAGGTCGTTCGCCGCCACCCTCAGACCCGCACGGGCCGCCAGCGCCGCCGGGGTGGGGGACGTCGCGCCCCAGCCCGGCGGGAGGTCGGCCACGCCCGCGCCCTCCAGGACCGTACGGAGGATCGCGGCACGGGCGCCGGGCCGTACGCGCAGGGCCTCGGGGAGTGCGCGGCAGGCGCGGACGACCTGGTTGTCGAGGAACGGCGCGTGCAGGCGCTGGAAGCGGATCTCGGCGGCCTGCTCCAGGACGCGCAGGTCCGCCGCGTGCCGGGCGAGCGCGGCCCGCGCGCGATAGTCGCCGGGGCGCTGTCCCGGGCCGACCCCGGAGCGGTGCGTCGCCCCTTGCAGGCGAACCGATACTTCAGCCAGCGCCTCGCCCGTCAGCCAGCGCGCCGCCGGGCCGGGTCTGGCCCAGGTGAGGGCCGCGAGCGACGCCCCCACGGCACCCCCGGGGTCGTCGAACCGCCGGTGCAGGAGCCGCTCGGCCAGCGCCTCCAGACCCGTGCGGTACGGCGTGCGCGCCAGCTTGCGCGCCGCGCCGTACACGCGCGCGGGGACCATCACCGAGCCGTCCGCCCTCGCGAGCGCGGCGACCGGACGGACCAGGTGCCTGCGCCGGCGGTCCATCAGCAGGTCCGTCAGCCGGGCCGGATGGGCGTCCAGCACCTGGCGGGCGCCGTAGCCGGTGAAGTGGTCCGCGCTGCCCGCGGCCAGCCGCGCCCGGTGCCGGGCCGCCGTCACCAGGGACGGCCCCGGTTCGTCGGTGAGGGGCCCGTCCAGATCGGCGTACGGCAGGGTCTCCTCGCCGCCCGCCACCACCACGTGGTGCAGGCGCGGGTTGGCCGCGAGGCTGCCCGCCCGTTCCAGCTCGGCCTCCCGGCCGCCCACGGCGAGGTCGTTGAAGGTGACCGCCAGCAGCCGCTCCCCCGCGCCCGTGCCGTGGCCGAGCACGGTGCCCGGCATGCCGGGCAGCCCCGCGGCGAGCAGGGCGAGGGTGCCGGAGGCCGGGCCGCCGGAGAGGTCCGCCCCGATTCCGGGAACGGGCATCCCGCGCGCGGCGCGGCGTTCGGCGGGGCCCATGCCCGGGACGGGGCCGGGGTCGATGTCGGCGCCGGGCACGTGCCGGGGTGCGGACAGCCGGGCCCGTACGGCGTCCACCAGCGCGTCGCGAACGGCGTCCACGGCGCTGTCCGGGTCGGCCGGGGGTGCCGCCACCGCGAGGGAGGCGACCGGCTCGTACCCGGCGATCTCGCGGGCCCCGGCACGCAGGATCAGCGCGTGCCCCGGCGGAATGCGCCGTACGCCGTCGTAGGGGGTCGAGTCGTCCAGGGCCGCGGGAACGTCCGGGGCGGCGAGCAGGGCGGCCAGGTGACCGAAGTCGAGGTTCGCCTCGATGAGGTCGGCCAGCGGCAGCGCGGCGGTCGCGTAGGCGGTGCCGCCGGACCAGGGGGTGTAGAACACCGGCCGGGCGCCCGCCAGATCGCCGCACACCATGACCCTGCGGCCGACCTGGACGACGGCCGTGTAGCTGCCGGGCCAGGCCGTCAGATGCCGAAGTGCCCCGCCGCGCGCGGCGAACAGGCCCACCCGCAGCTGCTCGTCGCTCGCCCCGCAGATGCCGAGGACGGCGATCCGGTTCTGGGGGTCGGCCTGCACCACGCGCACCTCGTCGGGGCGCCAGTCGCCGACCGCCCACAGCGGATCGGGGTCGCCCCACAGGAGTTGGGAGCCGACCGGGTGCACGCTCTCGCCGTCGGGCCCGGTAGCCCCCGCGGAACCGATCACGGCGGCTCCCGCGGCGGTGCTGCTCCATCCCACCAACCACCGCATCGACGCCTCCACAGGCTGTGGACCACCAGTGCACCGCACGAACCGGTTCACCATGCTGCCATGAAGGACGCGTGCCCGAGTCGCGGTGACACCGCTTGGGATCCGTGAAGTGCGCCCCCGCGGGCGCCCCCACAGGGCATCCATACCCGCGCAGAGCAAGGAGACCACCCGGCCGGGGCGACGCGAATGCGCCCCCGATTCACTCCCCGAGAACGCCCTTCGCGCCCTCAATTTCCATGGTGGGAGCGGTAATCACCCGCAAGAGGCAGGGTCGGTTTTCGGCCAAATCGGCGTGACGACAACAGGTTTGGCCACTCTCCGTACAGGCCCTGCGCACTACTTGACGTGCGCGCAGCCCGGGAGGCGGGACTCGCCCCCCGGACCGGTCCGCCGCCCGCGGGGATGAAGGCGGCGGTGTCCCCCAGCCCACTGGATCCAGTACAGCGGGCCGACCCACGCACGATCCATGGAAGCGCTCCCCGGATGGCCGGAGAAGAGCGCACACCCGGGCGCACGGCCACACAGCGGGAGCACGCCGCAACCGTCCGTACCTGAACCGCACTTCAGTACGGACCACAATCCCGCCATCCGGAACAATGCCCCTTAACGCTTGGGATGCGGCGAACTACGCTGGGTTTACGAATGCCGCATGGTTATGCCAGCGCGGCAGCCGTCTGTGTCGAGGGGTGGCGCATGTCCAGGGAGCAACGCGGGCCGAACGAAAAACTCGGCGCCGTTCTCGCCCTCGCGGGAATCAGCAACGCCGGCCTCGCGCGCCGCGTCAACGACCTTGGCGCACAACGCGGGTTGACACTTCGCTACGACAAGACCTCGGTGGCGCGCTGGGTGTCGAAGGGAATGGTGCCGCAAGGTGCGGCGCCGCACCTCATCGCCGCCGCCATCGGCCAGAAGCTCGGCCGCCCGGTGCCGCTCCACGAGATCGGCCTGGCGGACGCGGATCCCGCCCCCGAAGTGGGCCTCGCCTTCCCCCGGGACGTCGGCCAGGCGGTCCGGTCGGCGACGGAGCTCTACCGTCTCGACCTCGCCGGACGGCGCGCCGGCTCCGGCGGCATCTGGCAGTCGCTGGCCGGCTCGTTCGCGGTCAGTGCCTACGCGACACCCGCCTCGCGGTGGCTGATAACCCCGGCCGACAGTTCGGTGGCGCGCGAGGTGAACCCCGCCGAGGGGTCCGGCGCACCGGTGAAAGTCGGCCACAGCGATGTGCAGAAACTGCGGGAGGCCGCCGAGGACGCCAGGCGCTGGGACTCCAAGTACGGAGGCGGCGACTGGCGTTCGTCCATGGTGCCCGAGTGCTTACGGGTGGAGGCGGCGCCGCTGCTGCTCGGCTCCTACTCCGACGAGGTGGGCCGGGCACTGTTCGGGGCTAGCGCCGAACTGACCCGGCTCGCGGGGTGGATGGCCTTCGACACCGGACAGCAGGAGGCCGCGCAGCGGTACTACATCCAGGCGCTGCGGCTGGCCCGGGCGGCGGCGGACGTGCCGCTCGGCGGGTATGTGCTGGCCTCCATGTCCTTGCAGGCGACGTACCGCGGCTTCGGTGACGAGGGCGTCGACCTGGCCCAGGCCGCGCTGGAGCGCAACCGCGGTCTGGCCACCGCGCGCACCATGAGCTTCTTCCGGCTCGTCGAGGCACGCGCGCACGCACGCGCGGGGGACGCGCAGGCGGCCGGCACCGCGCTCAAGGCGGCCGAGGGCTGGCTGGAGCGCTCCCGGGACGGCGACCAGGACCCCTCCTGGCTCGGCTTCTACTCCTACGACCGCTTCTGCGCGGACGCCGCCGAGTGCTACCGCGATCTGAAGGCGCCGCGTCAGGTGCGCCGGTTCACGGAGCAGGCCCTGTCGAAACCGACGGAGGAGTTCGTGCGCTCGCACGGGCTGCGGCTGGTCGTCTCGGCGGTCGCCGAACTGGAGTCCGGCAACCTCGACGCGGCATGCGAGCAGGGCGTGCGGGCGGTGGAGGTCGCGGGGCGGATCTCGTCGGCGCGCACCACCGAGTACGTGAAGGATCTGCTGCACCGTCTCGAGCCCTACGGGGACGAGCCGCGGGTGGTGGAGCTGCGGGAGCGGGCCCGTCCGCTGCTGATGACTCCGGCGTAGGTTCCTTCGCCTCTCCCCCGGGTTTGAAGGCATTGTCAGTGGCGCAGTGCACTATCGGAGGCGGGAGGTGGTGCTGGTGCGGTCGGTCGCATACGACGGTGATGTGCTCGTGGTCGGCGGGGGGATCGTCGGGCTGTCCACGGCGTACGCGATCACGCGGGCCGCGCCCGGTACCCGCGTCACCGTGCTGGAGAAGGAGACCGGGCCCGCCCGGCACCAGACCGGACGGAACAGCGGGGTGATCCACAGCGGGATCTACTACCGGCCCGGATCGCTGAAGGCGCGGTACGCCGTGCGCGGTGCCGCCGAGATGGTCAAGTTCTGCGCCGAGTACGACATCGCCCATGCCGTCACCGGGAAGCTGATCGTCGCCACCGAGCGCTCGGAGCTGCCCCGGCTGCACGCGCTGGTCCAGCGCGGCCGGGAGAACGGCATTGCGGTGCGGGAGCTGGGCGCCGCGCAGATCGCCGACTACGAGCCGGAGGTGCGCGGACTGGCGGCCATACAGGTCGCCACCACCGGGATCTGCGACTTCGTGGGGGTCGCCCGGCGGCTGGCCGAGGCGTCGGGGGCGGAGATCCGGTACGGCGCCGAGGTGGTCCGGGTGGACCGGCGGCCGGAGCTCGGGGTCGCCGTGCGCACGGCGGACGGGGACGTGGTGCGCGGGCGGGTGCTCGTGAACTGTGCCGGGCTGTACTGCGACGAGGTCGCCCGGCTCACCGGGGACGAGCCGGGGATGCGGATCGTGCCGTTCCGGGGGGAGTACTACACGCTGGCGCGGCCCGAGCTGGTGCGGGGGCTGGTGTATCCGGTGCCGGATCCGGCGTTCCCGTTTCTCGGGGTGCATCTGACGCGGGGGATCGACGGAGGGGTCCACGTCGGGCCCAACGCGGTGCCGGCGCTGGCCCGGGAGGGGTACGGCTGGGGGGTCGTACGGCCCCGGGAGCTCGCCTCGACGCTGGGGTGGCCGGGGTCGTGGTCGATAGCCCGGCGGCATTGGCGGTACGGCGCGGGCGAGCTGCGGCGGTCGGTGTCGAAGGCGGCGTTCACGCAGGCGGTGCGGCGGATGCTGCCGGCGGTGACCGAGGAGGACCTGCTGCCCGCGGCGGCGGGGGTGCGGGCGCAGGCGGTGCTCCGGGACGGGACGCTGGTGGACGACTTCCTGATCAAGGAGGGGGCGCGGGCGGTGCATGTGCTGAACGCGCCTTCCCCGGCGGCCACGGCGTCCCTGCCGATCGGGCGGGAAGTGGCCCGGCGGGCGTTGGCGGTGCTGGGGTCGGTGTGACGGGCTCCGCCGCTGCCCCGCACTCCGTCAACACGTAAAATCGACCCCACTGTGTCTGACTCCCTCCACACCCCCGAAGCCCCCCACTCCGCCCCCGGTCATGAGCCCGGTGCGCCCCTTCGGCAAGCGCGGGCCAAGGGGGAGCCGCGGTTCCCCCACGGGCCCCAGCCCGATCCCGCCGGGTCGCACTTCGAGCGGCGGATCCGCAGTTTCCAGCCCCGGCGCAGCCGGGTGACCACGGGACAGGCGGACGCGCTGCGGCGGCTGTGGCCCGCGTGGGGCCTGGACATCGACGGCCGACAGGTCCTCGACCTCGGCCGGCTCTTCGGGAACGACCACCCGGTCGTCCTGGAGATCGGGTTCGGGATGGGCGAGGCCACCGCCCAGATGGCCGCCGCGGACCCGGCGACCAATGTGCTCGCCGTCGACGTGCACACCCCGGGCCAGGGCAATCTGCTCAACCTCGCCGAGCACCAGGGACTGACCAACATCCGGGTCGGCAACGGCGACGCCATCATCCTGCTCCGCGAGATGCTCGCCCCGGACTCGCTCGACGGGCTCCGGGTCTTCTTCCCGGACCCCTGGCCGAAGAAGCGGCACCACAAGCGGCGGCTGATCCAGCCGGAGTTCCTCAGCCTCGCCGCGACCCGGCTCAGGCCCGGTGCGGTCCTGCACTGCGCGACCGACTGGGAGCCGTACGCCGCACAGATGCTCGAGGTGCTGACGGCCCACCCGGGCTTCGAGAACACGCAGGCCGACGGCGGTTTTGCGCCGCGTCCCGGGTTCCGGCCGCTGACCCGTTTCGAGGGCCAGGGACTGGACAAGGGTCATGTGGTGAACGACCTGCTGTTCCGGCGCGTACCGCACCGAGACGAATCCCCCGCCGGCGCCTGAGCCCACCGCGCTCCTGTGCGGGCAGCGCCCTTCCCTCGTTAGGGTCAATGCCGTGGCCACCAGTCCCCCGTACCCGACGCAACCCCCCGGTCCTCCCGGCGGCACACTGCGGCACGCGCACTGGTGGCAGCGGACGGGGGTGCGCTACGGCGCGCTGATCACCCTTCTCACCCTCTCCGGCCTGGTGATCCTCGCCCTGGTCCGCGAACAGACCGGCACCGAGGGCTTCCTGGTCGGACTGGGCCTGGCCGTGCTGCCCGTGCCGCTGCTGATAGCCGCCTTCCGGTGGCTGGACCGGGTCGAGCCGGGCCCCTGGCGGAACCTGCTGTTCGCCTTCGCCTGGGGCGCCTGCGCGGCGGCGCTGATAGCCATCGTCGCCAACAGCTTCGCGACGAGATGGATAGCGACGGCCACCGCGGACCCCTCCAGCGCCGACACCCTCGGGGCGACCGTGATAGCGCCGGTCGTGGAGGAGTCGGCGAAAGCGGCCGCCGTCCTGCTCGTCTTCCTCTTCCGGCGCCGGGACTTCACCGGGCTGGTCGACGGGGTGGTGATAGCGGGGGTCACCGCCACCGGCTTCGCGTTCACCGAGAACATCCTCTATCTCGGCACCGCCTTCGGCACCGACCAGATCACCGGCGGCAGCGGCATCGCCTCCGTGACGGCGGCGACCTTCTTCGTGCGCATCGTCATGTCGCCCTTCGCGCACCCTCTCTTCACGGTCCTCACCGGCATCGGCTTCGGTGTCGCCGCGCTCTCCGGCGACCGCCGGCGCCGGCTGCGGGCCCTGCTGCCGCTGGCCGGGCTGCTGCTCGCGATGGGCCTGCACGCGATGTGGAACGGTTCCTCGGTCTTCGGCCCGTACGGCTTCTTCGCCGTGTACGGGGCGATCATGGTCCCCGCGTTCGGGCTGCTGACGTGGCTGGTGATCTGGACCCGGCAGCGTGAGCTGCGCACCGTGCGGGAGGAACTGCCCGCCTACGCCGTCGCCGGCTGGCTCACCCCGGGCGAGCCCTTCGCGCTCGCCTCCATGCGGGCCCGGCGCCTGGCCCGGCAGTACGCCCGCCGCCGCGCCGGGAGGCAGGCGGCACGGGAGGTGGCGCGGTACGAGGCGTACGCGACCTCGCTGGCGTTCCTGCGCCACCGGGGGCGCCGGGGCCGCGCGGGCGCCGACTTCGTCGTACGGGAGCAGGAGCTGCTGCGGGAGCTGTGGCGCCGCCGGGAGGTCGCCCGCCCGGCCCTGGACCACGCGGCCCGCGCCATCGCCCCGCCGGTGCCGGTGGTGGCGGCACCCTGGCCGATGCACGGCGTCTACGGCTACCCGGCGCAGCCGACGTACCAGCCCTTTCCGGCGTACCCGGCGGGCCCGTACCCCGCGTACAACCCGTACCGGTCGTGAGGGCCGCCGTCGCAAGTACCGCGGACACCAAAAACCGGCAGCCCTGACGTCGGGGGGACGTCGTCAGGACCGCCGGGGTTCTGGCGAGGGCTGGGTCAGGGGTTGAGGCCCTTGCTGCGCAGCCAGGCGAGCGGGTCGATGCCGGAGGAGGAGCCCTCGGGGTGGACCTCCATGTGGAGGTGGGCACCGGTGACGTTGCCGGTCGCGCCCACGCGGCCGATGACGTCGCCCGTGGCGACCTTCTGCCCGACGCTGACGCTGATCGAGGACTGGTGGGCGTACCAGATCTCGGTGCCGTCCTCCAGGGTGAGCACGGTCTTGTAGCCGTAGGAGCCGTCGTACCCGGCGTAGGTGATCGTGCCGGTGTGCACCGCCTTGAGCAGCGTGCCCGTGGGAGCGGCGAAGTCGGCGCCGGTGTGGTAGCCGGAGGACCACAGCGCGCCGGCCTGACCGTAGGTCGAGGTGATGGTGTACGAGGAGGTCGGCAGCGCGAACTGCTTGGCGAGGGCGGCAAGGCGCTCGGCCTCGGCCTTCTCGCGGGCTTCCTCCTCGGCCTTGGCCTTGGCGGCGGCGGCCTTGGCCTTCGCCTCCTTCTCGGCCTCGGCCAGGGCTTCCGCGGCGGCCTTCTCGGCGGCAGCGGCGGCGGCCTCGGCGGCCTTGGTGTCGACCTGCTCCTGCTGCTGCTCGGCCTGGGCCATGATCCGGGCGCGCAGCGCCTCACCGGCGTCCGCGGCACCCTGCCCGGTGTCCGTGGTGGTCATGCCGACGGTGCTGAGCGGGGTGGCCGAGGTCTCGGGGATCTGCTCCGCCGAGTCGTCGGAGATCAGCGGCAGGTCGGGCATGGTGATCGCGACCGGCGGCTTGCCGGACTGGGCGCTGGCCATGCCGCCCGCGCCGACGGCGGCTATGACACCGACGCCGAGCACCGTGGAGCTACGGGCGAGTCCGCCGCCGCGCTGCTTGGCGACGCGGTGCCGGCCGCGTACCGGGCGAATGGATTCCGCGGTGGGGTTCCATTCCTCCCAGGGGCCCTCGTCGGTGCGGTGGCTGCCGTAGGAGAAGGCCTCGTCACTGCGCTGGCTCGGCACGAACGGGGCCTCGGGGGCAGGCCGGTTTGACGCCACGTGGGCGTGCTCCTTTCCTTCCTTCTCGCCTACCGGGTTAGCTGACGGGTTCGGAGCAGGAAGGTCTCCTACGCGCGTATATCAGCCGTTTCTGCGCGGCTGATTACGCCCGATTCACCCCAATGAGTGGTTCCCCGGTTCCCTTGCGGGATTCGGCGCGTGCGCACGGAGCCGCCTCTTGTGACGGCTGGGACGACCGCGCTGCGTTATCGAACGTTAATAGACACGGGCCGCGGATTCCAAGCTGTTCCTCTTGATCGTTAACGACTCCGGCCTGGACTTTCAGGTCACTAGGGCGCCAAAACGGGCGACTTGACCAAGCCTCATGCGTCACACACGTATTGACGGTGCGTCAGTTGTTATGCGGAGGGCTCCCATCCGATCACCGCCCGTGACGATCAGGGTCGGCGCACCGCGAGCAGCGCCATGTCGTCCGCCATCCCCCCTCCGCAGTGCTCGCGCACCTCCTCGGCGAGGGCGCGGATCAGGGCACCGGGGTCGCGGAAGACGCGCCCGGACAAACGACGTTCGGGGTCGAAGAAGACGCCCTGCGCGTCGCGGGCCTCCGAGAGGCCGTCGGTGTGCAGGAGCAGGGTGGTGCCGGGAGGGAAGGGGGCCTCGTCGGCGCGGTCGGGCCAGTCGCCGAGGTCGCTCATGCCCAGCGGGAGGGCGGGCTCACGGGCGCGCAGCGGGCGCACGGTGCCGTCGGGGTGGAGCAGCAGCGGGGGCGGGTGGCCGCGGTTGACGACGCGCACGGGCCCCTCCCCGTGCGGGAGTTCGGCGAGCACGGCGGTCGTGAACCCCTCGACGGCGTCGATCCCGTCGCGCCGCGCGCCCTCCCGGGCCAGCGCCCGCTCCAGCCGCCGCGCGACCGCCTCCAGGCTCGGCTCCTGCTCGGCCGCTTCCCGGAACGCCCCGATGACGACGGCGACGGCGGCGACGGCCCCCATCCCCTTGCCGCGCACATCGCCGACGACGACCCGGACGCCGTACGCGCTGTCCTGCACCGCGTACAGATCGCCGCCGATGTAGGCGTCGGCCTGCGCCGCCTCGTAGCGGGCGGCGATGTCGTAGCCGCCGATCCGCTCCAGGGGTTCGGGCAGGACGGCGCGCTGGGTGGCCACGGCGATCTCGCGCTGGGTGGCGAGCCGCAGATCGCCGCGGCGCACGACGCGGTTGAGGACGACGGCCAGGACGGCGACGGTGATCACGGTGACCACCTCGGTGACCGTGTCCGGGTCCATGCCGAAGCCCAGCCGGATGTGGACGGCGTAGGCGGCGATCAGGGACACGGCCCCGACGGCGATTGTGCCGCTGAGTGCGTAGAACGGGGCGGCCACCAGCGGGGCGGCGGTGAAGAAGGGGATCGCGGTGAAGCCCCGGGGGGTGACGAAGTCGTAGAGGACACCGCCCGCGATCAGCAGCAGCGGGAGCAGGCGGACGAAGGTGCCTGCGGACGACGGGTGCCGGGTCCCGTCCACGCCTGAAGCCCGCACTGCCCGCCTCCCGCCACGTCCGCCGTCCCTCCAGGTTTCCCGGAGCGGCGGCGGGCGGCGAACGGTGTGGGCCGAGTGGATGAGGCGGGGAAACGCACCAGTGGAAAAACACCCAGGGCCGGAACCAATGGTTCCGGCCCTGGGTCTTCAGTAGCGGGGACAGGATTTGAACCTGCGACCTCTGGGTTATGAGCCCAGCGAGCTACCGAGCTGCTCCACCCCGCGTCGTTGACACCAGTGTACGCCATTCGCGGGACCCCCTGCGCACGCGTTTCTTCACGCCCCGGGATTGCCCGCGTGGGTGAGCGTCTCCCAGGCCACGAAGAGATCGTCGGTACCGGCCGGACGGGTCTTCTCGGCGAGCGCGCGGGCCGCGGAGCCGCCGAGGCCGCGGTTGACCGCGACCTCCAGGTCGGGCCCCATGTTCCGCTCGACCCGGCCGCCGCACAGCCAGGCCGGCGCGGGCTCGCCCAGCTGGTGGCGGGCGTGCAGTTCGAGCGCGGCCGTGAGCCGGTCCTCGGCCTCGCCATACAGGTCGACGCCCTGGTGCCGGGCGGTCTCGGCGATGTGCGCGGTGGCGGCGACGGAGTAGCCGACGTGCTGGAAGTTGCGGCAGCTCTCCTGGGTGACGCCGTCCTTGTACTCCGTCTGCCGGAACCAGTACGCCGCCAGCCGCTGCGGGGTGTTCATGCTCGACCCCGCCGGGGTGAGCGGGAGGGGGCCGTCCTTCTCCAGGTAGAAGTAGGCGGGCACGCGGTCGCGGAAGCGGGCGAGGGCGTGGTCGAAGGTTTGGTGGTCGTCGAGGAAGACGGCGATGCCGATGGCGGCGTCGGTGGTGATGAGGTCCCAGTTGCCGTTGGTGTCCGGGGCCTTGCGGGTGACGTGCGGCAGGTGCGCGGTGCGGAGCATCGTCTCGAACCGGCGTACCCGGTCCTCGGGCCAGCCCGCGCCCTCGCTGTGCCGGACGATCTCGGCGGCCCGCGCCCAGGTGGACCCCGACCAGCCGGCCTGCAGCCCGGCGTTCTGCCCGCTGTGCCGCTTCAGCCGCGCCGACCAGGCGTCCATGATCTCCCTGGCCTTCACGGCGTGCTGCCGCTTGCCGGTCACCGTGAACAGCAGGGCCTGCGTGTAGGCGGCGATGGCGTCCTCGCGCTCCTGCACGCACCCGCGCCCGGCCTTGCTCCCGGCGGGACAGTGGACGTCCGCGTACGGCTCGGCCCGGTACTTGTAGGCGCCGTACCTGCTGTCCCGCATCGCGAGGTATGCCTTCAGCCACGGCTGCTTCCCGGCGGTGACGTTCTTGCGCACGGCGGCCAGCTGCGACGCGCTGACGAGGACGCCGGGGTGGGTGAACTCGGCGTCGGGCGGCAGGGCGCGCGCCATGGTGCGGGAGTCGGCACCGGTCGCTCCGCAGGCGGTGCCGAGGAGGGCGACGAGCAGCAGCAGGGCGGCACTTCGGACAGACCTCATGCTGGCAGCCTGGCGCGGTGCGGGGCGGGGCGCAGTTCGGATTGGGCCGATCGGACCCGGGGCGGGCCGATACGGCGGCGGGTGGGGGGTTACGGCAGCGGGTGGGGGTTCACGGCAGCAAGCGGGCGGTTACGGCAGCAGGCGGGCGGTTACGGCAGCAGGTGGGTGTTCGGGGCCTTCGCGCGGGCCTCGAACTCGGGGAGCACCACCACGTCCGCGCCCGCCGACGCCAGCAGCCCGCTGCCGTCCGCGTCCGCCACGAAGGTGTCCGGCTCGCGCCAGGCCGTGACGACCCGGCGCACCCCCGCCCGGAGGATCAGCCGCGCGCAGGGCGACGGGCGGGAGGCGCGGCGGGCGCAGGGTTCCAGGCTGCTGTACACCGTCGCGGAGGCCAGCCGGGGGTCGCTCGGGTCGGTCTTCGCCAGGGCCGCCTCCTCGGCGTGGACCACGGGGTCCTCGCCCTCCCGGGAGTGCCCCCGGGCGAGTTCCGTGCCGTCGGCCGCCACGACCACCGCGCCGACGCTGAACGCCGTCCGCGACGGCGGGCACAGCTGCGCCAGTTCGCAGGCCAGCCTCAGCCAGTGGCGGTCGGCGGCCGTGACCAGCGGGCCCGCCCCGGGGGCCGTGGGGAGGTAGCGCATCAGGACCACGTCCTCGATCCGGCGGGTCTCCACCAGCCGCAGCCGGCCCCGCTGGTACCCGCCGGGCCCGAACAGGCGCGGCGCGGACGGGTCGCCGACGAAGAGGGGGGCCACCACGAGCTGGAGCTCGTCCGCCAGCCCTTCCTGGAGGAGCTGGGTGTGGACCCGGCCGCCGCCCTCGACCATCAGACGCCCGACCCCCCGGCCGTGCAGGTCCGCCAGCAGCCGCCGCCAGTCCAGACCGGCGCCCAGGGAGACCACGTCGGCCGCCAGACCGGCCGCGCGGGCCCGCTGAGCGCCCTTCTCCGTCGTATAGACGACCTTCTCGCCACCGGTGTGCCAGAAGTTCGCCCCCGGATCCAGCTCCCCGCTGCCGCTGACGGTGACCTTCAGCGGGTACTCCGGCCGCCCCGCGGAGACCCGTGCCGCGCGCCGGGCCGGGGAGTTGACCAGCAGGCGCGGGTTGTCGGCGCGGATCGTCCCGGCGCCGACGAGGATCGCGTCGACCGACGCCCGCACCTCGTCGACCCGGTCGAAGTCGGCCGGGCCGGAGAGCAGCAGCCGCTCGGGGCCGGTGTCGTCCAGGTAGCCGTCGAGGGAGACCGCGGCCGACAGCAGGACGTAAGGGAGAGGCATCGACGCTCCAGCGGGGCCGGGTCGGTTTCGTGGGGGTGCCGCACATGTACTGCTCCATCCTCGCCCACCTCCGCGGGTCCCCGGAGCGACGACCGCGGGTGACGGACCTCGCCGAGCGCCAACGCACAGTGACACGCAGGGAGTTGGCCGACCGGACGGCGGACCGGGCCTGCCCCCGGAATGTCTCCCTGACCGCTGGTGCGCAGCCGTTCGACTACGTACAGTGCTGCGCCCGGGGGTGTGACAGGGGGTTGCCGTGGGGCGAACTGTACGTTCGGGCCGGAGAACCGCCCTGCTGTGCGGGGGACTTGTGCTGCTGGGCAGCCCCTGGCTGCGGGAGCCGCTGCTCGATGCCCGGCCGGAGAGCCCGCTGGGCGGCGTGGTCCACCGCGCGCTGTACGTCCCGACCTGGGATCTGTCCCCGAGCTCGGAGGGGGCGAGCGAGCCCCTCTACCTGGCCGGCAACACCGCCCTCGTCCTGCTGCTCACCGGTGCCGTCCTGGCACCGCGGCTGCTGGGCCGGAGCCCCGCCTCCCCGGGGATGCGGTGGCTCGCCGCCTTCGGCGCGGGCATGCTCCTCTCGCTCGCCGCGGCGGCGGCGTCCTGGGCGGTCGTGAAGGCCGACGGCGCGGAGTCCCTGATGTTCTTCGGCGGCCCCTCGGAGGCGGTGATCGTCCACTTCCTGGTGGACGGCCTCGTCTTCGGGGTGCTGCTGGGCGTGGCCCTGGCAGTCGTGCTCGGCGGGACCGGTGCCCGCGCAGCCCTGTCCCGTATCCGCGAACGGAGCAGCACCATGGCACCCTCCGCGCCCTCCGCGCCCGACGTCCCCGGCGGTGGCCTGGGCGCCACCGCGCCCGGCGACACCACCCGCCACCTGTGTGCGGCCGCCTACACCGACCCCGAGTTCACCCGCCGGGTCGTCGACGACGTCCTGCGCGACGAGCTCGGCGCGGTCGCGCCCTCCCCCGGGGTCGACCTGGTGCCCGTCGCCCGGCACAGCCTGGCCGCCCGCCGACTGCACCGGGCCCGCGACCGGCGGCTGGCCGCGATCTACCTGCTGATCGCCGCCTTCGGCCCGCTCTGGCTGGTCTTCGGCCACCTCGCCTTCAAGGCGCTGGCCAAGGCCTCCCGGGCGCCGCGCCGCGTCGTCCGCGGCCGGGAACCGGTGGACACGGGAGCGGCCCTGCGGTGGCTCCTCTCCACGATCGCCGGGCTGCTGCTCGCCGGGATCCTGTGGGGCCGGTTCCTCTCCGCGCTGCCGCTGTCGGGCCCGTGGAGCTGGCTGGCCGGGTCCTACGCGCGGGGCATCCCGCCGCTGCTGGCGGTGATCGGGGGCGGGGTGTGGGCGTACTGGGTGATGGCCCGGGAGGAGCTGGACGTCGACCAGCGGCTGCGCGGCTCCCTGCGGCGCGAGAACTTCGTGGCGGGGTCCGGCCCCGAGCCCACGGAGTCGTGGGCGATCACCGCGGTCGGGGCGGTGGCCAAGGCCCAGGCGGGCAATGTCACCGTCTACAGCGGCTTCTCCCCCTTCATCGGCCAGGGCGTACGGCAGTCGCAGTGGTCCCTGTCACTTCCGCTGCTGCCCGAGCGTCCCGGCACCCCGCTCACCGGCTTCGACACCTGGGACGTGGTGGAGCGGCTGCGCGCCCGGCTGCACGAGACCGCCGTACGGCACGCCACCGCCGCCCCGCCCGTCGACGGCGGCCCGAGCCTCGCGGCGCTGGAGGTGGAGGACCGGGTGTTCGTCAGCGGCACCCGGATCACCGGCGACCCCCGCTTCCTGCCCGCCCTGATCAAGGCGCCCGCCGCCCGGCTCCCGGAGGCGGCCGTACGGGACATCGCGCGGGACCCGCAGGGCGGACCGCGGCACTGCCTGGCCGCGCATCTGCCGCTGTGGGGCGGGGCGGTGGTGCCCAGTCAGCTGCTGCACATCGCGGTGGTCGGCAAGACCCTGCACCTGCACTGCGACCGCCACGTCCTGACTCCGCTGCGGCCGGACCTGCGCGGGGTGGACCTGCTGCCGGACGCCCTCACCTCCGCGCACCGGGCGGGCCTGCTGCTGTCGGCCCTGCGGCGCAGCGGCGGCGCCCTGTTCGGAGCGCCCCGGGCGGTGCTGGGCGACGCCTTCCGCGAGTGGGGCGCACCCCGCCGGCAGCGCCGCGAGCGCTCGGCCGCCAAGACCGACCCCGCCTTCGACCGGGGCGCCCGGCTGAGCATCCGCGAGCACGCGATGAGCGCCGAGTACCTCGACCACTTCCAACGCGTCGACGCCGAGCGGGCGTTCGCTGCCCTCGACCGGCACGCCCTGGCCGCCGTACGGGACTTCCTGGACGAGCACGGGGTGGACACCACCGACTTCCGCACCCAGACGCAGACGATCCTCAACCACGGCGTCCTGCAGACCGGCGGGGTCAGCGTCGTGGGCAACCAGGCCGTCGGACAGGGCGCCCGGGCCGACGCCGGAACGGCCACGGCCACCGCCCCGGCCGCGGCCCCGAAGTAAGGAGAACCAGATGCCCCAGCAGCCCGCCGACAACACCAACTTCGGCGTCCAGCAGTACGGCGGCCAGAGCCAGGTCGCCAACCAGGCCGTGGGCCCCGGCGCCCGGGCCGTCGCCGGCCAGGTCTCCTTCCAGTCCCTCACGGCCGACCAGCGCACCCAGATCCACGACCGGCTGGAACTGATCGAACGCCTCCTGGACGAACACCGGACCGGCCTCCCCGACCAGGACTCCCCCCGCGCGGAGCTGCGCAGGCTCCGCGAGGAACTGGACGAGCCCACCCCCGAGCCGGGCGTGGTACGCCGGGCCCTGGACCGCCTGACGGCCTTCGCCGAGCCGGTGGCCCCCCTGGCGGCGGCGGTGGCGGCCCTGGCCCAGGCACTCCCGTCCCTCTGAGCGCGCCGCCGGTCCCGGACAGCACGACGGCGCCCGAACCGGCCGAAGCCGATCCGGGCGCCGCACTGTCGGTAGGCCCTGTGGGACTCGAACCCACAACCAATGGATTAAAAGTCCACTGCTCTGCCAATTGAGCTAAGGGCCCCGGCGATGTTGCCTCCCCGAGCATAGCCGGACGGGGCCGGGTCTCCGATCGGGTATCGGTGACACGGCCGCGTCCGGCGGGCGAAGGGTTACGGATCGACCGGTTCGGGTGCGCCCGTGCGGGCCGCCTCGCGGGCGATCGTGCGCTCGTGATCCGGGTTGAGGAACCAGTGCCGGGCCGAGGCCAGCCACCAGGCGGCGGCGAAGCCGAGGACGACCAGGACGGCGACCGGGGCGTAGTTGAAGGTCTCCGCGGTCACCGGGGAGACCTGCGGCAGCATGAACAGCACCGTGATCACGCCGACCCACCCCACCGCCACCACTCCGATCGCCCGCGACCAGCGCCCCAGGTGCCAGGGTCCCCGCTCGAACGCCTCGCCCTTGCGCAGCCGCAGCAGGGTCGGGATGACGTAGGCGATGTACAGGCCGATCACGGCGATGGACGTCACCGCCGCGTACGCCGTCACATTGATCAGGTACGGCAGTCCCAGCACCAGCGCACCGAGCGCCGCCAGCCACACCGCCGCGACCGGGGTGCGGGTGCGCGGGTTCACCGAGTGCCACAGGTGCGAGAAGGGCAGCGCGCCGTCGCGCGAAAAGGCGTAGATCATGCGGCTGTTGGCGGTCACCGACGCCATCCCGCAGAACAGCTGCGCCCCGATCACGACCAGGAGCAGCAGCTTGCCCGCGGTCGCGCCCACCGCGTCGAGGAGGATCTGGGCGGGCGGCGCGCCGGTCGGGGACGTGCGGGCCCCCTCGTAGGACTGGATCGCGAAGGTGAAGCCGAGGAGGAGGACGAAGCCCGCGATCCACGACGTCCAGATGGACTGCACGATGCCCTTCGGGCCGGCCGTGGACGCGTTGTGGGTCTCCTCGGTCATATGGGCGGAGGCGTCGTAGCCGGTGAAGGTGTACTGGGCCATCAGCAGGCCCAGCAGGACCACGTAGAAGCTGCTGCCCCAGCCCGTGTTGTTGACGAACTCGCCGAAGACGAAGGACGCCGACTGGTGCTCGTCCGGCGCGAAGGTCAGGGCGCCGACGATGACCGCGACGCCGATGACGTGCCACCACACGCTCACGCTGTTCAGCAGGGCGACGATCCGCACGCCGAAGGTGTTCAGCAGGCCGTGCAGGATCAGGATCCCGGCGAACAGCAGGATCGTGCGGCCGGGGGTCACCTCGAAGTCGAACTGGAGATTGAGGTACGCGCCGAGGAAGGACGCGGCGCCGAAGTCGATGCCGGCGGTCACCGCGACCTGGCCCAGCACGTTGAACCAGCCCGTGAACCACGCCCAGGCGGCCGCGTTCCGGGGCGGGGCCAGGCGATGGGCCCAGAAGTACAGGCCCGCGGAGGTCGGGTACGCCGAGCAGATCTCGGCCATCGCCAGCCCGACGAACAGCGTCATCAGACCTACGGCCACCCAGCCCCAGGTGATCACGGCGGGGCCGCCGGTGTTCATGCCGAACAGATACAGCGTCAGACAGCCCGACAGCACCGAGATGATCGTGAAGGAGACCGCGTAGTTGGAGAACGCCGACATGCGGCGGGCGAGCACCTGCGTGTAGCCGAGCTGGGCCAGCCGCTCTTCGTCGGAGAGCGTGCCGTCCGACGGCCCGCTCGCTTTGGCGTCATCTGTCATGTCCCCAGCGATTCCCCCACGGAGGGCGTGACATGCGTCACAGATGGCCAAAAAGGCCCGCACGACCGAAGTCGTACGGGCCTCTTCTATCGGCGCTCAGGATCAGCCGTTGCGCTTCCAGCGCGGCTTGTCCTCGCGGCGCTGGAAGGAACCGCCACCGCGGTGGTCGTCACGACGGCCGGACGGGCGGTCGTGGCTCGGACGGTCGTGACCGCCGGCGCGGAAGCCCGGACGGTCGCCCTGGCGGTCGCGGTTGAACGGACGGTCGCTGCCACGGTGACCGCCGCGCTCGTCACGACGCTCGAAGGGTCGGCCACCACGGTCGTCACGACGCTCGAAGGAACGGCCGCCGCCACGCTCGTCACGGCGCTCGAAGGAACGGCCACCACGGTCGCCACCCCGGTCGTCACGACGCTCGAAGGAACGCTCGCCACCCCGGTCGTCCCGACGGAACCCACCACGGTCGTTGTCCCGACGCTCGAAGGAACGGCCACCACGGTCGCCACCCCGGTCGTCACGACGCTCGAAGGAACGCTCGCCACCCCGGTCGTCCCGACGGAAGCCACCGCGGTCGTTGTCCCGGCGGTCGTCCCGGCGGAACCCGCCACGGTCGTCACGGCGCTCGAAGGAACGGCCACCACGGTCGCCACCCCGGTCGTCACGACGCTCGTCACGCCGGAACCCACCACGGTCGTTGTCCCGACGCTCGAACGAACGACCACCACGGTCGCCACCCCGGTCGTCACGACGCTCGAACGAACGCTCGCCACCCCGGTCGTCCCGACGGTCACGACGCTCGTACGACGACGAGGACTCCGTACGCTCGACCCGCTCCACGTCCTTGGCCACCGGCTGCTCCGGCACGGCGATCTCCGCCGCGGCCACCGCCGCCTGCGCCTCGGCCACCGCGGCCTCCGGGTCCTCACCGCGCTCGCGGGCGACCCGGGCCACCAGCCGGTCGGCCTCCTCGCGCAGCTCCGTCGCACGGCGCTGCGCACGCTCCAGCTGCTTGGCGAGGTGGGCAACCTCGCGCTCGGCCTGCTGCGCGGCATTGCCCGCGGACTCGGCCTGCACCTCGGTCATCGACCGGGCACCGGTGATCTCGGCGACCTCCGGGTCGAAGGCGGCACCGCCCTGGATGATGTGGCGGCCGGCGTCCACACCCGCGTCCTCCATCAGCCGGAAGATCTGCCGACGCTGATGCGGCAGCGACAGCGACACCACCGTGCCGGTCCGCCCCGCACGCGCCGTACGGCCCGCACGGTGCAGGTAGTCCTTGTGGTCACCGGCCGGGTCGACGTTCAGGACGAGGTCGATGCCGTCGACGTGGATACCGCGGGCGGCGACATCGGTGGCGACGAGCGTGTTGACGTAGCCCTTCTTGAAGTCCTCCAGGACGCGGGTACGCGCACCCTGCGTCATCCCGCCGTGCAGCGCGTCGGCCTTCACCCCGGCGTCGCACAGCTGCTCGGCGATGCGGTCGGCGCCCAGCTGGGTGCGGACGAAGATGATCGTGCGGCCCTTGCGGGAGGCGATCGCGGCGGTGACCGGCGCCTTGTCCTTGGGCTTCACGATGAGGATGTGGTGCGACATGGTCGTGACGTTGCCCTGGGCGCTGTCGACCTCGTGCGTGACCGGGTTGTTCAGGTAGCGCTTGACCAGCGTGGAGATCTCGTTCTCCATCGTGGCGGAGAACAGCATCCGCTGACCGCCCACCGGAATCTGGTCCAGCAGCTCGGTGACCTCGGGCAGGAAGCCCAGGTCGGACATCTGGTCGGCCTCGTCGAGCACGGCGACCTGGACGTCCTGCAGCGAGCAGGCACCGCGGCTGATGATGTCGCGCAGCCGGCCCGGGGTGGCCACCAGCACGTCGACACCGCGCTCCAGGGCGTAGATCTGGTTGCCCATCGACGTACCGCCGCAGACGACCTTCATCTTCAGGCCGAGCTGGTCGCCGTACGGCTGGAGCGCGTCCGCGACCTGCATCGCGAGCTCACGGGTCGGGGTGAGGATCACCGCACGCGGGCGGTGCTTCTCGGTGCGGCCGCCGGACAGGCGGGCCAGGGTCGGCAGACCGAAGGAGAGGGTCTTGCCGGAGCCGGTACGGCCGCGGCCGAGGATGTCCTTGCCGGCCAGGGCGTCCGGGATGGTCGCGGCCTGGATCGGGAAGGGGGTGGTCACACCGTTCTGCGCGAGCTTGCGCACGACAGCCTCGGGGAGACCGAGCGTGGCGAAGGTGACCTCGGGAGTCTCTTCGGCGGTCTCGGCGATCTCGCTCTCGAGGGCCTCGATCTCGACGATCTCGTTCGCGACAATCTCGTTGTCGACGATCTCGTTCTCGTCGTTCTCGGGCATGACGATGTGATCAGAACTGGAAATGGACATGCGTATGCGAAACCTTCCGGAGTCTCGTCGGCACGCGCCCGTCAACTCCGTGTTTTCGCAATACGACCGCCTCTATGCGATCAGCCACGGCAAGGGAGAGTACGCGCCACACGGCGCGCTCTGCGTTGGCGCCGGGCAAATGGGATCAAACGATCTACCACCATACGCACCCTGCCCCCCCGAAGGCAAACCGGGTCCGCGGGACGTAGGTCACACCGGCGCCCCCGCCTCCGGCGCCGGCTCCCGCTGCACCATCTGCGGCCCCGCCTCCCCGTGCGCCGAGGACGACGGTTCCGCGACCGTCGGCTCCGGCGTGACCGTCGGCTCCGGCGGCGTGGGATCCGGCGTCGGCTCCGCGGGCCGCGTCGGCGTCGGCGTCGGCGGCGCATCCGTCGGCTCCGGCTGCTGCCCCGGCCCGCCCGGCTTCTCCGTCTTCCCCGGCTTGCCCGGCACCGCCGCCTTCCCGCTGGCCTCGGCCGACGCGGACGCCGACGGAGACGCCGACTCCTCGGCGCCGCCCTTCTTCGCCTTCTTGCCCCTGCCCCGCCCGCCATCCGCCGCCGCGGCCCCGAACCCCGCACCGCCACCCGAGACCGCCGAACCCCCGTCCGGCGCCTCACCACCACGCTGCCCCGCGGACCGCGACGGCTTCGCATCCCCACCGGCACCGTCGTCACCCACACTCATACAACCGGCGGCAGCGGCGACCGCCATCACCGTGGCGGCCAGACGGACGGGAACGTACAAGGGGCGCACGGGCAGCCACCTCCGGTGGAGGATGAAGGAGTCAACCTCCCCAACTCCCCCCGCCCACAAGAGGACACGCGACCCGTATCAGCGGGCGCTCACCCGTACCCGAGTGCATGCAACCGGGCGTCGTCGATCCCGAAGTGATGCGCGATCTCATGCACCACCGTCACCTCGGTCTCCGCGACCACGTCCTCCCGCGTCTCACACATCCTCAGCGTCGGCCCCCGGTAGATCGTGATCCGGTCCGGCAACACCCCCGCGTACCACTCACCCCGGTCCGTCAGCGGCGTCCCCTCGTACAACCCGAGCAGCTCCGGATCGTCCGCCGGCGGTTCGTCCTCGACGAACACCGCGACGTTGTCCATCAGCCGCGTCAGCTCCGGCGGAATCCGGTCCAACGCCTCGGCGACCAGTTCCTCGAACTCCTCGCGCGTCATCTCCAGCACAGCCCCATTGTCGGGCACAGGACGCCCGTACGAGAGCCGCACGCACCCCGCATATCCACCCGCGCACTTGGGCATACGGGACCAATGGCTCGCGTCCCCTCCGCAATCCTCACCACCACCCACCGGATACGAAGGGCACCGCGCGCCCTGACCCGCCACTACCGCGCCCGCCAAGCACCCAGCACGATCCAGCTCATCCCCCAGCCACACCCCTGGGGCCGCGCCCTCGGCCTCGTGACCGTCGTCCTGCTCGGCGCCTGGCTCGGCCTGCTGATCGTGGGCAACGTCCGCGTCCCCGTCGGCCCCATGAACACCACCATGACCCTGCGCCCCTCCGTCAGCGGCGGCACGAAAATCAACATCTCCCCGCTCGGCGCCCTCCAGCTCGACAGCCACATCGCCCCCGTCCGGCTCGACGTCAACGTCGACCAACTCGACCCCGAACGCGCCCAAGCCCTGGTCAACCACCCCGAACGGCTCTCCGGACTCCAGGACGAAGTCGCCCGCGACGTCGCCCACGGCACCCGCGACCTGGCCATACGCTCCTGCGTCGCCGTAGTCGCCGGCGCCACCGCACTCGGCCTCGCCGTCTACCGGCGCCCACGCCGCGCCCTCGCCGCCGGCGGCCTCGCCCTCACCCTCCTCGCCGCCTCCGGCGGCACCGCAGCCGCCACCTGGAACCCCAACTCCGTCCTCGAACCGAGATTCTCCGGACTGCTGTCCTCCGCCCCCTCCCTGGTCGGCGACGCCCGCAGCATCGTCACCGAATTCGACATCTACCAACAGGAGCTGGCCCGCCTGGTCACCAACGTGACCAAGCTCTACGACGCCACCTCCACCCTCCCCACCTACCAGCCCGACCCCACCACCATCCGCGTCCTGCACGTCTCCGACATCCACCTCAACCCGGCCAGCTGGAAGATCATCGCCTCCCTCGTCGAGCAGTACCAGATCAACGTGATCGTCGACTCCGGCGACACCATGGACCACGGCTCAGCGGCCGAGAACGGCTTCCTCGACCCCATCGAAGACCTCGGCGCGCCCTACGTCTGGGTCCGGGGCAACCACGACTCGATGCTCACCCAGCAGTACCTCCAGGACCTGAAGAACGCGCACGTGCTGGACGAGGGACGCGCCAAAACCGTCGCGGGCCTGCGCTTCGCCGGGATCGGGGACCCCCAGTTCACGCCCGACCGCACGAACAAGACGGGCGCCGAGGCCTCCCAGGAACTGGCCGGCGCCCGCCTCGCCTCCGCCCTGCGCGACCAGGAAGCGGCGGGCACCCCCGTGGACGTGGCGATCGCCCATGAACCATCGGCGGCCCGCGAGGTGGACGGCGAGGTACCGCTGGTCCTGGCGGGCCACCTCCACCACGACGAGATGGAGGTCCTGGACCGGGGCACGCGGCTGCGCATCGAGGGCTCGACGGGCGGCAGCGGACTGCGCGCGATCGAGGGCAAGTACCCCGACCCGATCGAGACCTCGATCCTCTACTTCGACCGCGACACCAAGCGTCTGCAGGCGTGGGACGAGATCGAACTGGGCGGTCTGGGCCTCACAACGGCGGAGGTCAGCCGCCACCTCCCCGAGGAGAACCACCCGGGCGGCACCCCCTCCTCCCCACCCCCCTCGTAAACCGTTTTGGCGATCCCTCCCGCCATCCCATATGCTTCTCACGTCCCCGACGCGCTGCGAAGCGCCCAGGCGGGCCGATAGCCCTCATCGTCTAGCGGCCTAGGACGCCGCCCTTTCAAGGCGGTAGCACGGGTTCGAATCCCGTTGGGGGCACGCAGTACCGTGTGCGACACTGTCGTACGCAACAGCTTGGTCCTGTGGAGCAGTTTGGAGTGCTCGCCACCCTGTCAAGGTGGAGGCCGCGGGTTCAAATCCCGTCAGGACCGCTGAGGTTTCCCCGGAAGCCTCGTGGCTGGGTAGCTCAGTTGGTACGAGCGATCGCCTGAAAAGCGATAGGTCGCCGGTTCGACCCCGGCCCCAGCCACAACCCCCAAGGGCCCCGACCAAACGGTCGGGGCCCTTGGCATTTTCTGGACTCCCTGTGATGACCTGCCTCACCGCCGGGGGCAAAAGCGTTCGCCAGGGAATTGGCCGGGATGAGATCCTGGATCGCCTATGTCTACGCACCCTGCTCCCGCCCTCGGCGCCCTCGCCTCCCGTCTGACCGAGTTGTCGCTGCGTGATGCGCACCGGATCGGTCGGCGGCTCGAAGGTGCGCGCAAGATCCGTAAGCCGGAGGCCCGGGCCGCCGTCGTCGCCGAGATCGAGGCGGAGGTCGGGAAGGCCGAGGAGCGGATGAGTGCGCGGCGGGCCCGGGTGCCGGCCGTCTCGTATCCCGAGCAGTTGCCGGTCAGCCAGAAGAAGGACGAGATCGCGGCCGCCATCCGTGATCATCAGGTGGTCATCGTGGCCGGTGAGACCGGGTCCGGGAAGACCACCCAGATCCCCAAGATCTGTCTGGAGCTCGGGCGCGGCGTCCGCGGCATGGTCGGGCACACCCAGCCTCGTCGTATCGCCGCCCGTACGGTCGCCGAGCGTGTGGCTGAGGAGATGAAGACTCCCCTCGGCGATGCTGTGGGGTGGAAGGTGCGGTTCACCGACCAGGTGAATCCGGACGCCACCTTCATCAAGCTGATGACCGACGGCATCCTGCTCGCCGAGATCCAGACCGACCGTGAGCTGCGCGCCTACGACACGATCATCATCGACGAGGCGCACGAGCGGTCGCTGAACATCGACTTCCTGCTCGGCTATCTCGCGCAGTTGCTGCCCAAGCGGCCTGACCTCAAGGTCGTGATCACCTCCGCGACCATCGATCCCGAGCGGTTCTCCCGGCACTTCGGGGACGCGCCGATCGTCGAGGTCAGCGGGCGGACGTATCCCGTGGAGGTGCGTTACCGGCCGCTTCTGGAGGAGGACTCCGACGACGCGGACCGGGACCAGATCACGGCCATCACCGATGCCGTCGAGGAGCTCATGGGTGAGGGGAAGGGCGACATCCTCGTCTTTCTCTCGGGTGAACGGGAGATCCGGGACACCGCCGATGCGCTGGAGAAGAAGAAGTACCGGTTCACCGAGGTGCTGCCGCTGTATGCCCGGCTCTCGCACGCCGAGCAGCATCGGGTCTTCCAGCCGCACACCGGCCGCAGGATCGTTCTGGCGACCAATGTCGCCGAGACGTCGCTGACGGTTCCGGGGATCAAGTACGTCATCGACCCGGGTTTCGCCCGGATCTCCCGCTACAGCCACCGCACCAAGGTGCAGCGGCTGCCGATCGAGCCGATCTCGCAGGCCAGCGCCAATCAGCGCAAGGGCCGCTGCGGGCGGACCAGCGACGGCATCTGCATCCGGCTGTACGCCGAGGAGGACTTCGAGGCCCGCCCGGAGTTCACGGACGCCGAGATCCTCCGTACGAATTTGGCTTCCGTGATCCTGCAGATGACGGCGGCCGGTCTGGGTGACATCGAGAAGTTCCCGTTCATCGATCCGCCGGACCACCGCAACATCCGGGACGGTGTCCAGCTCCTGCAGGAGCTGGGCGCGCTGGACCCGACGCAGAAGGACGTACGGCAGCGGCTCACCGAGACGGGCCGCAAGCTGGCTCAGCTGCCGGTCGACCCCCGGCTGGCCCGGATGGTGCTGGAGGCGGACCGCAACGGCTGTGTCCGTGAGGTCATGGTGATAGCCGCCGCGCTGTCCATCCAGGACCCGCGTGAGCGTCCCGCGGACAAGCAGGCCCAGGCCGACCAGCAGCACGCTCGTTTCAAGGACGAGACCAGTGACTTCCTCGCGTATCTGAACCTGTGGCGGTATGTCCGTGAGCAGCAGAAGGAGCGCGGTTCGAGTTCCTTCCGGCGGATGTGCAAGCAGGAGTACCTGAATTTCCTGCGGATCCGTGAGTGGCAGGACATCTACAGCCAGCTCCGTACGGTCGCCAAGCAGATGGGGATCCATCTGAACGAGGAGGACGCGGCCGACCAGAGCGTGCATGTCTCCCTCCTCGCCGGTCTGCTCTCGCACGTCGGCATGAAGGACGTGAAGGACGGCAACAAGAACGAGTACCTGGGCGCGCGCAACGCCAAGTTCGCGATCTTCCCGGGTTCGGCCCTGTTCAAGAAGCAGCCGCGTTTCGTGATGTCCGCCGAGCTCGTCGAGACGTCGCGGCTGTGGGCCCGGGTCAACGCGAAGATCGAGCCGGAGTGGGTCGAGCCGCTTGCCGGGCATCTGCTGAAGCGGACGTACAGCGAACCGCACTGGGAGAAGGACCAGGCGGCGGTGATGGCGTACGAGAAGGTCACGCTGTACGGCGTGCCGATCGTGGCTCAGCGCAAGGTGAACTACGGCCGGATCGATCCGGAGACGAGCCGTGAGCTGTTCATCCGCAACGCGCTCGTCGAGGGTGACTGGCGTACGCATCACAAGTTCTTCGCCGACAATCGCAAGCTGTTGAGCGAGGTCGAGGAGCTCGAACACCGGGCCCGGCGGCGGGACATCGTCGTCGACGACGACACGCTTTTCGACTTCTACGACCAGCGGGTGCCCGAACACGTGGTGTCGGGGGCGCACTTCGACTCGTGGTGGAAGCGCAAGCGGCAGGAGCAGCCGGAGTTCCTGGACTTCGAGCGGGAGATGCTGATCCGGGAGTCGGCGGAGGCGGTCACGAAGGCCGACTATCCGGACTCCTGGCGGCAGGGGCAGTTGAAGTTCCGGGTGACGTATCAGTTCGAGCCGAGTGCGGACGCGGACGGTGTGACGGTCCACATTCCGCTGCAGGTGCTCAACCAGGTCACGGACGAGGGTTTCGACTGGCAGATCCCGGGGCTGCGGGAGGAGGTCGTCACGGAGCTGATCCGCTCGCTGCCCAAGCCGATCCGCCGCAACTACGTGCCGGCGCCGAACTTCGCGCGGCGGTTCCTGGAGTCGGCGGTGCCCTTGCAGGAGCCGTTGACGGTCACGATGGCCCGTGAGCTGAAGCGGATGGTCGGGGTGCCTTTCGAGGCCGAGGACTTCGACTGGGCGAAGGTGCCGGACCATCTGCGCATCACGTTCCGGATCGTCGACGAGCGGCGTCGCAAGGTGGCGGAGGACAAGGATCTGGAGGCGCTGAAGCTGCGGCTGAAGCCGAAGGCGCGCCAGGCGCTGTCCCAGGCGGCCGCGGCGACGGCGTCCCGGGAGGGCGGCGAGTCGCTGGAGCGCACGGGCCTCACGGACTGGACGATCGGCACGCTGTCCCGGGTCTTCGAGACGCGGCGCGCGGGCCAGCCGGTCAAGGCGTATCCGGCGCTGGTGGACGACGGCGACACGGTTTCCGTGCGTCTCTTCGACACGGAGGCGGAGCAGGCGCAGGCGATGTGGCGGGGCACGCGGCGGCTGATCCTGCGCAACATCCCGGTGAATGCGGCGAAGTTCGCGAGCGACCGGTTGTCGAACGCGCAGAAGCTGGCGTTGTCGGCGAATCCGCACGGTTCGGTGCAGGCTCTGTTCGACGACTGTGCGATGGCCGCGGCGGACAAGCTGATCGGGGATTTCGGGGGGCCGGCGTGGGACGAGGAGTCGTACCGGAAGCTGTACGAGAAGGTCCGTGCCGAGATCGTGGACACGACGGTGCGTGCGGTGGGGCAGGTGGAGCAGGTGCTGGCGGCCTGGCAGGCCTGTGAGCGGCGTCTGAAGGCGGTGCGGAGCCCGGCGCTGCTGGCGAACCTCACCGATGTCCGCAAGCAGCTCGACGGGCTGGTGAAGCCGGGGTTCGTCACGGCTGCGGGGATCCGGCGGTTGCCGGACCTGATGCGGTATCTGGTGGCGGTGGACCGGCGTCTGCAGCAGATGCCGGCGAACGCGCAGCGGGACACGACCCGTATGGAGAAGGTCCATGAGATGCAGGACGAGTACGCCTGGCTGCTGGAGCAGATGCCGCGGGGGCGTCCGGTGCCGGAGCAGGTGCTCGATGTCCGGTGGATGATCGAGGAGCTGCGGGTCAGTTATTTCGCCCATGCGCTCGGTACGGCGTACCCGGTGTCGGACAAGCGGATCGTGAAGGCGATCGACGCGCTGGCGCCGTAACGGCTCCCGCACACAGGGTGAGTTCGACCAGGACACCCACCCTCCTGTACAGTCTCTTCTCGCAGCGCAACGCAGGAAAAAGCGCCGCGAAACCTGGTCCTGTGGAGCAGTTTGGAGTGCTCGCCACCCTGTCAAGGTGGAGGCCGCGGGTTCAAATCCCGTCAGGACCGCATTGAATGAAGAGCCCGGGTCGCCACGACCCGGGCTCTTCTGTATGTGCCGACCCATCCGGCCCCATCCGGCCCTGGGACGCTCCACGCCTCCTTGACGGCGTCACATTCGCTCGGTACCCAGGAAACCAGGGCTCCTTCCCGTACGGCCCTGGAGGTGGCGTATGGCGGCTTCGGCGAGGCATGAGACGCGGGCGTTGCTCCGTGCGCATCTGGCGGCCGCTTCCTCCTACCGGCATCTGACCCGGCACTGTCCGATCTGCCATCAGCTGCTGCGGCTGGCGATGGCCTCCCCGCCGACGGAGTCCGACCGGACGCCCGATGAGTCCGCGTCCGAGCCCGAGCCCGTCGAGTGACCCTCGCCGGCCTCAACACCCCTGCGTTCGTGGGGCGCTGGAGCGTCTGACTCCTCTAGCGCACATACGCCAGGGGCAACAAGGTCCCTGGCATGTGACGGGTGTCACCGCATGGGTTTCCGAAACCGCGGTACTTACCCCCCACCTACAACTGGTCAATTTAATATGTGCAATTGCACTCCCCGGGAGGGTGTGTCCACAGGAGATCCGACACCCCTCCCCAGGCTCCGACAAGGCCACACACAGGGGCACCCGCACCCCCCGGTTCGGCGCACAAAAAAGATCGCGCTGGACCCGGCGGAGTCCAGCGCGATCTACGACGCACCCTGTCAGTTGCCTGAAGCCTTGGGCGTGGGCGCTGTTGGGGCAGTACCCGCGTCGCTTGGAGCTGTGGGTTCCGGACGCCTCGGCATGTTGGGGGACTTGCCGATTTGTCCGGTTATGAAGTTGTTCAGGCCTCGCTGCGCTGCTGCGGGATGCCCGCGAGCAGAGCGCGGACCTCAGCCTCGCGGTAACGGCGGTGCCCGCCGAGCGTACGGATCGACGTGAGCTTGCCGGCCTTCGCCCACCGCGTGACCGTCTTGGGGTCGACGCGGAACATCGTGGCGACCTCAGCCGGGGTCAGCAGCGGCTCGGCATCAGGGGTGCGAGCGGTCATGAGCGGCCTCCTCGGGAGAACCGAACCTTCTCGGTTCTTTCCTCTAAATTCTGCACCTTGACCCGCGTTGCCCGAAATGGCGGACGCGAGTCGAGTCGGTTATAGGACGAACGGCTTGTCCTCGGCACTACAACTACACCATCTGTCCAGCCGCGTCGGCCAAACCGATGGAATTGCCCCTCCAGGTGTTCATCAGCGACGGAAGCCGATGGACCATGCCATAGCGGACAGTCACGCCACTGTGACGATCAGTCACAGGGCGATCAGGAGTCATCAGACCCCCCATAAAGCATGCAATGCGAGCGGAGTCCTCCCCGGACTCCTTGTCCTATTTTGGCATGAGGGAGGGCAAGAGACGCAAGGGCCGCGTAAGTGCGGTCCATCACGCTTGACACATCTTGAGGGGAACGCCCGGATCGGGACCTACGTCCGATGTTGACGAAACTTCAGGAGTGCCAGGCGCATCAGAGGCAGGAGGAAACCCCAAAACGGGCGTCAGGTCAAACGCCAGTTCGTGACCTGGCCCACACGTCAGTTGGCGGACCGCCGGTCCCGTACCGACCGCCACCGCTCCACCAGCCGCCCGTAGGCCACCCCCGCCGCCGCCCCGTCGCCCTCCCGGAGCGCCGCGATGCCCTCGGCCACGTCCGCGGCGGAGTGGTCGTCCTCCAGCTCACCGGCCGGCAGCACATGCACCAGGCCGCCGTAGTCGAGTTCGACCAGGGACCGCGGATGGAACTCCTCCAGCCAGCGCCCCACGTCCACCAGGCCCTCCATGAGCGGCCCTTCGTCGATGGTGTCCTTCAGCGTCCGCAGGGCCCGCGCCACCCGGCGCCGCGCCTGCACCATCGGGGTGCGGTAGCGCAGCATCGGCGGGATCTCACCGGTGCCCTTGTCGTAGCGCCGCTCCTCGTCCGAGACCAGCACGAACCAGTGCAACGGCACCTGCCAGGTCGAGGTGCGGATCCACGGCCGGGCATCGGGGTTGCGGGCCAGCCAGCGCTCGTAGTCCTGGGCCGCCTGGCGCCGTACGACCTCCGGGAGCACCGCCTCGAGCACCGGCTCGGGCAGTTCCTCGCCCAGCTCGCCGAGCGTCTGCCAGCCGCGCAGCCGGGTCCGCCAGGGACACACGCACACCACCCCGTCCACCTCCAGGACGAAGGCGTCCGTGCTCTCGTGCACCGGCACCGGTACCGGCGGGGTAGGCAACAAGTCCGCCAGGGCGCGGCGCAGTTCGTCCTGGTACGACGGACGGTCGGCGCGGCGGGCGTAGTGCGCCCAGTGCTCGCGCTCGGGTTCGGGGAAGGCGGCCAGCGGCTCGTACACGCGCAGATAGGTCGCGTACGGGACGGTCACCGAGGACACCTTGGGCACGCCTGCTCCCTCCCCTTCCGTCTGCCAGGAAAACCTGCGAAACCCGCTCACAAAGTGGCGAGAAAACTATGCAAATCGTCGCACGGGGGTACTCCGGGAGTAGGTGATCCTGAGCACGTCGAGGTGGCGGGGCTCCCCAGGCTCTAATCTCGTGCTCACAGCTCCCGCCACCCGCACGGGAGCTGCTCCGAACCGCCGCTACTTACCCAGGAGTCACCACAGTGACCGACGTAACCGGCGCACCTGCTGATGTACTGCACACCCTGTTCCACTCGGAGCAGGGGGGTCATGAGCAAGTCGTGCTCTGCCAGGACCGTGCCAGCGGTCTGAAGGCCGTGATCGCCCTCCACAACACCGCGCTGGGCCCCGCCCTCGGCGGTACCCGCTTCTACCCGTACGCGACCGAGGCGGAGGCCGTCGCCGACGCCCTGAACCTCGCGCGCGGGATGTCGTACAAGAACGCCATGGCCGGTCTGGACCACGGCGGCGGCAAGGCCGTGATCATCGGGGACCCCGACCGGGACAAGACCGAGGAGCTGCTGCTGGCCTACGGCCGGTTCGTGGCCTCCCTCGGCGGGCGTTACGTCACCGCCTGCGACGTCGGCACCTACGTCGCCGACATGGACGTCGTCGCCCGCGAGTGCCGGTGGACCACCGGCCGCTCACCCGAGAACGGCGGCGCCGGCGACTCCTCCGTGCTCACCGCGTTCGGCGTCTACCAGGGCATGCGGGCCTCGGCCCAGCATCTGTGGGGCGACCCCTCGCTGCGCGGCCGGCGGATCGGCATCGCGGGCGTCGGGAAGGTCGGCCACCACCTGGTGGAGCACCTGGTCGCGGAGGGCGCCGAGATCTTCGTGACCGACGTCCGCGCGGACGCGGTGCGCCGGATCACCGAGCGGCACGCGACCGTGACGGCCGTGGCCGACACCGAGGCGCTGATCCGCGTCGAGGGCCTCGACGTGTACGCGCCCTGCGCGCTCGGCGGGGCGCTCGACGACGACTCCGTGCCGGTGCTCACCGCCAAGGTCGTCTGCGGTGCCGCCAACAACCAGCTCGCCCACCCGGGGGTGGAGAAGGACCTCGCCGACCGCGGGATCCTCTACGCGCCGGACTACGTGGTGAACGCGGGCGGCGTCATCCAGGTCGCCGACGAGCTGCACGGCTTCGACTTCGAGCGGTGCAAGGCCAAGGCGGCCGGGATCTACGACACCACGCTGGCCATATTCGCACGTGCGAAGGCGGACGGGATCCCGCCGGCCGCGGCGGCCGACCGGATCGCCGAGCAGCGGATGCACGAGGCCGCCGCGGCGCGCTGGGCGCGCTGATCCGCCGGAGACGCACCCGTTCGACCGGTACCCGCCGGTGGGCACTTAGAGAGAACTCTCACTTCTACCGGCGGGTCGACCGGCGATAAGTGGTTAAAATCGCGGTTGACCAGCGAGGATGGGGCTCCTCGAAGGTCCTGCGCACACGCGCGTCCTGTGGGCGACGTACCGTATGGGCGCGGGCTCAGGTACCGTGGAAGCCCTACGGACCGGTCTCTCTGCGGAGAGGCCGTTCCAGATCATGAACGCGTGTCGAGACTCTGGGGCCGTCGAGCCCCGTCACCGAGGGGGTCGAGCCATGGGGCGCGGCCGGGCCAAGGCCAAGCAGACGAAGGTCGCCCGCCAGCTGAAGTACAACAGCGGCGGGACTGACCTGTCGCGTCTGGCCAGCGAGCTGGGCGCTTCGACTTCGAGCCAGCCGCCGAACGGCGAGCCGTTCGAGGACGACGAGGACGAAGACGACCCGTACGCCCAGTACGCGGATCTCTACAACGACGACGACGAGGACGAGGACGGCGAGTCCGGTCCCACGTCCCAGCGTCGCGGCGCTTGACGCAGCACGCTTCGCAGTCTTAGTCACAGCTGCACTTCACCCGGTCCGGGGCCTTGGCGCCGGACCGGGTTTCGTGCTGCCGATCAGGCGTAGTCCCCCACCAGCTCGGCGCCGGTGGTGTGCTCGCCGCGGTCGGTGATCTCACCCGCGACCCAGGCCTCGACCCCACGGTCGGCGAGCGTCGTCAGAGCGGCGTCCGTCGACTCCTCCGGCACGATCGCGATCATGCCGACGCCCATGTTCAGGGTCTTCTCCAGCTCCAGACGCTCCACCTCGCCGGTCCTGCCGACCAGGTCGAACACCGGGGCGGGGGTCCAGGTGGCGCGGTCCACGATCGCGTGCAGCCCGTCCGGGATCACCCGGGCCAGGTTGGCGGCGAGGCCGCCGCCGGTGATGTGCGAGAAGGCGTGCACATCGGTGGTCCGGGTCAGCGCCAGACAGTCCAGCGAGTAGATCTTGGTGGGCTCCAGCAGTTCCTCGCCGAGGGTGCGGCCGAACTCCTCGATCCGCGCGTCCAGGGCGAGCCCGGCCTGGTTCAGCAGGACGTGCCGGACCAGCGAGTACCCGTTGGAGTGAAGACCGGAGGCCGCCATGGCGATCACGGCGTCACCCTTACGGATGCGATCGGGGCCGAGCAGCCGGTCGGCCTCCACGACGCCCGTACCGGCGCCGGCAACGTCGAAGTCGTCCGGGCCGAGCAGACCGGGGTGCTCGGCGGTCTCGCCGCCGACCAGGGCGCAGCCGGCGAGGACACAGCCCTCGGCGATGCCCTTCACGATGGCGGCGACCCGCTCGGGGTGGACCTTGCCGACGCAGATGTAGTCGGTCATGAACAGCGGCTCGGCGCCGCACACCACGATGTCGTCCATGACCATGGCGACCAGGTCGTGGCCGATGGTGTCGTAGACGCCCATCTGCCGTGCGATGTCGACCTTGGTGCCGACGCCGTCCGTGGCGGAGGCGAGGAGGGGACGCTCGTAGCGCTTGAGGGCGGAGGCGTCGAAGAGGCCGGCGAAACCGCCGAGGCCGCCGAGGACCTCGGGGCGCTGCGTCTTCTTCACCCACTCCTTCATGAGCTCGACGGCGCGGTCGCCCGCTTCGATGTCGACGCCCGCGGCCGCGTAACTGGCACCCGTGCCGGGGGACGGAGTTCCCAAATGAGACACAGCAGACATGTGGTGAGAACTTTCGTGTCGTACGGCAGAACTTAGGGGCGGCGGATCGCGTCCGCGGCGGCCGTGGCGGCGGGCCCTGCGGCCAGCTCGGTCTCCAGCAGCTGCTTGCCGAGCAGCTCGGGGTCCGGGAGATCCATCGGGTACTCGCCGTCGAAGCAGGCGCGGCACAGGTTCGGCTTGGCGATGGTGGTCGCCTCGATCATGCCGTCGAGGGAGATGTACGCCAGGGAGTCGGCGCCGAGGGAGGTGCCGATCTCGTCGATGGTCATGCCGTTGGCGATGAGCTCGGCGCGGGTGGCGAAGTCGATGCCGAAGAAGCAGGGCCACTTCACGGGCGGCGAGGAGATCCGGATGTGGACCTCGGCGGCGCCGGCCTCGCGGAGCATGCGGACCAGGGCGCGCTGGGTGTTGCCGCGCACGATGGAGTCGTCGACGACGACCAGCCGCTTGCCCTTGATGACTTCCTTCAGCGGGTTCAGCTTCAGGCGGATGCCGAGCTGGCGGATGGTCTGCGAGGGCTGGATGAAGGTCCGGCCGACGTAGGCGTTCTTGACCAGGCCCGCGCCGAAGGGGATGCCGGAGGCCTCCGCGTAGCCGATGGCGGCCGGGGTGCCGGATTCCGGCGTCGCTATGACCAGGTCGGCGTCGACCGGGGCTTCCTTCGCCAGCTTGCGGCCCATCTCCACGCGGGAGAGGTAGACGTTCCGGCCGGCGATGTCGGTGTCCGGGCGGGCCAGGTACACGTACTCGAAGACACAGCCCTTGGGCTTCGCTTCCGCGAATCGCGAGGTGCGCAGGCCGTTCTCGTCGATGGCGACGAACTCGCCGGGCTCGATCTCGCGGACGTAGGCGGCGCCGCAGATGTCGAGGGCGGCGGACTCGGAGGCGACGACCCAGCCGCGCTCCAGCCGGCCGAGGACCAGCGGGCGGATGCCCTGCGGGTCCCGGGCGGCGTAGAGGGTGTGCTCGTCCATGAAGACCAGCGAGAAGGCGCCCTGGACCTGCGGGAGGATCTGGTGGGCGGCCGCCTCGATGGTGAGCGGCTTGCCGTCCTCGTCCACCTGGGCCGCGAGCAGCGCGGTCAGCAGGTCGGTGTCGTTGGTCGCCGCCACCCGCGGGGTGCGGCCCTCCTGCTTGGGCAGGTCGGCGACCATCTCGGCGAGCTGCGCCGTGTTGACCAGGTTGCCGTTGTGGCCGAGCGCGATGGAGCCGTGCGCGGTGGCGCGGAACGTCGGCTGGGCGTTCTCCCACACGGAGGCGCCGGTGGTCGAGTAGCGGGCGTGACCGACCGCGATATGACCCTGGAGCGATCCGAGGGAGGTCTCGTCGAAGACCTGGGAGACCAGGCCCATGTCCTTGAAGACGAGGATCTGCGAGCCGTTGCTGACCGCGATCCCCGCGGATTCCTGGCCTCGATGCTGGAGGGCGTAGAGCCCGAAGTAAGTGAGCTTGGCGACCTCTTCGCCCGGAGCCCAGACGCCGAAGACGCCGCAAGCGTCCTGGGGGCCTTTCTCACCGGGGAGCAGATCATGACTGAGTCGACCGTCACCACGTGGCACGTCTCCGAGTGTAGGCGAGATCGACCACTGGTCCGAATTCGCTGGGAGTGGGCTTTCTTACTTCGCACGGGCGACGAGTCCGTCCCCGGAGCTCGCCGTCAGGGTCAGTTCTCCGTCTTTCTGCTGGTAGGACACCTTGCCGGCGAGGATGTCGATCAGCTCCCGCTCCGCCTTCATCACGGGGCCCTCACACAGTTTGCGCGTGGTCGACAGCGGTCCGAAGGCGATGGTGCCGTCCTTGACGGTCGCCTTGCCGCGGAAGGTGTTGCAGCCGAGGCTGCCGCTGGCGCTGCCGTCCTTGCCCAGGGTGAGGTGGGCCTTGGTGCCCTTGGGCAGGGACTGGGCCGTGGCGTCGTCGCCCGTGCCGGAGACCAGGGTGTCGACGGTCCACTTCGTGCCCTTCAGGGGCGGCGCCGGCGTCTCCTTCGCGGCTCCCTCGCGCAGGGTGAGGCTGTCGCCGTCGGCGCGGGTCAGGGTGAGGACCTTGGCCCCGTCCCGATCCTCGATCTTCGCCTTCAGGGTGCCGGTGAAGACGCTCTGGAACTTCTCCTCGAACTCCTGCACAGGACCGGGGCAGCCCATATCGGTCGAGACGAGGTCGGTGATCCGCACGCTGTCGCCGTCGACCGTGACATCGGCACCGAAGTCGTTGCAGCCCACCGTGCCGCCCGACTCTCCGCCGCCCGCGTCGGGCTCGGCGGCGCCGGGCCGGAACAGGATGTGCGCCTCGTCGACCCGGAAGTCCTTCTCCCCCGTCGGCAGCTTGTACTCCTTGCCGTCGACGGTCGCCGTCCGCGGGACCCAGCGGGTGCCCGCGAGGACGTCGGCGGTCGTGGTGGTCTTCTCGCCGTCTCCGACCGCGCCGCTGCCGGAGCCGGACTCCGTGCCGCAGGCGGCCAGCACGGCGGTGCCGGCGAGGCCTGCGGCGGCGTACTTCATACGTGTCGTCCGCTTCATGTCTCTTCGACGTACGAGGCGCCTGTTGGGTTCGCTGTCGTTACCGGTCCGTTGTGTCGTCAGCTCATCAGGGGCAGCAGAGCGGCGAGATCGGCGCGCTCACCACTGGCGCTGACCTTCGCCTCGCGCAGGGCGTCCGGCCACCGCAGCCGCCCGGTCGCGAGCCGGATCCAGGTCAGCGGGTCGGTCTCCACGACGTTCGGCGGGGTGCCCCGGGTGTGCCGGAGGCCCTCGACGCACTGCACGACGGCGTACGGCGGGATCCGCACCTCCGTGGAGCCGCCGGGCGCCTTGGCGGCGAGCGCGTCGGCCAGCAGCCGGGTGCAGGCGGCGAGCGCCTGGCGGTCGTACGGCACGTCGAGTCCGGGCACCGCGGCGTTCAGGTCGTCGGTGTGGACGACGAGTTCGACGGCGCGGGTGACGAGGTAGTCGGCGAGCGGGAGGGCACCGGCGTTGGTGTCGAGCAGCCGGGTGCCGGGGTGGGTGTCGAGCTGCTCGTGGAGGGCGCGCGCGCTGTCGGCGAGGTAGGCGCCGAGGTCCGGGTGCTCCTGGACCAGCCGCCGCGTGAAGGCGTCGATGTCCGAGGAGCCGGCGGAGGTCGCGAACACCCAGTCCAGCAGTACGGCGTCCTGTTTCGGCGGCTCCGGCAGCGCGAGGGCGCGCCCGATGCCGGTGAGCGCCATCCCGATGTGCGCGATGAGTTCCCGGACGGTCCACGCGCCGAGCCGGGTCGGCAGCGCGAGCTGTTCGGGCGTGAGGTCGCGCACGGCGTCCTGGACGTGGGCGAGCTGGGCGAAGACCGCGGTGCGGATCTTGGCGGGGTCGTAACTGCGGGCGCGCTTCTTGGCCGGGGGCATGCGATCAAGCGTAGGCAGGGCCGCGGTGAGCCGTGAAGGTCCCGTCCGGCGAGCGGACGGGACCTTCGGGTGGTACGGCCGACTACGCCAGCAGGGCCGGGATCGTCGCCTCGTGGATCTCGCGGAGTTCCGTCAGGGGGAGGGTGAACTCGCCCTGGACGTCGACCGCGTCGCCGTCGACGACACCGATCCGGGTGGCCGGCAGGCCCCGGGCGCCGCACATGTCGGTGAAGCGGAGCTCCTCCGAGCGGGGCACGGCGACGACCGCGCGGCCCGCCGACTCCGAGAAGAGGAAGGTGAAGGCGTCCAGACCGTCCGGGACGATCAGCCGGGCGCCCTTGCCGCCGAGCAGCGCCGACTCGACGACCGCCTGGATCAGACCGCCGTCGGACAGGTCGTGCGCGGAGTCGATCATGCCGTCGCGGGAGGCGGAGATGAGGATGTCGGCGAGCAGCCGCTCGCGCTCCAGGTCGACCTTCGGGGGCAGGCCGCCGAGGTGGTCGTGGATCACCTGGGACCAGGCCGAGCCGCCGAACTCCTCCCGCGTGTCGCCGAGGAGGTAGAGCAGCTGCCCCTCCTCCTGGAAGGCGACCGGCGTACGGCGGGCCACGTCGTCGATGACGCCGAGCACCGCCACGACCGGGGTGGGGTGGATGGCCACCTCGCCGGTCTGGTTGTAGAGGGAGACGTTGCCGCCGGTGACCGGGGTGCCGAGCTGCTGGCAGGCGTCCGCCAGACCTCGGATGGCCTCCGCGAACTGCCACATCACCGCCGGGTCCTCGGGCGAGCCGAAGTTCAGGCAGTCCGACACCGCGAGCGGCTTGGCGCCCGTGGTCGCCACGTTGCGGTAGGCCTCCGACAGCGCCAGCTGGGCGCCCGCGTACGGGTCCAGCTTGGCGTAGCGGCCGTTGCCGTCGGTGGCGATGGCGACGCCGAGGCCGGTCTCCTCGTCGATGCGGATCATGCCGGAGTCCTCGGGCTGGGCGAGGACGGTGTTGCCCTGCACGAAGTGGTCGTACTGCGAGGTGATCCACTTCTTCGACGCCTGGTTCGGGGAGCCGACCAGCTGCAGGACCTGCGCCCGCAGCTCATCCGAAGTCCCGGGCCGCGGCAGCTTGTTGGCGTCGTCGGCCTGGAGCGCGTCCTGCCAGGACGGGCGGGCGTAGGGACGCTCGTAGACCGGCCCGTCGTGCGCGACCGTGCGCGGGTCGACGTCGACGATCTTGCCGCCGTGCCAGAAGATCTCCAGCCGGTCGCCGTCGGTGACCTCACCTATCACCGTGGCGATGACGTCCCACTTGTCGCAGATCTCCAGGAACCGGTCGACCTTCTCCGGCTCCACGACCGCGCACATGCGCTCCTGCGACTCGCTCATGAGGATCTCCTCGGGCGAGAGCGTGGAGTCGCGCAGCGGTACGTCGTCCAGGGTCACGCGCATGCCGCCGGAGCCGTTCGACGCCAGCTCCGACGTGGCGCAGGACAGGCCCGCGGCGCCGAGGTCCTGGATGCCGACGACCAGCTTCTCCTGGAACGCCTCCAGGGTGCACTCGATGAGGAGCTTCTCCTGGAAGGGGTCGCCGACCTGGACCGCGGGGCGCTTGCTCGGCTTGGCGTCGTCGAAGGTCTCGCTCGCCAGGATCGACGCGCCGCCGATGCCGTCGCCGCCGGTGCGGGCGCCGTACAGGATGACCTTGTTGCCCGCGCCGGACGCCTTCGCGAGGTGGATGTCCTCGTGCCGCATCACACCGATGGCACCGGCGTTGACCAGCGGGTTGCCCTGGTAGCAGGAGTCGAAGACGACCTCGCCGCCGATGTTGGGCAGGCCCAGGCAGTTGCCGTAGCCGCCGATGCCGGCGACGACGCCCGGCAGGACGCGCTTGGTGTCGGGGTGGTCGGCCGCGCCGAAGCGCAGCGGGTCCACGACCGCCACCGGCCGCGCGCCCATCGCGATGATGTCGCGCACGATGCCGCCGACGCCGGTGGCCGCGCCCTGGTAGGGCTCCACGTAGGAGGGGTGGTTGTGCGACTCGACCTTGAAGGTGACCGCGTAGCCCTGGCCGACGTCGACGACACCGGCGTTCTCGCCGATGCCGACGAGCATCGCGTCGGACTCGGGGGCCTTCTCGCCGAACTGGCGGAGATGGACCTTGGAGGACTTGTACGAGCAGTGCTCGGACCACATGACCGAGTACATGGCGAGTTCGGCACCGGTGGGCCGGCGGCCGAGGATCTCGACCACGCGCTCGTACTCGTCCTTCTTCAGGCCCAGTTCGGCCCAGGGCAGCTCGACGTCGGGGGTCGCGGCCGCGTGCTCGACCGTGTCCAGAGGCGTCCGGCTCATGCGTTGACCAGCTTCTTGAGGATCGAGGTGAAGAAGGGGAGGCCGTCGGTGCGGCCGGTGCCGATGAGCGGCTCCGTGGCGTGCTCCGGGTGCGGCATCAGGCCGACGATGTTGCCGGCCTCGTTGGTGATGCCGGCGATGTCACGGAGCGAGCCGTTGGGATTGACGTCCAGGTAGCGGAAGACGACCCGGCCCTCGGCCTCCAGCTTGTCGAGCGTGTACTCGTCGGCGACGTAGCGCCCGTCCATGTTCTTCAGCGGGATGTGGATCTCCTGGCCGGCCGTGTAGTCGGCGGTCCAGGCGGTGTCCGCGTTCTCCACCCGCAGCTTCTGGTCGCGGCAGATGAAGTGCAGGTGGTCGTTGCCGAGCATCCCGCCGGGGAGCAGGTGGGCCTCGGTGAGGATCTGGAAGCCGTTGCATATGCCGAGGACCGGAAGGCCGGCCTTCGCCTGCTCGATGACCGTCTCCATCACGGGCGAGAAGCGGGAGATGGCGCCGGCCCGCAGATAGTCGCCGTAGGAGAAACCGCCGGGCAGCACCACGGCGTCGACCTGCTTGAGGTCCTTGTCCTTGTGCCACAGGGCGACCGGTTCGGCACCCGCGAGGCGGATCGCGCGCTGGGTGTCCCGGTCGTCGAGACTTCCCGGGAAAGTGACGACGCCAATACGAGCGGTCACTTCGCCGCCTCCGCGACTTCCTCCACCTTGACGGTGAAGTCCTCGATCACCGTGTTGGCGAGGAAGGATTCCGCAAGGTCGTGGATGCGGGCGAGCGCGGCCTCGTCGACCGGCCCGTCAACTTCGAGTTCGAATCGCTTTCCCTGACGGACGTCCGAGATGCCTTCGAATCCCAGCCGCGGCAGTGCGCGCTGCACCGCCTGGCCCTGGGGGTCGAGGATCTCCGGCTTGAGCATGACGTCGACTACGACGCGTGCCACGTGCACTCCCGGTGGTGTGGTGCTGAGCAGGTTCCTGCAGTGGTTTCAGACTACCCGCACAAAATTTCTACGCGCGTCGACTTGTAGGAATCTACGTGACGGCCATCACGAACAGGCGGAAGAGCGCGGTACCGGGAAAAGTTCAGCGAAAGATCCGAGATCGTCACCCGATACCTATTGCGCTCGGACACGCGGGAGGATTTAGTCGGGCTTCCCAATGCATTGTCGGGCACTGTACAAATGAATTGTCAGCCGTGCCGTACGAAGGGACCAATTTCGTGGCGCAGAAGGTCGTGGTCACCCTCTTTGACGACATCGACGGCTCGGAAGCGGCGGAAACGATCGCCTTCGGACTCGACGGCAAGTCGTACGAGATCGACCTGAACGAAGCGAATGCCGAGAAACTGCGTAAGGCGCTCGAGCCGTACGTGGAGGCCGGCCGCAAGCGGTCGCGCTCCGGCAAGGCCTACCGGCAGACCGAGGTCGCCCCGGACCCGGCGGCCGTCCGGGCCTGGGCGCAGGCCAACAAGATGGACGTACCGGCGCGCGGCCGGATCCCCAAGAAGGTCTACGAGGCGTTCGCCGCCGCGCAGTGACCTCCCGGGCACCGTCCTCAGGGTGCGTCAGCGGGCCCTGAGGACAACCGACTTGCGCGACACCCCTCCCGATCAGCTAGAGTCTGGAGCACGCCGCCGGGCGGGGCCGAAAAGCCCAGCTCACGGAGTACATGCGGGTGTAGTTCAGTAGTAGAACATCCCCCTTCCAGGGGGAAGGCGCAGTGTGCAATTCCTGTCACCCGCTCTGCATCGCCGTACCGGGCATCCTTCGGGATCAGGTAGGCTGGTGCCCGCGCCGATCGGTGAGAGCCGGTCGGAGGCAATGCGGACGTAGCTCAGTTGGTAGAGCGCAACCTTGCCAAGGTTGAGGTCGCGAGTTCGAGCCTCGTCGTCCGCTCAGGAATCAGACCCCGGTCCATCGGACCGGGGTCTTTTCGTGTTTCCCCCGCTTCTGACATTTGTCATGCCGGGTGATGACAGCCCGCACTGCCGGGCCGCCGCGGGCGCCGGGACGCTGAAGTCATGGACAGGAACGAACGCGAACACGTGATTGAGGTCACCGACCTGCGGCGTGTGTACGGGGGCGGGTTCGAGGCGGTGCGCGGCATCACCTTCTCGGTGGCCCGCGGCGAGATCTTCGCGCTGCTCGGCACCAATGGCGCGGGCAAGACCTCCACCGTCGAACTGCTGGAAGGGCTCGCCAAGCCCGCCGAGGGGCGCGTCCGGGTGCTCGGGCACGATCCCTACGCCGAGCGGGCCGTCGTCCGGCCGCGCACCGGGGTCATGCTCCAGGAGGGCGGGTTTCCGTCCGAGCTGACCGTCGCCGAGACCGCCCGGATGTGGGCCGGGTGTGTCAGCGGCGCGCGGCCGGAGGGCGAGGTGCTGGCGCTGGTCGGGCTCGGTCGGCGGGCCGGGGTGCGGGTCAAGCAGCTCTCCGGGGGCGAGCGGCGGCGCCTGGACCTGGCGCTCGCGCTGATCGGGGACCCCGAGGTGCTGTTCCTCGACGAGCCGACCACCGGACTCGACGCCGAGGGCCGCCGGGACACCTGGGAACTGGTGCGCACCCTGCGCGAGCGGGGCACGACCGTGCTGCTCACCACGCACTACCTGGAGGAGGCGGAAGGCCTCGCCGACCGGCTGGCGATCCTGCACGAGGGGCGCATCGCGGCGGCCGGCACCCCGGCCGAGGTGACCGCGAGCCGGCCCGCCCGGATCTCCTTCGAGCTGCCGGACAACTGGTTCCTGGGCGACCTCCCGCCCCTGGACGAGCTGGGCGTGACCGGGCACGAGGTGGACGGCCGGGTCCTACGGCTGCGCACCCACCAGCTGCAGCGGGCCGCCACCGGGCTGCTGGGCTGGGCCGACCGGGCCGGGGTGGAGCTGCGGCGGCTGGATGTGCGGTCGGCGTCACTGGAGGAGGCGTTCCTGGGCATCGCCCGGGAGGCGTCCGAGTCGAAGGAGTACGCGGCATGAGCGAGCCGATGGTGATGTCGACCCCGGCACGGCGGGTGGCGGCACTGGCGCGGGCGGAGCTGACCCTGTTCGGGCGCAGCAAGGGCATGATCGTGGCGGCCGTGTTCGTGCCGCTGGTGCTGCCGTTCACCGTGCGGGCGGCGGTGGAGGACATGGATCTCGCCGAGCACGGGCTCGACGTGGGGAAGGTGCTGCTGCCGGGGGCGATCGGCTTCTCGCTGCTGTTCGCGGTGTACTCGGCGCTCATCGGCGTCTTCGTCGGCCGGCGCGAGGAACTCGTCCTGAAGCGGCTGCGCACCGGCGAGCTGCGCGACCACGAGATCCTCACCGGGGCCGCGCTGCCGCTGCTGGCCGTCGGCCTGGTGCAGGCCGTGGTCCTGGTGGCCGGCTGCACGGCCCTGCTGGACGTGGCCGCCCCCGAGGCGCTCCACCTCGCTGTCGCCGGCTTGCTGCTCGGCCTGGTGATGTGTGCGGCGCTGGCTGCCCTGACGGCCGCCTTCACCCGGACCGTGGAGAGCGCGCAGGTCACCTCGCTGCCCCTGGTGATGGTCTCCATGGTGGCCTCCGGGATCGCCGTCCCGCTGGAGCTGCTGCCCGACTCGATGGCCTCGGTGTGCGCCCTGCTGCCGCTCAGCCCCGTGATCACCCTGGTGCGCGGCGGCTGGACCGGCTCCCTGTCGGCGTACGAGACGCTGGGCGCCCTGCTCACCGCGCTGGCCTGGACCGCTCTCGCGGTGTTTGCTGTAGGGCGGTGGTTCCGCTGGGAGCCGCGGCGCTGACGTACGGGAAGAGCGGGGAGTGGCGCGTGGCGGGGGGATGGTGGCGGGGCAAGAGCACGCCCGCGAAGGTCGAGACGTACACGCGCTGGTCGTTCCACTTCTTCGGGCTGGCGGAGATCTTCTCCGTCGGTCTCGCCGCCTTCGGCCAGGCCGGTACCGCGGTCGGCGGCTGGCTGCTGCTCGTGGTGTGCTCACACGCGGCGCTCACCATGCTGACCGCATCCCGGGCCCTGGACTGGACGCGCGGGCGGCGGGACCAGCCGGTGCGGCTGATGTGCACGCTCGCCGCCGCCACCGCGGTGATCGCCGTGGCCGCGCTCGCGCTCGTCCAGCACGGGCCCGAGGGCAAGGACGTCGAGACCGCGGCGGGTGCCGTCTTCGCCGGTGTCACCGCCTTCGGGGCGGGCACCATGGCGCTCGGCGTCCGGGAGCGCCGCCGGGTGCTCGCCGTCGTCGGCGGCTTCGCCGCGGGCGCCTGGGCCGTCACCTGGCCGCTCGGACTGCCCACCGCGGAGGGCCTGGTCACCGCGCTGGTGGTGCTGCTCGGCGGCGGGTTCATCGCCTTCACCTCCGCCTTCTCCGTCTGGCTGCTGGATGCCGTCTACGAACTCGACGAGGCCCGCGAGACCCGCGCCCGGCTGGCCGTCGCCGAGGAACGGCTGCGGTTCGGACGTGACCTGCACGACGTCATGGGCCGCAATCTGGCCGTCATCGCCCTCAAGAGCGAGCTGGCCGTCCAGCTCGCCCGGCGCGAACGCCCGGAGGCCGTGGACCAGATGATCGAGGTGCAGCGCATCGCGCGGGAGTCGCAGCGCGAGGTGCGCGATGTCGTACGGGGCTATCGCGAGGCCGACCTCGGGGCCGAACTCGCCGGTGCGCATGGGGTGTTGACGGCGGCCGGGATCTCATGCGAGGTGAGCGGGCCGGTGGCGGGGCTGCCGGCCGAGGTGCAGTCGGCGCTCGGGTGGGTGGTCCGGGAGGCCACCACGAATGTGCTGCGGCACGGGAACGCGGAGCGCTGCGGGGTGTCCGTGCGGGTGCGCGAGGGGTGTGTGGTGCTGACGGTGGAGAACGACGGGGTCGCCGGTCCCGTCTCGCAAGGTGGCGGCTCGGGGCTGGCCGGGCTGCGCGAGCGGCTCGCCGCCGTGGCGGGGACCTTGGAGGCGGGGGCCGAGGGAGGCGTGTTCCGGGTGGTGGCCGAGGTGCCGTTGAAGGAGGTGGCGGCGTGAGCGAGAAGGTGCGGGTGCTGCTCGCCGACGACGAGCATCTGATCCGGGGTGCGCTGGCCGCGCTGCTCTCGCTGGAGGACGACCTGGTGGTCGTCGCCGAGGCGGCGTCCGGTCCCGAGGCGCTCGCGATGGCCCGCGCCCACGCGCCCGACGTGGCCGTACTCGACCTGCAGATGCCCGGCGCCGACGGTGTGAAGGTCGCCACATCCCTGCGGACGGAACTGCCGTCCTGCCAGGTCATGATCGTGACCAGCCATGGCCGCCCCGGGCACCTCAAGCGGGCACTTGCGGCGGGTGTGCGCGGGTTCGTCCCCAAGACCGTCAGCGCCCAGCGGCTCGCCGAGATCATCCGCACGGTCCGTGCCGGAAACCGCTATGTGGACCCCGAGTTGGCCGCCGACGCGATCTCCGCCGGGGACTCGCCGCTGACCGCGCGGGAGGCCGAGGTGCTGGAACTGGCCGCCGACGGCGCGCCCGTGGCGGAGATCGCGGAGCGGGCCGCGCTGTCCCAGGGGACCGTGCGGAACTATCTCTCCTCGGCCGTCTCCAAGCTCGGGGCGGAGAACCGTCATACGGCGGTGCGTCTCGCCCGCGAGCGGGGTTGGGTATAGTTGCTCTCGCGCCACGGCGCACTGCGGACGTAGCTCAGTTGGTAGAGCGCAACCTTGCCAAGGTTGAGGTCGCGAGTTCGAGCCTCGTCGTCCGCTCTCTGTTGAGAGGCCCCCCGGTTTTCGCCGGGGGGCCTCTTCTTTTGCCTCGTCTACGCCCAGCTCGTGCCGGTCAGACGCTCGTACGCCTCCACGTACTTGGCGCGGGTGGCGTCCACCACCTGCTGCGGCAGCGCCGGCGGCGGCTGCTCGCTCCTGCGGTCCCAGCCGGACTCCGCGGAGGTCAGCCAGTCACGGACGTACTGCTTGTCGTACGACGGCTGCGCGCGGCCCGGCTCCCACCGGTCCGCCGGCCAGAAGCGGGAGGAGTCCGGGGTGAGGACCTCGTCGGCGATGACCAGGGTGTCCCCGTCGAAGCCGAACTCGAACTTGGTGTCCGCGAGGATGATGCCGCGCTCGCGGGCGATGTCCCGGCCGCGGGAGTAGACGGCGAGGGTCGCCTGGCGCAGCCGGGCGGCGGTGTCGGCGCCGACCTGGCGGGCGACCTCCTCGTACGAGACGTTCTCGTCGTGCTCGCCGACCTCGGCCTTGGTGGCCGGGGTGAAGATCGGGGCGGGCAGCTCACTGCCGTCGACCAGGCCCTCGGGGAGGGCGAGGCCGCAGACCGTGCGGGTGTCGTTGTACTCGGCCAGGCCGGAGCCGGTGAGGTAGCCGCGGGCCACGCACTCCACGGGGACCATCGTCAGCGACTTGCAGACCAGGGTGCGGCCCGCCCAGTCGGCGGGAGCGCCCGGCGGGAGTTCGGTGCTCAGCACGTGGTTGGGGACCAGGTCGGCGAGCTGGTCGAACCACCACAGGGAGAGCTGGGTGAGGACGCGGCCCTTGTCGGGGATCTCGGTCGGGAGCACCCAGTCGTACGCGGACAAGCGGTCGCTGGCGACCATCACGAGGTCGCCCGCCTCGTTCCGGTACAGGTCGCGCACCTTGCCGGTGTGCAGATGCACCAAACCCGGAACCTCGATCGGTTCGGGCTTTTCTACAAATCCGGACACGGTTCCTCCCCGTGGTTGAAAACAAAGGGATGCCCGCAGGGCTCGAACAGGGTGGGGTGGGAGACGGGCGGGCCAAGGGCTCGATTGTCCCGTATGAGGGGTCTGACCTTGGACCGGGGGTCGGCGGGGGCCTGCGGGCCGGGTCAGTCGTGCTTGCAGATGCGGTCCAGGAGGTTGGCCGTGGCGCGCTGGACGCGGGGGTCCACATGGCCCGGGCGGTCCAGGGCGGGCGACCAGGCGAAGGTGCCGGAGGCGAACACCAGGGCGCCGGAGGGGGCGCGGTACAGGGACGTCTCCTGGTGGCGGAGGGCTCCCTCGCCGTCGGTGTACGGGGAGTGCGCCAGCAGGATGCGCTCCTCGTGCTCGGGCAGCGCGGTGCGCGGGAAGTAGCGGTCGGCCTCGCCCGCGACGAGTCCGGCGAGCGCGTCACCCTCGTGGGCGCCGGTGGCGTCCCACAGCCAGTGGTCGGCGTTCCGGACGATCAGCGGGTGGGGCTCGGGGACCCGGCCCGCGTACTGGATGCCGATCAGCTGCTGCTCGGGGCGGTCGATCTCGCGCCACAGGACCGGCTTGCCGGGGCCCTTGCGCTTGCGGCAGGTCAGCAGGCGGTCGGGGACGCCGGACGGGGACGGGCCCAGCTCCACCTGCCAGTACATGGTGTTGGCGGAGAGGAACACCAGCGAGGTGCCGTGGTCGCGGGCCCGCTCGACCGTGCGGCGCATGGGCGTCGACCAGTACTCGTCGTGGCCGGGGAAGACCAGGCCACGGTAGCGGGTGGGGTCGATGTGTCCGGCGTGCAGATCGCGGGCGTCGGCGTAGGCGAGGTCGTAGCCGTAGCGCTCGGCGAAGCGGATGAAGTCGTAGGCGTGGCCCACGTGCAGGGGGAGGCCGGCGCCGGCGTAGGGGCGATCGAAGGAGACGGTCGTCGCGGCGTCCGACTCGCCGAGCAGCCGGCCGTGCTCGTCCCAGGCGTGGTACAGGCTGGCGCCGGTGCGGCCGTCCTCCGGGTAGAGGTTGTACGCCTGCCAGGTGACGTCGGGCAGCAGCAGGAGCAGATCGGCCGGGTGGTTGTCCCGGATGGTGAACGGGATGTGGGAGCGGTAGCCGTCGGCGGTGGTGAGCACCGCGACATAGGCGCCGATGCTCCAGTACGAGGGGATTTGCAGCCGCCAGGACAGCCACCAGTGGTGGCAGGAGACCGTGCGGTCGGCGGCCAGCGGCGGGGGCTGGACGATGCCGGACAGCCGGGGGCTGGTGGTGATCTTGGCGGCGCCGTCTCCGCCGTAGTGGCCGATGCGGTAGACGTCGACGCTGAACTGCTGGGGCGGGTCGACCGTGATGTGGAAGTCGACGGCCTCGCCCGGGGCGACCGCGCCGGTGGAGGTGAAGCCCTTGATCTGGCGGTGGACGTCGTCCGCCGAGCGGGGGCCCTCGGTGGGGCGGGGCGAGCGGGTGCCGGAGGTGGTGCGGGGGGCGGGGACGCGGGGGGCGCCCGAGGCGCCCGGGGGGGCCGGAGCGGCCGGTGCGGCCGGTGCGTCCTGGGGCGTGTCCACGTACCAGGGGACCACCTGGCCCGTGTCGTCGAAGTACGTCTCCGTGCCACGGAGCCAGGGGACGGGGCCCTGGCCGAAGGGGTCCGTGACGGCGTGCGCAAGTGCTCCCGACTCCCAGCGGCGGATCTGCTCCGACCCCATGGTCGCTCCCCTCCCTCTTGCCCCCGTGGTCTGTGTGTGTGGTCTGTGCGTCTGTGTGTGTGGTCTGTGGCGTCTTCGTGACGGTCGTATGTCGCAAGCCCTTGCCGTGGGCGCGATCGGTCCCAGCACATCACATTGCGCACGCATGCTGTCACTAGTCGTTGCGAATTGGCCGAAAGTGGAATGCGGAGTTCCGCTTGAGGGGCGCGCTGTGGCTCGGGGCTGGCGGGCTCGGGGGCCGTCAGACGAGGCGTACCGGCTTTTCCGGGCGTATGCCGGATTCGATCAGCCATTCCTTCAAGGGGGCCGGGTCGCCCTCCTCGATGAGGCTGAGGACGCGGGGGGTGAGGTCGGCGGCGCGTTCTCCGTTGACCAGGAGGGTGGGGCCGTCGAGCCAGTCCAGGCCGGGGGTGGCGCCCGCGGTGTCCATGGCGGCGCAGCAGACCATCGCGGTGACGTGGTCCGCGAGCAGCTCCCGCGGGGAGCGCGGAGGCTGGAGCGGGAAGAGGGGCAGGGTGCCGTCGTCCCAGAGTGCGGTGTCGGGGGCGGGGGCGGCGGGGCTCGGCGGGACCGCGGATTCCTCGCGGGCGAGTTCGGCGGTGAGGCCTGCGGCGAGGGCGGCGGAGCGCTCGGTGTCGGTGGGGTCTTCCGTGTCGGTGGGGTTTTCCGCGTCAGCCTCGGGCTCGTCCTCGGGTGTGGGGGACGTCTGGGGGGCCGACGCGGGGGTCGGTTCCTCCGGCGTGGGGGGCGACTGGGGGGCGGGCGCGGGGGCCGACGCAGGTGTCGGGTCTTCCGGCGCGGTTCGTTCCTCCGCCGCCGCAGGGTTCATCGGCGCGGTTCGCTCATCCGGGGCCGGAGCAGGGTCCTCCGGCGTCGACAAGTGGTCGAGTACGCGGGACAGCGTCGGGCCGTCCGTCCGGGGGTTGGGGCGGCGGACGCCGAGGGCGTCGAGGACTCGGTGGAGGCGGGCCGCGTCCGTACGCCATTTGCGGTCGACCACCTCCTCCGGGTACTCCTGCCAGCCGACCGGGGACCAGTCCGGGCCCGATTCCGCCGGGCCGCCGTGGAACAGCCGCGCGGCCAGCAAGGATGCCGCCTCGTCCACCGCGCCCGGTTCCTCCAGGAGGTCGCACGCTGGGCGTTCGCCCAGGCGGGAGGCGAAGCCCTCGGCCAGCCGGTCCCGGCGGGAGAGTTCCGTGAGGGCGGCCACCACTCCCGCGTCCAGGCGGGACGGCCAGCGGCCCATCCGCCAGGCGGGGAGGGCCACCCGGGTCAGCAGTCGGTCCCAGCCCGCGTAGGCCAGGCCCACCTGTTCCTGGGCGACGATGCGCAGTCCGTAATCCACAGCCTGTGCACGCTCCGCCGCCGCCGCGGCCACCCCTCGCTCCATCTCCGCCGCGTGCTCCCGGCAACTGCTCAGCAGCAGGCGGGCCACCTTGCCGACGCCCGCCAGCACCGCGCGCGAGAGAGGACCGCGGTTCGAGGCCGACGCCACTGCCACCGCCGCGTCCAGGCCCCGTACGAAACGGCGGGCCGCGGCTATGTCGGGGTGCGCCGAGGGGCCCGTACCGGCCACCACCGGGGCGAGGACGGCTCGCAGCTCGCCCACCCGCATCCACCACAGGAACGGCGATCCGATGACCAGCACCGGGGCCGCCGAGGCTCGGCGGTGCGGGCCACGCAGGCCGCTCGTGAGCTCGTCCCCGTGCTCGCGCGGGGGCGGGCCGTGGGCCGGGTGGGTGCGATCCTCCAGCCAGCTGTCGCAGTCCGGGGTCAGCGCTATCGCGGAGGGCGCGGGCACGTCCAGGCGGTCGGCCAGGTCGCGCACCATCCGGTACAGATCGGGGGCCGACTCCTCCGCGATCGCGACCGTCGGACTGACGGCCGGCCGGGAGCGGGCCACGACCAGTGCGATCCCGCCCGCCGCCAGCAGTACGAGCACGGCGACCCAGCTCACGGCCCAGCGGGCCGTATCCCAGCCGGAGCCCACGAGGTGGCCGGTGGAGCCACCGGCCAGCAGCACCACGGCGGCCGCCGCGGGCAGCAGCGCGACCGCCACTGCCCGGCTACGGATCCGCAGCACGGCCAGCGCCCGGGAACGCGCGGCCTGTGCGCCTGCCTCCACACCCATACCGGTCACGACCGGACCTCACCCCCTCCCCCATGCGCGGGCCGTCAAGGCTGCGCTGCCTGTCCCACCTGTCCTGGCTTTGGTCACTCCCCCACTGTGGCACCCGTCACTGACATCGCAATGCCGGTGGGCCAAGTGCCGGAACGCTTGCGCCGCACCATAGTTGGGGGCCCGGCCTCCGTCAGCCGGATGGGGCATCGGTCACTCGATGGAATGGCTCTGGGGAAAGCTGGATGACGGACAGCAAGGATCAGGCCCCGGTTCCTGAGACGGATCCGGGGCCTGCGGGGTTCATCGGGAGGGCCTGCGGGCCCCTTTGTTCACTCGACTTTGCTTACTCGACCTTGCTCACTCGGCCTTGCTCACTCGGCGGCCGCCTTCGCCGCGATGTCCGTGCGGTGCTGGGAGCCGTCCAGGCCGATGCGGGCCACCGCCCGGTACGCGCGCTCCCGGGCCGCGGCCAGGTCCTCGCCGGTCGCCGTGACCGACAGGACGCGACCGCCCGCGCTGACCACGGCGTCGCCGTCGGTACGGGTACCGGCGTGCAGGACGTAGGCGTGCGGGGCGTCCTGCGCCACGACCTCGTCGAGGCCGGTGATCGGGTCGCCGGTGCGCGGGGTGCCGGGGTAGTTGTGCGAGGCGATGACCACGGTGACCGCGGCATCGGCGCTCCAGCGCAGCGGCGGCAGAACGGCGAGTTCGCCCTTGGCGGCGGCCAGCAGGACCCCGGCGAGCGGCGTCTTGAGACGCGCCAGCACGACCTGGGTCTCCGGGTCGCCGAAGCGGGCGTTGAACTCGATCACCCGCACTCCGCGCGAGGTGATGGCGAGACCGGCGTACAGCAGCCCGGAGAACGGCGTGCCGCGGCGCTGCATCTCGTCGACGGTGGGCTGGAGAACGTTCTCCAGGACCTCCTCGACCAGCTTCGGGTCGGCCCACGGCAGCGGGGAGTACGCCCCCATGCCGCCGGTGTTCGGCCCCTCGTCACCGTCGAGGGCCCGCTTGAAGTCCTGGGCGGGCTGGAGCGGGAGGACCGTCTCGCCGTCGGTGATGGCGAAGAGGGAGACCTCGGGGCCGTCGAGGAACTCCTCGATGACCACGCGCTCGCAGGAGTTGGCGTGCGCCCGCGCGGCCTCCAGGTCGGCGGTCACGACGACGCCCTTGCCGGCGGCGAGACCGTCGTCCTTGACGACATAAGGGGCGCCGAAGGCGTCGAGGGCCTCGTCGACCTCCTCCGGCGTCGTGCAGACGTAGGAGCGGGCCGTCGGGACGCCGGCCGCCGCCATCACGTCCTTCGCGAAGGCCTTGGAACCCTCGATCTGGGCGGCCTCCCCGGAGGGGCCGAAGACCGGGATGCCCGCCTCGCGCACGGCGTCGGCGACACCGGCGACCAGGGGTGCCTCCGGGCCGACCACGACCAGGTCGGCACCGAGCCGGGTGGCCAGCGCCGTGACGGCGGCGCCGTCCAGGGCGTCGACCTGGTGCAGCTCGGCGACCTCGGCGATGCCGGCGTTGCCGGGGGCGCAGTGCAGCGCGGTGACGTCGGGGTCGAGGGACAGGGAGCGGCACAGGGCGTGTTCGCGGGCGCCGCTGCCGATGACGAGGACCTTCACGGGGTCAGCCTAACCGCAGCCGGGGTGGCCGGTTTGTGCGGGCTGCTGAAGGAGGGCGGGAGCGGGGGTTGTGGGTTCCTACGAAGTCCCGCCAAGTCCCGCCAAGTCCTACGGAGAGGATCGGCTCGCGGGTGCTCGACCTACTCGTTCGTGAACTCCTCGACCACCGTCGCGCCCAGCTCGCGGACGAGCAGGTCGTAGCCGGAGAGGGCCGATTCGTTGAGGTCCGGGTCGTCGTCCTCGGGGATGTCGTCCTCGATGGACACGGGGGGCCGGGGCGGGGGCTCCGGGGCGGAGGGCTGCGGTACGGGAGCGGCGGCGGGCGTCGGTCTCGACGGGGCCGACTGTGCCGAGGCCGAGGAGGCGGGCGCGGGGGTGGGCTGGGGAGGTGCCGGGCGGCTGGGGGTCGCCGCGGCACCACCGCCGCCGTAGCCGCCTCCGCCGTAGCCCGAGGAACCGCCCTGCGGAGGGGCGGAGCCGCCTCCTCCGGACGGGTCGACGATCGCCTCGACCTTCCACTGGACGCCGAACTGCTCCACGAGCGCCTGGCGCAGGACGTCCTCGCTGCCGCTGGTCGTGAAGTTGTCGCGGGCACCGGCGTTGACGAAACCGAGCTGGAGGGTGGTGCCGTCGAAGCCGGTCACCTGGGCGTTCTGGCTGAGCAGGATCCAGGTGAAGCGGCGGCGGTTCTTGACGGCCTCCAGGATGTTCGGCCAGAGCGTGCGGGGGTCGAGGCCGCCGCCACCGCCGGTGCTGGGAGCGGCGGGGGTGGGCTGGGGAGCAGGGGCCTGTGCGGGGTTGCTCGGAGCGGAGGGTGCGGGAGGGGGGCTTGGGGCCGCGGCGGGCGTGGTGGCCGGGGTCGCGGTGGGCGTGGTGGTGGGCCAGCCGCCCGGGCGGCGGCCGCTGCCGAGGGTGGTGGCGGTGGGCCACGCGCCGGGGGCGGGTGCCGGGGCAGCGGGGGTGGGCTCGGTGGACGCGGGAGGCTGGTGGGCCGGAGCGGGCTCGGCGGACGGCTCGGGCGGGGTCTGCGGGGCGGACGGAGCCTGTGGGGCCGGGGCGCCCCCTCCCCGTACCGCCGCGCGGGCCGCTGCCGGGCCGCCGACGGGCGGAACCGCGGCCGAGTGACCGGGCCCCTGGACCTGCGCGGGGGCCTGGGCCTGCACCTGCGCGGGGGGCTGCTGGGCGTGGGCCTCGGGTCCGGGGACGTACCCCATCGCGGGAGCGACGGCGCTCCCGGAGAAGTTCACGCCGCGCTCGAGCCGGTCCAGCCGGGCCATGACCGAGCGCTCGTCCCCGTACGCGGCGGGGAGCATCACGCGGGCGCAGATCAGTTCGAGCTGGAGTCGCGGCGAGGTGGCGCCCCGCATCTCGGTGAGGCCGTCGTTGACGAGGTCGGCGGCGCGGCTGAGCTCGGCGGCGCCGAAGGTGCCGGCCTGGGCCTGCATGCGCTCCAGCACATCCGCGGGGGCGTCGATGAGCCCCTTGTCCACGGCGTCCGGGACGGCGGCGAGGATCACGAGGTCCCGCAGCCGCTCCAGCAGGTCGGCGACGAAGCGCCGGGGGTCGTTGCCGCCCTCGATGACGCGGTCGACGACCTCGAAGGCGGCGGCGCCGTCGCCGGTGGCGAAGGCCTCGACGACGGAGTCGAGCAGCGAGCCGTCGGTGTAGCCGAGGAGGGAGGTGGCCATGGCATACGTCACACCCTCCTCCCGTGCCCCGGCGAGCAGCTGGTCCATGACGGACATGGAGTCACGCACGGATCCGCCGCCGGCGCGCACGACGAGCGGGAGGACGCCCTCCTCGATGGGGATGTTCTCGTGCCCGCAGACCTCGGCCAGGTACTCCCTGAGGGTGCCCGGCGGCACGAGCCGGAAGGGGTAGTGGTGGGTCCGCGACCGGATCGTCCCGATGACCTTCTCGGGCTCGGTGGTGGCGAAGATGAACTTCAGATGCTCCGGGGGCTCCTCGACGACCTTGAGCAGGGCGTTGAAGCCGGCCGACGTGACCATGTGGGCCTCGTCGATGATGTAGATCTTGTACCGGCTGGAGGCGGGGCCGAAGAAGGCCTTTTCCCGCAGCTCACGGGCGTCGTCCACACCGCCGTGCGAGGCGGCGTCGATCTCGATGACGTCGATGGAGCCCGGGCCGTTCCTCGCCAGGTCCTGGCAGGACTGGCACTCCCCGCACGGGGTGGGGGTGGGACCCTGCGCGCAGTTCAGACAGCGGGCGAGGATCCGGGCGCTGGTCGTCTTTCCGCATCCGCGCGGGCCGCTGAACAGGTACGCGTGATTGACCCGGTTGTTCCGCAGCGCCTGCTGCAACGGGTCGGTGACATGCTCCTGCCCGATGACCTCGGCGAACGACTCCGGGCGATAGCGGCGGTACAGCGCGAGAGACGACACGCATACGAGGTTATAGGCGCCCACTGACAACCCGGCCCACGGGAACGCAAGCGCCCCCCACGCACCCGCCAGAGCCAACCTACCCTTGCTGCCTTCCGGCCCTGGGGGAGTTCAGTCAGATAGCGCCGCGTGAGGGGCTCCGCACAGAGTACCCGACGTCAGCAGCTCGGATCGAGTTCGCGAGCACCCTTCTCGGTCATGTAATGTTCCTGGCGGAGGATTCGCCTAGAGGCCTAGGGCGCACGCTTGGAAAGCGTGTTGGGGGCAACCCCTCACGAGTTCGAATCTCGTATCCTCCGCCAGTGCCTCACCGGGCACGATGTCGAAGGGCCCCACCGTTCGCGGTGGGGCCCTTCGTCGTTTCCGGCCACCACGTCCCGAAACAGGATGGTAGCGGCGACGATAGTATCTCTATCGATACTATCTCCTGAGGGGCATTCTCATGCGTCGATTCATCGGGCGGGACCGGGAGCTGGGCGTGCTTCGGAACGCCTTTCAGGAGGTTCGAGATGCCGTCGGATCGCCGAAACCAGGTCAGTGCATCCTCATGCGGGGGAGGCGACGGGTCGGCAAGTCCAGCCTTGTCGAGGAGTTCCTCCGGCGCACCGAGGCCCCGCACCTCTTCTTCACCGCGGCGGGCGGCACCGCGGAGGACGAACTGACGGAACTGCTCGACTCCGTCGTCAGATCCACTCTGCCGGAGCGCGAACTGTTCGCGGAGGAGAGCCCCGAGCAGTGGAACGCGGCGTTCAGGCTGCTCGCCGAGGTTCTGCCTGACGACAGCCCGGCTGTGGTCGTCATGGATGAGGTTCCGTATCTCATGGACCGCATCGACGCCTTCGAGGGCATGCTCCAGCGGGCGTGGGATCGCCTGCTCAGCCGTAAACCCGTACTGCTCCTGCTGGTCGGATCCGACCTGTCGATGATGGAGACGCTGAACAGCTACGACCGCCCCTTCCATCAGCGGGGCCGGGAAATGGTGGTCGGGCCGCTGAACCCTGCCGACATCGGCGAGATGCTCGGGCTTGAGCCGGCAGCCGCCTTCGACGCCGCCCTGGTCACGGGCGGTCTTCCGCTGATCTGTGCGGAGTGGCGGCCTGGAGCGGATCTCTGGGAGTTTCTCCGCGACTCGCTGGACAACCCGATTTCGGCGCTTCTGGTCTCCGCCGAGCGGTCGCTGGCCGCGGAGTTCCCCCCGCAGGCGATGAGCAGGGAGGTCCTGCGGGCCATCGGATCCGGGGAGCGAACCTTCACCAACATCGCGCGCGCGGCCGGTGGGATCGCCCACACCACCCTCACCCGTGCCACGGATGTCCTGACGGAGAAGCGGGTGGTGGCCGCCGAGCTGCCACTCTCACTGCGGCCGTCGAAGGAACGCCGCTACCGAGTGGCCGACCCTTACCTGCGTTTCTGGCTCGCGTTCCTGGATCCGCACATGGCGGAGATCGAGCGGATGCGGGGAGATCTCACGCTGAGCCGGATCAAGGAGCGGTGGACGAGCTGGCGGGGGCGTGCCATCGAGCCCCTCGTCCGGGAATCCCTCGCCCGCCTCCTGCCGGACGCGCTCCTGCCCGCCGCCCCGGCGATCGGCGGGTACTGGACCCGCAGCAACGACGTCGAAATCGACCTGGTGGGTGCCGACCGGCAGCCGGTGGCCAAGCAGTTGCTCTTCCTCGGCTCGGTCAAGTGGCTCGAGAACTCGGCGTTCGACAGCCACGACCTGGCCGCCTTGCAGAAGCACCGGGCGGCGATCACCGACGAGCCCGTGCCGCTCGTGGCGGTCTCTCGCAACGGAGTCAGTTGCTCAGGACTCCAGGCGGCGTACGGCCCCGAGGGACTGCTCAGCGCCTGGCGCAGAGCGTAGGAAGTGGCTTCTACCACTGACGCCGTCCGCCTCAGCGGACGTCGATCCGCCGCTCCACGCTCACCTGGTCGAACTCCGAGACCCGCACGGTGACCTTCATGGTCCAGGTCCCGGCGAGGGGCAGGTTGACGAAGCTGTTGGCCCAGTAGCCGCCCTGGTCGGTCAGGCCGGCGTCGAGGGGGCCGATGTCCTGGGCGGGGAGGGTGAAGGAGACCCGCAGTTCGGGCACCGCCGACAGGCCGCCGTCCGGGCCGAGCACCACGGCCTGGAGGGCGTTGTCGCCGACCCGGCCGGGGTCGAGGGTGAGCTGGACCTTGCCGGCGCCGCCCGGGACGCCGACGTCGAAGGGGACCGTGACGGCGACGGTGCCTCCGGTGCGCGGCGCGGCCTCGGCCGCCTCGGCCACGGCCCGGCCCGGCAGGGTCGAGGTGAGCACGGTCGTGATCACCAGCACGACCACTCCGACGGTGGCCTCGGCCAGCACCGAGCGGCGCAGGGCGCGGCGCCGGGTGTCGGAGGGCGGGGGCGGGGACGGGGATGGTGGGGGCGGGGACGGTGGGTCGGGGAGGCTAGGGCCGCCTAGGGGCTCCGGGACTCTTTCCCGTACGGCCGTCTCCGTCTCCGCCGTCGCCAGGCGGGCCGTCCATCGGCGGGACACGGCCGCCGCCGCGAGGAGCAGGGCGACCGCGATGAGCTTGAGGGTCAGGAGCCTGCCGTACGTCGTGCCGGTGAGCGCGTCCCAGGAGCCCAGGCCGCGCCAGGACTGGTAGACGCCGGTGACGACCAGGACGGTCACCGAGGCGAGGGCGAGGCGGGAGAAGCGGGTGACCGTGTCGGGGGTGAGGCGGTCGCGGCGCAGGGTGAGGAGCAGGGCCGTGAGGCCGCCGAGCCAGACCGCGGTGGCCAGGAGGTGCAGTACGGCGGAGGTCATCGCCACCGGTACCTGGATCCCGGCCGAGGCGTGGTCCGACGCCGCCCAGGTCAGGGCGAGTCCTACGGCGAGGACGGCCCCGGGGACACCGCTGGGCTCGCCCCGCCTTGACCGCCGTACGAGATACGCCGCCGCCAGGAGGAGCAGGGCCAGCCTGGTCAGCAGGGTCAGGCCCGGGCGGCCGGTGAGGGTGTCGGTGAGGGCGTCGGGATTCAGGGCCGCTGCCGGGGACTCGCCGGTCTCGTACGGGGCCCGGAGCAGCAGCAGGGCGACGGTCGTGGCCACCAGGGTCCACCAGCCGAGCAGGAGCGGCGTGCGGAGGGCCTGGGGGTCCGCCGGCCGGCATACGGCGACGAAGGTGGCGGTGCCGATGAGCAGGGCCGCCGCCAGGTAGGCGAGATACCGGGCGATCTTGTGGAGGGCGGCGGTGGCCGGATGCTCGGTCGGGCCCGTGCCCACGGCCACCGGCACGGCCGACGGCTTGCCGACCGAGAACGTGAACGCGCCCGACACGGGGTGGCTGTCCGCCGACACCACGCGCCAGGCCACGGTATAGGTGCCCTGGTCCAGGCCCCGGGGCAGCGTGACGCGGGCCGTGCCGTCGCCCTTGGCGTGCTCGGCCTCCCCCACGCGCAGGCGCCTGCCGTCCGGGCCCAGGACGCGTACCGAGTCGTCGAGGAGCCCTACGGACTCGGTGAAGGTCAGGGTGAGCTGACGGGGGGCCGTGGCGAGGACGGTTCCGTCCTCGGGGTCGGTGCCGCTGAGGGCCGCGTGCGCCGAGGCCGGGGCCGTGCCGCCGAGGAGGAGCAGGACCAGCACGGCTCCCAGCAGCACCAGCCCTTGAACTCCGCGCCGTCGGACCACGTCGTCTCTCCGTCTTCCCCGGTCTCCGCCACGAGGATAAGTACGCACCGCAGGCGCTCCGCGCTCACCAGGTCGGACGGGCTCCGCCCGCCCGAGGAGACGCGCCACGTTGGCCGTACGTCCCGGCCCACGAACGGCAGGCCCCCGCGCTCACCCCGCCGGACCAGCGGCATCCGCACCGCCCGCGACCGACCCCCCACGTCGGCCGCACCGACGCCCCTCCGTCCCGTCCACGTACGGCAGGCGCTCCGCGCTCGCCCCGACGGACGGAACAAGTCCACCGCGAAGAGAGCCTCCCCGTCAGCCGGGCCGACCCAAGTACGAACGACGGGCCCCCGCCCTCACCCCGTCCGGCCGGCGGCATCCGCACCGCCCGCGACCGACCCCTACCACTCGGCCACACCGACGCCCCCGTCCCGCCCCACGAACGACAGGCCCCCGTACTCACCCCGTCCGATTCCTGTGGGCATCCCTCTCCCCCGGCCCCCGCCTCACCACGTCGGCCGGGCCGACGCTCCTCCGTCGACGACGAGGTCGTGGCCGGTGATCCAGGAGGCGAGCGGGGAGGAGAGGAACACGCAGGCGTCGCCCACGTCCTCCGGGCGGCCGAGGCGGCCCACGGCCGTGGCCTCGTTCCAGCGTCGTACGCCCTCCGGCCAGGCCCGGGCCAGTCCGTCCCGTTCGATCAGGCCCGGGGAGACCGTGTTCACGCGGATGCCGTCGCGGCCGTACTCCAGCGCCGCGGAGCGGGCGTGCATCACCACCGCCGCCTTCGCGGCCGCGTAGTGCGCGTGCCCCTGTGCCGGCATCCGGGCCTCCACGGAGGCGATGTGGGTCACCGAGCCGCCGCCCCGCCCCCGCATGACCTCGGCGGCGGCCTGCGTACAGGCGAAGACGCTGGTCAGGTTGGTGTCCAGTACCGCCCGCCACTCGGCCGCGGTCATCCCGGGCAGGTCCCGGACCGGCTGTACGCCCGCGTTGTTGACCAGCGCCGTCAGCCGGCCGCCACCCCACTCGGCGGCCTCGCGGACCACGCGGTGGCACTCCTCCTCGACGGTCAGGTCCCCGCCCAGCACGACGGAGTCCCCCAGCTCGGCGGCCAGTTCGCGCGCCGCGTCCACCGCCGTACGGCAGTGCAGGGCCACCGCCGCGCCCTGCTCGGCGAAGCGCAGGGCGATGCCGCGGCCGATGCCGCCGCCGGCTCCCGTGATGAGGGCGACCTGGCCCTGGAGCAGCTTCATGGGCGGCACAGTTCCATGATCCGGGCGGCCTCGTGGGGATAGCGGGCGAGGAGGTGCTGCGCGTCGCCGTGCTCGTAGTCCTCGTAGGTGAAGCCGGGGGCCATGGTGCAGCCGAAGAAGGTCCAGGTGCCGCCCGCCACGACCCGGGCGCCCATCCAGGTGCCCGCGGGGACGGTCAGCTGCGGTTGCTGGCCGTGCAGGATGTCCGGGCCCAGGACGGCCGTGCGGGAGCTGCCGTCGGGGTCGAGCAGCAGCATCTCCAGGGGGTCGCCGAGGTAGAAGTGCCAGACCTCGTCGCCGGTCAGCCGGTGCAGTGCGGAATAGTCGCCCGGCTCGGCGGTGAGCAGGGCGACTATGGCGGTGCCCGCGGGTCTGCCGTCCGGGAGCGCGGGCCCTTCCCAGGTACGGCGGAACAGTCCGCCCTCGCGGGGGATCGGCTCCAGGCCGTAGTGGGCGACGAGGTCTTCCGGGGTCACCCGGGGAAGGCTACCTCCCGGCGCAGGAAGGCGAGTTGGGCCTTCTTCTCCGGCAGGTACACGTCCGGGAGGTCGATCTCGGGGAGGGTGACGAGCGGTCCCGCCTCGAAGCCCTGCCGCAGGAAGCGGGCGACGGCCTTCTCGTTCGCCACATCGGGGTCGACGACCACCCGCCGCCGGTCCAGGCCGATGAGGGCGTATGAGGTGATGGCGCCGAGCAGCGCGGCCGTCCAGCCGCGGCGGCCGCCCTCCGCCGCGGCGGGCGCGAGCAGCAGGTGGACGCCGATGTCGCCGGGTTCGACGTCGTAGCACTCGCTGACCCGGTCGGCCTCGGGCTCGTAGGTCTGCAGCAGCGCGGCCGGGACGCCGTCGCGCCGGACGAGGTAGGCGTGGTGGGTGTCGAGGGCGTCCAGGTGGGCGTAGACCTCGGCGACCTGGTCGCGGGTGAGGCCGTTCATGCCCCAGAAGGAGGCGCGTTCCTCGCTCACCCAGGAGTGCACGACCTCGGCGTCGGCCTGCGGGTCGAGGCGCTGGACGTGCACGGTGCCGAAGCCGTCGACCCGCTCCTCGTACACCGTCTCGCGGGTGTCAGACATCGGTTTCCTTCTCCAGTCGGTCGAAGTCCGTGACGACGGGGACGAGCTCTCCCCGTGTCCACAGCGGCAATTGGTCGCGGTGGTGGGGAGTGCCGGGCACCCCGGAGGCACCGAACGGCACGACCCACAGGCTGTGTTCGCGGCGGTCCAGGTCCCAGACGTACCGGGCGGCGGGGCCGCGGGCCGCGAGGTCGGTGATGCCGGGCACGGCGGAGGTGCACAGCACGCAGTCGTGGTCGCCGGAGAGGGCGGGCTCGTCGTACTCGGCGGGCAGCGCCCGCCAGGGGGCGAGGCGGTGGGTGTCGCCCCAGACTCCCTCGGGCGGCCGGGCGGCCACCTCCTCCACGGCCGCGCGCACGGCTTCCGGCCGGTCGATGCCGTACAACTCCTCGGCGCGCAGCAGGTGTTCGAGGGCGAAGCCGATACGCGGGACGAGGGCGAGCCAGGGGAGCAGGACCTCGGGGTAGGCGGGCGGGGTGGTCAGGGCGGCGAAGGCGGGGTGTGCGGCGATCCGGCGTACGACCGCGCTGCGCAGCGCCGCGTAGAGGGCCGCGGGCCGGCTGTCCGCGTCCATCCGGCGGTCCCAGGTCAGGAGCGTCTCGCGGAGGCGGGCCGCCTCGGGGGAGAGGCCGTCGAGGGTGGCCAGGCGGTCCAGCAGGGCGGCGGCGGAGGCGAGATGGGTGTCGGTGTGGATGGCGGGCATGTCGCCGGGCGCCCACCGCTTCTTCTCGCTCAGCAGGGCGGTGATGCGGTCGGCGCGGTGCGGCGGGGCGAACTCCACGCCGAGGGGCGTGGCCGGGCCGCGCTGGTTGGCCATCACCGCGACTCCGTCGGCGAGTTCGCCGTACGGCGTCTCGTGCCAGCCCTGCCAGGCGTGGCCGGGCTCCCAGGCGGGGACCAGCCGGGTGCGGTTGGCGGGGGCGCGCAGCGGGACCTTTCCGGCGACGCGGTGGAGCAGGCCGCCCTCGGTGTCGGCGGCCTGGACGACGTTGACCGGCTCGGTCCACCGGTCGAAGGCCCGGTCGACGTCGGCGACCCGGCGGGCCCGCAGCAGGGGGAGGAGGGCGCGGAAGCCGAGGTCGCCGGTGACGCGGGGCGGGTAGCGGAGGCTGACGGCGCGGTCGGTGCCGTCGTCGAGGCCCTCGGGACCGCCGATGACGACCGGGCCGCGGTCGGTCTCGATGACCTCGATTTCGACCGGGTCCTCGCCCGCCACCTCGACGGTCTCGGTGTGCCGCGCGGCGCGGGCCCAAGTGCCGTCCGGGCCGAGGGCCTCGATGCCCGCGCCCGTCCGCCGCAGCCGTTCCCGGTACAGGTCCTGGTAGTCGGCCATGGCGTTGGTGATGGCCCAGGCGACCGTGCCGGTGTGCCCGAAGTGGGCGATGCCGGGGACGCCGGGGACGGCGAGGCCGACGACGTCGAACTCGGGGCAGGACAGGTGGATCTGCTGGTAGACGCCGGCGTCCTCGATGAACCGGTGCGGGTCGCCCGCGATGATCGGCTGCCCGGAGACCGTGCGCTCGCCGCTGACCAGCCAGCCGTTGCTGCCGGAGGTGCCGGGCCCGTCGATGGCGAACAGGCCGACGGCCTCCTCGCCGAGGTGCCGGACGGCCTCCTCGCGCCAGAGCTTGGCGGGGAAGCCCGCGAAGAGGATGTGGATGCCGAGCCAGACGCCGAGCGGGGTCCAGGGCTCCCAGCGGCCGGGGGCGCCGACCGGCAGGGCGGCCCCGGCGAGACCTTCGTTGACGCCGTCGACGTACGCCTGGATCCAGTCGGCGGTCTCCGGGTCGCCGTCGGCCAGTGCGGCCCAGCAGCGGCGGGCGGTGTCGTCCAGCCTGGCCCGCCGCGCGAAGCGGTCCCAGGCCAGGGAGTCCGGGCCGAGCAGGGCGGCGGAGGTACCGTCGGCGCGCCGGCGCTCCACCTCCAGCTGCCAGGCCCGGTCGAGGGCGGTGACATGGCCCTGGGCGCGGGCGAGTTCGCGCGCGCCGTCGGCCCGCAGATGCGGGATGCCCCAGGCGTCGCGGTAGATCTCGGCGGTCACCTGTCACCCTCCTGTGCTCATGGCGTGCTTTAGGTTAGCCTTGCCTAAGTTGTTCGTGACGGAATAGTACGCGAAGGGTGAAGACGCGATGGGGCAGGGGCACGGTTGGCAGGGCACTGTCCTGAAACTGATGGGCGCCAAGGACTTCGCGTTCACCGTCACTGGCGCCGAGGACGTCTCCCCCGACTACCGGCGGCTGCACCTCAGCGACGGTGGCATGCTCGCGGCGACCGGTGTCCACCCGACGATGTGGGTCCGGCTCTGGTTCACCGACGGGGGCAAACCGCACCAGCGGGCGTACACGCTGGTCGACCCCGACCCGCAGGCCGGCACCTTCAGCCTGGAGTTCGCGCTGCACGAGGGTGTGGCCAGTGACTGGGCGCGGGCGGCGCGGGCCGGGGACACCATCGAGGCGACGGTCCAGGGCACGGGCTTCCAGCATCCCCGGCCCGAGCCCTCCCACGTCTTCGCGATGGCCGACCCCGCCTCGCTGCCCGCGCTCAACTCCCTGCTGGACGCGCTGGGTTCGGCCCCGGCCACCATCTGGTTCGAGGGCAGCCCGGCCGGACTGCCCTGCCGGGCCGACACCTCCCGGCACGAGCTGCGCACGGTCGCCCGCCACCAGCTGGTGGACGCCGTACGGGCCGACCTGCCCGACCTGTTGAAGGGCACCGACCAGCCGTACGTCTGGATCGCCTGCGACACGGCGACCACCCGGAACCTGTCCGCGTACGTCCGCAAGGAGCTGGGCGTCGCCAAGGACCGGATGCACGCGCTGGGGTACTGGCGCGCGACCTGAGCCCGGGCAGGCGCCCGGGTACCGGCGCGCGGCCTGAGCCCGGCCGCGGGATCATCGAGCCATGGACGTCACCCTTCACCTCGCCCAGGATCCCGACGCCGACGAGCTGCTCGGCCGCAGTCCGCTCGCCGCGCTGGTCGGGATGCTGCTCGATCAGCAGGTCCCGATGGAGTGGGCGTTCAAGGGGCCCCGGACGATCGCGGACCGGCTCGGCGCGGACGATCTGGAGGCGCACGACATCGCCGCGCAGGACCCGGAGTCCTTCGCGGCGCTGCTGTCGGAGAAGCCGGCCGTGCACCGCTACCCGGGGTCCATGGCCAAGCGCGTCCAGCAGCTGTGCCAGTACCTCGTCGAGCACTACGACGGCAACGCCGAGCTGGTCTGGAAGGGCGTCACGGACGGCACGGAACTACTGCGGCGCCTGGAGGAACTGCCCGGCTTCGGCAAGCAGAAGGCGCAGATCTTCCTCGCGCTGCTGGGCAAGCAGCTCGGCGTGGCCCCCAAGGGCTGGCGGGAGGCGGCCGGGCCGTACGGCGAGGCCGGGTCGTTCCGGTCCGTCGCGGACATCACCGGGCCGGAGTCACTGGCGAAGGTGCGCGCGCACAAGCAGGAGATGAAAGCGGCGGCCAAGGCCGCGAAGGCGGACAAGACGTCCAAGGCAGCCGAGAAGTAAGCCGTTCGGCTCACCCTTGGTGGCGGTCCGCGCCGGGCCGTTCTCAGCTTGAACCATGACCGAGGCACCGTCCGGCCCCGCGTGGGGCCCGGAGTACGACGACCGCAAAGTCCACGCGCAGCGCGCCCCCAGAGGCGGGCACGAACCCGAGCCGCCCCTCGAAGGGCCCCTGCACGCCCTGTCCCAGGCCGCCTGGCAGGTCGTCCTGCTCACCGGCGTCGCCTCGCTGATCCTGGGCGTGCTGGTGCTGATCTGGCCGGGCTCCACGCTGCGCGCCACCGGCGTCCTGTTCGGCCTCTACCTCCTGATCAGCGGCGTCTTCCAGCTGGTCGCCGCCTTCGGCACGCACAAGACGACCTCGCTGCGCGTGCTGGGCTTCATCAGCGGCGCCCTGTCGATCCTGCTGGGCCTGTTCTGCTTCCGCGGGCCCATGCAGTCACTGCTGCTGCTTGCCCTGTGGATCGGCATCGGCTGGCTGATCCGCGGCATCACCCAGACCGTGGCCGCCGTCTCCGACCCGGGTATGCCCGCTCGCGGCCGGCAGATCCTCCTCGGCGTCGTCAGCTTCGCCGCGGGGGTCGTGCTGATCGTCTCGCCCTTCGAGTCGGTCGCCGTCCTCGTCGTGGTCGGCGGGATCTGGCTGGTCGTCGTCGGCATCGTCGAGATCGTCACGGCGCTGGGCATCCGCCACCGCGCCCGCCAGGTCCCCCACGAGCTGTGAACGGGTACGCCGAGCGGGCGGTTCTCGGGCGCGCCGCGCAGAACGGCGCGGCCGCGCCGGGGAGATGACCTTCCGTGAGCACCGTACGAAGCCTCCGACCGGGCCGGACCTGGCTGCGGACCTTCGTGTTGCTGCTCGCCCTGTGCGTCCCCGCGGCACCCGCCGGACTGCCCCTGGCCCCCGTCGCGGCGGCCACCGAGATCATCGAGTACGACCTCGTGGCCCCCGCCCCCCGGCCGGGAACCGCCCGCCGCGCGCATCGCGCCGCCGCCCTCCCCCCGCGTCCGGCCCCGCACCCCCGCCCGGCGGCCCTCCTGCCCCCGCCGCACCCTTACACCCCGCCCGCCCGCCGCTCGGTGGTCCTGCGCTGCTGACAGAACCGGCGCCCCCGGTTCATCCGTCAGTACGACGCAAGGAGCACCCCATGCCCATGGACCCGTACGCCGTCATGCGCGCCCTGCTGCGGGCGGAAGCCGCGCGCAGCGCGCCGAAGCCGCAGGTGAAGCGGGACGAACGGTCCCCGAAGGACAAGAACCGCTGAGCAGTCGGCGGAGGCGGGGCCGTGGCGGCTACCGCCTCCGCCGGGCCGTACCGAAGACCGAACGGGTGATCTCGCGCCCGATCTGGGTGCCGATGGACCGCGCCAGCGACTTGAACATCCCGCTGCCGACGACCTGCTCGACCACCGACGGCTGCGCCTCGGTCCGCGGGGCGGCCTGGGGGGCACGGGCCCGCATCTCGTCCGGCCCCTTGCCCGCGGGCGGCCGCTGCAGGCGCTCGTACGCCGACTCCCGGTCGACGGCCTGCGCGTACCGCCCGTACAGCGGCGACGACGTCACCGCCTCGTTCAGGGCCGCGGACTCTACCGGCCCCATCAGGGACTCCGGCGCCCGCAGCCGGGTCGCGGCGACCGGCGTCGGGGCGCCCTTCTCGCTGAGCACGGTGACCACCGCCTCGCCGGTACCGAGCCCGGTGAGCAGCTCCTCCAGGTCGTACGCCGAGTTCGGGAAGGTCTTCACCGTGGCCCTCAACGCCTTCTCGTCGTCCGGGGTGAAGGCGCGCAGGGCGTGCTGGATCCGGTTGCCGAGCTGGCCGAGGACATCCGCGGGTACGTCCTTCGGGGTTTGCGTGACGAAGAAGACGCCGACCCCTTTCGAGCGAATGAGCCGCACGGTCCGCGTGAGGGAGTCCAGGAAGGCCGGGGAGGCGTCGTCGAAGAGCAGATGCGCCTCGTCGAAGAAGAAGACCAGCTTCGGCTTGTCGGTGTCACCGACCTCGGGCAGATCGTGGAAGAGATCGGCGAGCAGCCACATCAGGAACGTGGAGAACAGCTCCGGCTTGTCCTGTACGGCGGGCAGCTCGAGGACGGAGACCGTGCCGCGCCCGTCCTCGGCCGTGCGCAGGAACTCGGCCGTGTCGAACTCCGGCTCCCCGAAGAAACCGGCCATGCCCTGCGCCTCGAAGGCGGTCAGCGCCCGGAGGATCACGCCCGCCGTGGCGCTGGACAGACCGCCGATGTCCCTCAGCTCCGGCCTGCCCTCGTCCGAGGTCAGGAAGACGACGACGGCCCTGAGGTCCTTGAGGTCGACCAGTTCCAGGCCCTTGGTGTCGGCGTAGTGGAAGATCAGACCGAGGGACTGCTCCTGGGTCCGGTTCAACCGCAGGACCTTCGAGAGCAGGAGGGGGCCGAAGCTGGTGATCGTGGCCCGCACCGGGACGCCGTGGCCCAGACCGCCGAGCGCGTAGAACTGCGCGGGGAAGCCGGTCGCCGTCCACGTCTGGTGGACGTCCGCGGCCCGCGCGGTGATCTGGTCGCCGGGCCGCCCCGGTGCCGAGATGCCCGACAGGTCGCCCTTGATGTCGGCGAGGAACACCGGCACGCCCTGCGCCGAGAGCTGTTCGGCGATCAGCTGGAGCGTCTTGGTCTTGCCGGTGCCGGTCGCGCCGGCGACCAGGCCGTGCCGGTTGAGCATCGGCAGCGGGATCCGGATCTGCGCGTCGGCCAGGCACCGCCCCTCCCACAACAGGGCGCCCAGGTCGAGGGCGGGGCCGGTGAAGGCGTACCCGGCGGCGATCTCCAGGGCCTCCTTCGGCAGAGCGGGGGCGCTCCCGGACTTCTCGGGGGCGGTGGCCGACGGCGTGGCTTCGCGGTCACTCATCTCAGGCACCTATCCGAAAATTGAGGTTCACCCCGATTTACAGCGGCTTTTCCAGCGTCGCACTCGGTCGCCATGGCTGCGCCCGGAACGTCTGGACCGGTAGGCTTTCCGTGTGATCTTCAAGCGCATCGGAAACGGCCGGCCGTACCCCGACCACGGCCGGGAGAGCACCCGGCAGTGGGCGGACGTCGCACCGCGCCCGGTCCGCCTCGATCAGCTCGTGACGACCAAGGGCCAGCTCGACCTGGAGACTCTGCTCGCCGAGGACTCCACCTTCTACGGCGACCTGTTCGCGCACGTGGTGAAGTGGCAGGGCGATCTGTACCTGGAGGACGGTCTGCACCGGGCCGTGCGTGCCGCGCTGCAGCAGCGCCAGGTGCTGCACGCGCGCGTGCTGGAGCTGGACTGACGGAGCCGGACCGACGCCGGATCGGGTGACGGTCCGGTGAAGGGTTGACCCTTTTGGGTTCTCTGCCCGGCGTCCAATGATCATCTAGTAGGAATCACCGCTCCGGCGCACTACGCTGCGCCCATGAGCATGCTGACTCCCCCTGGCATGGGCGGCCAGTACCGGATCACGGGGGACAAGTACCCGCGGATGCGCCGACCGCGGCGACGCGGCAGGCTCGTTCTCCTGGCCGTCGCGTCCGTCACCGCCCTCGGCGTGCTCGGCTGGGGCACGTTCCAGCTCATCGACGTCTTCACCGGCGGCGGCAAGGAAGCCTCCGCGGCCGGGACCCGGTCGGAGTGCGGCACCCGGGCGGCCTCCTCGACGAAGGCCGCCGCCCTGCCCGAGCCGGGCCGGATCACCGTCAACGTGCTCAACGCCACGCCGGTCAGCGGCCTCGCCAAGAAGACCGCGGACGAGCTGAAGAAGCGCGGCTTCCGGATCGGCGAGGTGGGCAACGCGACGAAGGAGTACGACAAGAAGATCAAGGGCACCGGGCTGCTGCTCGGCCCCTCCGCCGCCCTGGACACGTCATTGCCGGTGCTCGCCACCCAGCTCCCCGGCGCGGAGCGCCGCACGGACGCGGCCCGCAAGGGCACGGCGGTGGACCTGATCCTGGGCACGGGCTTCAAGAAGCTGACGCCAAAGGCGGACGCAGACAAGGCCCTGACCACCCTGACCAACCCCAAGCCGGCCACGGCGAACAAGTCCTGCTGACAGGCACGGTCAGCGGCAACTCCCTGGGGCGCGGGAAACGCGCCCAGGGGCGCGGGGAACTGCGCGACGAGCCACGACGGTGCCGCAGCCGCCCCGCGACCCGCACCCCTACGGCGAGCAGGCGCCCCGCGTCACTACTCCGCCGCGCCGTACATCCGGTCACCCGCGTCGCCGAGCCCCGGCACGATGTACCCGTGCTCGTTGAGCCGCTCGTCGACGGAGGCCGTCACCACCGTCACCGGCGCCCCCGCCAGCTCGCGTTCCATGACCTCGACGCCCTCGGGCGCGGCGAGCAGCACCACCGCGGTCACATCGTCGGCGCCGCGCTTGATCAGCTCCTGGATCGCCGCGACCAGGGTGCCGCCGGTGGCCAGCATCGGGTCGAGGACGTACACCTGGCGCCCGGAGAGGTCCTCCGGCATCCGGGTGGCGTACGTGGACGCCTGGAGCGTCTCCTCGTCGCGGATCATGCCCATGAAGCCCACCTCGGCGGTCGGCAGCAGCCGCACCATGCCTTCCAGCATGCCGAGGCCGGCCCGCAGGATCGGCACCACCAGGGGGCGGGGGTGGGACAGCTTGACACCCGTGGTCCGCTCGACCGGCGTCCGGATGTCGACCTGTTCGGTGCGCACGTCCCGGGTGGCCTCGTAGGCGAGCAGGGTGACCAGCTCGTCGGCGAGGCGGCGGAAGGTCGCGGAGTCGGTGCGCTGGTCGCGCAGCGTGGTGAGCTTGTGGGCGACCAGGGGGTGGTCGACGACGTGGAGACGCATGTCCCTAACAGTAACCGGGCCACCGCGCCCCTCGCGCTGGCATCAAACCGCCCGCCGAAGGGAACGCGGAAGGGACGTACGGAGGGGTGTGCACATGTCTGACAGGAAGTCCCGGGAGGACTGCGACCAGCAGGAGACCGAAGCGCAGCGCCGCCGGCGCCGGGCCCAGTTCCTGCGCGACCTGGCGGAGGCCCGCGAGCTGCGCGACCGGGTCCAGCCGCGGCGCGCCAAGGCCGCCCGGCTGCGCCACCACATGCGCATGCGCACCTTCCGCTGGTGACCGCGGCCCGCTGACGGCCCGTCCGATGCGTGCGCCACGCCGGGCGCCGCGTACGATCCCGCTCGTGGACGATCAAAACGGGCGGACACAGGGAGCCGAAGACGTCCCCTGAACGCTCCGTTTCTGCCACGATTCCGAGTGGGCGGGGCTCGGCGCACCGCACTCCCGCCCACAGACTCCGCCGGGGGGACCCCCAACCGGCACGCCTATGACCAGTGGGAGAGTCACGGTGTACTTCGCCGCACTGCTCGCGCGCACCGAAGACGGGTGGGAAGCGAGCGACACAGAGCTGGACGATGTGGAGACCTTGTCGGACCTGGCCGACCTGGCCCGTGAATCCTCGCCGGAGGACGACACGGTGCTCGTGCTCATCGAGCAGGAGGACGCCTGGTTCGGCGTCGTCCGGATCGACGGCGAGGACGACCCTCGTATCTACGTCTCGGACGCCGCCGCCGCTGCCCGCAGCAGCTACGGCGAGATCCTGCTCACCGACGAACTGCTCGGAAAGGAGCCCGGCGAGGGCGACCCCGATCTGGACACCCTCGACCTCGACGGCACGGAGGAGCCGGACGGCGACTCCGACGACGAGCCGGCCGCCCCCTCCGCCGACGCGGTCCCGCACAGCCCGGTGGGCGACAGCGAGATCCTCGACGACCTGGGTGTCAGCGAGAAGGAGCTGAAGAACCTGGCCGTCGACGCGCTGAGCGCCATCGCCGAGGCTCTGGGCGCCGCGGAGGTTCTGGAGACCGTCCGCTGACCCCCACCCTCCCCACGGGTCCCCCGGACCCGGTACGCGACCGCTGGCGGGGTGCGATGCGACTCGCCCTGGGCCAGGCCGAACTGGCCGTCCGGGGCGGGGACGTTCCCGTCGGCGCCGTCGTGCTGTCCGCGGACGGCACGACCGTGCTCGGCGCGGGGCACAACGAACGCGAGGCCGTCGGCGACCCCACCGCGCACGCGGAGGTGCTGGCGATCCGCAGGGCCGCCGCACGGACCGGCGAGTGGCGGCTGACCGGCTGCACGCTCGTCGTCACGCTGGAGCCGTGCACCATGTGCGCCGGCGCGCTGGTGCAGTCACGGGTGGACCGGGTCGTCTACGGCGCCCGGGACGAGAAGGCCGGAGCGGCGGGATCCCTGTGGGACGTCGTGCGCGACCGGCGGCTCAACCACCGCCCCGAGGTCGTCGAGGGCGTGCTCGCCGAGGAGTGCGCCCGGCTGCTCACGGACTTCTTCCGGCACCGGTGACGGGCCCCGATTATCGATTTTTGAGCAGTGCCCACCGTGCTGTAAGGTCTCCCTCGGTAGCGTGTCCGAGCGGCCGAAGGAGCTCGCCTCGAAAGCGAGTGTGGCGCAAGTCACCGAGGGTTCAAATCCCTCCGCTACCGCAGGTAGACGAAGGGTCCGACTCATCGAGTCGGACCCTTCGTGCATCTCCGTCTCAGTTTCCGTCTCAGTTGGCCAGTCATGACCCTTGTCGGAGTCCTTCGAGACGAGAGGCTTAGCCAAAACAGGTGACGCTTGAGTCGGCCCCTAGATACGGTCCTTCTGTGACGAACCGCTTCGCCAAGCTAGATGGCTACAACCCCCTGCACCGCACGGTCGCCGGAGAGTGCCCCCACTGCGTCCGTCATACGACACTCGACGTCAGGTCGCACTCAAAGCTGAGCGGTAGCTTCCGCGAGCGCACGGACCTCAAGATCGTCAGGTGTCTGATGACCCTACGCTGCGACTGGTGCACGAAGGAAAGCGCCTACCTCCGTCTTGTCGACGTTAAGACAGAGATGGAGGCAGGAGGGGAGGTCCGCGAGTCGTACACCACCATCGACATCGATCAGGTCTGGCCTGGCAGGACGCCCCGCGAGCTGGCTCCGGAGGCGCCCGAGACCGTCCGGGAAGTATTCGCAGAGGCCGCGCTAGCAGAGGCCGCAGGTGCCTTCCGTCTCGCCGGCATCGGATACCGGGCGGCTGTGGAACAGATCGTCAAAGAGCGAGGTGCTGTGGGCAACAATCTGTACGAGCGCATCACTGGGTTGAAGAACCTTGGTGCTACCGAGGAGATCGTGGACGCATTCCACGAGGCCCGATTCGTTGGGAATGACTCGGCGCACGATGCCCTGGCCTACTCCGTCGAAGAGATCGCCGACATTGCCGAACTCATCGACGAGGCTGTGCTCGTGCTGTACGTCCAACCTGCCCAGCGAGCCAAGATGGCGGCTCAGCGGGCGGCCCGACGCACGGCGGCAAAGCAGCCAACGCCGTAACTCAGCCCGAGAGGGCAGGCTCCACAGCCTACCCCTCGGATGCGTCACCGCACTGGTACGACCACCCCGGCAGCCCCATCGTCATCGTCGGTCGGCCGGTCTCCCGCCGGCTTCCAGATAAGTCCGTCAACCCGGTGGGCCACGTCGTTCCGGACGGAGTCCACCATGTGTTGGTACCGCGCAGCCATGGCAGTAGTGGACCACCCCATGAGCCCCATGACTGCCCGCTCGGGGACTCCGAGGATCAGCAAGACCGTGGCGGCGGTGTGGCGGGCATCGTGCAATCGGCCGTCGCGCACCTTCGCGTCTCCGAGCAATTCCTTCCAGTCGTCGTAGTCCGTACGGGGTGACGTGCCTCGGCCGGTCGGCGTCGCGAATAGCCATCCCTCATCGACCCAGTCATCCCCGGCCGCCGCGCGTTCGGCATCCTGCTTGGTCCGGTGAACCCGGAGCAGATCCACAAGCTGTGCGGGGAGGCCCACCGCGCGCCGCCCCGCACGGGACTTGGTGTCGGCTGTCTCGGGGTTTGTCCTCTGACGCTGCGGACAGTAGCCAGGCTTCCGGCCACAAGGAATCCCGCACCCGTGGGCGTAGCGCGGGCGGCGACGGCTCCGGCGAACCATCAGCACGCCGCGCTCCAAATCCACATCGGTCCACTTCAGGCCCAACGCCTCGCCCTGTCGCAGTCCCAGGGCAAGAGCCACGGCCCAGCGGGCAGAGTTTCGGCGGCCGTCAGCGATTCGCAGCAGCCGCTTGACCTCGTCAACGGTGTACGGCTCGATCTCCTCCTCGCTGAGGCGAGGGGCCTTGGCGATCTGCACCGGGTTGCGGGTCAGGTGGCCACGCCGGACAGCTTCGTTCAAGGCGGTGCGGAAGGTGCGGTGAATCTGATGGATCGTTCCCGCTCGCCGGCCGTCCGCCTGCATGGCGCCGTAGAAACGCTCGATGTGCTCCGGGCGGAGCTTGTCCAGGCGGTGCGCCCCGAGGGCAGGGATCAGGTGCTTCCGCACGGCGACGCCGTATCCAACCATCGTGTTCTCGTTAACGGCGAGTGGTGCGATCGTGTCCACCCAGTGGGTCAGCCACGTCTCGACAGTCCAGGCCCGGCCAGCCTTTCGGACCGTGCCACCATCGCGTTGCTTCTCCAGTTCCCTCACGGCGGCGGTCACTTCGGCCCGGGTCTTGCGTTCGACGTGGCGTCGGTCGGGACGGCCGTCGTCGCGGATGCCGACAGTGACGCGGCCGTGCCACTTGCCGTCACTGCCCTGGTAGATGGAGCTTCGGCCGTTGGGCTGTCGGGTGCGCTTCTTGTGTTCCGCCACGGGCGGGACTCCTTGGGGTTGAGGCGAATACGAACGACCGGAGCGCCGCCCCGTGGCGGGGTAGCGCTCCGGTGGTGAGGAATGGGTCAGGCGGCGCGCTGTTCGGCGCGGCGGCGGGCGAGGTAGGCGGCCGGTTCATCGGCGGGGACGCGGCGGAGTCCGCCGATCAGCAGGGATTCCAGCTCTCCGCTGCGAATGAGGGCGAAGCAGGTGGTACGGCCGATACGGAGGCAGCGGGCGGCCTCTTCAACAGTCAGAAGCACGGGGGCCGGGAGGTCGTCCGCAACGGGTGGGACGGTGTCCACGCTGGCGATACTCATATGCGATCTCCTCGGGGGCGGTCCGTCGGGCGAGGGCTGTGCTGTCCGAAGCTGGGATTTCTGCGTCATAGCGTCACCTGCGTCAATCAGGCTTCTGAGCTGCGGGTTTCGGTGACGCAGCGGGATGATGCCTGCGTCACCGATGACACGTGCTCTCGTCATGGGGTGACGCAGGTGACGCGGGATGACGCAGGATTCGCCGTCTGCGTCATCGCTCTAGGCGCAGGTCAGTGGCCGTCTGTCGGGCCTGTGGTGACGCAGTGACGCAGACCTTCCCTACTTAGGACAAAGAAGGGGGGTGGTCTGTGTTCTTAGGTGCCCCTCAGGATTTGAAGAACGGGCCGCTTCGCGGCGCGTCCCTTGCAGGGCGGCTGCGCCGCCGGACCAGCAAGAGGAGCACCCGCCCGGGGCGATGCGTGCTCCTCTTGCTTGTCCGTCTGGTCAGGGGGCGGCTAGAACGCGGTCTGCTGCTGCTCGGGGGGCAGGGGCGGGGCGGGGATGCTGAGTTCGATGTAGCGGGCGGCGCTGGTGCGTCCCCAGTCGACGAGGACGCCCCGCGCGGCGAGGGTGGGTTGGATGCGTCGCAGCCGGTCGGAGAGGACCTTGCCGGTGGTGGGCCAGCCCTTGGGCAGGGGGCGGCAGTCCTCGCCGCTGTAAAGGGCGGTCAGGGCGTGCAGCCACTCCGCCGACGTCATCCGTTCTTCCTCGCCCGGGGCGAGGCCGGCGGCGTGCTTGAGGACCGTCTGCGCCAGCAGGTCACCTTCGATGACGTCGTCGTTCAGGTCGTCCAGGCTGGCCCGGTACGCCTCCAGCGTCCCGAAGCCGGTGGCGGCGTCGAACTGGGCGCACAGGTGCGCGAAGTCGGCCATCCGCAGGTCGGTCGGGGTCTCGGCCTGCACCGCGCGCACCTTGACGGTCAGGTCGAGCAGGGAGCCGAGCACGACGGGCAGGATCTCGGCGTACTCCGCCCACAGCTCCGCCTCGGTGCGCCGCACCCGGGGGCGTTCCAGGCGCAGGGTGAGGAGCCGTTCGGCAAGGTCGGGGCGGATCACGCCGACGTCGATGCCGGTCAGCAGCATCGGGCGGCGGTAGCGGGAGCGGACGACGTCGCCGTCGGTGAACAGCGCGCGCTTGATGCTCTCGGCCCCGGTGATGATGCAGCACATCAGGTCGGACAGATCCGGCGGCAGGTGGGAGAGGTTGTCCAGGGCGGTGACCCAACCGGCCGCAACCGCCGTGATCATGTTCTCCTCGTCCTTGGGCGCCCGCCGCAGGTCACCGCTCATCCCCTCCATGATCCGGATCAGCATCCGCCCGCCGGTCGACTTGCCCGCCCCTTGCGGGCCGGTCAGGAACGGCGCCGGGACCGGCACGGACGGCTCCAGGCAGCCGATCAGCCAGGCGATGGCCAGGGCCTCGGTCTTGGCGTCGGCGAAGTTGCACAGCCGCATCAGCAGGTCGATGCCCTTGCCGTCGGTGTCCTTGGCGGGCAGGGGGAGTTCCCCGGTGAGCTGGGTGCGCCGCCAGCACACCTCCTCGGGGTCGGGGACGCGGATGTCCCAGCCGGTGGGGTGGATGCGGACGGACTGTCCGTCATCGCGGCCGAGGTCGAGCCAGGTGGCGCCGTCGAATCCGGGGGCGACGCGGATGTGGGTGGGCTGTACCTGCTCGGTGAGGGCGAGTGCCTCGATCAAGTCCAACGCCTCCTTGAGGGCGGTGCCGTTGAAGATTCCGACTCCGTCGCGGAAGAGACCGACCATGAGTTCTTGGCGGTGGCTGCCGGCCGTTCCTTGGGAGCGGATGGGGCGGGCCACGGGGTGGCCGGTGCGCTGGGCGTAAACGGTCCCGTCCACGGTGCGGAAGTACCGGAAGTGGGACTGGGCGTAGTCGGTGATGACCTTGCGGGCGGGGTCCTTCTCGTCGTCGGACACGGTCACAGTCCCAACGTGGTCAGGGCGTTGTGCCAGGCGTCCGCGCAGTGCCGCGGGGACTCGCCCTTGGCCTGCGCGGCGGTGAACAGCCGGTTGACGTGGGCGTCGGTGAGGCAGCCGCACCGGCCGTGAACGGACAGCACCGCGAGGAACGTCCGGTAGACGGTGGTGTGCACCGCGCTGCGAGCCTCGCCGATGCGCTCCTCGGCCATGGCGATGCCACGGTCCAGATAGGTTGGCGTGCGGTGCGGGCACTCCCCGCCACCCGCAGGCGCGGACGCGGTGAGGACCTGCGCCACCGGTCGGACGACCGAGGGCCTCTCTACGGCCAGCTCGCGCACGATGCCCGGCAGCGCCGTGATGGTGCCGGTGCCCCTGCCGAGCCACCGCACGTACGCCATGGTCGACTTGATGTCCACGCCGGGCCGGACCGCGTTCACGGACCGCATGGCGCCCTGGTAAATCCAGTGCTGACCGCGCGTGGTGGTCACGGTGCGCGTGGCGGGCAGGGCGTGGTGGGCCCACTCCACGGCCGCCTCGTCGTCGAGGTCGACCACGGTCAGACCGGCGCCGCCGGGGTGGTAGGCGACGGCCACGGCGTGGCGCCAGGCGCGCAGCCACAGGCGCGAGGTGAGGACTTCCGGGTCTGTAGTGGCGGCGGCCCATCCATGGCAGGGAGCAGGGCACCAGCACGGTCCGCCGTGCTTCATGTTCGGCCGGCCGCCGCACGCGTTCTGCGCACAGGTGCGGCAGTTGCCGAACGGGACCTTGCCCTGGCGCAGGGGCAGCGTTGGGATGCTGGCTTCCGCGAGTTCCAGGGCGATGTGCAGGATCTCGGGGAGCGCGCTCATGCCGCCACCCCTACAGCCGGGGCGAGGGCGGCGAGGAAGGCGCGGCCGATCCACTGGGTGTAGGCGGGGGGCAGGGCCTCGCGCAGGCGCAGGTGGTCGGTGGACCAGTCGATGTCCTTGGCCTGCCGGATTTCCTCCACGGTGGCTTTGCCGCCGCCCTTGCCGTAGGCGGCGACGTAGGGGCCCTCGTGATACTCGCCGTGCCGCCACCCCCGGACCCTGCCGCGATGCGCGGGGTGGGCCGGTTGGAGGGTGGTCCAGCCGCCCAGCTCGAAGTACCGGTGCATGAGCACTCCGAGGCCGAACATCTCGCCGCACAGCCGGATGTCCTTGCGTACCTCGGAGCCGGCCACGTTCTCCATCACGTACGGCCGCCCCGTGGCTTCCAGGGCGGCCCGGGTCGGGGTGATGAGGCGGGGGTAGGTGCGGCCGATCGCGGCGTTGCGGCGTGCGTTGGTGCCCCTGGTGGGGGCGCCCTCGCCCTGGCAGGGCGGCGAGGCGTGAATGAAGTCGAATTCGTGGCCGTGGGCGCGGATGAACTCGATGGCGTCGCCCTGGTGGAAGACGTCACCGCAGTAGTCCGGTTGGGCCTGGATGTCGACGCCGGTGACGTGGCAGCCGGGCAAGGCGCGCTTGAGGCCCCTGGTGGCGCCGCCGATGCACGAGTAGGCGTCCAGGACCCGCAAAGGGCGGAAGGTGTCCGGCACTCGCCGGATGACAACGGTTTGCGTCATGCTGGGAGGTCTCCAGTTCCTTGATAGGTGCTGGCTGGACAAGGGCGGCCCCGTGTTCTTGGCGGAATCGGGGGGCCGCCCTTGGCGTAGCCGTGAGCGGGTACTTGCTGAACCATGACGGGACGTCAGCGGGCGCGTCGTGAGGCTTTTGTTGCTCTGTGGCACCGGCACCGGCTCGTGCGGTTGCTTGGGGTGCTTGCCTACGCGGGTGTCGTGTTCGGGCTCGGTGCGATGGCGTGGCATTGGGTGAGGGGCAAGTCGTGGGAGGACTCGTTCTCGTTCGCGCTGACGATGACCGTGAGCGCGGTGGTCGGCCAGTGGATAGCCGCCGTCATCCTGCGGAGAGCCGGGCGTGGTGACGGCTGATGATTAGCCGTAGAACTTGCTCCGCTTGATCACGGCTTTGCGGATCTCGAACGCGGTTCTCCTGCCGGTGGTGGGCGGTTACTTGGCACGGGTGCGTTTGAGGGTGATTCCGCCTATGCCGATGGGTCCGGCGGCGGTGGCGATGACGGTTGCGGCGTGGGCGGTGGCGTCGAGCAGTGCGCACAGCGCGGCGACCAGTCCCCAGCAGCCGATGGCGGCGGCGCCGGCGACACCGACCGCGATCAGCAGGCGGCGCCACGGGATGCCGCTCGGGTCGGTGGTGTGGACGACGATCACGACCGGGGCGCCGGTGTCCTGGGCGCGGCGGTAGGCGTCGGCGGGGATGTGCGGGGCGAGGATTCCCGGCGGTCCGCCGGGCGGGTGGGCGTGCATGCGGAATCCCTTCCGGTGCTCGGTTGGGGAGGCGGAGACACCCCCTAGAGGGAGCGCTGTGGAGGGGTGTTTCAGGGGTCTGAGCTGGGCACCTCCCCGCCTCCCTGAAACGATGTTTGTGCTGATCAGCGCGGGGAGGCGGGCGCGGGGAGGGGTGTGGGGAGTTCTCCCCGCCTCCCCGCGCCGGGCGGTGGTTCCTCCCCGCTACTGCGAGGCGGAAGCGGAACCGTCGGCGTCGCGGTTGGCGAGGGCGCGGGCGACGTCGTCGCGGCGCACGACCATGACCCCGTGGGACTTCTTCGGCTCCTCGCCGTGCTCCTCCAGGAGCCGCTTGAGCCGTCCGTTGTTCCACTCGCGGTAGACAGCCGTGTCCAGCGCGTGCAGCCGCTTAAGGACCTCGTCTGTGCGCAGGCGGGGTGTGTCGCCGATGACGGCCGCGACGTCGGCGAGGTGATCGCGCTCCTCGGCCTGGTCGACGACGCGCAGGGTGGTGACGCCGGCGCGCAGCAGCTTGGCCCGCTCCGCGATCTCGGCGGCCGGCTCGTCGTCGATGAAGTAGGTGCGCACGGTGATGGAGGACTGGCCCGCCGGCATCTTGATGCCGTCGGAGGCGACCACGAGGGTGCCCTTGTCCAGGCCCTGGCGCAGCATGTGCGGGGCGGCGCCGTCGTCCACGGCCTTGTCACCGAGCGCCATCCGGGACTGTTGCTCGGTCCCGAGCACGAGGGAGGCGCGGGTGTGGGCTCCCTCGCGGACCAGCTTGGGAAGGTTCTGGTCGGTGGGGTCCTGGGTGCCCTGCCACATCAGCACGTCGACCGCGCGCCCCTGGTTGTGAATCTTGCGCACGGCCATGAAGTAGCGGGAGGTTGCCTTGGCGCCGCCGTAGGGCCGCTTGTCCTCGCCGACGACCGGGCACATGAACGCGACCTGTGCCTCGTCCACGTTCACGATCAGCGGCGGGAACACCGCGCTCGGGTCGGTGTGGCGTGCCTCGATCCGCCGGTTCATCTCCTCCACAGCCGCTTCGACCATCTCCGTGGCCCGGATGACGTGATCGTCGGAGGGGCCCTCGATCAGCACGTCGGCGATGCCGTCGAACATGGACCAGTCGCCCACGCCCTTGAGGTCGGCAATCCAGAACTGCACCGTACGGTCCAGCGCGAGCCACAGGGCCAGGGAGCGCAGGGCGGCGGTCTTGCCCTGGTTCGAGCGGCCGGTGATGAGCAGGTGACGCTGATACACACTCAGTTCCGCCGCGTCCCCGCGCAGGTCCTGACCCCAGGGGGCCTTGCCCTTGGCGTAGTCGGCGGTGATCGTGTCGTCGGTGACCAGCGGGGATGGGCCGATCGGCTCGTCCAACGCGCCTGAGTCCGCGATCCACAGGCGGACCGTGCGGGCGGCCTGCGGGATGTTGATGAACACCTCGTGCTCGTGCCGGGTGAGGTTCTCCGCGAGCTTGCGGCGCCGGGTCTGCACTTCGTTCGTCGCCACCCCCGAGGGGAGGGTGACATCGACTTCGACGCCGCATCCGGCAATCCGGATCGGGCCGAGCATGGACGCGCCGGCATCGCCCATCTCCTTGATGGCGTTGCGCAGTGCCGGGACACCGAGGTCGCGCAGGGCCTTGACCACGATGGACGGGGTGATCGGCTCGCCCTCGCTGTTGCGGACGGTGGCGGGCATCGCCCACGCGGGTGCGGCCTGCTGCTTGCTGCCCACCGCCCATAACCCGAGCAGGGCGAGCAGGGGGCCGATGGTGATGGCGTAGGGCCAGACGACTTGCACGATGGTGATGAGCAGGGCGATCAGCTTGATGACCGCCATCAGCGGGGTGACGACGTCGGTGGCGTCCTCGGTCGCTACGGCGAGCGCGATGCCGAGGGCGATCAGTCCGCCGACGCCGATGCCGACGCCGGCCGCGGCGCCCTTGGCCGCGTCGATGGGCGAGGTGAGCAGGTCCATGCGGCGCCGGTGGCGGGCGTCGCGGAACCGCTGCCCGCGCTCCTCCCACTCAGCCGCGAGTTCCATGTTCCCCGCGGCTTCGGCGGCGCGCATGTAGCGCTCGTAGCGGGCGGAGGTCCGGGAGTCCCACACGCGGCGGCTGACGATCCGGGTGCCGCCGACGACGTAGAGCGTGTGGCGGGCCACCGCGCGGGCGGTGGTGGTGGTGCGGTCGTCGGTGACCAGCCGCTTCACGGCACGCCCGGAGCGCACCCACAACGGCACCACGGGCGCGGCCTGCGCATCCGAAACTACGGTCAGGGTGGTGACGGTTGCGTCCGTGGCGGCCGGGTCCTGGGGGGTCTTGTGCAGGGGAACGACGTTGTTCTCGGTCATGAGGGTGCGTCTCCTGTCAGGGGTGGGCGCCGGGGACGATGCGGTTGGCGAGGTACTCGTGGCCGTAGGCTTCGGCCTCTTCCTGGTCCAGCAGCCGGTCGTGTTCGCGGGCCTGCCGGCGGGACATGCGCTCGATGCGGAACCGGTCGCGGACGTTGGCGACGCACCGTTCGAGCACGCCCTTGCGGCTGAACTGCATCGCGTGGACCAGTTCGTGAATGAGGGTCACGGCGAACTCGGCCGGCGTGGGGTGCTTGTCCACGTCGATCAGCAGCAGCGCGCTCCCGTCCAGGCGGGGGATGGCGTTGGCCTGGATATCCCGGGCCACCTTGCGGGCGGCGCGTTCGGCGGTGGCGAGGGTGCGCCGATCGAGGGCGCCGGCGAGGGCGACGTCGGCGGCGGCCATCAGTTCGGCCATGCCGCGTTCGTTAGTCAGGATCACCTCGACGTCCGGCATGGTGCCGGCAACCGCCCGGTTCACGACCGGCACGGCCTGCTCGGTCAGCCGTGTCGCGGTGCGCAGTGTCGGGCCGTATCCGGGGATCTTGTGCGTGCGAACGATGGTCTTCACACAGGTCTCCAGGTGGGATCGCCGCAGCTCACGCGGCGGTGGCAGGGGTGTCGGGGTAGGCGCACAGCACGCACATGCCAAGAGAGGTCGGCAGGCAGTAGCTGTAGGTCATGCCGCAGACCGGGCAGGTGCAGCGGGCATGCATCGCGAGCGCGAGGGCGCCCCACTTGCGCGAGGTCATCGGCCGCACCGGCTTGGCGAGGTCGATCCGGTACAGGTACGCCACGCGCGGAGTGCCGGTGCGGCGGTTGATGCGCATGGCCTGCGCCTGTACCGCCTGACCCCCCGGGCGCAGACCCTGCGCCCGTAACTGCCGTCGGGTGGCCAGGCCGTCCGGCGCGAGCTTCCACGGGTAGGTGGGTATGCCGTGCCGGGCGCCGGTCGGGTCGAAACAGCGGCCGTAGACGCCGGACATCAGGCAACCGCCCCGGCGCGTTCGGCGAGCAGGGTGTCCCGCAGCATCCGCGCGTTCGCCGGCGACGTGTGCACCGCCCGGCGGATGCCCTCGGCCGTCACCTTCGCGTCCGGCCACTCGGCCGTCGCCGTACGCGCTTCGGTGAGCAACTGATCCGGGGTGCGCTTGGGCCGGGGCGACTTCACCGCCTCGGGGAGCCGACCGGTCGCACGACGGGATCGAGGCGACTCGGCAGGCACCGCGCCCCGCTCGATCGAGACCAGCGGGAGGGTGTCGCCCTGCGGGATCGGCTTCAGGATCGGGGAGGTCTTCAGGTGCCCGACCGGGCCCTGATCGGGCACCCGTGCGAGCGTCGCCGTGATCGGCGCGGGGGTCGATTCGGGGAGGTCAGCCGTAGACCGTTTCATGCTGGTCTTGACAGATTCCTCCGTGTTCGTGCTTGCGGCCGGGGTCGGGGTGGGCCGGTGGTGCAGCACCTTGGCGACCAGATCGGACCCGAAGTAGATCGACCCGACCGGAAGTGATGTGGCGAGCAGGACCAGGGCCCAGTTCGCCGGGTCCCAGTCGGCCAGCCGAGTCCAGTCGACCCGGGCGCCGCCGTCGCTGTGCAGCTCCGGCACGAGACCGTGCACGTAGTTGAGGACCAGCGAAGCGAGCGTGTAGGTGCCCAGCACCCGCAGTGCGAACTTCCGCGCGTCGTCGGTGAGCACGAGGGTGGCGATCAGGGCCAGGGCCATCAGGCCGTCGACCACGAACGGATACAGCATCGCGGCCGTGGCGTCCGCGCCGACCGCGCCGGCGATGTCCCGCAGTGCGTTCCACGACACCCGGAACGCCATGCCGACCACGACGACCAGCGCTAGCACTAAGGCGGCGCGTCCCTTGCGGTGGAGGTTCATGCCGCACCCCCGTGGCGGCGGCCGTGGGTCGCCCATCCGGCGATTTGGAGGGCGAACCCGACAGCGGCAACGGCCATCAGGAGTCGGTGCCCGCTGATCAGGGCGGCGATGGATGCGGTGAGCGCGAGGATGATCCCCGCGACGATCAGAACCAGGGCGAGACCCGACGGCGTCTGCGTGCTCACGCGGCACCGCCCGGCAGGCTCTCGTTCGTGCGGTTGATCAGCGCGACCCGTGCGGCGAGCGCCCGGCGGCGGGCCCGGCGGATGCGGCGCACGTCCAGCTCGGTCGGGGTGCGGTCGAGGGTGGCGATCTGCGCGTCCAACAGGTCGACGTCCGCGAGGATCACGGGCATCTCCTGCTCGATCGCGTCCAGCTCCGCATCCGTCGGCTCCATGAAGTCGGCGAACGCGGTAACAGCGTCCTGAACAGTGACGATGTGGTTCATTGGGTCGCGGTTCCTTCCAGAGAGGAACGGCCCGAACAGCGCCCCCGGAGCTGCAACTCCGGGGGCGCGCGCCGTTGGGTGAACAGCCACGCCGGAAGCGCGGCCGGAGTGCCCCGGGCGGGATTCGATCCCGCGCCCTCACGGCTGAATGCCGGGACGACGTGCATGTCTCCTTTGGGGTGCTGCGCCCGTATCAGGTAGCGCGGCATGACCCCGTTGTAGGCGTATGGAGATAAGCCCTCCCGAATGACCAGGGTCGGGTGCGCCCTCGGCCCGCTCTGTCCCGGGCCCCTTGACCTCAATGCGCCCTGACTCAGGGCGCATTGAGGTCCAGCACCCCCGATCCGTCGAACCGACCGGCGGGCACATCCCTAAGGTTCCCTAGGGTTCCCTGTGGTGTCAAGCGGTAAGCTAGGGAACCTAAGGGAAGTGACGACAAGGAGCGGACGACATGGCAGGCCAGGCCGACAATCGGGCCCCGTACGCAAAAATCGCCGCTCACTACACGGAGCTGATTACGTCTGGTCAGCTACAGCCAGGAACTCTCTTGCCGAGCATCAAGAACCTCTCGGAAGAGTGGAAGGTGAGCACGGCGACAGCCGAGAAAGCCCTGCGCAAGCTGCGCAACGAGGGGCTTGTGCGCGGCATCCACGGCATCGGCACGGAAGTACTTGACCAGCCGACTCCGATGTCGTCCGGAGCGCAACGGCAGGACCGGGGGCGCCGTACGGGGTCTAGCTGGGGGGCGGGTGAACGGTCCGACTCACACCAGGCGGCGGTCGTGCCCGCGCCGGCTGAAGTGGCGCAAGCGCTGGACATCCAGCCCGGCTCCGACGTGATCCGCCGCAGCCGCGTGTACAGGGACCGGCACGGCATCGTCGCTCACAGCACGTCGTGGATTCCCGCTCGGTACGGGAAACTGATTCCTCAGCTCGCAGCAAGCGAACGCCTGACGGGCGGGACGTCTCTCCAGCTCATTGCCCAAGCGACCGGCCACCCGATCAGCCACCGCGTCGACACCGCTTCCGCCTGCCTGCTGTCGCCGGAGTACGCGCGGCTCTTGGAACTGGACCCTGAAAACCCCCCGGCTGACCCGGTAGTAGTGATGACAGCCAAGTTCGTGGACAGCGAAGGCAACATCGTCGAGTACGGCGTGGACCTTGGGGGCCCTGGCCGGACATGGCGTACAGAGTCGGAGGTCTCGCCGTGACGGTGGCGAACGACACGCTCGTGAGCGTGCTCGAAGACCGCCAAGAAGCGCTCCTTCCGGCCCGCAGGGCTGGCACAATCACGCCCGAAGCCGAAGCGGAGGTGGCAGCCATCTCCCGAACCGTGACGAGACCGATGCCCCCACACCCGCCGTTCTGTGTCCTGATGGCCGGACTCCCTGGCTCCGGCAAGACGACCCTTTCTCGTACTCTCACCGCCCGCGGGTTCGTACGCCTATGCCCGGACGAAGAGATGTTTCGCCGCCACGGTGTCTACGGAAAGGACTTTCCGCGAGGCGTCTTCCCCACCCTTGAGCGCCCCGTCCTCGAAGACGTGGCGGATGAGCTTCGGGAGCAGCTCAAGGCCGGGCGGGATGTCGTGGTTGACCACGGCTTCTGGACCCCGGAGGACAGGGCCAAATGGCGAGCTATCGCTACTGACGCCGGCGCGACTCCTGTGCTCGTCTACCTCGCCGCTAGCCATGAGGAGCTGTGGGCCAGGATCAGCAAGCGCAACGACTTTCACGCGGACGATCCGAACGCGATCTACTTCTCCGAAGATGACCTACAGCGGTACCGCAAGCGGTTCGTCCCTCCGCAGACGGATGAACCTCACCTGTTGTACGGCGGTGACCCGGCGGCCGTCATCGCAGCGCTGGAAGCCGCTCGCCCCTGACACTTAGGGGACAGACGAGCAGGTCAGGCTGCTCTACTCCGTCTCAGTTTCCGTCTCATTCACCCCCGTCCGATGCCGTTCATAGCCGTTCAAGCACCGGGCACGAGTACTGGAATGAACGGGGTTGGACACCGCCGAACACTGTTTCCGCAGATGGGAGCAGACCTCGAAAGCGAGTGTGGCGCAAGTCACCGAGGGTTCAAATCCCTCCGCTACCGCTCCGGGAAGGGCCTCGTCGCAAGACGGGGCCCTTCATCTGTTCGGTTACACTCACCGCCGGCAACAGCGGGCCCGACGGGGGCGACAGGCGCAGGGGAGGCCGCAGTGGCGGTGAATTCGAAGAAGATCGCCGTCTATGTGCTCGTGGTCTTCGTGCTCTACCTGATCATCACGGACCCTGCCAAGGCCGCCGACTACGTGCAGATAGGGTTCGAGGGCATATCGGACGCCGCCAAGGCCATCGGCGACTTCATGACGTGGGTCGCCAACGGAGGAGAAGAATGATCCGCCACCTGGTCCTCTTCAAGCTCAACGAGGGTGTCCGGCGCGACGACCCGCGAGTCCTGGAGGGCGAGAAGGCCTTCCGGTCGCTGGAGGGCACGATCCCCGAGATCCGCTTCTGGGAGCTCGGCTGGAACCTCAGCGACCGCCCCATCGCCTACGACTTCGCGATCAACTCCGCCTTCGACGACGCCGACGCCCTGCGCCGGTACGCGGAGCACCCCGAGCACCAGGCGGGCGTGGCCCTCTGGAAGGAGTTCGCCACCTGGGTGATCGCGGACTACGAGTACTAGACCCCGCGCGCCGCACAGCCCCTCGCCGTACCGGTGAGGGGCATTTCTGCGTCTTATGGGCTCTTTATTCCTCAACACGGTGTTATGCGGTGCTTGCACACAGTGCACATGTCTTGTGATGCTATGACCGCTTTTGACGGATGAGTTGATGGATCACGAGGTGGAGTTGACCGTGCCGGCCAGTACTGCGCCTCCCCGAGAAGCGGCCCCCGAAGAACCGGCGGCAGCCGCCCCGCGCAGCCGCGGTGCCGACACCCGCGCGCTCACCCAGGTGCTCTTCGCCGAGCTCAAGGAGCTCCAGCCGGGCACGCCGGAGCACAACCGGGTGCGCGGGGCGCTGATCGAGGCGAACCTCCCGCTCGTGCGCTACGCCGCCGCCCGCTTCCGCTCCCGCAACGAGCCGATGGAGGACGTGATCCAGGTCGGCACCATCGGTCTGATCAACGCCATCGACCGCTTCGACCCGGACCGGGGCGTGCAGTTCCCGACCTTCGCGATGCCGACGGTGGTCGGCGAGATCAAGCGGTACTTCCGCGACAACGTCCGCACGGTCCACGTTCCGCGCCGGCTGCACGAGCTGTGGGTGCAGGTCAACAGCGCCACCGAGGACCTGACGACCGCCTTCGGACGCTCCCCGACCACCGCCGAGATCGCCGAGCGGCTGCGCATCAGCGAGGAGGAGGTGCTGTCCTGCATCGAGGCGGGACGCTCGTACCACGCCACCTCGCTGGAGGCCGCCCAGGAGGGCGACGGGATGCCCGGACTGCTGGACCGGCTCGGCTACGAGGACCCCGCGCTGGACGGCGTGGAACACCGCGACCTGGTCCGGCACCTGCTGGTCCAGCTCCCCGAGCGGGAACAGCGCATTCTGCTGCTGCGCTACTACAGCAACCTCACCCAGTCGCAGATCAGCGCGGAACTCGGTGTCTCCCAGATGCATGTGTCGCGGCTGCTCGCGCGTAGCTTCCAGCGGCTGCGGTCGGCGAACCGGATCGACGCCTGACCGAAAGCGCGAGCGAACCGTCACCGGGACGAGCGAATCGCTCACCAGGGCCCTTCCCGGCGGTTTCGCGCCGATAGACCGTCAGACCCCTTGTTTCCAGGGCGGATTCACGTCTGACATGTCGACATGTCACTACAGCGTGTTGCCGACATGTGACATTCTGCGGGAAGCGCGTTTGCCGCGGCTTCGGCTCCGGTATTCAGGTGAAGGCTGCGTTCCTCAGTGGGAGCGTCCGCCCCGACCGTCCCGCGACCCAAAGGGGGTGGCATGTCCGCAGATCAGGGCAGCTCGAAGGTGCTCACGCTCACGAAGAGCGAGGGTGCGCCCGCGCTCGACGACGTAACGGCCCTTGTCGAGGCCGCGCCGGCCCCGGCCCTCCCGACGTCGGGAGCCATCGACACCCGCACCCTGTCCCGCTCCCTGTTCCTGCGGCTCGCCGCGCTGGACGAGAACAGCCCCGAGCGTGCGTACGTCCGCGACACACTGATCGAGCTGAACCTCCCGCTCGTCCGGTACGCGGCGGCACGCTTCCGCTCCCGCAACGAGCCGATGGAGGACATCGTCCAGGTCGGCACCATCGGCCTGATCAAGGCGATCGACCGGTTCGACTGCGAACGGGGGGTGGAATTCCCGACGTTCGCGATGCCGACGGTGGTCGGGGAGATCAAGCGGTTCTTCCGGGACACCTCGTGGTCGGTCCGGGTGCCGCGCCGGCTGCAGGAGCTGAGACTGGCCCTGACGAAGGCCAGTGACGAGCTCTCCCAGAAGCTGGACCGCTCCCCCACGGTCACCGAACTCGCCGCGGTGCTGGGCGTGTCCGAGGAGGACGTGGTCGACGGCCTGGCGGTCGGCAACGCCTACACGGCGTCCTCGCTGGACTCACCGGCCCCCGAGGACGACGGCGGCGAGGGCTCCCTCGCGGACCGCCTCGGCTACGAGGACACCGCGCTGGAGGGCGTCGAGTACCGCGAGTCGCTGAAGCCGCTGCTGGCCAAGCTGCCGCCCCGGGAGCGCCGCATCATCATGCTCCGCTTCTTCGCCAACATGACCCAGTCCCAGATCGGCGAGGAGGTCGGCATCTCCCAGATGCACGTCTCCCGCCTGCTGACCCGCACGCTGGCACAGCTGCGGGACGGGCTGATCTCGGACTGACGCCCGGCCCGATGCGTCGGGCGACGACATGGACACATGGCCGCGGAGGCGCCTTGACCGGCGCCTCGGCGGCCGTCGTGCGTCCGGGGCAGGAGTGCGGATGAGGTGAGCCGCCCGGGCTACATCAGCGCGAGCCAGGCCACCGCCGCGATGACCGCGACGGCGACGACGACACCGACGATCAGGCCGATGCGGGGGCCGGAGGAGGCGGCCGCCGGCTGACGCCCCTGGGGGGCCTCGTCGACGAACGCGCGGAACATCTGGGTGCTGCCGGCGGGGTCGTAATTGCCCTGGGGGCCCTCGGTGTTAGCCATGGGCCGAAACCCTAGCGAATACGGGGGTCCGGCCCAAGTGCGGGGCCCGCAGGGGCCCCTGGGTTCCGGCGGCCGGACACGGGGACCGCCGACCGGCAGCCTCCGGCGCGTTTACGATTGCAATACTTGCCTTTGCCAACTTTTGGGCCGCACCCCTCGTCATTTCGTTTGCCTGTAGCAACCAACAGCTTCTATGGTTGCCCTAAGCAACAAATACTCCCGGGAGGAGTGCGATGGCCGAGCAGGCGGCGTACGAGGAGCTCGTCCGTCAGTTCAGTGCCTTCGGTGCCGTGAAGCGGGAGCTGGGGCGGGCGCTGCCGTCCGACTGCCCGGGCGGTTCCGCCGCCGTGCTGACGCTGCTGGAGCGCCACGGCGACATGCGCATGAGCAAGCTCGCGGACCTGCTCGCCGTGGACATGTCGGTCACCAGCCGTCACGTGGCCCATGTCGCCGAGCGCGGCTGGATCGACCGCTCCCCCGACCCGGCCGACAAGCGCGGCCGCATCCTGCGCCTCACGCCCGCGGGCCGGGCCCGGGTCGAGGAGCTCGCCCGGTGCACCACCCGGCTGCTCGCCGAACGCCTGAGCGACTGGACCGACGACGAGGTCTCCCAGCTCACGCTGCTCATGGCCCGGCTGAGGCGCTGCTTCGACGAACAGTCCCCCCGTACACCCGCGATCACCACGTAAGAGAAGGAAGTCCATGGCAACGACCACACCAGCCGGTGTGCGGGCTCATGCCAAGCACTCAGGAGGCTCCGGCGAGGCCCCCATGACGCATCGGCAGATCATGGAGGCGCTCTCCGGGCTGCTGCTCGGCATGTTCGCCGCGATCCTGTCCTCCACCATCGTCTCCAACGCGCTGCCCGAGATCATCCAGGACCTCGGCGGCGGGCAGAGCGCGTACACCTGGGTCGTGACCGCCGCGCTGCTGTCGATGACGGCGTCCACGCCCCTGTGGGGCAAGCTCGCCGACCTGGTCAGCAAGAAGGCCCTGGTCCAGATAGCCCTGGTCGTCTACATCATCGGATCGGTCGTCGCCGGTCTGTCCCAGAACGCCGGGATGCTGATCGGCGCCCGGGTGATCCAGGGGCTCGGCGCCGGTGGTCTGACCGCGCTCGCCCAGATCATCATGGCCGCGATGATCTCCCCCCGGGAGCGCGGCCGTTACTCCGGCTACCTCGGCGCGACCTTCGCCGTCGCGACCGTGGGCGGTCCGCTGATCGGCGGTGTCATCACCGACACCGACTGGCTGGGCTGGCGCTGGTGCCTGTACGTGGGGATCCCGTTCGCGCTGATCGCCCTGTTCGTGCTGCAGAAGACGCTGCACCTGCCGGTGACCCGGCGCAAGGTCAAGGTCGACTGGGCCGGTGCCTTCTTCATCACCGCGGCCGTCTGTCTGCTGCTGGTCTGGGTCACCTTCGCGGACGACAAGTACGCCTGGCTGTCCTGGCAGACCTACGCGATGGTCGGCGGCGCGCTCGCGCTCACGCTGGTCTTCCTGTTCGTGGAGACGAAGGCCGCCGAGCCGATCATCCCGCTGTACCTGTTCAGGAACCGCACGATCACGCTGGCCTCGCTCGCCTCCCTGCTGGTCGGTGTCGCGATGTTCGCGGGCACGGTCTTCTTCAGCCAGTACTTCCAGCTGGCGCGGGACAAGTCCCCGACCATGTCGGGCGTCATGACCATCCCGATGATCGCCGGCCTGTTCGTCTCCTCCACCGTCTCCGGCGCGGTCATCACCAGGACCGGCAAGTGGAAGGCCTGGCTGGTCACCGGGGGTGTGCTGCTGGCGGCGGGCCTGGGGCTGCTGGGCACCATGCGCTACGACACCCCGTACTGGCACATCGCCGTCTACATGGCGGTCATGGGCCTCGGCATCGGCATGATGATGCAGAACCTGGTGCTGTCCACGCAGAACCAGGTCGCCCCGCACGAGCTGGGCGCCGCCAGCTCGGTGGTCACCTTCTTCCGGTCCCTCGGCGGCGCGATGGGCGTCTCGGCGCTCGGCTCGGTGATGTCGTCCCGGATCAGCCACTACGCCACCGACACCATCGGCTCGCTCAGCCCGCAGGAGCAGTCCGCCGCGGCCGGCGCCGTGGGCTCCGGCGAACTGCCCGACATGGACGCCCTCCCCGCGCACATCCGCACCTGGCTGGAGAGCGCCTACGGACACGGCATCGCCGACATCTTCCTGTACATCGCCCCGATCGCCTTCCTCGCCTTCCTGGTGACGCTGTTCATCAAGGAGGTCCCGCTGCGGACGTCCGGCGCGCTGGCGCAGGCGGCGGAGACCACGAAGCCGGAAGCGGCTCCCGCGGCCCCTGCCGTCGAGGAGGACACGGTGCAGGAGGAGACAGTGCAGGTCACCGGTGGATCCGTCGCCGTGCGCGGATTCGTCCGCGGCGCCGAGAGCGCGCCCGTGCCGCGGGCCGCGGTCACGCTGATCTCGCTCTCGGGACGGCAGCTCAGCCGCTCGGTGGCGCAGGCGGACGGTGCCTACGGTGTCGACGCGCCGGGCGCCGGCTCGTACGTCCTGATCGCCTCCGCCGACGGTTACCAGCCGCAGGCGTCCACCGTCGTCGTCGGTGAGGAGCCGTTGGCGTACGACATCCTGCTCAGCGGCACCAGTGGGCTGAGCGGTGTGGTGCGGGCGGCCGACGGGGCGCTGCCGGTCCAGGACGCGATGGTGATCGTCACCGATGTGCGCGGGGACCTGCTGGCCACCGCAGCCACCGGGGAGCAGGGCGAGTTCGCCCTCGGCGAGCTGGTGCCGGGCACGGTGACCCTCGCGGTGAACGCCGCCGGGTTCCGGCCGCGTGCCCTGCCCGTCGAGATCGGCGGCACCGGCGTCACCCGGATCGAGGTCGACCTCGACTCCGGCGCCCAGGTCCAGGGCGTCGTACGGGCGCCGCACGGTCCGCTGGCCGACGCGCGGGTCACCCTCGTGGACGCGGCGGGCAACGTCGTCGGCACGGCGACGACCGGGGCGGACGGGGCGTACGCCTTCACCGACCTGGACGGCGGCGACTACACGGTCATCGCGACGGGATACCCGCCGGTGGCGTCCGCCCTGACCGTGCACGGTCCCGGCGTCGACGACCACGACATCGAACTCGCCCACCCCGGCGAGTAGGACAGGCCCCGGCCCGTGGAGCGCGCTCTGAGCGGAGGTGCGTTCCACGGGCCGGTTTCATGCGAGGAGTTGAGATGGGACTGACCGCGAGGATCCGTACCCGGGACGGTTGGGCCGTGTCGCACGCGGTCGTCACGGTGACGGACGGCAACGGCAGCCAGGTGCTGCGCGCCGAGGCGGACGCGGAGGGCGCGGTACGGGATCCGAATCCCCTGGCCCCCGGGGCGTACACGGTCATCGTCACCGCCGTCGGGTACGCGCCCGCCGCGGCGAGCGCGCTCGTCACGGCGAGCGGCCGGGCCGAGGTGGGCACGGTGACGCTGGCCCGGCAGGGCGGGGCGGAACTGCCGCCGCCGGGGGTGTGGACGGTGGACCCGGCGCACTCGTCGGTGGGCGCGGTCGCCCAGCACCTGGGGATCTCCAGCGTGCACGGACGGTTCACCGACTTCTCCGCGACCGTCGAGATCGCTCCGGGCGACGTCACCGGGTCGCGGGTGGAGGCGGTGATCCGGGCGTCGTCGATCGACACGGGGAACGCCCTGCGGGACGGGCACCTGCGGTCGCCGGACTTCCTGGACGTGGAGCGGTTCCCGGAGATCACCTACCGCTCGACGGGCCTGACCGCGGCCGGTACGGATCGCTGGACGGTCCACGGGGTGCTGGAACTGCACGGTGTCGTACGGCCGGTGGACCTGGACCTGGCGTATCTGGGGACCGGGTCGGATCCGTGGGGCGGGACCAGGGCCGCGTTCCGGGCCACCGCCGAGCTGCGGCGCGAGGACTTCGCCATGCACTACAACCAGGTCGTCCAGGCGGGGATCGCCGCCATCGGCACGACACTGCGGGTCGAACTCGACGTGCAGGCGGTCCAGGGGGACACGCTGCCGCAGGCCTAGGCTGGGCGCATGGCACCGAACATCGCGACCAACACCGCTGTCTCGCTGACCGAGTTGCTGGACTTCGTACGGCCGCGTCATCGCGCGATCCTGCTGACGCGGCGGGCCGACGGGAGCCCGCAGGGGTCGCCGCTGACCTGCGGGGTGGACGACTCCGGGCGGATCGTCGTCTCCACCTACCCGGAGCGGGCCAAGACCCGCAACGCCCGGCGGGATCCGCGGGTCAGCCTGATCGTGCTGAGCGACGACTGGAACGGGCCGTGGGTGCAGATCGACGGCACGGCGGAGGTCATCGACTGCCCCGACTCCGTCGAGCCGCTGGTGGAGTACTACCGGAACATCGCCGGGGAGCATCCGGACTGGGACGAGTACCGGGCGGCGATGGTGAAGCAGGGCAAGTCGATCATCCGGGTGACGCCGCAGAGGTGGGGGCCGGTGGCGACGGGGGGCTTTCCGGCGCGCCTCACAGACAATTCCTAGCCTGCTCTCGCCACCATCGCCTCGATGCCCGCCACCAGCAGGTCAAGGGCGAAGACGAAGTCCCGTTCCAGCATCTCCTCGACCGTGTCGCCGCCCCGGGCCGCCATGATGTCCTTGGCCTCCTCGACGACCTCCGCGGTGGACGGGGTCTCGCTCACCGTCGTCATGGCGTGCTGGAAATAGGCGTCGGGGGTCATGCCCGCGTCCTGGACCCGGGCGAAGAAGTGGCCCTCGATCGTGCCGTAGCCGTACACGAACTGGAAGACGGCCGAGATCGCGCCCGTCACGCCCTCGGCCGGCAGCCCCGTCCGGCGGATGACGCGCTGGACGACCCGGGAGAAGGCCAGGGAGTTCGGCCCGATGTTGAGGTAGGTCCCGGCCAGCGGCGAGATCCAGGGGTGGCGTACCAGCAGGGCCCGGTACTCGCGGGCCAGCGTGCGCAGTTGGTCGCGCCAGTCCTCGTCGGCCTCCGGGTCGGGGAGCCGGAGTTCGCCGTAGACCGTGTCGAGGGCGAGTTCGAGGAGGTCGTCCTTGGTGTCGACGTACCAGTAGACGGACATGGCCGTGACGTTCAGCTCGGCGGCCAGCCGGCGCATGGAGAACTTGGTGAGCCCCTCCGCGTCGAGCAGCCGCACGGAAACCTCGGTGATCCGGTCCCGGTCGAGCCCGGAGGGCTGCCCCCCGCCGCGGCCGCCGCGGCGCCCCTTGCCCTCCAGCCAGACGCTGGCCCGCTCGGCTGCCTTCACCATGGCGCACCTTCCTGGACGTGCTGCGTGCGGGACGTGTTCCCCGAGTCTGCCCGCTCCGCCCTGCGCAGCAACGCCGCCGCGACCAACCCGCCGAGCAGCACGGCCACCGCTCCCACCAACTGGCTGCTCTCCAGGCCGGAGGCGAACGCGTCCCTGATCTCACCCCTGCGGGCCTCGCCGTCCGCCGCCGCCATCGCCGCGGGGAAGGAGGACGCGGCCACCGGGACCAGTGCCGCGAACCGGGAGGTGAGCACCGCCCCCAGCACGGCCACGCCCAGGCCCTGCCCGAACTCCGCCACGGTCCCGTTGATCCCCGCCCCGATGCCCGCCTTCTCCGGCGGGATCGAGCTCATGATCGCGTGCGCCATCGCCGGGTTGGCGACCGCCGCACCGGCCCCTATGAGGAGCAGGCCGAGCAGGGTGCCGGCGTACCCACTGGAGGCGAGCAGGGCGATGGACGCCAGGCCGCAGGCCATCAGGGCCATGCCGACCCCTATGGCGGCCGGGTTGCCGAGCCGGGCCGCCCACTTCGCCGCAACACCGGTGAAGTTCAGCGCCACGATCACGAGCGCGAGCGGTGCCGTGCGCAGCCCCGCCTCCAGCGGGCCGTAGCCGAGGACGAACTGCATGTGCTGGGTGAGCAGGAAGAGCGAGCCGCCCATCCCGAAGGTGATCAGCACCGCGCCCGCGATGGCGCCGGTGAACCGCTGGTTCTTGAAGAAGTGCAGGTCGAGCATGGGGTACGGGATCCGGCTCTCCCAGTAGGCGAAGGCCGCCAGCACGGCGACGGCGACGGCCGCCGACCCCAGCACCCGGGCCGACGTCCAGCCGTGCTCGGGCCCGGAGATGATCGCGAAGACCAGGGAGGCCATGCCGATCGTCGACAGCAGGGCGCCGAGCAGGTCGGGCCGGTCGCCCCGGGGGTTCTTCGACTCGGGGACCAGGGTGACGGCCGCGACCAGGCCCAGCACCACGACCGGCAGGTTGATCAGGAAGATCGCGCCCCACCAGAAGTGGTCCAGCATGAAGCCGCCGAGCAGCGGGCCGCAGGCGAAGCCGAGCGCGTTGACCGCGGCCCAGATGCCGATCGCCTTCGCGTGCTCCTCGGGGGCGAAGATCTGCATCACGACGGCGAGCGTGGTGGTCAGCAGCAGTGCCCCGCCCACGCCCATCCCGGCCCGCGAGGCGATCAACTGGCCGGTGGTGTCGGCGAGTCCGGCCGTCAGCGAGCCCGCGCCGAACAGGGCCAGTCCGGTGATCAGCATCTTCTTGCGGCCGTAGCGGTCGGCGGCGCTGCCCGCGGTGAGCAGCAGTCCGGACTGCACCAGCGAGTACGCGTTGATCATCCACTGGATGTCCGAGGTGGCCGCGCCCAGCTCGCTGGTCAGCGAGGGGATGGCGACGTTCAGGACGGTGTTGTCGAGGACGACGGTGAGCTGGGCCAGGCAGATGACGCCGAGGATGAGCCAGCGCTGGGGGTGGCCCTGGGAGACGGTGGCGGGTGCGGGAACGGACATGCTGTACACCGTAGAACAGCTCTCATACGGTGTACAGCACGTTCTTCCGGCTGCCGCGGTGCTCAGCCGCTCGCCTTCCGCGTCAGGTCGTAGAAGGTGGCCGAACCGGCCGTGATCTGCTTGAAGTTGGCTTCCACCCACTCCGTGATCTGCGCGGACGTACCGCTGTCGGAGCCGCCCATGCCGCCGCCGGAGCCGCTGGAGATGAAGTAGTGGATCCTGCCGTCCGCCACGTACTCCTTGAACTGGGCCAGTGTCGGGGACGGGTCGGTGCCGTTGAAGCCGCCGATCGCCATCACGGGTTCGCCGGTGGTGAGCTGGTAGCTCGCGGCGTTCTGGGCGCCGATGGCCGCGGCGGCCCAGGTGTAGTCCCCGGCGTTCTCGGTCAGGAGTTCCTGGGCCTCGTCGTCGACCGTGGCGCCATTGAGCAGACCGCCCATGCCGCCGCCACCGCCGCCGGGCATACCGCCGTCGCCGTTCTGCTGGTTCTGCTGACCGGGCATGCCGCCGGTTCCCCCGGTGGGGGGTTGGCCCATGCCGCCGCCCTGCTGGTTCTGCTGCCCCGGCATGCCCCCGCCGCCCGGGAAGCCACCGGCCCCGCCGCCAGGGCCGCCGCCCCGGCTTCCCTGCACCGACGGACCCGCGGTCACGATCGAACCGGTGTGCCCCTCGCGCACCGTGGTGAGGGTGTACGCCGTGGGCCCGGCCAGCGCCGCCACCAGCCCGAGTCCGGCCACCGCCAGGGCCGCCCGGCGGCCCAGCCTGCTCAGGAAGATCAGCCCGAGCGCGGCCACCAGGCCGCCCACCAGCACCAGCCACTTCAGCCAGGGCAGATAGTCGGCGGACCGGTTGAGCAGGACGTACCCCCAGGCCGCGGTGGCCGCCATGGCCGCCGCCAGGGTCCCCGACGCCCACACCCGGTCCCGCTTCTCCCACAGCAGCGCCGAGCCCATGCCGACCAGGGGAGCGAGGTAGGGCGCGAGCGCCACCGTGTAGTACTCGTGGAAGATGCCCTGCATATAGCTGAAGACCACCATGGTGATCAGCAGCGCGCCGCCCCAGACGAGGAACGACCCACGGGTCACCGAGGTGCGCTCGGCCTTGCGCGTGGCCACCAGGCCCGCGATCAGCAGGATCAGCGCGGCCGGGATCAGCCAGGAGATCTGGCCGCCGATACCGGCGCCGAACAGCCGGTCCCAGCCGGTCTCGCCCCACTGCCCGGTGCCGCCCCCGCCGCCACCGCCGCCGACGCTGCCGGTCTCCTCGCCGTTCAGCCGGCCGAGACCGTTGTAGCCGAAGGTCAGCTCCAGGAAGGAGTTGTTCTGGGAGCCGCCGATGTAGGGGCGGGAGGACGCCGGCCACAGCTCGACGACCGCCACCCACCAGCCGCCCGAGACGACGATCGCGGCCAGGCCCGCCGCCAGCTGTCCGATCCGCTTCCTCACCGTCACCGGGGCGCAGACGCCGTGGACGAGGGCGAGTGCGGGCAGGATCAGGAAGGCCTGGAGGGTCTTGGCGAGGAACGCGAAGCCGATCGCGGCCCCGGCCCACAGCAGCCACTTCGTACGGCCGTCCTCCAGGCCGCGGACGACGAAGTAGCAGGCCAGCGCCATCAACAGGGCCAGCATCGCGTCCGGGTTGTTGAACCGGAACATCAGCGCCGCGACCGGGGTGAGCGCGAGCACCGCGCCCGCGATCAGACCGGCGGCCGGGCGGAACCGGCGGCGGACGGCCGCGTACACCACGGCGACCGTGCCGACGCCCATCAGCACCTCGGGGACGAGGATCGCCCATGAGCTCAGGCCGAAGATCCGTACCGACAGGGCCATCGGCCACAGCGCGGCCGGCGGCTTGTCGACGGTGATCGCGTTGGCCGCGTCCAGCGAGCCGAAGAAGAACGCCTTCCAGGACTGGCTGCCGGCCTGGACGGCCGCGGAGTAGAAGGAGTTGGCGTAGCCGGAGGCGCTGAGGTTGCAGAGGTAGAGGACCGCGGTGGCGAGCAGCAGGCCGAGGAAGGCCGGGCGCGCCCAGCGCGGGTCCTCGGGCCGGCCGCGCCACAGTCCGCGCAGGAACGGCCGCTCGGGCGCGGGGGCCGCGGGAGCCGGCGCCTCCTGCACGGCCGTACGGTAAGTGCTGGTCATCGGGGCTCCCCCGGGTCGTGGTCGGAGGGGCGCACGGGCTGCAGCCGCATGGTGGCGTCCCTCCAGCTGGGGTCCGCGGCGGCACCGGCGCGGACGGAAGGCAGCGGGCGCTGCGGGAGCGGCGGCTGCGGCAGGGCATAGGTCGGGATGTGCTGGGCGGCCACCAGGCCGCCCTCCGCGTCCTCGCGCGCGGTCGGCGGCTCCTCGCGGCGGTCCGGGAAGACCCACACCCGGAAGAGCAGGAACCGCAGCACGGTCGCCGCGAGGTTGGCGGCGATCAGGACCGCCAGTTCGGTGGAGTGCGCGGGGTCCCCGGTCGCCGCGTTCAGGGCGGCCAGCGAGCCGCTGGTCAGGGTGAGGCCGATGACGAAGACCACCAGGCCCTGCGCCTGGTGCCGCACCGCCCCGCCGGGGCCGCGCACCCCGAAGGTGAGGCGCCGGTTTGCGGCCGTGTTGGCGATCGCCGAGACCAGCAGTGCCAGTGCGTTGGCCACCTGTGCGCCGGTGAACTGGCGGAAGCCGCTGTAGAGCAGCAGATAGAACAGCGTGGACAGCGCGCCGACCACGCAGAATCCGACGAGCTGGCGGGCCAGCCCCTTCGGTACGTCCTGGATCTCCCGGTCGCGCGGATCGTCGCCGAAGGGACGGGCGAGGCGGTCCAGCGGCAGCGATCCGGTGGCCAGGGCCTTACCGACCCGCCACACGCCCTTCAGGTCGTCGGTGGCCGTCCGGACGAGGTGGACGGTCGAGTCCGGGTCGTCGACCCAGTCGACGGGCACCTCGTGGATACGCAGGCCCGCGCGCTCGGCGAGCACCAGCATCTCGGTGTCGAAGAACCAGCCGGTGTCCTCCACCAGCGGCAGCAGCACCTGGGCGACCTCACGTCGGATCGCCTTGAACCCGCACTGCGCGTCCGAGAAGCGGGCCTGGAGCGAGCCGCGCAGGATGAGGTTGTACGAGCGGCTGATGAACTCCCGCTTCGGGCCGCGCACGACGCGGGAGGAGCGGGTCAGCCGGGAGCCGATCGCCAGGTCCGAGTGGCCCGAGATCAGCGGGGCCACCAGCGGCAGCAGGGCGTTGAGGTCGGTGGACAGATCCACGTCCATGTAGGCGAGGACCGGGGCGTCCGAGGCGGACCACACGGTGCGCAGGGCGCGGCCTCGGCCCTTCTGCTCCAGGCGGACGGCCCGGACCTCCGGGATCTGAGCCGCCAGCCGCCGGGACACCTGGGCGGTGGTGTCCGTCGACGCGTTGTCCGCGATCGTGACGCGGAACGCGTACGGGAAGGTGCGCCGCAGGTGCTCGTGCAGTCTCAGCACACACGGCTGGAGGTCCTTCTCCTCGTTGTAGACGGGGATCACTACGTCCAGGACAGGCGTACCGGCGTCTCCGGCCGGGAGGTGCTCCCGCGCCGGCAGGGTGCCGGGAGAAGAGTCGGTTCGCATGGAACCGACTTTTCTCAACTGCCCTGTCGCGCCCGTGTGGTGGCGCTGTGCTGTGCCTGTGAGTGCGGTTGCCCCCACGTCTGGGTCGGCGGCCGCTCGGTGAGCGGGGGCAGGTGGACCGTGAAGACGGTCCGGCCGGGCACGCTGTCGACGGTGACGGCACCGCCGTGCGCGGTGGCGACGGCCTGCACGATGGCGAGGCCGAGGCCCGTCGAGCCGGAGGCGCGGGAGCGCGAGGTGTCGCCGCGCGCGAACCGTTCGAAGACGTGCGGCAGCAGCTCGGGCGGGATGCCCTGGCCGTCGTCCTCGACGTCCACGCACATCCAGGGACCGCGCCGCTGCACGCGCGCGGTGACCGTCGTGCCGGGTGGGGTGTGGGTGCGGGCGTTGGCCAGCAGGTTGACCAGGACCTGTTGCAGCCGGGCCGCGTCGGCGCTGATCAGCGCGGGTTCATCGGGCAGGTCGAGGCGCCAGTTGTGGTCGCGGCCGGCCGCCCGGGCGTCGCTGATGGTGTCGACGACGAGGGGGACGAGGTCGGTCTGCTCGAACTGGAGCGGCCGGCCGGCGTCCAGCCGGGCCAGCAGCAGCAGATCCTCCACCAGCAAGGTCATCCGGCTCGCCTCGGACTCGATACGGCCGAGGGCATGGCGGGTGTCGGGGCCGACGTCCTCTCTGCCGCGCCGGGTCAGCTCGGCGTACCCGCGGATGGAGGCGAGCGGGGTTCTGAGCTCATGGCTGGCGTCCGCGACGAACTGCCGTACCCGGGTCTCGCTCTGCTGGCGGGAGTGCAGGGCGCGGTGGACGTGGTCCAGCATGCGGTTCAGGGCGGCGCCGACCCGGCCGACCTCGGTGTGCGGGTCGCACTCGGACTCCGGGACCCGTTCTTCGAGGTTCACCTCGCCGGTGTGCAGGGGGAGTTCGGAGACGCGGGTGGCGGTGGCGGCGACCTTGCGCAGGGGGCGGGTGGCGACGCCGACGATGACCGTTCCGGCGAGGGAGGCGGCGATCAGGCCCGCGGCGGTGACGCTGATCTCGATGAGGATCAGGGTGTTGAGGGTGTTGTCGGCTTCCTCGGTGGGGACGGCGACGTAGTAGCTGCCGTTGTCGCCGGTCGCGTACTCGACCCGGTAGTCACCGAGGTCGCCGAGGTCCACGGTGTGCTTGCGGCTGTCCCGGGGCACGGAGTCGAGCGCCCGGATCTGGCTCTCGGTGAGGTCCTTGGACTCCAGCCCGCTGAAGTCGGTGCTGTTCTCGTCCTTCACGCTGACCTTGGCGGCGGTGATGGAGCCGTTCGTGACTTCGGCGACGACCGTGCCCTGGGGCTGGGGGCCGTGGGTGACGATCTCGTCGAGGCTGAGGGACTGTGCGGGCTCGACCGCGTTGTCGCCGGCGTTGCCGGTCTCGGGGTTTCCGTCGCCGTGGGGTCCGCCGAAACCGGCGACGCGGCCGGTGACCTCGGTCAGCCGTCCGTCGAGCTGGTCGTACAGGTGGGAGCGCAGCGCCAGCGTGGTCACCGTGCCGATCACCGCGCAGACCACGGCGATCAGCACCACGGAGGCGACGACGAGCCGCGTCCGCAGGGTGCGCGGCTGTCCCGCTCGCGTCTTCTGCGGACGCGTCCGTCGTCGCCCGCTCATGAGGCGGCGGGCTTGATCAGGTATCCGGCGCCGCGCCGGGTGTGGATCATCGGCTCGCGGCCCGCGTCGATCTTCCGTCGCAGGTAGGAGATGTAGAGCTCGACGACGTTGGCCTGGCCGCCGAAGTCGTAGGACCAGACCCGGTCGAGTATCTGCGCCTTGCTGAGCACGCGCCGGGGGTTGCGCATCAGGAAGCGGAGCAGTTCGAACTCGGTGGCGGTGAGGTGGATGGAGTCCCCGCCCCGGCTGACCTCGTGGCTGTCCTCGTCGAGGGTGAGGTCGCCGACGACCAGCACGGATTCGGAGCGGCGGTCGGCGGCGCCGGAGCGGCGGATCAGTCCGCGCAGCCGGGCGACGACCTCTTCGAGGCTGAACGGCTTGGTGACGTAGTCGTCGCCGCCGGCGGTGAGCCCGGCGATCCGGTCCTCCACGGCATCCTTCGCGGTGAGGAAGAGGACGGGCACGTCGGGCGACTCGCGCCGCAGGCGCCCCAGGACCGTGAGGCCGTCCATGTCGGGCAGCATCATGTCGAGGACGACGGCGTCGGGCCGGAACTCGCGCGCGGTCCGGACGGCACCGGTGCCGTCTCCCGCGGTGCGGATCTGCCAGCCTTCGTAGCGCAGCGCCATGGACAGCAGCTCGGTGATCGACAACTCGTCGTCCACCACCAGCACGCGAACGGGGCTCCCGTCCGGCCTCAGCAGTTCGGTGCGCCCCTGGGGCGAGGTCGTGGTCATGCTCGCCACACTGTCGGTCCCCTCTGAGAACGGGCTTTCGTCGACCTGTGATTCTCCTGAGAAATACGCAGGGGGTTCTTGGGGAGGGAGTGAGAGGCCGCCTTCGGGCGAGAGGCCCCCTTCGGGCGAGAGGCCTCCTTCGGAGGTGGCCGGTTCGAAGAGACCGGCCCCTTTCCGATGCCGGGTCAGAACAGGCCCTCCTGGGGCGGGTTGATGGGCTTTGCTTCTCGGAGTGGGAGCGGTGGGGCATTGTTCGTCGCGGGGATCAGGGGCCAGCCTCGGAGCAGGCGGGTGTCGAGGACGACGACTCCGGCGGGCGTGTCCAGGTGGAGGTCGGGGCCCGCCGCGGCGAGGAGTCGGCCGTGGAGGGCCGCGCCGGCGACCAGTTCGGTGACTTCCCCGACGGCGGGAGGGAGGCCCGTGAGGCCGAATGCGTCCACGTGATCGACGGGGTGGCAGGGCGCGGGGGTGAGGGAGTCCGGCCAGGCGGGGAGGGCGAGGGCCTGCGCATGCAGTCGCTCCAGCTCCGCGGCCCGCTCACCCTCGGTGCCGGGGAGGGCGGAGCGTACGGCCCGCTTGTCGCCGTAGGGAATCCGGTCCGGCACTCCCAGCGCGGCCCGCAGCAGTTCCTCGGTCCGCCGGGCGGCCATCAGCGGGCCGGTGCCGAGCCAGCTGAAACAGACGGCACCCTGCTCAAGAAGGCGCGCGGAGCCCCGCTCTTCGGCGGTGATCCCGACCTTGACCATGCCGGTCCCGAACCAGGCCAGATACACCCGGTACGGCCGCGGATCGTCGGCGAGCGTGTCCGCGGCCACGGAGTGCGCACGGTCCAGCCGGGCACACTCCTCGCACCGCGCGCCGGTACTGCGCCCCGGCACGGCGGCCCGCAGGGGACACGCATGCCCCCTGGCACCGATACACGTCCGCACACCCCCTTCCGCCACCCCCGCCACCCCGAAGGCGACGCGCTTTCCCCGGACCAGCGCACTGCGCCGCCCACCGTCCCACTCCAGCACGGGCCCCTGCGCGGACGACCAACGCAGCCCCGAGCACCTCCACGACGCCTGTTCCATCGCCATCGAGACTAGGCGGGGGGACTGACAACGACCCAGGGAGGGCGGTACCGGGCAGGCCGGTTCACTCGGCGGGCGCCAAGAGCGCCGGCTCACTCCTGGCCACCGTCACCACCTCGGGCACCACCTCGGGCACCACCTCCCGGCGCCCTCGCCCGGCCAGTCGGCACCCCAGGCACCCGGCATGCCCCTGACGCGCCTGCGAGTCGCGCGCCCGCATCGGCCACTCCTCCCGCGGTCGCCGACCCGACGGCTTCCCCCACCCCGCGAGATGCAGGGCCCAGGTGACCAGCAGGGCCATGGTCACCATCCCGAGGCCGAGGGCCAGCCAGGCGCCGGACACCGTGCAGACGCCGACGCCCAGTACCGCCGCTCCGACGCAGGCTGTGCCGAACCCGGTCCACCCCGCGACCGTATGTCCGTGGTCATACTGATGTGCGCTCACGTACCCGCCCTCCCACCGAGCCAGCAGAACCTCTTACCTCGTAAGCAATTTAGCGCAGAAACCTCTCACTAGCTAAGGTAATCAGGAACTGATGTCCGCCACGCCGCGCCCCACCGCCACCCCCGCCCAGGCGCTGGAGGCGATGGACTCCCTCATCGCGGCCCACCTGCTCGGCCAGCAGGAGATGGCCCAGCGGCTGGGCCTGAACATCACCGACCTGCTCTGTTTCGGCTGCGTCCTGAAGGCGGGCGAGAACCTGCTCACCGCGGGCGACCTCGCCGAGCACGCCCATGTCACCACCGGCGCCATGACCGGCATCCTCAACCGACTCGAGCGCGCCGGCTACATCACCCGCGTCCCCGACCCGGCCGACCGGCGCCGGGTCCGGGTGGCCGCGGTACCGGACGCCGTCACGCGCGTGGAGTCGCTGTACGGGCCCTACTACGGCCGCCTCAACGCCCTGTTCGCCGACTACTCACCCGACGAGATCGCCGTACTGACCGACTGGTTCACCCGGACCACGGGACTGGCCCAGCAGTACATCGACGAACTCCGGCAGGGCGACGGCTGAAAGCCGCGCAGGACGTCGGACCTGGAGCGGGCCCAACTGCCTTGGTAGGGCTGGCCACACCCCCAACTGGGGAGCTCACCTCCTCGTCCGGGAACCGGGATCACGGGATCGTTGGACACGGCAGAACAAGTCAGCCGTACGACAGCCGCTCCGGCTCAACGACCCTTTCCCGGAAGGACGTTCCATGACGTCGCCGTCACCGCTCGCGTCCTTCGCCCGGTTCGTGGTGTGCGGGGGCGGCGTCGGCCTGGTCTCCGGGGCCACGGTGCCGCTGCTGGCGCACTCGATGCCCTGGGCGCTGGCCAACGCGCTGATCACCGTGGCCTCCACGCTGCTCTGCACCGAGTTGCACGCCCTGTTCACCTTCGGCACGGGCAGCCGGCCCGGCCTGCGCCGGCACGTGCAGTCGGCGGGGTCGGCGGCGGTGGCGTACGCGGTGACGTCCGCGGCGATCCTGGTCCTGCACCTGGTGGAGTCCTCTCCCACGCTGCTGTGGGAGCAGACGGTCTACCTCACCGCCGCCGCACTCGCCGGGATCGGCCGCTTCCTGGTCCTGCGGCTGTTCGTCTTCGCGAGCACCACGCCCCGTCCGCCGGACCTGCCGTGCGGCCCCGGCGAGCGAGTAGTCCACCTCGACGCCCTCACCGCCCCGTGCCCGGCGCCGATCAGCTTCCAAGCCGTCCCGTAAGGCAACCCGTAACGCAAGAAGCCCCGGATCTCTCCGGGGCTTCTTGTCTGTGTGCACTCGGCAGGATTCGAACCTGCAACCTTCTGATCCGTAGTCAGATGCTCTATCCGTTAAGCTACGAGTGCTTGTTCTGTTTTCCCGCCGTTCCTTGCCCTTCCGGGCCGCTCGCGGCGACAGGAAGAACATTACATGACTGCCGCCGCCATGTGAAATCCATTGGCCGCACCCCTTGTGAGCTGCGAAAAGGCGTCCTGAGGGACTGGAAAACAGCGAAGCCCCGGTCGGGTGACCGGGGCTTCGTGATCTCTGGCGGAGGCGGAGGGATTTGAACCCTCGATGGGCTTTGAGGCCCAAACCGCATTAGCAGTGCGGCGCCATAGACCGGACTAGGCGACGCCTCCAGCACAGCCGCCCGCGCGAGCGCGAGTGGTGCGTGCCGATGATGACACAGACGAGCGCGGTGCCACCAATCGCCCCCCACGGTACTAGGCAGGCGGCCTGCGGGGCAAAGCCCTTGTCGCTGGTCGGCCGGGGGCGCAACGTCCCGGGGCGCGGGGCGTTAGTCAGGTCATGTTGCAGGTCTCCCGCCCCTCCGGCGGCCATCGCGCCCCCCGCCCCTCCCGTACCCGCCGGCTCGGCCGGTTCCTGGTCGTCGCCACCGGCTCGGTGGTCGGCACCGGCTCGGTGGTGGCTACCGGATCCGTCGCGGCCACTGGATCGGCCGTCGCCGTCCCCGCCGTCGCCACTCCCCTCATGTCCGCCGTACCGGCCGCCGCCCGCTCCGGGGACCACCTCACCGTCACCGTGCGGAACGCCGGGGACGGGGTGGACGGGCGGTACGAGCTGTACTGCCACCCCGGCGGCGGCGACCATCCCGACGTCTCCGGCGCCTGCGCCGCTCTCGACCGCGGGACCCGCTGGGGCAAGGACGCCTTCTCCCCCGTACCGGACGGAAGCGTGTGCACCATGCAGTACGGCGGGGCGGCCACCGCTCATGTCACCGGGACCTGGCGCGGGCGGCCCGTGGACGCGCGGTTCGACCGGGGTGACGGGTGCGAGATCGCCCGCTGGGACCGGATGGTCCCCGTGCTGCCCGACCTGCGGCGGGCCGGCCGGGTGTGAGGCGGCGGCCGGGTAAAAGTCCCGCGAAGGTCTCGCGAAGCGAGCGGGCCGTGCGGTGACGGCTCGCGGACGCGCTCATACGTTCTGGGTCACTTCGTCGTGCGACCTCCCTCTCATCCGGGGCCGCCGTCACCACCCCAGCCCTTAGACTCCCTCGCGTGACACGTCGCGGGCAGGTTGGCAAGATGGCCCGAGCGGTCGGCAAGGTGCGGTAACAGGAGGGAAGCGTCTCGTGAGCAGCAGGCCATCCCGAGGCGCTGCTCGCCTCGCAGCCATACTCGACGCGCTGCCCGATGCGTTGGTGCTGGTCAACGCCAACGGGACCGTCGTCAACGCCAACACCATCGCCCTGGAGGCTTTCGAGGCCCCGGGCACCGCGCTGGTGGGGCGCGGGCTGCTCGATCTGCTGCCGCAGTTCGACTCCAAGCTGATCCCGGGCTCCATGCGCCGGCCCGACCACATGGACCCGCGTGGGCGGACCAAGCCGACCCGGATGATGGCCCGGCGCACCGACGGCAGCGAGTTCCCCGTCGAGGTCACCTCCGCGAACCTGGAGAACGGCCAGCAGGCCTACGACGGTTACGGCTACACCAGCGACGAGCTGCTGATGCTCGTCGTCCGCGACCTGTCCGGGACCATCGACACCGAGGCCGAGCTGGCCCGCTCGCAGCGGCAGACCGAGATGATCCTGCGGGCCGCCGCCGAGGGCGTCGTGGGCACCGACACCGACGGACGGATCGTCCTGGTCAACCCGGCCGCCGCCCAGATACTGGGGTACCGGGCCAGCGACCTCGGCGGGCGCGAGCTGCACGACCTCGTCCTGCACTCCCGGCCCGACGGGACGCCGTTCCCGTACGACGAGTCCCCGCTCGCCGACACCCTGCGCTCCGGGCGCAAGCACCGGGTGCGCGGGCAGGTGCTGTTCGCCAAGAGCGGCGAGGAGGTGCCGGTCGACCTGACCACCGCTCCCGTGCGCGACGGCGACCAGCTGGTCGGCGCCGTGATGACCTTCACCGACCGGCGGCCCTACGACGCCCTCGCCGCGGAGAAGGCCGCCGCCGAGAAGCAGCACGAAGAGGAGCTGGAGCGGCTCTCCGAGGAGCACGCCTCCGAGCTGACCGCACTGCGCCAGAAGCACGTGACCGAGCTGGAGGAGCTCCAGGAGCGGCACGAGGAGGAACTCGGCGCCAACGAGGAGCGGTACGCGGCGCTGGGGGAGCGCGAGAAGGACCGTTACGAGGCCCTCGCCGGGCGGCACGAGCAGCTGCTGACGCTGCTCGCCCAGTCGCTGCGCGGGCCGCTGGACGAACTGCGCCGTGAGCTGGCGGCGCTGGCCGCGGACGACGCGGGGCAGCTGTGGCCCGAGGCCAATCAGGTGCTGCACCATCTGTCGGCCGGGTACTCCCGGATCACCACCCTCATCGACAACGTCCTCGGCTATCAGCGGCTCGACACCGGCAGCGAGGGGATCACCCGGACGAAGGTGATGCTCGACGCCGTCGTCGCCGCCGGTGTCGACGGGGCCGTCGAACTCATCGGGCCCGGCCGGGTGCAGTTCGCCGTGCACGCGCCGCCCATCGAGGCGGAGGTCGACTCCCGGATGCTCGCGACCGCGCTGGCGCATCTGGTCGCCGACGTCGCGGGCGTCGACGCGACCGGCAACGCGCCCGTGTCGGCGGGCGGCTACATGGACAACACGGTCGTCGTGGCGGCGGCGCAGCGCGGTGAGGTCGTACGGATCGAGGTGCGCGGGCCGTATCCCGGGGGAGACCCGGTGCACGAGCCGATCGTGCGCGGGATCGTGCGCGCGCACGGCGGAGTGCTCCAGACGGTCGAGGTGCCCGGGATGAGCGGCAGCGCGTTCGTGCTGGAGGTGCCGATCGGCGGCGGCGCCGGGGCGGTGCCGGGCTCCCAGGTCGCCCTGGTCGCCCCTCCGGCCGAGGCGGAGGCCGTCGAGCAGACCTCCGGTGGCGGGCGGCGGCGGGCCCGGCGGTCCTCCGTGGACGCCTTCCTGGACAGTGAGGTGGCCGCGCGTCCGGGCGGCGCGGAGGGCGAGTCCGCGCCGACCGGACGGCGCAGGCGGCGGGCGGCCGAGTCGGCGCCCGTTCCGGCCCAGGCGCAGGCACCGGCCGAGGTGTCCGGAGGTACGGGGCGACGGCGCGGGCGTCCGGCCGAGATCGCCGGTGCGGACGGCGCCGGTGCGGGAGTCACCGAGGGTGGGGACGGCGCCGGTGCGGGGGTGTCCGAGGGTGCCGTGATGACGGCTGCCGAGCATGCCGCGGGCACCGCTGCCGCGGGGACCGGTCTGGGCGGCACGGTGCCGCCGCAGGGCGTGCCCGCGCCGGGCGGGCGGCAGGCCCGGCGGGACGCGGGTGAACAGCACGCGCTGCCTCCGGCGTTGCCTGCGGTGTCCTCCGGGGTGATCCCGGCGCAGGGCGGCACCGGCACCGACTCCCTCCCCGGTCCTGGCCCCAGCTCCCTCCCTGGTCCTGGCTCCGGCCCGGGTATGGACTCGGGCTCAGCTGAGGACGGGCAGCCGACCGGGCGCCGGCGGCGGGCGCTGGCGGCCGCGAACGAGCGTGCGGCCACGCAGGAGGCGGGCCCCCGTACGGTGTTCGCCCTGCCGCCGGCCGACGCGGACCGGGCGGAGCAGCAGGCGCCGGTCCCGGCGCAGGGTCAGGGCCCGGCGCAGGGTCAGGGCCCGGTTCCGGCCCACGGCCAAGGCCCGGTCCCCGCCCACGGCCAGACCCCGGTACCCGCCCACGGCCAAGGCCAGGTACCGGGCCACGGCCAGACCCCGGTACCGGCCCACGGCCAGGTCCCCGTATCGCCCCAGCCCCCGGCCCCCCACCCCACCCCCGCATCGGCCCCCGCCACCGCCACCGACGACGGCCGTCACGATGCCGTACCGCACGACCAGGCCGACGATCACACGCCGCCGCAGCCGCATCCCACGAGCGCCCCGACCGGGCGCCGTCGGCGGGCCGTGGGGCAGCCGGTCCCGGAGGCCGGAGCTCCCGTCGCGCCCCAGTCGGCGCCCGCCCCGCACCACCCCGAGGTGCAGGCGCCCGCCGCGGTCCCGCTCCCCGCCGAGGCCGCCACCCCGGCCCAGGGCAGCCCCGCCTCCGCCCAGCCGTGGCCCGGCGCGGACGACACCTCCGGCGCCGGTACGGCCGTACCCCCGAACCCGGCCCGAGCGCAGGGGACGCCGTCCCAAAACACCCCGTTGCCCCCGGAGGCCGAGACGCGGCGCGCGGCGCAGCCGCTGCCCGCCGAGGCCGCCGCCCCCGTGGACCCGAACTCCACGCAGGGGCGGGCGATCAGTGTGCGGACCCTGGGGCAGGGCGTGCCGTTCACGCGGCAGGCGGCGCAGGTGCAGCAGCCGTCGGTGACGCCTCCCCCACATCAAGCGAACCCGCATCAAGCGAACCCGCATCAAGCGAACCCGCATCAGACGAACCCGCACCAGACCAACGGTGGCGGCCGTCGGCGCAAGCTGGGCACGCGGCCCGAATCGGCGGGCGCGGCCCAGCCGGAGCAGCCGGCCCGGCCGCATCCGCAGGCCGGGCAGTCCCGGCTCGCGCAGGGCACCGAGGGCACGGGACGGTCGTACGCCATAGGGGCGCCGGACGAGAACGCCGCCGAGGGGCCCGAGCCGCTGGACGGTCCGGGCGGGGCGGTGGAGGTCGCGGACACCCCGCGGCCGCAGCCAATGGACGACGAGCTGCCCCCGGAGCCGCTGGACAACCCGCGGCGGCTGCTGGTGTGGCCGGCGCCCGACGTCACCACGCAGCAGGCGCTGAGCGACCGCGGCTACCGGCCCGTCATCGTGCACTCGCGCGAGGAGGTGGACGCGCAGATCGCGGCGTTCCCGGCCGCGCTGTTCGTGGATCCGCTGACCGGTCCGATCACCCGTACCGCCCTGCAGTCCCTGCGGCAGGCGGCGGTGGCCGCCGAGGTGCCGGTGATGGTGACGGCGGGTCTCGGGCAGGCCTCGCGGGAGGCGGCGTACGGCGCCGACCCCGCCGTCCTGCTGAAGGCGCTGGCGCCCCGGGACAGCGAGCAGCATCCGCCGCGGGTGCTGCTGATCGAGGAGCACGCCGAGATCGCGCTGGCGCTGACCGCGACGCTGGAGCGGCGCGGGATGCAGGTGGCGCGGGCCGCGAGCGATCTGGACGCGGTGACGCTGGCGGGGCAGTTCCGGCCGAACCTGGTCGTGATGGACCTGATGCAGGTGCACCGCCGCCAGGCCGGTTCCACCGGGATCATCGACTGGCTGCGGGCGAACGGCCAGCTCAACCGCACCCCGCTGGTCGTCTACACGGCCGCCGTCGACCCCGCCGACCTGCCGCGGCTCGCGTCGGGCGAGACGGTGCTGTTCCTCGCGGAGCGGTCGACGAGCCCCGAGGTGCAGAGCCGGATCGTGGACCTGCTGGCGCGGATCGGCACCAACTAGCCGACGTACGCACGAGAGAGCCCCCGGCCGTTGCCGGGGGCTCTCTTCGATCGCGGGTCAGATCCGGGTCACGTCCAGCGTGCCCTCGGCGTACTGCCTGCGCAGCACCTTCTTGTCGAACTTGCCGACGCTCGTCTTCGGCACCGTCTCGATGACCGTCCAGCGCTCCGGGAGCTGCCACTTGGCGATCCCGGCCTGGTCGGCGAGGAAGGTGCGCAGGGCGGCGAAGTCGGCCGTCGAGCCCTCCTTCAGGACCACCGTGGCCAGCGGGCGCTCGCCCCACTTGTCGTCGGGGACCGCCACCACGGCCGCCTCGGCGACGTCGGGGTGGGACATCAGGGCGTTCTCCAGCTCCACCGACGAGATCCACTCGCCGCCGGACTTGATGACGTCCTTCGCCCGGTCGGTCAGGGTCAGGAAGCCGTCCGGGCTGATCGTGCCGACGTCACCCGTCTTCAGCCAGCCGTCCTCGCTGAACTTGTCGGCGGGGCGCAGGGGTTCGGCGGCGGGGCCGTTGTAGTACGCGCCGGCGATCCACGGGCCGCGCACCTCCAGCTCGCCCGCCGACTCGCCGTCCCAGGGCAGGCGCTCGCCGCCCGGGCCGGTGAGGCGGGCCTCCACCGAGGCGGGGAAGCGGCCCTGGGTGAGGCGGTAGCCGAACTCGTCGTCCGTGCCCACCGCGTGGGCCGGGGGACGGGCGATCGTGCCGAGCGGGGAGGTCTCCGTCATGCCCCAGGCGTGGCAGACCCGCATGCCGAGCTCGTCGAAGGCCTTCATGAGCGAGGGCGGACAGGCCGAGCCGCCGATGGTGACCTGACCGAGGGAGGACACATCACGCGGCTTCGCCGTCAGCTCGCCGAGCAGGCCCTGCCAGATGGTGGGCACCGCCGCCGCGTGCGTCGGCTTCTCGCGCTCGATCATCTCGGCCAGCGGGGCCGGCTGGAGGAAGCGGTCCGGCATCAGCAGGTTGACGCCGGTCATGAAGGTGGCGTGCGGCAGGCCCCAGGCGTTGACGTGGAACTGGGGGACCACGACCAGGGAGGTGTCCTCGTCGGTCAGGCCCATCGACTGGGTCATGTTGACCTGCATCGAGTGCAGGTAGACCGAACGGTGGCTGTACACCACGCCCTTGGGGTCCCCGGTGGTGCCGGAGGTGTAGCACATGGCCGCCGCCGCACGCTCGTCCAGCTCGGGCCAGTCGTACGCGGTCGGCTTGCCGGCGATCAGGTCCTCGTACTCGTGCACCCGCACCGACGCGTCCGCGAGCAGCCCGCGGTCGCCGGGACCCGAGATCACCACGTGCTCGACCGTCTTCAGGTGCGGCAGCAGCGGGGCGAGCAGCGGCAGCAGGGAGCCGTTGGCGATCACCACCCGGTCGGCGGCGTGGTCGACGATCCAGACCAGCTGCTCCGGGGGGAGGCGGAGGTTGAGGGTGTGCAGCACCGCGCCCATGGAGGGAATCGCGAAGTACGCCTCGACGTGCTCGGCGTTGTTCCACATCAGGGTCGCGACCCGCTCGTCGGCCGCCACGCCCAGGTCGTCCCGGAGCGCGTGCGCCAGCTGGGCCGCGCGGGTGCCGATCTCGGCGAAGGAGCGGCGGTGCGGTTCGGCCGCGCCGGTCCAGGTGATCACCTGTGATGTGCCGTGGATCGTCGACCCGTGGGCCAGGATCCTGGAGATCAGCAGCGGTACGTCCTGCATGGTGCTCAGCACGGTGGTCCTCCCGGGGCGGCATTGCCTACGCGGTGGCAAGGGTTGCGGAGATTCTGCGCGCATACCGCGTGGTATGTCACTAGGGGAGGGTGATCGATCACGTCACGTTGCGCTCACCAAAGGATGACGCTAACGCGACGGAGCCAGTTCGGGGTCCTCGCGCAGCTTGCCGAGCGCCCGGGACACTGCCGACTTCACCGTGCCGACCGACACCCCGAGCACCTCGGCCGTCTGCGCCTCGCTGAGGTCCTCGTAGTACCGGAGGACGACCATCGCCCGCTGCCGGGCCGGCAGCTTCATGATCGCCCGCCACATCGCGTCGTGCAGCGCCTGCTGCTCGGCCGGGTCGGAGCCGCTCGGGCAGGGCTCGGGCTCGGGCAGCTCGTCGGTCGCGAACTCGTCCACCTTTCTCTTGCGCCACTGCGAGGTGCGGGTGTTCACCAGCGCGCGGCGCACATAGCCGTCGAGCGCGCGATGGTCCTCGATGCGCTCCCAGGCGACGTACGTCTTGGTGAGCGCGGTCTGCAGCAGATCCTCCGCGTCGCACGGGTTCGCGGTCAGCGACCTGGCGGTCCGCAGCAGCACCGGCTGGCGGGCCCGCACGTACGACGAGAACGACGGGTACGGAAGGCTCTGCGCCCTGGGTGCGGCGGCGTCCGAAGCGCGTGTGCAGACGGGAGTGGTCATGGCTCCACGCTAGGAGCGGGCACCAGGTCCGCTCATCGGCCGGAGGTCCCGAAGCCGAGTCCGCCTCAGGTTGTAGGGGTGGGGTCAGCTCCACCTCCTGAGGGTGGACGAGAAGGCGAGGGCTACTACGGGATGACCCCCAGGGGACCTTTCGTGGGACCGTCCTCCCGCCGCCGTCCGCCGTCCGTCATCCGTCCGCCGTCAGCACCAGGCCCGACGTCGGCACCCCCGTCCCCGCCGTCACCAGCACCCGGGCCGCCCCGGGGACCTGGTTCACCGAAGTACCCCGGATCTGGCGTACGCCCTCCGCGATGCCGTTCATCCCATGGAGGTACCCCTCGCCGAGCTGACCGCCGTGGGTGTTGAGCGGCAGCCTTTCCTCCGCCACGAAGTGCGCCGCCTCGCCGCGGCCGCAGAAGCCGTACTCCTCCAGCTGCATGAGCACGAACGGGGTGAAGTGGTCGTAGAGGATCCCCACGTCGATGTCGGCGGGGGCCAGTCCCGTCCTGCGCCACAGCTGCCGGGCCACGACCCCCGACTCGGCCAGGCCGGTGAGGTCGCCGGTGTGGAAGCCGGTCATCTGCTCCTGGCCCCGGGCGGCGCCCTGCGCGGCCGCGGCGACCGCCGCCGGCGGGTGGGGGAGGTCGCGGGCGCGTTCCCGCGAGGTGACGACGATCGCCTGACCGCCGTCCGTCTCCTGGCAGCAGTCCAGCAGGCGCAGCGGTTCGGCGATCCAGCGGGAGGACGCGTGGTCGGCGAGGGTGATGGGGCGGCCGTGGAACCAGGCGGCCGGGTTGGTCGCCGCGTACCGGCGGGCCAGGACGGCGACGGGGCCGAAGGCGGCCTCGGGGGGCAGGCCGTAGGTGTGCAGATAGCGCTGGGCCGCCATCGCCACCCAGGACGCCGGGGTGAGCAGGCCGAACGGCAGCGCCCAGCCCAGCGCGACGCCCTCCGCCGACGGCTCGCGCCGCTGCACCCCGGAGCCGAAGCGGCGGCCCGAGCGCTCGTTGAAGGCGCGGTAGCAGACGACCACCTCGGCCACCCCGGCCGTCACCGCGAGCGCGGCCTGCTGGACGGTCGCGCAGGCCGCGCCGCCGCCGTAGTGGACGCGGGAGAAGAAGGACAGCTCGCCCATGCCCGCCGCCTGGGCCACGGTGATCTCCGGGCTGGTGTCCATGGTGAAGGTGACCAGCCCGTCCACGTCGCCGGGGGTCAGCCCCGCGTCGTCCAGCGCCGCCCGCACCGCCTCCACGGCCAGCCGCAGCTCACTGCGCCCGGAGTCCTTGGAGAACTCCGTCGCCCCGATCCCGGCGATCGCCGCGCTCACGGCGCACCCGTGAGCGTGACGGTGGCCGTGCCGGTCACATGGGCGCCGAGGCTGTTCGTCCCGACGACGCGCACGGTCGCCGTGTCGCCGTCGACCTCCTCGATACTGCCGGTCAACACCATGGTGTCACCAGGGTGGTTGGGGACGCCGAGGCGGATGGAGAGCTTGCGGAGCACGGCCGCGGGACCGAAGTGGTCGGTGAGGTAGCGGCCGACCAGGCCGTTGGTGGTGAGGATGTTCATGAAGATGTCCGGGGAGCCCTTCTGCCGGGCGAGTTCCGGGTCGTGGTGGATGTCCTGGTAGTCGCGCGAGGCGATGGCTCCGGCGACGATCAGGGTGCGGGTGACGGGGACGGTCAGCGGCGGCAGCTCCTCACCGGTCCTCATGCGGCCACCCGCCACACCGGGAGGGTCAGTTCATCGTCGTACGCCTGGAACTCGACCCGCACCGGCAGCCCGATCCGCACCTTGTCGTACGGCACCCCGGCCACGTTCCCGAGCATCCGCACGCCCTCCGGCAGCTCGATCAGGGCGACGGCGTACGGCGGGTCGAAGGCCGGGAAGGGCGGGTGGTGCATGACGACGTACGAGTACACCGTCCCCTCGCCGCTCGCCTCCACGGTGTCCCAGCCGAGGCCGCCACAGGCGTTGCAGCCGGGCAGCCAGGGGTGGCGCGGGGTGCCGCAGGCGGTGCAGCGCTGGAGGAGGAGGCGGTGCTGCCGTACGCCCTCCCAGAAGCCTGCGTTGTCGCGGTTGACGACCGGGCGGGGGCGCGGGGGTCTGGCGGCCTGCCGTGCCGCGGGGGCGTACTTGAGGATGCGGAAGCGGTGGGTGCCGACCAGGTCGGGGCCGACCCGGACGTCGGTGCGGGTGGTGACGAAGTGGCCGGTGCCGAGCTTGGTGGTCTTGCGGTCCGAGACGGTCTCGATGACGGTGTCGAAGGTGATCTCGTCGCCGGGGCGCAGGGGGCGCAGGTACTCCTGCTGGCAGTCGGTGGCGACGACCGAGGTGCAGCCCGCCGCGTCGAGCAGACCGAGCAGGTCGTCGTACGCCGCCGAACGGCCCGTATGGCCGGGGAGGCCGCCCATCGTCCAGGCCTGGAGCATGGTGGGCGGGGCGATGGCGGCGGGGCCGGTGTACGCCGGATTCGTGTCGCCCAGGGCCTCGCACCAGTGGCGGATCATGGGCAGGTTGACGGGGTCCTTGCCGGTGGCCCGGGTGGCGGCGGGCCGCCCCTCGAAGGCCTTGAGCCGCTCGGTCAGGTCTTCTTCGGTACGCACGACTCCCTCCCCTCTCGCGGTTTCTGACTGTCCGTCAGATCTGACGGACAGTCAAGACCACAGGGGAACAGGCACAAACGCCTGCGCGGCGATGCCGTAGCACCGCCGCGCAGACGTGTCACACCCCATGGAGCACACCACTCGGGAGACCTGGACCGGCGCCGTGAGCGCGGGTCCTCAGCTCACCACCACAGCGGGGTGAAGTTGACGGCCACGTTGCTGTTTCCCTGGTTGACGGCCGTGAACGCGGAACCGTCGACCTGGGCGGTGTTGCTCTGGTTCGAGGCGCCGGAGCCAATCGCCTGCTGCTGGGTCGTGGAGGAGTTGCCGTTGTTCTCGCCGCCCACACCACTGCCGAGGATGCCCTGCCAGGCGTTCGTGACGGCCGCGCTCGATCCGTCGTCCGCGATGGCGCCGTTGTCCGCCGACGCGGCACCGGCGAAGAGCGCGGCGGCGAGCGGCAGGGCGGAGACGGCGGCGATGACGCGGGCGGTACGGATGCTTGCCATGTTGTTCCTCCAGAACGTGAAGTACGGCTGCCGCCAAGGCAGTTGGCCGACCGGCTTGGCGTGGTGATCGACGTCGCGAATCCAGAGTTGCCCACCGAATCCCCGGCGAACCACCCCTTACGGCGCGATTCGCCCTCAAGCGTGATGACAAGTCGATAAACCCCCTTGCCTACCTATAAGGCCCGGATCAGGGCAGTGGGGGCAGCTCGAACCAAGTGCCGCAAGAGGGGAAGCGCTCCGGCACATTGCCGACGACATCCGGTCTCCCGGGCGCGTCGAGCCGGGACCCTCTTCCCTTTTTCGAACATGCGTACGAACATGGATCCATGGCCACCACCGACCGGCAGGCCACGACGCTGGCCCTCGCACACGCCCTGTCAGCCGCGGAGCGCGGACTGGCCGTCATCCCCCTGTCCCGGACGAAACTCCCGGCCCTGCGCTCCCCCCACCGCGACGACCCCCTGGCCGCGCCGTGCCACGGCGAATGCGGCCGCTACGGCCACGGTGTCTACGACGCCTCGACGGACGCCGCACGGATCCGCGACCTGTTCGCCGCCGCGCCCTGGGCGACCGGCTACGGCATCGCGTGCGGCCTGCCGCCGCACCACCTGATCGGCATCGACCTCGACACCAAGTCGGGCACGGACTCCTCCGCCGCCCTGCGCGAACTGGCCCTGCGCCACCTGTTCACCATCCCCGACACCGTGGTCGTCCTGACCCCGAGCGGCGGGCGCCACCTCTGGCTCAGCGGCCCCGCGGACGTCGTCGTCCCCAACTCCGCCGGCCGCCTGGCCCCCGGCATCGACATCCGCGGCGCCGGCGGCTACCTCGTCGGCCCCGGCTCCCGCACGGAACACGGCGTCTACGGCACGGCGCCGGGCACCGCCCACCTGGCCCCCGCGGCCTGCCCGCCCTCTCTGCTGCGCCTGCTGCTCCCACCGCCCCGCGCACCGCAGAGCCCGGTGCCGGTGTCGGCGGGCGACCACGGCCGGGGCCTGGTCCAGTTCGTCCTGGCCGCACACGAGGGGCAGCGCAACACCCGCCTCTTCTGGGCAGCCTGCCGCGCCTACGAGGACGGCATCGGCCCCGCCCTGGTCGCCCCCCTGATCGAGGCGGCCCTGGACACGGGCCTGACGGAACGAGAGGCCCGCGCGACGATCGCCTCGGCGGCCCGGCTGACGGAACACCGGCCGTGAGCCGGTGCGCACGCGAGAGGGGCCGCCGATGTCTCGACGGCCCCTCTCAGCGGTATCACCTGCGGAGGCGGTGGGATTTGAACCCACGGTGACATCGCTGCCACGACGGTTTTCAAGACCGTTCCCTTAGGCCGCTCGGGCACGCCTCCCCGCGCCGGTGTTGATCCGGCGCGGGACAAGAGTAACGGGTGGGCCCGGCGGCGGGGGTGTCAGCTGTCGCCGACCCGGGAGCCCAGGGTCAGTTCGACCGTGCGGGTCTTGCCGTCCCGTTCGTAGGTGAGCTGGACCTTGTCGCCGGGCTGGTGGGTCCAGATCTCGCCGATCAGGGTGGGGCCGGAGTCGATCACGCGGTCGTCGAGCTTGGTGATGACGTCCCCCGGCTTGAGACCCGCGTCGGCCGCGGGACCGCCCGGCTCCACCGCCTCCGAGCCGCTCGCACCCTGCTCGGTGATCTTCGCGCCGCCCGTGCCCTCCTCCAGCGAGACGGAGGCGCCGATCTTGGCGTACACCGGCTTGCCGGTCTTGATCAGCTGCTGGGCGACGACCTTCGCCTGGTTGATCGGGATGGCGAAGCCCAGGCCGATGGAGCCGGACTGGCTGCTGCCGCCCAGGCCGTTGCCCGCGGACTGGATCGCCGAGTTGATGCCGATCACATTGCCCTGGGCGTCCAGCAGCGGGCCGCCCGAGTTGCCCGGGTTGATCGACGCGTCGGTCTGCAGCGCGCTCATGTACGAGGCGTTGCTGCCGGTGCCGTCGCTGGAGGCCACCGGGCGGTTCTTGGCGCTGATGATGCCCGTGGTCACCGTGTTCGACAGGCCGAAGGGCGCGCCGATCGCGATCGTCGAGTCGCCCACCGCCACCTTGTCGGAGTTGCCGAGGGTGAGCGGCTTGAGACCCGAGGGGGCGTTCTTGAGCTTGATGACCGCCACGTCGTAGCCCTGGGCGTTGCCCACGACCTCCGCGTCGTACTTCTTGCCGTTCGGGAAGGTCGCCGTCAGCTTGCCGCCGTCGACGGCGTCGGCCACCACATGGTTGTTGGTGACGATGTGGCCCTCGGTGTCGAAGACGAACCCGGTGCCGGTGCCGCCCTCGCCGCTGCTGCTCGCGGCCTCGATGGTGACGGTGCTGGGCAGCGCCTTCTGGGCCACGCCCGCGATGGTGCCCGCGTCGCGCTTGACGTCGCCGCCGGTGTCGGAGGCGGCGACGGTGGTCGAGGAGGTCGCGTCGTCCTTGGCCAGGGTGTAGCCGAGTCCGCCGCCGAGGCCGCCGGCGACCAGCGACGCGATCAGGACCGCGGCAAGCAGGCCGCCGCGTCGGCCGGACTTCGGCGCGGGCGCCGGCTGCTGGTACGCCGCGCCCCAGACCGTGCCCGATCCCCCGGCACCGCCGGAGGTGGCGTCGGGGTGGGCGTGGGCATACGCGGGGGCCGCCGGGGCGGGGGGCGGCCAGGACGCGTCCGGTGCCGACGGGCCCTGCGGCGCCGCCGGGGTGCCCGGTGCCGGTCCCGCGGCGCCCGCGGGCGGCGCGCCGTGTGGCACCGGCGGGAGCGGGGTGGTCGGGGCGCCGGTACCGGGAGCCGGGTGGCCCTGCGGCTCCGGAGCAGCGGGAGCGTCCACCGGCACGGGGGGTGCGGACGGGGCCGGGGGTACCGCGGCGCCCTCGTTCTCGGTGCTCACAGCTTTTCTCCTCGATCCACGGCTGTCGTTGTCGGTCGCACTCGGTCACGCCCGTTCACGTGTGTCGACGGCCCGGTGCGCTTCAGCTGTGCTGGTCTTTTTGTATGCCGTCAGCTTTTCCCACGGGCCGTCAGAGCACCATAAGCGGTGCCTGTGGGTCCGCGGCCATTCTTTATATAGGTCATGTACGACGAAAAGGACACATTCCTGTCCCTCCGTCGACACGCCTACCCCCTCTCGGTGGCACCATGACGCGGTGACCCACGCACGCCGGCCCACACCCCAAGTCGTCGCCCACCGCGGAGCCTCCGAGGACGCGCCCGAACACACCCTGGCCGCGTACCGCAAGGCGATCGAGGACGGGGCCGACGCCCTGGAGTGCGATGTCCGCCTCACCGCGGACGGCCACCTCGTCTGCGTCCACGACCGCCGCGTCAACCGCACCTCCAACGGCCGCGGCGCGGTCTCCGCACTGGAGCTCGCCGACCTCGCCGCGCTGGACTTCGGTTCCTGGAAGAGGGGCGACCCCTGGCGGAACCGGGACGAGGATCCGGACTGGGAGGTCCGCCCGGAGGACCCGCAGGACACCTCGGTCCTCACCCTGGAACGCCTGCTGGAGCTGGTCGCCGACGCCGGGCGCCCGGTGGAGCTGGCCATCGAGACCAAGCACCCCACCCGCTGGGCGGGCCAGGTCGAGGAGCGGCTGCTGCACCTGCTGAAGCGGTTCGGCCTGGACTCCCCGGCCGTCGCTGACGCCTCCACGGTCCGGGTGATGAGCTTCTCCGCGCGCTCGCTGCACCGCGTGCGTGCCTCCTCGCCGACCCTGCCGACGGTCTATCTGATGCAGTTCGTCTCGCCCCGGCTGCGCGACGGACGGCTGCCGGCGGGGGTCCGGATCGCGGGCCCGTCGATCCGGATCGTGCGCCATCACCCCGCGTACATCGAGCGTCTGAAGCGCGCCGGCCACCAGGTGCACGTCTGGACCGTGAACGAGCCCGAGGACGTCGCCCTCTGCGCGGAGCTCGGCGTCGACGCCATCATCACCAACCGCCCGCGCGCGGTGCGGCATCAGCTGGGCCGCTGAGCTGCGCCGAACCATCCGCCCCGGTACGACCTCTTGACCCGGTGGTCCCACCGGCCCCATCCTCCACTCTCGGCCACACCGTCGATTTCCAGCCAGGCAGTTACAGGGAGTGCTCCGGCGCGTTCGGTCCGTATTCGATCGTTTCGAATGCGTCACCGGACCTGCGTTGGCCGGTTTCCGGTACAGGCCAATGGGGCATCCACACCGTGGCGTGGGGCGAAGGAGGTCTCGGGGGTGGCGTTGGTGGTGGCACAGGAGGTGCCCACGTCGTCGAGCATGGCCGTACCCCATGGCCCTGCGGGCGTGGGGAAAGCGCGACACCGGATGCGCGATCAGCTGCGCATGGGCGGTGTGGCGGAAGCGGTCATCGACGATGCCGTACTGATTCTTTCCGAACTCTTGAGCAACGCGTGCAAACACGGCCGACCACTGGGCGACGCCCTGGCCGGGGACGGCGACGTCCGGGCCGCATGGCGGGTGGACCCGGCCGGGCGGCTCACGGTGGAGGTCACGGACGGCGGTGGGCCCACCCGCCCGGCTCCGGCCACGCCCTCGGTCACCGCGCACGGCGGCCGCGGGCTGAACATCATCACCGCGCTGGCCGACGACTGGGGCGTACGGGACGACGCGCGGGGCGAGGTCACCGTCTGGGTGGTCGTCCATGACGACGTGCATGACCGGAACGCCGGACACCGTCGCCACGACTTCGCTACGCGCGTGGCTGCCCCGTCGGTCGCCGCGATGCCCGAACTCGACTTCGCGGACGCGCTCGAGGACCTGGACTGACCCTCCGGTCACCGAGCGGCCCGGGAAGCGCGCAGGGACGCGTTGTCCACAGGGTCGCCTCGGCCATGGCGTGAACAGCTAGGCTCCCGCCGTACCAGACGAGCCGTTTCCGGGAGACACCCTCATGGCCAAGAAGCGACCCCAGACGAAGGCCGCGCGCCCGCAGCTCAAGGACGGGGAGATCCCGGTCGTCGGAGCCCGCGAGCCCTGCCCCTGCGGCAGTGGCCGCCGCTACAAGGCCTGTCACGGCAAGGCCGCCGCCGAAGCCGTGACCGAGCTGGTGCACCGCCCCTTCGAGGGGCTGCCCGGCGAGTGCGACTGGGTGGCCCTGCGCGAGCTGGTGCCCGCCGCCACGGTCCCGCTGCCCCTCAAGGACGGGCTGCCCGAGGGCGTCCCGGCCGTCACGCTGGCGACCGTGCTGCCGATGGCCTGGCCCGCGCTGCGCCGCGACGACGGCTCGGTGCTGCTGGGCCTGCAGAACGACACGGCGTCCGGCGACCTCAGCCGCGATCTCGCCGACACCCTCCGGCGCGCCCTGGAGGCCAAGCCCGGCACCCCGGTGCAGGCACGGCGCGCCCCGGCCGACGGTCCGCGGCTGCAGGACCTGCTCGACCCGGAAGGCGCGTTCGAGCCAGTTGTGCACACGGGCTTCGAGTTCTGGGTCCCGGACGCGGAGAACTCCACCCCGGAGGTGACCGCCTCCCTGGAGCGGGCCAACGCCGCCGCCATCCCGACCGTGCGGCTGACCGGCGTGGACGCCGCGTACTGGTGCGAGACGCCGGAGAAGAACCACCTGCGCTGGGTCATGCCGTACCCCGAGGAGCAGCTTCTGGACGCGCTGGCGCGACTGCACGCGGCGGGCCGGTCGAACCTGGGCGAGGGCACCCGTCTCGTGGGTTCCTTCCGCGCTCACGGCCTCACCGTGCCGGTCTGGGACCTGCCGAGCGGGTTCGGCGCCGAGGACGCGGAGAAGCCGGCCGCCGAGTTCGCCGAACGTCTCACCGCCGCACTGGCCACCGACGCCCCGCTCACCGCGGACGAGCGCCGCGCCCGGGGCGGCCTGACCAACCGCCAGGTCACGCTCAGCTGACGCACCGCGCGAAGATCCTCGGCGGCTGACCGACCGGTCAGCCGCGGGGGGCGCCCGGACAGGTGACTCCGATCACAACTCCCGCTCCCCGCAGGGAAATCGGTGACCGGAAAGCCCGGATCGAATTTGCGAACCGCCGATCTCTTGTTACCGTTCCAGTAGCCCGGTTGCTGGTGCATCCCCCGTCGCCAGCAACCGGGTCTTTCCATGCGCGCGGTCCTCTACAGAGTGCCGCCGCGCGTCAACTGCCTGTAGGCGCGGCCGAGTTGCTCCCGGACCGCAGCAGCAGCGGGCCCTCGCCGGCCCGGGCCGCGAACTCCGCGACCGCCGTGTGGTCGGCCGGCGCGCCCCGGGTGGCCGCACGGGGTGTCTCGCAGCTGCCGGGCTCGTCCTCGGCGCCCACCGCGCACCGGATCTGCACCGTGCGCCGGCCCGGCCCCATCAGGCTCAGCACCGCATCCAGCGCTCCGCCGGTGGTGTTGCGGTAGTAGGTGCGCGCCCATGTCCGCTCGCCCTGGGTGAGCACACAGGTCTGCGCCTCGATGCCGTCGGGCGAGGTGAGTTCGGGTCCGCAGCGCGCGGCGGTGGCCAGGCCGAGGCCCGGGGGCGACGGGGAGGGCGCTTTCGCGTCGGGGGAGGCGGACGGCCGGGGAGAAACGGACGGCCGTGGGGATGCGGCCTCTTCGCCCACCTGCCCCGCGGACGCCACGGCGAGCGGCAGCGCCACCGCGCACACCGCGACGCCGGCCAGGGCGAGCAGACGAAGGTTCATGGACGGAAGATAACGAGGGAAGGCGGGCGCCCCGTCCGGTGCGCGCCCGACACCCCTACAACTCGGGTGCGCTCACACCCGTACGAGTGAGGGCCTCCACCACGGCGTCCACCACGGCCTCCACGTCCGGCAGCCACGGGGCCGCCGGGCCGGGCCCCGGCGCGCGCTCCCAGCGGACGGCGCCCTCGCCGGTCTCGGAGGGGGGCAGGGCGAGATAGCCGCCCGTGCCGTGGAACCGCAGGGAGCCCGGAACGTAGTCCTTGGCGTACAGCAGTTCGCCCAACCGCTCCAGGGAGTACGGCTTGACGAGCAGCGCCCAGCGGGTGGGCGAGGCGATCACGGGGCCGAGCCGCATCCCCGTGCGGTCGAGCGCCGTGAGGGCCTGGGCGGCCGGCAGGGCCGGCAGGCTGACGGCGCAGGGCGCCTTGCCGCCGGTGGCCAGCACGATCGGTGCCGCCGGTCGGTTGCTCCACCACCAGCGCACCATGCGCTCGTCGGTGGTGGCCGCGAGGAGGCCGGGGTCGAAGGGATGCGCACCGGGCACCGTGCAGTCCGCGTCGGGGCACCCGCACCGGGACCGCCCCTGCGGATCCGCCGTCACACCCGGGAGTACGGGCCACTGCCATTGAGTCGCGAAGGTCAGGGCCGCACTGAGCAACTCAGGCCTCCCGCCGTTGCGCTGGGACAGGAGCCTGCGTCGCCTTCCGAGGAACTCTCGCATGAGCGCTCGTTCCTTTCCGTTGCACCGCTGGCAACACCGTGGTCCACATCACACCATGTGTCGATCACTTCACTGTGCGTACCTGTTGGCGCATCACACCCCTGCTTCGAGCAGAGGGAACCCCTATGGGCCGAGCGGCGGCTGCGTCCGCGGCAGCCTCACCCATACTGCGTGGATCAAAAGCACGGGCCTGGCGTGGGGTGGCGAAGTCTGGCGTTTTGCCGTTGCGCGTATTTCTCTTCGCCTCCGCCACGGGAGGATGGGGCACGGTCGTCGGTGGCTAAGACGCCCGGGTCCGCCGCCAGGTTCCGGGTGACTGTCAACCACCCCTGGCCTTCTCCGAGTACGTACCCATCACGACCGCTGTGACGCTCCGTGGAACACGCCCAGTCGACCGCAATAAGGCGTTCCCTGAGGCAGTTTTAAGCCAACTTTGCCTTTCTGCAAGGGGTCGGGGAAAAGTGGACCGGTTACCCGCGGACACCACGAATCCCGGCAGGACAATGCTGGACATCCCCTCACGAGTGCGTGTACATGTGGAGACACTGCTAGCGGCGCAGAATGACATGGGGGTTTGCGATGCTTTTGAGCAATACGCACCGGTCGGAAAGCCGGACGCCATGAACGCCCCGCATCCTCCGAAAGTGGCCGGAATCGATTCCACGGTTCCCTCGCCCGCACACACTGTCGCGCCCGCGCCCGCGGCCTCTGAGACCCCGGCAGCCACCTCCGTCCCACCGCCCACTCCACCGGGCGCCCCCGGACTGCTGCTCCAGGACCGGCTCGCCGGCTGGGTCTCCGACCTCACCACGCTGCACGAACTCACCGAACGCCTGACCCGTACGGGGTCCTTGTCCGACGCCCTCCAGGAGCTGCTGCGCGCCGGGTCCGCCCTCGTCGGCGCCCGGCGCGGACTCGTCGTGCTGGAACCGGCCGACGGGCGGGGCCCGGACAGCACCGTCGGCCTGGGGCTGGCCCGCGCGGACCTCGGCCACATCGAGACCGTGCCGCGCGGCTCGATGCCGTACGGGAAGATCCTCGACGGGCTGCCCGGCGGGGACGGTGAGATCGCGCAGCCCGATCTGTTCGCCGAGGACGGGCTCGATCCGCGCCACCGCGAGGTGGCCGCGCGCCTCGGCTACGCCGCGAGCTACGCACTCCCCCTGCGCACCGACGCCGCCGGCCCGCTCGGCGCCGCGGTGTGGCTGTACGACGAGCCCGCCGAGCCGTCCGAGCGCCAACGGCACCTGATCGGGCTGTACACGCGGTACGCCGCCGAGCATCTCGCCCGGCTGCTGGAGGTCGAGCGCACGCGCGCGTGCATGGCGACCATGTCCGAGGAGCTGCTGCCCTCGCGGCTGCCCCGGGTGCCCGGCGTGCAGCTCGCCGTCCGGCACCGCACCGGGCCGCTCGGCGGCGGCGACTGGTACGACGCGCTGCCCCTGCCGGACGCGGCCCTCGGCCTGGCGGTCGGCTCGGTCACCGGGTCGGGGCCGAGCGCGGTGGCCGCGATGGGCCGGCTGCGGGCGTCCCTGCGGGCGTACGCCGTGATGGAGGGCGAGGACCCGGTGGCGGTCCTGTCCGATCTGGAGCTGCTGCTGCGGCTGACCGAGCCCGCCCGCTCGGCGACCGCCCTGTTCGCCTACTGCGAGCCCGCCCTGCGCAAGATCACTCTCGCCGGGGCCGGGCACTGCCCGCCGCTGCTGATCGGCGAGCGCCGCACCGAGTTCGTGGAGACCACCGTCTCCGCCCCGCTCGGCATGCTGGCCTGCTGGGAGGCGCCCAGCGTGGAGTTCCTGGCGGAGGCCGGGGAGACGGTTCTGCTGTACACCGACGGACTGCTGCACCGTACCGGCGACGCCACGGACCGGGCCTTCGCGCGGCTGCACACGGCGGCGGCGAGCGTCCCCCGGGCGCTGCGGAACGACCCGGACGCGATCGTCGACCACGTCCTGCGGACCGTGCTGCCCGACGGTCTCGACGCGGCGGACAGCGCGGAGGACATCGTCCTGCTCGCCGCGCGCTTCGCATGACGGCGGTAACAGGTCCTTCGGCCCTGGGCCCCCTTCCGTACGACCGTACGATGGAGGGGGTCCAGTGCCGTATCAAGGAGGATGACCGTGTCGGAGGAGCTCACCCCGACCGAGCCCATTGCTGCTACCGCAGCGGGCCCGGAAGAGTCTGAAGAGCCGATCAAGCAGCGCAAGAACGGCCTGTACCCGGGCGTGTCCGACGAGCTGGCCGAGAACATGAAGTCCGGCTGGGCCGACACGGAGCTGCGCGACCTGGAGCCGATCCCCCAGGCCGCCGAGACCGCCGCCCGCCGCGCCGCGCTGTCGGCGCGCTTCCCGGGCGAGCGTCTGGTGATCCCCGCGGGCAATCTGAAGACCCGCTCGAACGACACCGAGTACCCCTTCCGGGCGTCGGTCGAGTACGCCTATCTCACCGGCAACCAGACCGAGGACGGCGTCCTGGTCATGGAGCCCGTCGCCGACGGTCACCGGGCCACCATCTACCTGCTGCCCCGCTCCGACCGGGAGAACGGCGAGTTCTGGCTCTCCGGCCAGGGCGAGCTGTGGGTCGGCCGCCGGCACTCCCTCACCGAGGCCGAAAAGCTGTACGGCATCCCCGCCTCCGACGTGCGCGAGCTGACCGGGGCGCTGCGCGAGGCCACCGGTCCGGTGCGGGTCGTGCGCGGTCACGACGCCGGGATCGAGGCCGCGCTGACCGACAAGGTCACCGCCGAGCGGGACGAGGAGCTGCGGGTCTTCCTCTCCGAGGCGCGGCTGGTCAAGGACGCGTTCGAGATCGGCGAGCTGCAGAAGGCCGTCGACTCCACGGTGCGCGGCTTCGAGGACGTGGTGAAGGTCCTCGACAAGGCCGAGGCCACCTCCGAGCGGTACATCGAGGGCACCTTCTTCCTGCGGGCCCGGGTCGAGGGCAATGACGTCGGCTACGGCTCCATCTGCGCGGCCGGCCCGCACGCCTGCACGCTGCACTGGGTGCGCAACGACGGGCCCGTGCGCTCCGGGGACCTGCTGCTGCTCGACGCGGGCGTGGAGACGCACACGTACTACACCGCCGACGTCACCCGGACGCTGCCGGTCAACGGCCGGTACACCGAGATCCAGAAGAAGATCTACGACGCCGTGTACGAGGCCCAGGAGGCCGGGATCGCCGCCGTGCGGCCCGGTGCGAAGTACCGGGACTTCCATGACGCCGCGCAGCGGGTGCTCGCCGCGAAGCTGGTGGAGTGGGGCCTGGTCGAGGGGCCCGTGGAGCGGGTGCTGGAGCTGGGGCTGCAGCGGCGGTGGACGCTGCACGGCACGGGGCACATGCTCGGTCTCGACGTCCACGACTGCGCTGCCGCGCGGCAGGAGACGTATGTGGACGGTGTGCTCGAGCCGGGGATGTGTCTGACGGTCGAGCCGGGGCTGTACTTCCAGGCCGACGACCTGACCGTGCCGGAGGAGTACCGCGGCATCGGGGTGCGGATCGAGGACGACATCCTGGTGACCGAGGACGGGAACCGGAACATGTCGGCCGCGCTTCCTCGGCGCTCGGACGAGGTCGAGGCGTGGATGGCCGAGCTGGTGAAGTAGGGAACTGACATCGGGTTGATGGCCGGATACCCGTGGGGTGTCCGGCCATCGTCGTGGGCTGCGGGCGTGTGGGGGTTGTTCGCGCGGTTCCCCGCGCCCCTAGGGGGGTTTGTGTGGACCTGCATCTGGATCTCGCCGCCGCTGACGGACGGCGGGCCGGGCTTGAGCGTGCTCTTCGGGATGCCGTGCGGGAGGGGCGGCTCGCTCCGGGTACGCGGTTGCCCGCCACCCGGAAGCTCGCCGAGGAGCTGGGGGTTTCCCGGAACACCGTCAAGGGGGCCTACGACCAGCTCGTCGCCGAGGGGTACTTCACCGCACGGCAGGGGTCGGGGACGCAGGTCGCCTCCCTGCCCGCGGAGGCCGCCGAGCCCGCCGTGGCCGCCGCACGCGCGCGTGAGCCGTCGTTCGACCTGCGGCCCGGGAGCCCCGATGTAGGGGCGTTCCCGGCCGCGGCCTGGCTGCGGGCGCTGCGGCGGGCCATCGCCACCGCGCCCTCCCTGGCCTACGACTACGGCGATCCCCGGGGCCGGATCGAGCTGCGCAACGCGCTCTCCGGGTACCTCGGGCGGGCCCGGGGGGTGATCGCCCCGCCGGAGCGGATCGTCATCACCTCGGGGTACGTCCAGGGCCTCGCCCTCCTCACCCGCGTGCTGGACGGCGGCGAGATCGCCATGGAGGACCCGGGGCTGCCCTTCCACCGGGATGTCGTACGGCGCAACGGCGGTGCCGTGGTGCCGGTGCGGGTCGATGAGCGGGGCGCCCGGGTGGACGGTCTCGGGGAGCCCGCGGCAGTCGTCGTGACGCCGGCGCATCAGTATCCGACCGGGGTCACCCTCCATCCCGAGCGGCGGCGGGCGCTCACCGACTGGGCACGCGCGCGTGACGGCCTGATCGTCGAGGACGACTACGACGGGGAGTTCCGTTACGACCGGCAGCCCGTCGGGGCGTTGCAGGGGATGGCGCCGGGGCACGTCGTGTATCTGGGGACCGCCTCCAAGACGCTCGGGCCGGCGCTGCGGCTCGGCTGGATGGTGCTGCCGCCCCATCTCGTCGACGACGTCGCCGACGCCAAGCTGCACAGCGACCATCACACCGAGACGCTCGGCCAGTTGGCGCTCGCCGAGCTGATCGGCAGTCATGCCTACGACCGTCATGTGCGCGCGTGCCGGCTGCGGTACCGCAGACGGCGGGACCAGTTGGTGGACCGGCTCGGGTCCCGGCGCGGGGTGCGCGGGATCGCCGCCGGACTGCATGCGCTGGTCCAGGTCGCCGACGAGGCCGAGGCGCTGGCCCGGGCCGAGGCTCAGGGGCTCGCGGTGGGCTCGCTCGGGGAGCACTGGCACGCGCACGCGCGGGAGGACGCGGGGCGCGAGGGGCGGCCGCAGGGGCTGGTCGTTGGGTACGGGACGCCTCGGGAGCGGGCCTATCCGGACGCCTTGGAGGCGCTGGGGAAGGTGCTCGACGCGGAGTGAAGGGGGGCCGGGGTCGCGGGGTGAATTGGGCCGGGATTGAAGACCTTTAATGGTGCTGCCGAGGGGTCCGGTCCGGGCCTAGTGTCGCAGGCATGCCGCACTCGCTCGTCCCGCCCGCGGGTCCGCAACGCGTCCTGGCTCTGGCCCAGTTGGCCAACTCGGTCGGGGACGGCGCCTTCTACGTCACCTCCGCGCTCCACTTCACCCACATCGTGGGGCTCGACCCCGCGCGCGTGGGGCTCGGGCTGACCCTCGCCTGGGCGGTCGGGTCGCTGGCGGGGGTGCCGCTCGGGCGGCTCGCGGACCGGCGGGGGGCGCGCGGGACGGCGGTGCTGCTGGCGTCGGCGACCGGGGTGGCGGTGGCGTCCTTCCTGACCGTACGGGGGTTCTGGCCCTTCGTGGCCGCCGCCGTCGGTTACGCCACCGCCCAGTCCGGGCTGGCGGCGGCGCGGCAGGCGCTGCTGGCGGGGCTGGTGTCCGCCGGGGAGCGGACGGGGCTGCTGGCGCATCTCCAGTCGACGCTCAACGCGGGGCTGGCCGCGGGCGCGGGACTGGGCGGGCTGGCGCTGCACCTGGGGACGCGGGAGGCCTATCTCGGGGTGTTCGCGCTGGACGCGGTGGCCTTCGCGGTGTGCGCCGCGGTGTTGCTGCGGCTGCCCTCGGTGGCGCCGGTCGCCCCGGCGCGGGGGCCGGGGCTCGCGGTGCTGCGGGACCGGCCGTATGTGGTGGTCACGGCGCTCAACACCGTGCTGCTGCTGCGGATGCCGCTGCTCAGCCTCGGGCTGCCGTTGTGGATCGCGGAGCGCACCGAGGCACCGGCCTGGCTGGTGTCCGCGCTGTTCGTGCTCAACACCGGGGCGGTCATGGCCTTCCAGGTGCGGATGGCGCGCGGGGTGAGCGGGATCGGGTCGGCCGTACGGGCGGTACGGCGGTCGGGGTGGGTGATGCTCGCGGCGTGCGCGGTGTTCGCGCTGTCGGCGGGGGCGCCGGTGTGGGTGGCGGTGGGGGCGCTGGTGGTGGGGGCGGCCCTGCAAGTCGTCGCGGAGATGGGGCAGTCCGCGGGGTCGTGGCAGCTGTCCTTCGATCTCGCGCCGGCGGACCGGGTCGGGGAGTACCAGGGGTTCTTCGGTACGGGGGTCGCGGTGGCGCGTACCGCCGGCCCCCTGGTGCTGACCGCCCTGCTGGTGCGGTGGGGTCCGCCCGGGTGGCTGCTGCTGGGCGGGGTGACGCTGGCGGCGTCCTGGGCGATGGGGCCGGCCGCGCGGCGGGCGGCGGCCTCCCGTACGAAGGCAGCGGTACCGGCCGCTGGAGGTGCCCGAGGGGCCGGGAGTGCTGAAGGAGCCGTGGCTACACCGCCAGCAGGGGCGCGACGCCCTTCCGCCACTTGAGGATCTTGTCGAAGCTCACCACGGCACCGCTCTGCCCCGGCTTGTTGCCGATGTGGACATGGTCCGCGAGCTCCTGGATCAGATACAGCCCCCGGCCGTTCTCGGACTCCATGGCCTCCGCGGACTCGAGGGCCTCCGTGGACTCCAGGGCCGACAGAACGGCCGGACGCGCGCCCCGGCCCGTAGCGCCGAAGCCGGGGCCGGAGTCGGCGACCTCGATGCGGCAGGTCTCGCCGTCGAGATAGGCGGTGACGCGGTAGGCCTCCGAGCCGCCGTCGAGGGCGGTGTCCCCGCCGTGCTCCACGGCGTTCGCGCAGGCCTCGCTGAGCGCGATGGAGAGGTCGTACGACACGTCCGGGTCCACGCCCGCGCTCTCCATGGTGCCGAGCAGCAGCCGCCGGGCGAGCGGCACGCTCGCAGCTTCCCGCCGCAAATGGAGTGACCACCAGATGCTCATGCTCCCAGCCTCCCGGCCGCGGCTCGACATACCGTTACCTATTGCCGCGCACGACGGCCCGTAAGCACATCGTTGACGTGATACCGCCCATATGGGCGATGCGTCTGAAGCCGCCGACGGTGTATGTGGGGGCGGTTCGGGCCGGACGGGGACCTTCCGGCCCGAACGTCATCTTGCGGACCTGCCGTATGGAGGCAGTAGGACCAGTGCGATGATTGGGCCGCCATGAGTGCCCCCCACCAGCGCACGGCGCGCCCCGGACGTGACGTCCGGATCCTGCGGGCCGCGGTGTTCGCCGCGGTCTGTGTCGTGCTGGCCGCGGGCGGACACGCACTCGGCTCCCACGCCTCGATCCCCCTGTGGGCCATGGGCGTGGGCCTCCTGTCGGTCCTCGCGGTCGCCGTGCCGCTCGCCGGACGCGAGCGCTCGCTGCCGGGCATCGCGGCGCTGCTGGCGCTCGGGCAGACCGCGCTGCACTCGCTGTTCGGACTCGCCCAGCACGGGACCACCGCCACCACGACCGCCACCGCCTCGGACGCCTCGCTCGTCGCCCAGGCCGCGCGGCTGGTCTGCGGGACCCCGGCCGCGGCCATCACCCCCGCCCAGGCCCACCGGCTCCTCACCGAGGCCCGGCTCCGGCCGGCCTCCGCCCACCCGGACCACGGCACGGGGACCGTCACCGACTCCGCGTCGCTGCTGCCGTCCCTGCCGATGCTGCTGGCCCATCTGCTGGCGGCCGTCGCGGCCGGCTGGCTGCTGCGCCACGGCGACCTGGCCCTGCGGCGCCTGGTCGACCTCTCCGCCCACTCCTTCGCCGAGGGGGCGGCCGTACGGGCTCTGCGCGTGGCCCTCGCCCTGGTCCGCGCCCTGCGTGCCGGGCTGCCGGTCCCGCCCGGCGCGGACGCGCGCCCGCCGCGCGCCATGGAGTTCGCGCCGCCCCCGCCGCGCACCACCGCGCTCCAGCACACCGTGATCCGGCGCGGGCCGCCCGCCGCCGCCCGCGCTCTCGTGCTCGCCGCCTGACGCGACGCGCCCTCCGCTGGGAGATCCACCTCGGATTCCGGTCGGGGCCGCCGTCGTGCGGCCCGCGCATGCCGCCTCGTGACGCGTGCGCCCCTCTTCACCACCGGAAACAACCGAATCTCACTCACTGTGGAGTGCTCCCGAATGCAGGCCTCTTCCCGCCTCGCCGCCGTCGGCGTCCTCGCCGGCACCGCCGTGCTCGCCCTGTCCGCCCCCGCCTTCGCGCATGTGACCGTGCAGCCCGAGGGCGAGGCCGCCAAGGGCGGTTACGCCGTCGTCGACTTCCGGGTCCCGAACGAGAGCGACACCGCGTCCACCGTGAAGCTGGAGGTCAGCTTCCCGATGGACACCCCGCTCGCCTCCGCGATGCCGGAGCCGGTCCCCGGCTGGACCGCGAAGGTCACCAAGGCCGAGCTGGACAAGCCGCTCGAACTGCACGGCCGGAAGATCGACCAGGCCATCAGCAAGATCACCTGGACCGCGACCGGCAAGGGCGTCCAGCCCGGCTTCTTCCAGAAGTTCCCGGTCTCCATGGGCGTACTGCCCGAGGACGCCGACGAGCTGGTCTTCAAGGCCGTCCAGACGTACTCCGACGACGAGGTCGCGCGCTGGATCGAGGTCCAGCAGGAGGGCCAGGAGGAGCCGGAGAAGCCCGCTCCCGTGCTCACCCTGTCCGAGGCCGAGGACGGCCACGGGCACGGCTCGGAGGCGGACGAGGAGGCGAGCGAGGAGCCGTCCGACGACGCCTCGCAGGCCGCCGCGACCACCACCGCCGACGAGGCCGGCTCCGACAGCAGCGACACCACCGCCCGGGTCCTCGGCGTCGTGGGCATCGTCGTCGGCGCCATCGGCGTGGCCTACGGCGTCCTCGCCGGCCGTCGGCGTACCAACGCCTGAGTCAGTCCTCTCGGAGCGCGCCGGTGCCCTCGTGGGCCGGCGCGCGCCCGAGCCCTTCATCTCCGGGACATTTCGCCATGCGCACCAAGAAGTTCGCGGCGGCCGCACTGCTCGCCGCCGCCACCCTGACCCTCTCCGCCTGCGGCGGCGGTGACGACGACGCCGCCCCCGTCACCGTGGTCTCCGAGGAGGCCGGCTCCGCCAAGGCCGCCACCGTCCTCGACAAGCCGTTCGAGAAGCCGGATCTGGTCCTCACCGACACCCACGGCAAGACGTACGACTTCCGCGAGGAGACCGCGGGCAAGCCGACGCTGATCTACTTCGGCTACACCAACTGCCCCGACGTCTGCCCGCTGACGATGAACAACATCGCCGTCGCCAAGAAGCAACTGCCCAAGGCCCAGCAGGACGAGCTGCGCGTCGTGTTCGTCACCACCGACCCGGAGCGCGACACCGCGTCCGCGCTCGGCGAGTGGCTCAAGGGCATCGACCCGCAGGTGGTCGGCCTGACCGGCGACTTCGCCACCATCCAGGCCGGCGCCCGCACCCTCGGCATCAGCATCGAGCCGCCGCACAAGGAGAAGGGCAAGACGGTCTCCTCGCACGGCACCCAGGTCATCGCCTTCTCCCCGAAGACCGACGGCGGCTATGTGCTCTACGGCGAGGACGCCACCGTCGACGACTACACCGCGGACCTCCCCGAGCTCATCAAGGGGGAGAAGCCGTGAGGCGTCCCGTGGCCCCGGCCGCCGTCCTCGCCGTGAGCCTGGGCCTGGTGCTGGCGGGCTGCGGTTCCTCCGGCGGGGAATCCGGGCCCGAACTCTCGGTCAGCGGCGCCTACATGCCGCAGCCGGTCTCCGACTCCATGGCGGCGGGCTTCCTGACGATCCGCAACGACGGCGGCACCCAGGACGAACTGACCTCCGTCACCAGCGACATCGCGGGGACCGTCACCGTCCACGAGACCGTCGACTCCGCGATGCGGGAGGTCAGGAACCTCGCCGTGCCCGCCGACGGCGAGGTCGTGTTCAAGAGCGGCGCGAACCACCTGATGTTCGAGAAGCTGAAGCGCAAGCCGCGCCAGGGCGACACGGTGTCCGTGGTGCTGCACTTCGCCGAGACCGACCCCGTCACGGTCGAGATGCCGGTGAAGCCGGCCACCTACACCCCCGCGACCGGACACTGAGGGAGGGACCCCTTGACCCCGACCATCGCCCCACGCGTCCGGACCCTGGTGCTGCTGCTCCTGGCCGCCGCCGGACTGCTCCTCGCCGGTGCCGGACCGGTCTCCGCGCACGCCGCGCTGACCGGCAGCGATCCCCAGCAGGGGGCGGTGGTCGAACAGGCCCCGGACCGGATCTCGCTGACCTTCTCCGAGGAGGTCGCGCTCTCCGACGACTCGGTGCGCGTCCTCGCCCCCGACGGCGAGCGCGTCGACACCGGCAAACCGGCAAGCGCCAGCGGCACGACGTACGCCGTGGGCCTCGCGGGTGACCTGGCGGACGGCACCTACACCGTCTCCTACCAGGTCGTTTCGGCCGACAGCCACCCGGTCGCGGGCGCCTTCACCTTCTCCGTCGGGGCGCCCTCGGCGACCTCCGTGTCCGTCTCCGGCGAGACCGCGGGCGGCGGGGCCGTCGGTGTGCTGTACGGCCTCGGGCGCTACCTGTCCTACGCGGGCTTCGTCGTCATGGTCGGCGGCGGCGCCTTCGTGCTCGCCTGCTGGCAGCGCGGGTCGGGGGTGCGGGCCGTGCAGCGGCTCGTCGTCTCCGGCTGGGTCACGCTCACCGCGGCCACCCTGGCGCTGCTGCTCATGCGCGGCTCCTACACCGGCTCCGGCAAGGTCGGCGACATCGTCGATCTGGAGCTCCTCGGCGACGTCCTGCAGACCAAGACGGGCGCGGCCCTGGTCTCCCGGCTGCTGCTGCTCGCGGCGGCGGCCCTGTTCATCGCGGTGCTCTTCGGGGCTTATGACAAGCGGGAGGACCAGGAGAAGCGGGACCTCACCTTCGGGCTCGCAATCGGCGGGACCGTCGTGGCGACTGGGCTCGCGGCGAGCTGGGCGATGTCCGAGCACGCCTCCACCGGCCTCCAGCCGGGCATCGCGATGCCGGTCGACGTGGTCCACCTGCTCGCCGCCGCCGCCTGGCTCGGCGGCCTCACCGCCCTGCTCGTCGCCCTGTACCGGTCGCCGGAGACCCCGGTGGACGGCACGGCCGTACGACGGTTCTCGGCGCTCGCGTTCGGCAGTGTGATCGCGCTCGTGCTCACCGGCGTCTACCAGTCCTGGCGTCAGCTCGGCTCCTGGTCGGCGTTCACCGAGACCCGCTACGGACAGCTGCTGCTCGTCAAGCTCGGGCTGGTGGCGCTGCTTGTCGGGGTCGCCTGGATCTCGCGGCGCTGGACGGCGCGGCTGGCGGAGACGGTGAGCGCCGAGGCCGCCCCGCGCAAGGAGAAGGCGGCCGTCAAGGCGGCGGCCGCCGGTGCCGATCCGCAGCGGGCCGCTCAGCTCGCCCGGCAGCGGGCCGCCATGGACACGGCCCGGCAGAAGCGGCTGCGGGACGCCGACCCGAACCGCTTCGGGTTGCGCCGCTCGGTGCTCGCCGAAGCCGGGATCGCCCTCGTGCTGCTGGCGGTCACCACCGCGCTGACGTCGACCGAACCGGGCCGTACGGAACAGGACGCCGCCCGGGCCACCGCCGCCTCCTCGTCCGCCGCCGACGCCTCCGGGGCGCTGACCCTGGACATGGCCTTCGACACCGGGGGCGCGGACGGCAAGGGTGTCGTCCGCATCGAACTGGACCCCGCGCGCGTGGGCGCCAACGAGATGCACGTCTACGCCACCCGGCCCAACGGGCGGGCCTTCGACGTGCCCGAGGTGAAGGTCGCCTTCACCCTCGCGTCCCAGGACATCGGGCCGCTGCCCGTCGTCCCCGACCACATCACCACCGGACACTGGTCGGCGAGCGGAGTGCAGCTCCCCATGGCCGGCGACTGGAAGATCGCCGTGACCGTGCGGACCTCCGACATCGACCAGACGACCGTCTCCAAGAACGCGCAGATCGGCTGAACACCATGGCTGACCAGTCCATCCCGGAGACCCTCGCGCCTGCCGCCGACCGGCCGGCGCCCGCCGCGCAGACGGCCCCGGGGCTCTCGCGCCGGCAGCTGCTGGGCACCGCCGGCGCCACCGGTCTCGTGCTCGGCGCGGCGGGCGGAGCCGTGGGCTACGCCGCCGTGCCCACGCAGGCGACTCCGCTCACCTCGCTGGGCACGGACGAGGTGATGTTTCACGGGAAACATCAGCCCGGCATCCTCCAGGGCCTCCAGGCCCGGGGCCATCTGCTCGCCTTCGACCTGGCGGCGGGCGCGGGCCGCAAGGAGGCCGCCGCGCTGCTGCGCCGCTGGTCGCAGACGGCACGGCGGCTGATGGCGGGCGAGGCCACGGGATCCGGCGACACCGATGTGGCCCGGGACGCGGGGCCCTGCGCGCTGACGGTCACCTTCGGCTTCGGGCACAGCTTCTTCGCCCGTACCGGCCTGGAGAAGCAGCGCCCGGTCGCGCTGGACCCGCTGCCCGACTTCTCCTCCGACCAGTTGGACAAGGCCCGCAGCAACGGCGACCTGTGGGTGCAGATCGGCGCCCATGACGCGCTGGTCGCCTTCCACGCCCTGCGCGCGATCCAGCAGGACGCCGGGAGCGCGGCCCGGGTGCGCTGGCAGATGAACGGCTTCAACCGCTCCCCGGGCGCCACCGCCCACCCCATGACGGCCCGCAATCTGATGGGCCAGGTCGACGGCACGCGCAATCCCAAGCCCGCGGAGGCCGACTTCGAGAAGCGGATCTTCGTGCCGGCCTCGGGCGAACCCGCCTGGATGGCGAACGGCTCCTACGCCGTCGTACGCCGGATCCGCATGCTGCTGGACGACTGGGAGCGACTGTCCGGCCGGGAGCAGGAGGACGTCATCGGGCGCCGCAAGGCGGACGGGTCACCGCTGTCCGCGCCGCCGGGAAGCGCCGAGACCACCGAGATGGACCTGGAGAAGACGGACGCGCAGGGCAATTTGGCCGTCCCGGTCAACGCCCACGCCCGGATCAGCCGACCCGACCAGAACGGCGGGGCGGCGATGCTGCGGCGGCCGTTCTCCTACCACGACGGCATCGACGCGGACGGCACCGCGGACGCGGGACTGCTGTTCATCTGCTGGCAGGCCGACCCGCTGCGCGGCTTCGTCACCGTGCAGCGCAAGCTCGACCGGGGCGACGCCCTGTCGCCCTTCATCCGCCACGAGGCGAGCGGTCTGTACGCGGTGCCGGGCGGGGCGGCCGAGGGAGAGTACGTCGGTCAGGCGCTGCTGGAAGGGTGATCCCCGGCGGGTTCACCCGGTCGTGAGACGTGTGCCCCGGGGCTTCGCCGGGGCCATTAGGGTGAGGTCATGCCAGCGAGCTATGCGTATCTGGGTCCCGAGGGCACCTTCACCGAAGCCGCCCTGCGCACGCTTCCCGAGACGGCCACCCGGGAGCTCGTCCCGTACGTGTCCGTGCAGTCCGCGCTGGACGCGGTGCGTGCCGGTGAGGCCGAGGCCGCCTTCGTGCCGATCGAGAACTCCGTCGAGGGCGGGATCACCACCACGCTCGACGAACTGGTCGCGGGCGCTCCGCTGATGATCTACCGCGAGGTGCTGCTGTCGATCACCTTCGCGCTGCTGGTCCGGCCGGGCACGACGCTGTCCGACATCAAGACGGTCTCCGCGCACCCGGCCGCCCAGCCGCAGGTGCGCAACTGGCTGCGGAAGAACCTCCCGGACGCGCACTGGGAGTCGGCCGCCTCCAACGCGGACGCCGCCCGGCTGGTCCAGGAGGGTCAGTACGACGCGGCCTTCGCGGGCGAGTTCGCCGCCGCCCTGTACGGCCTGGAGGCCCTGGAGAGCGGGATCCACGACGCGGAGAACGCCCAGACCCGGTTCGTGCTGGTGGGCCGCCCGGCCCGGCCCGCGGCCCCGACCGGCGCGGACAAGACCTCCGTCGTGCTGTGGCAGCGCGACGACCACCCCGGCGGGCTGCGCGATCTGTTGGGCGAGTTCGCGACCCGGGGCATCAACCTGATGCTGCTGCAGTCCCGGCCCACCGGCGCGGGTATCGGCAACTACTGCTTCTGCATCGACGCCGAGGGCCATATCGCCGACCGGCGGGTGGCGGAGGCCCTGATGGGGCTGAAGCGGATCTGCCTGGAGGTGCGGTACCTCGGGTCGTACCCGCGCGCGGGCGTGGACGTGGCGGACGTGAGCGCGCCGCGGCAGGGGACGTCGGACGAGGAGTTCGTGGCGGCGTCGGAGTGGGTGGCGCGGTGCCAGGACGGGCGGTTCTGAGCAGCCCCCCGGTCATACCTGCTGATTGTGGTTATCCACAGAAGTTATCCACAGGTCGGCCTCTCGACCTGGGGACAAGTCGACACCACGGCGTGAGTTGGTCGACAAATCGCCCTACAGCACCTCGTTCCGTCCACCGGTGGGCGGTTCACCCTTCGTCCACTTGTTTCCTGCGCGCCATCCTTCGGGGCGACGCATTCCCACTCGAACGTGGGCGTAAAGGAGGTTTACCCCGGGAATCACCCCGGGTGACCGCGGTATTCGGAGTGATCAGTTCCGCAATCCACAGATCTTCCACACAGCCTGTGGATAACTTTTCGGAGGGTGTGGACGCCTGTGGATGACGCGGACCCAAGTCCCGTTCCCCACAAGGAAATCCGGTCAACCGTGCGCCCGCCGCATGCCCCCTCCCGGGGAGGGGGACACCGTTTATTGACACGCGGAGCAATTCGCCCATAACGGAATGTAGGCCTTAGTTCGGGGCGCCCCGGAAAAGCGAGTCGTGAGGGGGGACTCGGCCCCGGTAGCCTTGACCGCGTGATTGACCTTCGCCTGCTCCGTGAGGACCCCGACCGTGTGCGCGCGTCCCAGCGCGCCCGTGGAGAGGACGTCGCGCTCGTCGACGCTCTCCTGTCTGCCGACGAGCGGCGCAGGTCGTCCGGCGTCCGCTTCGACGAGCTGCGCTCCGAGCAGAAGTCGCTCGGCAAGCTGATCCCCAAGGCCACTCCCGAGGAGCGCGCCGAGCTCCTGCGGAAGGCGGAGCAGCTCAAGGCGGACGTCAAGGCGGCCGAGGCCGCGCAGAACGAGGCCGACGACGAGACCAAGCGCCTCGCGCTCCGGCTCGGCAACCTCGTCCACCCCGACGTCCCGGTCGGCGGCGAGGAGGACTTCGTCGTCCTGGAGACGCACGGCACGATCCGCGACTTCGGCGCCGAGGGCTTCGAACCCAAGGACCACCTGGAGCTCGGCGAGGCGCTGGGCGCCATCGACGTCGAGCGCGGCGCCAAGGTCTCCGGCTCGCGCTTCTACTACCTCACCGGCGTCGGCGCCCTGCTGGAGCTGGCGCTGGTCAACGCCGCCATCGCCCAGGCCACCGAGGCCGGCTTCATCCCGATGCTCACCCCCGCGCTGGTCCGCCCGCGCGCCATGGAGGGCACCGGCTTCCTCGGCCAGGCCGCGGAGAACGTGTACCACCTGGAGAAGGACGACTACTACCTGGTCGGCACCTCCGAGGTCCCGCTCGCCGCGTACCACATGGACGAGATCATCGACGCCGACCAGCTGCCGCTGCGGTACGCGGGCTTCTCGCCGTGCTTCCGCCGCGAGGCCGGCACCTACGGCAAGGACACCCGCGGCATCTTCCGCGTGCACCAGTTCGACAAGGTCGAGATGTTCTCCTATGTCGCCCCCGAGGACGCGGAGAACGAGCACAAGCGCCTCCTCGACTGGGAGAAGCAGTGGCTCACCGCCCTGGAGCTGCCCTTCCAGGTCATCGACGTCGCCTCGGGCGACCTGGGCTCGTCGGCGTCCCGCAAGTACGACTGCGAGGCGTGGATCCCGACCCAGGGCAAGTACCGCGAGCTGACCTCGGCCTCCAACTGCGACGGCTTCCAGGCCCGCCGGCTGTCCGTCCGGATGCGTGACGGCAAGAAGGTGCAGCCGCTGGCGACGCTCAACGGCACGCTGTGCGCGGTGCCGCGGACGATCGTGGCGATCCTGGAGAACCACCAGCTGGCCGACGGTTCGGTGCGGGTGCCCGAGGTGCTGCGTCCCTACCTGGGCGGCCGGGAGCTGCTGGAGCCGGTCGCCAAGTGAGCTTCCCGTACAGGCTCGTCGCGACCGACCTCGACGGCACGCTGCTGCGCTCCGACGACTCGGTCTCGGGGCGCACCCGTGACGCGCTCGCCGCGGCCACCGCGGCGGGCGCCGCGCACATCGTCGTCACCGGACGGGCGGTGCCCTGGACCCGGCACATCCTCGACGACCTGGGATACCAGGGGCTCGCGGTGTGCGGGCAGGGCGCGCAGGTGTACCACGCCGGTGAGCACCGGCTGCTGACGTCGGTGACGCTCGACCGGCAGCTGGCCGGGGTGGCGCTGGCGAAGATCGAGGCGGAGGTCGGCCCGCTGTTCCTGGCCGCGAGCCGGGACGGTCTCGACGGGGAGGTGCTGGTCGGGCCGGGGTACGCGGTCACGGGCGCGCTGCCGTCGACGCCGTTCACCGACGCGTCGGATCTGTGGTCCGCGCCGCTGAACAAGATCTACATACAGCATCCGGAGCTGTCGGACGACGAGCTGGCGGACGCCGCGAGGCGCTCCGCGGGCGGCTTCGTGACGGTGGCGATGGCGGGCGCGGGCATCGTGGAGCTGCTGCCGCTGGGGCTGTCGAAGGCGACGGGACTGTCGCTGGCGGCGCGCCGGCTGGGCCTGAAGGCCGCCGACACGATCGCCTTCGGTGACATGCCCAACGACGTGCCGATGTTCGGCTGGGCGGCCCGCGGTGTGGCCATGGCCAACGCTCACGCGGAGCTGAAGGCGGTGGCCGACGAGGTGACGTCGTCGAACGACGAGGACGGCATCGCGGTCGTGCTGGAGCGTCTGCTCGGCTGAGTGTGCCTGCCCAAGGGGCGCGGGGAACTGCGCGACCAGCCACAGACGGTCGGCAGTTGCTGACGACCTCGCGCCCCGCTTCCCCATGCGGCTCAGTCCCAGTGACAACATCTCGCGGAGGATGCACGGATCGAACGTGCGCGGGGTTTCCCCCGACCACGGCTCAGCGAGCCGGTGCCTTGCCACTCGGCCAATCCTCCGGGAGGGCGGCCTCACGCGAGCGGAGTGCTCGCGTGCTCGAAGCGGCCGCCCGGGCAGCTCCCCGGTGCGGTGCGGGCTCGACGGAGGGGTAACTACTCCGGAGCCCGCCGCGGGCTGCCCTGTGGGGAACTCGACGGACTGTCGTGCATCGACATCGTCGCGCTCCTCCCCAGCTGGTGGCGCCGACCGAAGCGGCGTCCCGGACATCGACCATCCTGCCCGCCGCCCCCGGTCGGCCGCCACCGAATAAAGTGCGGCCCGGCTACTCCTCGCCCGCCAGCGTCAGCGACCTGAGCTTCTGGCCCGCGTACCAGGTGGCGAGGACGGTCACCGCGACCAGCAGGACCGTCGCCGTCGTGATGCCCACGTCCGAGGTGACGAGGTCCCCGCCGGTCACCTCGTGGGCCACCGCGAGCGACCACTGCTGGACGCTCAGGGTGCGCGCGCCCGCCACCAAGGAGCCGAACAGGGCCTCCCAGACCAGGGCGTAGACCAGCCCGAAGACCACCGCGTGCCGGGAGACCGTGCCGAGCAGCAGGAAGAGCGCGGCGTACGCGATGGAGGCGACCAGGGCGGCCACCGTGTAGGCGACGGCGATCTGCTGGCCGTTGCCGTTGAGGATGAAGCCGGAGATCAGCGTCGGGACCGCGGAGAACACCATGGTCACGGCGACGGCCACGATCAGCTTGGTGAAGATGATCGTCGGGCGCTTGATCGGCTTGGAGAGCAGGTACACCACCGAGCCGTCGTCGATCTCCGGACCGATCGCTCCGGTGCCCGCGATGACGCCGATGATCGGCACCATGGTGGCGAGCGCGAGCCCGCCGAGCAGGTCGGAGGCGGTCTGGTCGTCGGCACCGGCGAGGGCGCGGACGATCACCGAGATCACGATCAGCAGCAGCGGCAGGGCGCCGAGGATGAGGGCCCGGCGACGGCCGAGCAGGGCCCGGTAGGTGAGCCGGGCGACTGTGGGGTCGTACATGGTGGGCCTCCTACGCCGCGACGAGATACGAGAAGACGGACTCGAGGGACTCGTCCGACGGCGAGACCGTGTGCAGCCGGATGCCGTGGTCGCGGGCGACCCTCGGCAGCAGGGCCGTGAAGCGGCCGAAGTCGACGGCCTGGATCCGCAAGGCGCCTTCCGCCAGGTCGACTTCGATGCCGGACGTCGACGGGTCGGCGATCAGCGCGGCCGCGAGGGCGCGGTCGTCGCTGGAGCGCACCAGATAGCGGTGCGGCCGGTCGGTCATCAGGCGGCGGATCTTGCGGAAGTCACCGCTGGCCGCGTGCCGGCCCGCGACGACGACCTCGATGTGCCAGGCGAGCTGCTCGACCTCTTCGAGGATGTGGGACGAGAAGAGCACCGTGCGGCCCTCGTCGCCCATCTTCCGCAGCAGGTCCATCAACTGCATGCGCTGGCGCGGGTCCATGCCGTTGAAGGGTTCGTCCAGCAGCAGCAGCGAGGGGTCGTGGACCAGCGCGCTCGCCATCTTCACGCGCTGGCGCATGCCCTTGGAGTACGTCTGGATCTTGCGGTCCTGGGCGTACTCCATCTCGACCGTGGCCAGGGCCCGTTGGGCCGCCTTGGCGCCCAGGCCGTGCAACTCGGCGTTGGCGACGACGAATTCGCGGCCGGTGAGGAAGTCGTACATCGCCTCGCGCTCGGGGACGATGCCGATGTGCTTGTAGATGGCCTCGTTGCGCCAGACCTGTTGGCCGTCGAGGGTGACCGTGCCGGTGGAGGGGGCCAGGAAGCCGCCCATCATGTTGATGAGGGTGGACTTTCCGGCGCCGTTGGGGCCGAGCAGGCCGGTGACGCCGGGGCCGATGGTCATGGTGACGTCGTTGACGGCGACCACGTTGCCGAACCAGCGGGAGACATGGTCGATGGAGAGCGTGGTCACAGTCCGACCTTTCGGTAGCGGCGCAGCAGGAGGCCGTAGCAGGCGGCGATCAGGCCGAGGGTGACGAGGACGTAGACCACGCCCTCGCCGTTCGTCGGGCCGACACCTCCGGGGAACGCCGAGGTCGCGCCGAGGAAGGCGGTCTGCACTCCGTCGATGAGCGTGGTCGGCGAGAAGAGGCCGATCCAGGCGATGGAGTCGCCGCTGTTCTGCTCCTCGGCGATGGCCTGCAGGGTGGAGACCGCGCCGTAGGAGATGGTCAGTACGGCGATCACGGCGGCGATGCCGAAGCCGCGGCGCGGGGTGACCGCGGCGATGACCAGGCCGAGGCCGGCGAAGAGCAGCGAGAGCAGTGCCACCGAAACGAGTCCCTGTGCGAATCCCTTGGTCTGGTCGGCGAAGTCGAGCTTGGCCAGCAGCGCGCCCACATAGAGCACGAGCAGCGGGGCGGCGGTGAGGACGAACAGCGCCGAGGCCAGCGCCGCGTACTTCGCGCGCACGTAGTCCGCGGTCTCGATCGGCCGCGAGAAGTACAGCGGCACGGTCTTGAAGCGCAGGTCACGCGAGACGGACTGGGGTGCCTGCGAGGCGACGTACAGGCTGATGACCGCCTGCATGACGATCGCGTAGCGGGTGTAGTCGACCGGCAGGTCGTTGGCCTTGGTGGCGACGGCGACGGCGACCATGATGGCCGCGGGCACGCACATCACCACGAACAGCAGCATCGGCAGCACCTTGGACTTCACCGAGCGGCCGAGGCCGTAGGCGCCGCGCAGAGACTGCGAGTAGAGGGAACGGGTGGCGTAGGCGCGGCCGAGGCGGGGGCCGTCGTAGTTGCGGTAGCCGATGTCGTGGATGCGGGTCTGGTCACCCGCAACGGGCTGGTCAAGAGCCATGGACGGCCGCCTCCTTCCGCTGCTCGTCGCTGTCGGTGAAGACCTCCGCGATGTGGTGCCGGCGCTGCTCCATGCGCACCAGTCCGAGGCCGAGGTCCGCGATCACGTCCCGGACCAGGTCGTACGTCTCGTCGCCCTGCGCGGTCAGCAGCAGGATGTGCCCGGCGCCCGGCAGGCCGCTGCCGTCGTCGGTGCTCACCCCGCGCGCGTGGAGCGCCTCGCGCACCGCGCGGGTGCCGTCGGGGTGTTCGTCGGTGTCGGTGACCTCGATCGCCAGGGTGGTCGTGGTCTGCGTGAAGTCGGTGGTGGAGCTGGAGCGCAGCAGCTTGCCGCCGTCGACCACGACGACGTGGTCGCAGGTCCGCTCCAGCTCGCCCAGCAGATGGGAGGTGACCAGCACCGAGATGCCGAAGTCGGTGTGGATACGGCGGATCAGGCCGAGCATCTCGTCGCGGCCGACCGGGTCGAGGCCGTTGGTCGGCTCGTCGAGGAAGACCAGGTCCGGGTCGTGGACCAGGGCCTGCGCCAGCTTCACGCGCTGCTTCATGCCGGTGGAGTAGCCGCCGATGGGGCGGTAGCGCTCCTCGTACAGGCCGACATGGCGCAGCGTGTCCGCGGTGCGCTCACGCGCGGCGGTCGGCGGCAGCCCCGACATGCGCGCCATGTGGACGACGAACTCGGTGGCCGAGACGTCGGGCGGCAGACAGTCGTGCTCGGGCATGTATCCGACCCGCTCACGGATGGCGGCGCCCTTGGTGGCGACGTCGAGGCCCAGCACCTCGGCGCGGCCCTCCGTGGCGGGGGACAGACCCAGCAGGATCTTGATCAGTGTGGACTTGCCGGCTCCATTGGCTCCGACGAGTCCGGTCACACCGGGCCCGACGTCCACGGAGAGCCGGTCAAGCGCGGTCACCCGGGGGAACCGCTTGCTCAGGCTTTCGGTCGCGATCACAGTCACGACAATGACGGTAGTGAGCCGGAACACGTCGGTCGTCAGACCGTAGAGCCGTCTTGGGGTCCCTCTGGAGTCGTACGGGTCCTTAAGGGTCACCCTGAGGGTCGAGAAGGCCGCCCTATTGACGGTGGGTCTAACAGGTGCCAGATTTCCGGTGACAAGTTACGAGCGCGTACCGCAACCGGTGGGACGGGGTGCCATGGCTACGGCAGTGACCAGTGAACGCTCGGCGGAGCTGCAAGGTTTCCGCAGAGTGCAGCGCCTCGCCTACGAATGCGCCGAGGCGGTGGCGGCCCGGCTGCAGCCCGGTGTGACCGAGCGTGACGCGGCGCGGATGCAGCGCGAGTGGCTGCGCGAGCGGGGGGTGCGCGACTGGTTCCACCTCCCTTTCGCCTGGTTCGGTGACCGCACGGCGTTCGTCGGCTTCCGCGTCCCGCTGCAGTTCTTCCCGACCGGCCGCCGGCTGGAGCCGGGGATGCCGTTCATCCTGGACATGGCGCCGGTGTACGGGGGTTTCACCGCCGACATCGGCTACTCGGGCTCGCTCGGGATGAACCGCGTCCAGGACAAGCTGATGGACGACCTGCGGGCGCACCGCGAGCTGATCCTGCGCGAGGTGCGCGAGCGCCGGTCGCTGCGGGAGATCTACGAGGACGTGGACCGGCTCATGGTCCGCCAGGGCCATGCCAACCGACATCGCGCCTACCCCTTCGGCGTGATCGCGCACAAGGTGGACCGGGTGCGCGAGCGGCGCTGGTCGCCGCGGCTCTTCGGGTTCGGCACCCAGTCCCTCAAGGGCCTGGCCGCCGACGCGGTGCACGGCCACCGCGAGGGCTGGTCCCCGCTGTGGTCGCCGTACCGGTTCTCGGACCATCCGCCGCGGCCGGGCCTGTGGGCGGTCGAACCCCACCTCGGATTCCGGGGCACGGGCGCGAAGTTCGAGGAGATCCTGGTCGTCACGGACTCCCGGGATCCCGAGGAGAGCGCCTTCTGGCTGGACGACGATCTGCCGCATGTGCGGCGCTGGGCGGAGGAGAAGTGAGTCTTCAGGGCGCGCGTGAGCGCTGGGTGCGGACCGGCGGGGTGGAGCTGTGCGTGGCGGAGCTGGGTGACCCCGCCCAGCCGACCGTGCTGCTGCTGCACGGCTATCCGGACAGCAAGGAGGTCTGGTCGGAGGTGGCCGCACGGCTCGCCGACGACTTCCATGTGGTGCTGTACGACGTCCGGGGCCATGGGCGTTCCACGGCTCCGCAGCCGCTGCGGGGCGGGTTCACGCTGGAGAAGCTGACGGACGACTTCCTGGCGGTCGTGGACGCCGTCAGCCCGGACCGTCCGGTGCATCTGGTGGGCCACGACTGGGGCTCGGTGCAGTCCTGGGAATTCGTGACGGTCCAGCGCACGGAGGGCAGGATCGCCTCCTTCACCTCGATGTCCGGCCCGTCCCTGGACCACTTCGGGCACTGGATCCAGAAGCGGATGAAGCGCCCGACCCCGCGCCGGGTCGGCCAACTCCTCGGCCAGGGCGCCAAGTCCTGGTACGTCTACCTGCTGCACACCCCGGTCCTGCCGGAACTGGCCTGGCGCGGTCCGCTGGGCAGGACCTGGCCGCGGATCCTGCGGCGGCTGGAGAAGGTGCCGACCGGCAACTACCCCACGTCGTCGCTCCCTTCGGACGCGGCGCACGGGGCCTGGCTGTACCGGGACAACGTACGGCCGCGGCTGCGCCGCCCGCGCGCGGACGCCTACGCGCATGTGCCGGTGCAGCTGATCACGCCGCTGGAGGACGCGTTCCTGTCGGAGAAGCTCTACGATGAACTGGAGCTGTGGGCGCCGCGGTTGACGCGCAGGTCGTTGCCGGCGAAGCACTGGGTCCCGCGCACACGCCCCGATCAACTGGCTTCCTGGATCACCGAGTTCGCGCGGTCCGTGGAGGGCGGCCGGCCGGAAACCAGGGCGACCGGACGCCACGCCGACCGCTTTGGGGGCCAGTTGGTCCTGATCACCGGTGCGGGCAGCGGCATCGGCCGGGCGACGGCGTACGCCTTCGCCGAGGCGGGCGCGCGCGTGGTCGCCGTGGACCGGGACGGGGACGCGGCGGCCCGTACGGCGGAGATGTCCCGCCTGGTCGGCGCCCCGGACGCCTGGGCGGAGACGGTGGACGTCTCGGACGAACAGGCCATGGAGAAACTGGCGGAGAAGGTCGCCACCGAGTACGGAGTGGTGGACGTCCTGGTGAACAACGCCGGGATCGGACTGTCGGGCTCCTTCCTCGACACCACGTCGGAGGACTGGCGCAAGGTGCTGGACGTCAACTTGTGGGGCGTGATCCACGGGTGCCGTCTGTTCGGCAAGCAGATGGCGGAGCGCGGCCAGGGCGGCCACATCGTCAACACCGCCTCGGCGGCGGCGTTTCAGCCGTCCCGGGCCCTGCCCGCCTACAGCACCACCAAAGCGGCCGTGCTGATGCTGAGCGAATGCCTGCGAGCCGAACTGGCCGACGTCGGCATCGGCGTGACGGCGATCTGCCCCGGCTTCGTGAACACCAACATCACAGCGACCGCCCGTTTCGCGGGAGTTGACGCGGAGGAGGAGTCGCGCCGCCAGAAGAGGTCGGCCCGCCTGTACGGCATGCGCAACTACCCACCGGAGAAGGTCGCCGAGGCGATTCTGCGCGGAGTGGTCACCAACTCGCCGCTCGTGGCGGTGACTCCGGAGGCGCGTGGGGCACATCTGCTGTCGCGGTTCGCGCCGGGGGTGCTGCGACGGATCGCCCGGATCAATCCGCCTGTGTGACAAGGGGGGTTGGCCAAGTAGCCATTGGTTGAACGATCTTGCCGAAACCCCTTGATATGACGGCCCGTTGTCCACAGAACCGTCAATTCCCCTGTGGATAACCACACTTGCCTGTGGATCAAACATCGGGGGCGAAATCATTCGCGTGATCCAGGTCTCTCCCGTCACCCTGAGGAGATGGAAGAAAGACCCATCGACGACCGCCGCACGGTGAGGGTGTCCAAGTACCTCTCCCGGCACCTCCGCCATCAGCCCGAGCGCATCGGCCTCACCCTGGACGAGGGGGGCTGGGTGGAGATCGACACCCTCATCGCCGCGGCGGCGGCACACGGCTTCCGGTTCACCCGGGAAGAGCTGGACCACGTGGTCGCCACGAACGACAAACGCCGCTTCGCCATCGACGGCACCCGCATCCGGGCCAGCCAGGGGCACAGCGTCGAGGTCGAGCTGGGCCTCCCCCCGGCGACCCCACCGCCGTACCTGTACCACGGCACCGTGGCGGGTGCCCTGGAGACGATCCGCGCGGAAGGGCTCCGCCCCATGAACCGCCACGATGTCCATCTCTCCGCCGACCGCGAGACGGCGACCCGGGTGGGCGCCCGCCGGGGCCGCCCGGTCGTGCTCTCCGTCGACGCGGGCGCCATGCACCGGGACGGCCACGTCTTCCACGTCAGCGCGAACGGCATCTGGCTGACCAAGGAGGTCCCGCCTCGCTACCTGCGCTTTCCGGAGTCGCACCGGGGCACACGGTGACCGTTTCACGTGAAACGGTGACGCCGCATACGCTCGATTCATGAGTCTGCGTCTGAGCACCGTGATCCTCCCGTACCGCCGGTGGCACGAGGGGAGCCGGGCGGCTTGGCAGCGGGCGGAACAGCTCGGTTTCCACACCGCCTACACCTACGACCACCTGTCCTGGCGCAGCTTCCGGGACGGCCCGTGGTTCGGTGCCGTACCGACGCTGACCGCCGCCGCGGCCGTGACCGACCGGCTTCGCCTCGGCACCCTGGTCACCTCCCCCAATTTCCGGCATCCGGTGACCCTCGCCAAGGAGCTGATCTCGCTCGACGACATCTCCGGCGGCCGTGTCACTCTCGGCGTCGGCGCGGGCGGCACCGGGTTCGACGCCACCGCCCTGGGACAGGAGCCGTGGACACCGCGCGAGCGGGCCGACCGGTTCGCCGAGTTCGTGCCGCTCCTGGACCGGCTGCTGACCGAGGACGCCGTCTCCTACGAGGGCGACTACTACTCCGCGCACGAGGCCCGCAACATCCCCGGGTGTGTCCAGCGGCCCCGGCTGCCCTTCGCGGTCGCCGCGACCGGCCCGCGCGGACTGCGGCTCGCCGCCCGCCACGGGCAGGCCTGGGTCACCACGGGGGACCCGAAGCTGTACGAGAACGGCACGCCCGAGCAGTCGGTCCAGGCCCTGCGTGGACAGCTGGACCGGCTTGCCGACGCCTGCGCGGCGATCGGGCGGGACGTGAACGCCATGGACAAGGTCCTGCTCACCGGGTTCACCCCGGACCGCGCCCGTCCGCTCGACTCCCTCGACGCGTTCGTCGACTTCGCGGGCCGCCACCGCGCGCTGGGCTTCACCGAGCTGGTGATCCACTGGCCGATCCCGGACTCGGACTTCGCCGCGGACGAGAAGACCTTCGAACAGATCGCGATGGAGGCACCGGCCCAGGTGGGGTGAGGGGGGCGGGCTGAGGGGGTGGGGGTGAGGGCGGGAGCGGTCTGAGGGCGCGGCGCAAGGGGCGGCCCAGCTCGGCGAGACGGCCCAGCTCGGTGGGGACGGCCCGGTCCGGCCAGGGAGCCGGCTCGCACCGTTCCATGCAGATGCGCACACTCCCGCACAGGACCGGAATGGCCCGGCCCGGCGGGATGGCCCGGCGAGGCAGTCCGGTACGGCTGGGGAGCCCGGCTCGGATGGACGGTCCGGCGCCGGGGGGACGGCCCAGGTCGGGGGACGGCCCCGCCCGGGTGGATGGCTCGGCGGGGGTGGTCCGGCTCGGCTGGGCGGCAGCCCCGGCGCACCGTTCCTACTCAGATGCGCACACTGCCGCACGGGCGTGCGGGCATATGCGGGACAATGGGCCGGTGACCTCAGCGACTCGACAGCACGAGACCCCGGCCGCCGCCCTCCCGCCCCGGCTGATCGCCACCGATCTCGACGGCACTCTGCTGCGGGACGACAAGTCGGTCTCCCCGCGTACGGTCGCGGCCCTCGCCGCCGCCGAGGAGGCGGGTATCGAGGTCTTCTTCGTGACCGGCCGGCCGGCCCGTTGGATGGACGTCGTCAGCGACCACGTCCACGGCCACGGCCTGGCGATCTGCGGCAACGGCGCCGCGGTGGTCGACCTGCACGGCGGCCCCGGCGCCCACCGGTTCGTGAAGGTGCGCGGGCTGGCCCGCGAGAACGCCCTGGACGCCGTACGGCACCTGCGGGACGCGGCGCCCGGCACCGTCTACGCGGTCGAGCAGACGTACGGCTTCCACCAGGAGCCGGAGTATCCGAAGCTGCACATGGAGATCCCGGACACCCTGGCGCCCGCCGAGCGGCTGCTCTCCGAGGACGCCCCGAGCGCCGACGAGCCGGTGCTCAAGATCCTCGCCTACCACGCGGACATCGACCCGGACGCCTTCCTCACCCTGGCCCGCCTGGCCATCGGCGACCGCGCCAATGTCACCCGTTCCAGCCCGAGCGCCCTGCTGGAGATCAGCGGCCCCGACGTCTCCAAGGCCAGCACCCTCGCCCTGTGCTGCGCCGAGCGCGGGATCTCGCACGAGGAGGTCGTCGCCTTCGGCGACATGCCGAACGACGTCGAGATGCTCACCTGGGCCGGCCGCTCCTACGCGATGGGCAACGCCCACCCGGACGTGGTCGCCGCCGCCTCCGGCCGTACCGTCGCCAACAACGACGACGGGGTGGCGGTCGTGATCGAGCGGCTGCTCTCCGAGCACGGGCTCTGACGGCTCCGACGGCTATCCGATGCCCACGTCCCGCGCGGCCAGCCAGGCCACCGGGTCGACCGCCGACCCCGTCTCCGGGGTGACCCGCACCTCGAAGTGCAGATGCGGCCCCGTGGAGTTGCCACTGGTGCCGGACTGCCCGATCCACTGCCCGACGCCCACCCGCTCCCCCTGGTCCACGGCCACGGCCGCGAGATGGGCGTACTGCGTGTAGTAGCCCCCGGCATGTTCCAGCACGACCTCGACGCCGTACGGCCCTCCGCACGACACCCGCACCACCCGCCCCGCACCCACCGCCCGCACCGGAGTGCCGATCGGCACCGCGAAGTCCTGACCGGTGTGCCGCCGCGCCCAGCGCTTCCCGCCGCTGCCGTAGGACGCGGACAGCGCGTACGTCTCCAGGGGCGCCACCCAGGACTGGGTGAAGTGCGTCTCCGGCTGGTCCAGCCGGACCGCGCCCCGGCACGCCCCGGCCGCCACCGAGGCGTCCGCGCGGCCCTGCAGCTGCCGGCGGGCCTCCTCCAGCTTCCGCTCGATGTCCGTCTTCATCGCCGCGAGTTCGGCGTTGCGCTCGTCCAGTTCCCGCCAGGCCGCCCGGGCCTTCTCCTCGTCCGCGGCGAGCCGTGCCTCGGCCCTGCGGCTCTTGTCGATGGCGTTGTTGACGGCCAGGTTCGACCGCGAGAGGACATGCTGACCGCGCATCAGCTCATCGGGGCTGTCGGCCAGGATGATCTGCGCGGTGGCGGGCATGCCGCCGCCGTCGCGGTACTGGGCGCGCGCGATCCGGCCCAGGTCCTCGTGCAGGCCGCCGATCTCCTGCCGCTGCCGGTCGAGCAGCACCTCCAGCTTCCGCGCCCTCGCCCGCTGCTCCTCCGCCTCCCGACGCCCCGCCTCGTACTGCTGCGTCGCAAGGGCCGCGTCCTCGTACAGCCGCGCCACCTGGGCACTGAGCCCGGAATCGGAGTCGGCCTCCGGGCCGGCGGCGTCGGTGGGACGGGCCGCGAGCACGGCCAACGCGCACAGCAGCGCCGGAACGAGCAAGGGATGACGGCGAGATGAGCGCATGTCAGCGATCCTGGCCCCGACGGGTGCGCGCGGTCCTGTTCACGTCGTACGGCTGGGGGAACGGTTGGCCCGGACGGACCAATGGGACGGCCAGGCAAGGGGCTGAGAGCAGCGCCGCTACCCCACCGACACCAACAGGTCCGCCTCCTCCTCCCGTTCCACCATCGCCCGCAACGGCCCCTCGATCGCGGCGAGCCGCGCGTAGGGGCCGCGCTGGACCACCCGTCCCCGATCGAGCACGACGACCTCGTCCACGGCTTCGAGCCCGGCCAGCCGGTGGGTGATGAGCAGGGTCGTACGGCCCTCGGTGGCCGCCAGCAGATCGGCGGTGAGCGCGTCGGCGGTGGGCAGGTCGAGATGTTCGGCGGGCTCGTCGAGCACGAGCACGGGGAAGTCGGCGAGCAGGGCGCGCGCCAGCGCCAGCCGCTGCCGCTGCCCGCCGGAGAGCCGGGCCCCGTGCTCGCCGACCAAGGTGTCCAGCCCGTCGGGCAGTTGGTCGGCCCACTCGAGCAGCCGGGCCCGCCGCAGGGCGTCGCGCAGCGCCTCCTCGTCGGCGTCCTTTCGGGCGAGGAGCAGGTTCTCGCGCACCGAGCTGTCGAAGAGGTGCGCGTCCTGCGCGCACAGCCCCACGAGCCGCCGTACGTCGTCGCCGTCGAGGGCGTGGGCGTCGACGCCGCCCAGCGTGTACCCGCCCGCCCGTGCGTCCAGGAAGCGCAGCAGCACCTGGGCCAGCGTCGTCTTGCCGGAGCCGGACGCCCCCACCACGGCGATCCGGCGGCCCTTCTCCAGGGTCAGGTCGAGACCGGCGAGCGCGTCCCGGTCCTGCCCCGCGTGCCGGGCGGTCAGGTCCGTGAGCACGACCGGGAACGGCGAGGCGGGCGCCTGCCGGGGCCGCTCAGGCTCCCGTACGGGCTCGGGGGCGTCCAGCACCTCGAAGACCCGCTCGGCGCTCCTGCGCACCCGCTGCCGGTACTGCACGGCGAGCGGGAGTCCGAGGACGGCCTCGAAGGCGGCCAGCGGGGTGAGCACCACTGCGGCCATCGCGATCCCGCTCAGCCGTCCGTCGGCGACACCCTGGGCGCCTACGAGGGCGGTGGCGGCGACCGTCAGGCCGGAGAGCAGCGCGGTGAGTCCGTCGCCGAGGGCGGTGGCGGTGGCGGCGCGCGAGGCGATCCGGGTGAGCGTCCGGTCGGCCCGGCGTGCCTCGGCGGTACGGGCGGGCAGGGCGCCGGCGACGGTCAGCTCGGCGGTTCCGGTGAGCAGATCGGTCACCCGGGTCGCCAGTACGCCTCGGGCGGGGGCCAGCCGGTGCTCGGCGCGCCGGGCGACGGCGCCGGTCAGCAGGGGGACGCCGGCGCCGGCCGCCAGCAGGCCGACGGCGAGTACCGCGCCGGCCTCCGGGAGCAGCCAGGCCGTGAAGCCGACGGACAGCGCCGAGACGGCGGTCGCGGCACCGGCGGGCAGCAGCCAGCGCAGCCAGTAGTCCTGGAGCGCGTCCACGTCGGCGACCAGCCGCGACAGCAGGTCGCCGCGCCGGGCCGTGCGCAGCCCCGCGGGCGCGAGCCGCTCCAGGCGCCGGTACACGGCGACCCGGGTGTCGGCGAGCATGCGCAGGACGGCGTCGTGCGACACCAGCCGCTCGGCGTACCGGAAGACGGCCCGCCCGATACCGAAGGCGCGGGTCGCCGTCACGGCCACCATCAGGTAGAGCACAGGCGGCTGTTGGGAGGCCCGGGAGATCAGCCAGCCGGAGGTGGCCATCAACCCGACGGCACTGCCGAGGGCCAGACTCGCGAACAACAAGGCAAGACCGAGCCGCCCCCGACGGGCCCCGGACATCGCCCGGACACGAGCGAACACACCACCGCCGACCGCCACGGCTTCCTCGCCGCCGCCCACGGAAGCCCCGGCCGCCACTTCTCCGCGAGCGTGGGAGCCGGACGCCGGGGAGACGTCCGCGACCGCCCCGCCCGGAGCCGGGGAGTCGGCCACCGCCGCCGACGCGGATGCCACGGGAGCCTCGGAGACAGCTACGGTCCCCTGACCGGTTGCCTCGGGGACAGCCGCGACCGCCCGGCCGGGGGCCAGGGAGCCGGACGCCGACACCGACGCCGACGCAGGTGCCGTCGGCTCCGGCAGACGGATCACCCGGTCCGCCGTCCCCAGCAGCGCGGGACGGTGCACGACCAGCAGGACCGTCCGCCCCACGGCCAGCCGGCGTACCGTGGTCACGATCTCCGCCTCGGTCTCGCCGTCCAGCGCGGCCGTCGGCTCGTCGAGCAGCAGCACCGGCCGGTCCGCGAGGAACGCCCGGGCCAGCGCCAGCCGTTGCCGCTGCCCGGCGGACAGCCCGGCGCCGTCCTCCCCGAGCACGGTGTCGGCGCCCTGGGGCAGCGCGGCCACGAACTCCCGCGCCCCCGCCTCCTCCAGCGCCCGCGCCACGGCGGTGTCGTCGGCGTCGGGGCGGGCCAGGCGGACGTTCTCGGCGATGGTCCCCGCGAACAGGTGCGGCCGCTGCGGCACCCACGCGATCCTCGACCGCCACCGCTCCAGGTCCAGTCCGGTGAGGTCGGCGCCGCCGATCCGGACCCGCCCCTCGGCGGGCCGCACGAACCCCAGCAGCACGTTCAGCAGCGTCGACTTGCCCGCGCCGCTCGGCCCGACGAGGGCCACGGTCTCCCCGGGCTCGACGACGAAGGACACGTCCGACACGGCGTCCCCGGACCGGCCGGGGTAGCGGACGGTCACGCCCTCGAAGGCGACGGCGCCCGAGGGCACCTCGGCGCTCCCCGAGGCCGGCACCGGCGTCTCCAGTACGGCGAAGATCTCCTCGGCCGCCGCGAGCCCCTCGGCCGCAGCGTGGTACTGCGCGCCCACCTGGCGCAGCGGCAGATACGCCTCGGGCGCGAGCACGAGGATGACCAGGCCGACGTACAGGTCCATCTCCCCGTGGACGAGCCGCATGCCGATCGTCACGGCGACCAGCGCCACGGAGATCGTCGCCAGCAGTTCCAGCGCGAAGGAGGACAGGAAGGCGATCCGCAGCGTCCGCATGGTCGCCTGCCGGTACTCGCCGGTGATCCGCCGGATCGACTCGGCCTGCGCCTTGGCCCGGCCGAACACCTTCAGCGTCGGCAGCCCCGCGACGACGTCCAGGAAGTGCCCCGACAGCCGGGACAGCAGCCGCCACTGGCGGTCCATCCGGGACTGGGTGGCCCAGCCGATCAGCATCATGAAGACCGGGATCAGCGGAAGGGTGCCGACGATGATGGCCGCCGAGACCCAGTCCTCGGTGACGATCCGCGCGAGCACCGCCACCGGCACCACCACCGCGAGCCCCAGCTGCGGCAGATAGCGCGAGAAGTAGTCGTCGAGCGCGTCGACGCCCCGGGTCGCGAGGGCGACCAGCGATCCGGTCCGCTGCCCGCCGAGCCACCCCGGGCCCAGCGCGGCGGCACGCTCCAGCAGCCGCCCCCGCAGCTCCGACTTCACCGCGGCGCTGGCCCGGTGCGCGGCGAGTTCGGTGAGCCAGGCCACGAGCGCGCGGCCGAGGGCGACGGCCCCGAGCAGCAGCAGGGGAGTGGTGAGTCCGCTCACCGGCAGGCCGTGCTGGAAGGCCCCGACCACCACTTCGGCGATGAGCATCGCCTGCGCGATGACCAGCAGCGCCCCGACCACGCCCAGGCCGACCACGGCCACCAGGAACAACCGGGTGGCCCGGGCGTAGCGCAGCAGACGCGGATCGATTGGTTTCACGTGAAACACACCTCAGTGAGTGACGTCGGCGGCGATGTGCTGCGTACCGATCCGCTTGCGGAACACCCAGTAGGTCCAGCTCTGGTAGAGCAGCACGATCGGCGTGGCGATCGCCGCGCACCAGGTCATGATCTTCAAGGTGTACGGGCTGGACGAGGCGTTGGTGACCGTCAGGCTCCACTCCTCGTTCAGCGAGGACGGCATGACGTTCGGGAAGAGCGACAGGAAGAGCATCGCCACGGCGGCCACGATGGTGACCCCGGACAGCGCGAACGCCCAGCCCTCACGCCCGGCCTGATTGGCCGCCAGCGCCACCAGCAGCGCGGCCACCGCCACGGTCATCGCGACCAGGCTCTTGCCGTCGCCGCTCTCGACCTGCGTCCACAGCAGGAAGATCAGCGCGAGTACGGCTGTCGCGAGACCGACTTGAAGGGCCAGCTTCCGCGCCCGCTCCCGGATGTCCCCGACCGTCTTGAGCGCCACGAACACCGTGCCGTGGAAGGTGAACAGCGTCAGCGTCACCAGACCGCCGAGGAGGGAGTACGCGTTGAACAGGTCCCCCAGGGTGCCGACGTACTCGAAGTCCCGGTCGATCTTCACCCCCCGCACGATGTTGCCGAAGGCCACGCCCCACAGGAACGCCGGGAGCAGCGAGGTCCAGAAGATCGCGGTCTCCCAGTTGCGCTGCCAGTTCTCCTCGGGCCGCTTGACGCGGTACTCGAAGGCGACGCCCCGGATGATCAGGCAGACCAGGATGAGCAGGAGGGGCAGGTAGAACCCGGAGAACAGGGTGGCGTACCACTCGGGGAAGGCGGCGAAGGTCGCGCCGCCGGCGGTGAGCAGCCACACCTCGTTGCCGTCCCAGACGGGGCCGATGGTGTTGATCAGGACCCGCTTCTCGGGCCGGCCGCGGGCCAGCAGCTTGGTGAGGATGCCGACCCCGAAGTCGAATCCCTCCAGGAAGAAGTAGCCGGTCCACAGGACGGCGATCAGGACGAACCAGACGTCGTGCAGTTCCATGACTGTGCAGCTCCCTCGGCCTAGTAGGAGAAGGCCATCGGCTTGTCGGCGTCACGGATGTCGCCGCCGATCTTCGTGGGCGGGTTGAGGTCGGCCTCGGTGAGCTCGGGCGGCCCGGCCTTGACGTACTTGGCGAGCAGCCTGACCTCGATCACGGCGAGGACGGCGTAGAGCGTCGTGAAGACGATCATCGAGGTGATGACCTCGGCCTGCGAGACACCGGGGGAGACCGCGTCCCGGGTCTGCATCACGCCGTAGACGACCCACGGCTGGCGGCCCATCTCGGTGAAGATCCAGCCCCAGGAGTTGGCGATCAGCGGGAAGCCCATGGTCCACAGGGCCAGCAGCCAGTACAGCCGGGTGAGCTTGGAGCCGAGCGGCTTCTTCAGCAGTACCAGATGCGGTACCTCGTCCTCCCCGGTCCGCCAGGCGGCCGGCAGCATGAACCTCTTCCGGGTCAGCCACAGGCCCAGCAGGCCGAGCGAGAAGGACGCCATGCCGAAGCCGATCATCCAGCGGAAGCCCCAGTAGGCGACGGGCACGATGGGCTTGTAGTCGCCGGGCCCGAACTTCTCCTGGAGGGCCTTGTTGGTGTCGTTGATGCCGGGGACGTACGACTCGAAGTCGCTGTGGGCGAGGAAGGACAGCAGCCCGGGGATCTCCAGGGCCACCTTGTTGTGCCCCTCGTCGACGTCTCCGTAGGCGAAGACGGAGAAGGGTGCCGGCTCCTCGCCGTCCCACAGGGCCTCGGCGGCGGCCATCTTCATCGGCTGCTGCTCGTACATGACCTTGCCGAGGGTGTCGCCGCTGATCGCGGTGAACAGGCCGCCGACCGCCAGGGTGACGAGGCCGAGGCGGAGCGAGGTCCGCATCACCGGGATGTGCTTCTTGCGCAGCAGGTGGAAGGCGGCGATGCCCACCATGAAGGCGCCGCCCGTGAGGAAGGCCGCCGAGAAGCTGTGGAAGACCTGGTTGAGCGTGGTGTTCTGGGTGAGGACCAGCCAGAAGTCGGTCAGCTCGGCGCGGCCCTTCTCCTCGTTGATCCGGTAGCCGACCGGATGCTGCATCCACGAGTTCGCCGCGAGGATGAAGTACGCCGACAGCAGCGTGCCGAGGGAGACCATCCATATGCAGGCCAGGTGGATCCTCTTCGGCAGCTTGTCCCAGCCGAAGATCCACAGGCCGATGAAGGTGGACTCGAAGAAGAACGCGATCAGCGCCTCGAAGGCGAGCGGGGCGCCGAAGACATCGCCGACGAAGCGCGAGTAGTCGGACCAGTTCATGCCGAACTGGAACTCCTGCACGATGCCGGTGACCACGCCCATGGCGATGTTGATCAGGAAGAGCTTCCCCCAGAACTTGGTGGCCCTGAGGTACTTCTCCTTCTCCGTACGCACCCAGGCGGTCTGCAGCCCGGCCGTCAGGGCGGCCAGTGAGATCGTCAGAGGGACGAACAGGAAGTGGTAGACGGTGGTGATGCCGAACTGCCATCGCGCCAGAGTCTCCGGCGCCAAAGCGAGGTCCACGTCGTCAGTCTCCTTACGTCGCCGAGGCCCAGCGGCAGGTTTGCCCCTCTTGTCCCGCTCATCACGGGATCAACCCGGACACGCTTGTGAACGCGTTCACATTCACAAGCAAGTATGACGCACTGATTTTCGCCACGGGAAGGGGGGTCCCCTTAGTGCCTCCGCGTCAGGGTCTTGGCAGCGAATTCAACATCTTGTTGAATTGCTCCCCATGCAGATACGGATCTCCTGGCCCGCGGGACACCTCACCGCGACCCTCGACGACACCCCTACCACCCAGGCGCTCGCCAAGGCCCTGCCGCTCGTCTCCACCGCCCACACCTGGGGCGAGGAGGTCTACTTCGACACCGGCGTCTCGGTTTCACGTGAAACCGGCGCCCGGCAGGTCGTCGAGCCCGGCACGGTGGCCTTCTGGACCGACGGGGACGCACTCGCCCTCCCCTACGGCCCCACGCCGATCTCGCGAGGCGACGAGTGCCGCCTCGCGAGTCCGTGCAATGTCCTCGGCCGCCTCGACGGCGACCCCCGCCTGCTCTCGACGGTGCGCAACGGAGACCCCGTGCGCGTGGAGCCGGCTGAACCGGCGGACGCCTAGAGCTCCTTACGGAACCCCTCCGCCGCCTTCAGGAAGATGTCGTTCGCCTCGGTCTCCCCGATCGTCACCCGCACACCCTCGCCGGGGAACGGCCGGATCACCACGCCGTGCTGCTCGCACGCCGCCGCGAAGTCGACCGTGCGCTCCCCCAGCCGCAGCCACACGAAGTTCGCCTGGGTCTCGGGCACCGTCCAGCCCTGGGAGCGCAGCGCGTCGACCACCCGGGTCCGCTCACAGACCAGCGAGCCGACCCGGCCGAGCAGTTCGTCCTCGGCCCGCAGCGAGGCCACCGCGGCGTCCTGCGCGAGCTGGCTCACCCCGAAGGGCACCGCGGTCTTGCGCAGCGCCGCCGCCACCGGCTCATGGGCGATGGCGAAGCCGACCCGCAGCCCCGCGAGGCCGTACGCCTTGGAGAACGTGCGCAGGACACAGACGTTCGGCCGGTCCCGGTAGATCTCCACGCCGTCCGGCACCTCGGGGTCGCGGATGAACTCCCGGTAGGCCTCGTCCAGCACCACCAGCACATCACCGGGCACCCGGTCCAGGAACCGCTCCAGCTCGGGCCGCTTCACGACCGTGCCGGTGGGGTTGTTGGGGTTGCAGACGAAGATCAGCCGGGTCCGCTCGGTGATGGCCTCGGCCATCGCGTCCAGGTCGTGCACATCGCCGGGCGTCAGCGGCACCCGTACCGAGGTCGCCCCGCTGACCTGCGTGATGATCGGGTACGCCTCGAAGGACCGCCAGGCGTAGATGACCTCGTCGCCGGGGCCTGATGTGGCCTGGATCAGCTGCTGGGCGACCCCGACCGAGCCCGTGCCGGTGGACAGGTGGGAGAGCGGGACGCCGAAGCGCTCGGAGAGCTCGTTCATCAGGCCCGTGCACGCCATGTCCGGGTAGCGGTTGAAGGCGGCCGCCGCGGCCGTCACGCTCTCCATCACCCCGGGCAGCGGCGGATAGGGGTTCTCGTTGGAGGACAGCTTGTAGGCCACCGGACCACCGGCCGCCGCGGGCCTGCCCGGCTTGTAGGTGGGGATACCCTCCAGCTCCGCACGCAGCTTGGGGCTCGTCTCGCTCACCGCAGTCCTCCTCGCGACCACCGGCGGCCCATCGTCACCACCGGCTTCCAATGCTTCTCACCTTATGAGGATTCGGCTCGGCTGCGTACAGGTGAGAACAGACCTCCTCCGTCACACCGGCATCAGGGGCATCCCACGCGAAGCCGTACGAATTGGGGGGCGCGTCACACATATATCTATGCGCCGGTGGCTCGCGCCGTAGCGCGCATCCCTCGTGAAGGTGAGTTGAGACCTCTTCGAAACATCGGGAAGTTGGCAGGTGTGCGCACGCCGACAAGTCACGTATTGCCATGGGAGCGCTCAACTCCCTTTTAATCCAATGGCCTTGACGCCGAATGACCATGCAGAAACGTGCCTGTCAACCGCTGCATATGCGTCCGCACTACCCCACCGCATGAGCCCTACTATCGGCTCGCCATGACAGCAGCAGGGAAGCACCAGGTGAGCCGCGCGGACACCGCCCGCCGGGGCAACCGGCCGGGCCGGGCAGGCATCAGAGACGTCGCCGCCGCCGCCGGAGTCTCCATCACGACCGTCTCCGACGCCCTCAACGGCAAGGGCCGGCTCCCCGACGCCACCCGACGCCACGTCCGTGAGGTCGCCGACCGGCTGGGCTACCGCCCGTCGGCCGCGGCCCGAACCCTCCGTACCGGTAAGTCGGGGCTCATCGGCCTGACCGTGACGACGTACGGGGATGAACCTTTCACCTTCACCGAGTTCGCCTACTTCGCCGAGATGGCGCGGGCCGCCACCTCCGCCGCGCTCGCCCGCGGCTACGCCCTGGTCATCCTCCCCGCCACCTCACGCCACGACGTGTGGTCCAACGTGGCCCTGGACGGCACGGTCGTCATCGACCCCTCCGACCAGGACCCGGTGGTCAGTGAGCTGGTCCGGCAGGGTTTACCGGTCGTCTCCGACGGCCGCCCGGTCGGCTCGCTGCCGGTCACCGCGTGGGTCGACAACGACCACGAGGCCGCCGTCCTCGGCATCCTGGACCATCTGGCAGACGCCGGCGCCCGCCGCATCGGCCTGCTGACCGGGACGACGACGGACACGTACACCCATCTGTCCACCACCGCCTACCTCCGCTGGTGCGAACGGGTCGGCCAGGACCCGGTGTACGAGGCCTACCCCGCCCACGACCCGTGCGCGGGCGCCGTGGCCGCCGACCGGCTGCTGGCCCGCCCCGACCGCCCCGACGCCGTCTACGGCCTGTTCGACCCGAACGGCACCGATCTGCTCGCCGCCGCCCGCCGCTACGGACTGCGCGTACCGGACGACCTGCTTCTGGTCTGCTGCAGCGAGTCCACGGTGTACGCCAACACCGAGCCCCCCATCACCACGCTCTCGCTGAAGCCGCGCCGGATCGGCACGGCCGTGGTGCAGTTGCTCATCGACGCGATCGAGGGGGTCGAATCGGACCAACCGGTCGAGCAGGTGATACCGACCGAGCTGATCGTCCGTACCTCTTCCCAGCGACGTCCGCCGCGCACGACCGTCAGCCCGCCCCGGTCGCCCGAGGAGCAGTAGCAACCGAGCGGAGGGCAGACGGCAGAAGCCCTGCCCAATCGGGGCGAAAGCCGCGGTGAACCGGAGCCCTGCTCTGATTCACCACCCCTGGGTCATCACATGGCGCGATCGGCATTCCTATGATGGGCCCACGACACCGCGGGCCGCTGCGACCAGGCAGTCCGATGCGGTGCAGATGCGGCGCGATGGTGGAGGGGTCTGATGACTCAGGGGGCCGGTCAGGGACCCGAGGTGGAGCGGACGGCGACGTTGCGCGACTTCCGAGTGCCCGCGTACATCCACGAGACCGGTCCGTACGTGCAGCAGACGCATCCGGGCGATGTCGCTCCCGCCGCGGCGGAGACGTACCCCGAGGGGTACACCCCGACCCAGCGCGACCTGCCCGTCATCAACCGCGGTGACACGCTTCAGGTGACCGTCGAACCGGTGGCCGCGATGGTTCCGCAGCAGTCGGGCGGCCCCGGTCCGCTGTTCGTCGTGGGCGACGTGCACGGTTACCTCGACGAACTGGTGGCCGCGCTCCAGGAGAAGGGGCTGATCGACGCCGCGGGCAACTGGTGCGCGGGCACCGCCCGGCTGTGGTTCCTCGGTGACTTCACCGACCGCGGCCCGGACGGCATCGGCGTCATCGACCTCGTCATGCGGCTGTCCGCCGAGGCCGCCGCGGCCGGCGGCTACTGCAAGGCCCTGATGGGCAACCACGAACTGCTGCTGATCGGCGCCAAGCGGTTCTCCGACACCCCCGTCAACTCCGGCGCGGGCACCGCCACCTTCCAGGCGGCCTGGCTGCTCAACGGCGGCCAGAAGACCGACATGGACCGCCTCCAGGACCACCATCTGCAGTGGATGGCCCGGCTGGACGCCATGGAGGAGGTCGACGGCCATCTGCTCGTCCACTCCGACACCACCGCCTACCTGGACTACGGCCACTCCATCGAAGAGGTCAACGACACCGTCCGCGAGACGCTGACCCGCAACGACGCGGACGAGTGCTGGGACCTGTTCCGCAAGTTCACCAAGCGCTTCTCCTTCCGCGACGAGGGCGGCTCGGACGCCGTACGCTCCCTGCTCGATACGTACGGCGGCACCCGCATCGTTCACGGCCACAGCCCGATTCCCTATCTGCTGGGCGAAGTCGGCTCCGAGGACAGCGAGGACGGCGGCGGCCCGCTGGTCGAGGGGCCGCACCTCTACGCCGACGGTCTGGCCATCGCGATGGACGGCGGAGTGACCATGGCCGGAAAGCTGCTGGTCCAGCAACTTCCCCTGGATATCTGACGGTTCCGGGGGCAGGTGTCACCCCGGGCCGGAAGGACCCGGAACCACGCAGGCCAGGGGCCAATTTCTGGAAACCCCCTGTCACCGTGTGCCGTCACGGCTCTACCATCGGCTTATCCGTAGCAGGCTCCCCTCCGTTTCTGCCCGACGGCTCGTCGCCATGCGAGCCCCAAGCCCTACGGAGCATCGGGGGATGCACATGAACAGCGTTCCGCAGCACCTGCACAGTGAGGACCGCCAGGAGTACGAGCGGATCCTCGACGAGGCGCTGCGCTCCGCCACCACCCGCCCGGAACTGGCCGCTGTCGGACAGCGGCTCAACTCCGAACAGCTGCGCACCATGGCGCTCAACGCCTCCGCGATCATCACGGCGGCCGCGGCGACCGAGTACCAGCATTACGTGAAGGTGCGCGAGGAACTGCGCCAGCCGGCGCCGTCCACCCCGCCGTCCGTTCGCGAATCCGGCTCCACCGAGTCGGGTCCGAGCGCGATGGGGCTCGCCACCACCATGGGAGAGGCCGCCGCCGAGACCGCCGGCGCGGGCATCGTCGCCGTCGCGGCCGTCCTCACCCCCGTCCTCGCCGGAATAGCCGCGGCGCTCTTCCTGCTCGTCGGGTACATCCTGCGGATGCTCGAACCCGAGCCGGCGTTCGCCCAGACGATGCTCACCACCGGATGGGTGTTCGGCGCCGTGACGGCGGCCGCGATCCTCGTCGCCGCCGTCGGGCTGCTGCTCACCGCTCTGCGCAACAGGCCGGCACTCGACACCGGCCCGCACGGAGAGCTGGGCAGCGAGGTGGCCCGGGCCAGGGAAGCCTGGCGTGAAGCCCTGCTGGAGCGCGGCATCCTGCCGTTCCTGCGGGACGCGCTGGCCGACCCCGGCACCGCCGCCGCCCTGCACCGCACGGCGCCCACGGCACCGATCAGCCGCATGCCGAACCTCGGCTACGACCGTCCGGGCTTCTCCAGCCCCGGCGAGGGCACTGCGTCAGGCCCCCGCCCGAGCTTCAGCAGCCCGGACTACACAAGCCCGGATTTCGGGGGTCCGGAGCATCAGCCGGAGTGACTCCGGCCCCTCGGCTTGCGCCCCCGTCGCGGGGAGCGCAAGCCGGATGTCCGGGGGCCGGGGCGGGCCGTAATCAGAGGATGCCCGCGCCGCGGGCAGCCACCGTCCACTGCGGGAACTCGGACAGCAGCCGGTCGTACAGATCCTGGTCGGGGACGGTGCTGATGTCGTCCACGGAGAAGAAGCCGACGTTGTCGACGCGCCGGCCGGGCAGGGTGTCGAAGCGCTCCAGGACCCCGTAGTCGGACTTGCCGAGGCCCACGAACTGCCAGAAGATCGGCTCCTCGACCGCTTCCCGCAGCTCCTTCTCGATCTGGGCGTTGCGGTAGACGCCTCCGTCGGAGAAGAACAGCACCAGGGTGGGGGCCTGGGCCGGGTTCTGGCGGACATAGGCGCGGACTTCGGCGATCACCTTCTGTTCCTCGTTCTGGATGCCGACCGTCCGCATGTCGACCTGGCTGTCCTCCAGGCCCTTCTTCCGCTTCTTGGAGCCGAAGAGGCTCATCTCCCCGCACCTGACGTGCAGCCGCGTCCACTCGGGCAGCTCCCCGAGCCGGAAGTCGGGCAGCCGTGCCGGGTTCGAGGCGAAGGTCCACGCCTGCATCTCGCCGTCGTCGTCCAGCTGCGCGGCCACGGCCGCCATCCGCTCCACGACGTCCGCGACGACTCCCCGGGAGTACAGGAACGACATGGACCCGGAGGCGTCCAGCACCAGGATCACGCGAGCGGTGATGCCGGTCGCGCCGTGCTTGCTGAGACTGACCGCGACCTGCTGCTTACGCAGGTCCAGCCGCTTGCGCATGTCCACGGGCAGGCGCTCTTCGCCCTTGGTGAGGTTGGGGGAGGCCGGAAGGGCTACGGGTGCGGCGGGGGCGGCAGGGGGCGCGGCGGGGGCGGTCGTCATGGGCGGTGCCGGTACGGCCGACGGTGTGGATACGGCCGGCGGGGTCGTCGGTACGGCGGTCTCCTCCTCGTCGACCGTGATGCCGAAGTCCGTCGCCAGCCCGGCCAGCCCGGAGGCGTACCCCTGCCCCACGGCCCGGAACTTCCACTTCCCCTGGCGGAGGTACAACTCACCGCCGATGAAGGCCGTCTCCGTCCCGGCCTCCATCACGAAGTGCGCGATCTCGGCGCCGCTCCGCTCGTCGACCAGTCGCATCGTCAGTCCCGGCACCTGACCGAACGTGCCGCCGTCCGCCGAGGCGCACAGCACGATCTTCTCGATGGCGGGCTCCAGCGCACCGAACTCCACCGCGACGGTGTCGGTGGTGGTGCCCGCCCGCTGCTGCTTGCCCAGGTGGCTCACGGCCTTCGAGGCGTGGTGGGGCTGGTTGTAGAAGATGAAGTCGGCGTCGTCGCGCACGCGTCCCGCCGCGGTGAGCAGCAGCGCCGAAGCGTCCACGTCGGGGGTGCCCGGCCCGTCGGACCAGGTCAGCTCCACGCGCACGGCCGTTGCGTCTACGGGAAGGTTGGCGCCCTTGCTCAGTGCTGTCATGGGATCAGTGTGCCGACTGATCCGGCGGCCCCGGAAGGGCCTCGGTCCCTCGGCCGAGGTCGGGCTGTTTCACGTGAAACAGCCCGACCTCGGCCGACGTGGACCCGTTCTCGGTGCTCAGTCCGCGATCGGCAGGTACACGCGGTTGCCCGCGGCTGCGAACTCCTTGGACTTCTGGGCCATCCCGTCCTCGATCTCCCCCGCCGTGCTGCCGTGCTGTCGGCGGATGTCCTGGGAGATCTTCATCGAGCAGAACTTCGGACCGCACATGGAGCAGAAGTGGGCGGTCTTGGCCGGCTCCGCCGGGAGGGTCTCGTCGTGGAACTCCCGGGCGGTGTCCGGGTCGAGGGCCAGGTTGAACTGGTCCTCCCACCGGAACTCGAAGCGGGCGTCGGACAGGGCGTCATCCCAGTCCTGAGCGCCCGGGTGGCCCTTGGCGAGGTCGGCCGCGTGGGCGGCGATCTTGTAGGTGATGACGCCGGTCTTCACGTCGTCCCGGTTGGGCAGGCCCAGGTGCTCCTTGGGCGTGACGTAGCAGAGCATGGCCGTGCCCCACCAGGCGATCATCGCGGCACCGATGCCGGAGGTGATGTGGTCGTACGCCGGGGCGACATCCGTCGTCAGCGGGCCGAGCGTGTAGAACGGCGCCTCCTCGCAGATCTCCTGCTGAAGGTCGATGTTCTCCTTGATCTTGTGCATCGGGACATGTCCCGGGCCCTCGATCATGGTCTGGACGTTGAAGCTCTTGGCGATCCGGTTGAGTTCGCCGAGCGTCCGCAGCTCCGCGAACTGCGCCTCGTCGTTGGCGTCCGCGATCGAGCCGGGCCGCAGGCCGTCGCCGAGCGAGTACGTGACGTCGTAGGCGGCGAGGATCTCGCAGAGCTCCTCGAAGTTCTCGTACAGGAAGCTCTCCTTGTGGTGCGCGAGGCACCACGCGGCCATGATCGAGCCGCCGCGGGAGACGATGCCGGTCTTGCGGTTGGCGGTCAGCGGCACATACGGCAGGCGGACGCCCGCGTGGACCGTCATGTAGTCCACGCCCTGCTCGGCCTGCTCGATGACGGTGTCCTTGTAGATCTCCCAGGTCAGTTCCTCGGCCTTGCCGTCGACCTTCTCCAGGGCCTGGTAGAGCGGCACCGTGCCGATGGGGACGGGGGAGTTGCGCAGCACCCACTCGCGGGTGGTGTGGATGTTGCGGCCGGTGGACAGATCCATGACCGTGTCGGCGCCCCACCGGGTCGCCCAGGTCATCTTCTCGACCTCCTCCTCGATGGAGGACGTCACCGCGGAGTTGCCGATATTGGCGTTCACCTTCACCAGGAACCGCTTGCCGATGATCATCGGCTCGATCTCCGGGTGGTTGACGTTCGCCGGCAGCACCGCACGTCCTGCCGCGATCTCCTCTCGGATCACTTCCGGCGCCACGTTCTCCCGGATGGCCACGTACTCCATCTCGGGCGTGATCTCGCCCCGGCGGGCGTACGCGAGCTGGGTGACCGCCTGCCCGTCCCGGCCGCGGCGCGGCAGCCGGGGGCGGCCGGGGAAGACCGCGTCGAGGTTGCGCAGGCCGCCGCGCGGTGAGGTGTGCTTGATCCCGTCGTCCTCGGGGCGGACGGGACGGCCCGCGTACTCCTCGGTGTCGCCGCGGCCGATGATCCAGTTCTCCCGCAGCGGGGAAAGTCCCCGGCGGACGTCGGTGTCGACGCCCGGATCGGTGTACGGGCCGGAGGTGTCGTACAGCGTGACGGACTGCCCGTTGGTGAGGTGCACCTGACGGACCGGCACCTGTAGATCGGGGCGCGAGCCCTCGACGTACGCCTTGTGCCAGCCGATGGACTTCCCGGCCTCATCGCTCGACGAACCGTTCGCACCGTTCGTCGTGTTCTGCGTGGAGGCAGGCGTGCGTGCGTCCTTGATGGTCATGAGACCTACTCCCTACGCCGGCATTACCCGGTAACAGGTTCGGCGGTCGACGCAGCGGCTTCCGTCTGCCGATGTTTCGTGTGCAACGTCACTCGCGTGTGGTGACGTTCCACGTGAAACATCGCTGGGACGGAGGTCAGCGCCCTCTCAGCCCGGTGCTCCGAGCTCCCGCGTGTACAAAGGTGCCCCCACGCTAGCGTCAATTCGGGCGCGGTGAACAGGGGGCCCCGGTCGTTCTTGCGATGATCGGTCGGTGACCACGACGCATGAACCCCCGTTCCCGCCCGAGCCGCCCCGCGGCCCCGGTTCCGGATCCACCGGTGGTGGTGACGGGCACGGGCACGGAAACGGCCATTCCCACAGCCATGCCCATGGCCCGGCGGCCCCGGTCTCCAAGCATCTGCGCAAGGTCATCGCGGCGATCCTCATCCCGTTCGCCGCGGCGGTCGTCGTGGGGCTCGCGGTGCTGTGGCCGGGTGGCGCGCCCTCGCACGAGCGCACGGGTGTCGGCTTCGACCGTCAGACCCAGCAGGCCACCGTCACCAAGGTCGAGGAGGTCAGCTGCTCCTCGGTGAACGCCTCCGGGGTTCCCCCGACCGGCGACACCTCCACCGCGGAGGGCTCCTCGGCGCAGCAGCAGGAGGACGGCACCTGCAAGAAGGCGACGATCCGCGTCGACTCCGGCAAGGACAAGGGCCGCACCTTCACCGAGATCGTCCAGCCGGACCAGTCGCGGCAGCTGCACGAGGACGAGGAGGTCGTGGTCGCCTATGAGCCCTCGGCGCCCAAGGACCTCCAGTACTCGGTCACCGACGTCAACCGCCGGATCCCGATGGCGGTGCTCGCCGGGCTCTTCGCGCTGGCCGTCGTGGCGGTGGGCCGGCTGCGCGGTGTCATGGCGCTGATCGCGCTCGCCGTCAGTTTCCTGGTGCTGACCCTCTTCATCCTGCCCGCCATCCTCCAGGGATCGAACCCGCTGGTCGTGGCGGTGGTCGGGTCGAGCGCCATCATGCTGATCGCCCTCTACATGTGCCATGGCCTGTCGGCCCGGACGTCCGTGGCGGTTCTCGGGACGCTGATCTCGTTGCTGCTGATCGGCATCCTCGGCTCGGTCTTCATCGACTGGGCCGCCCTCACCGGCAACACGGACGACAACACCGGTCTGATCCACGGGCTGTACCCGGAGATCGACATGAGCGGTCTGCTGCTCGCCGGCATCATCATCGGTTCCCTCGGTGTCCTCGACGACGTGACGGTCACCCAGACCTCGGCCGTCTGGGAGCTGCACGAGGCCAACCCGACGATGGGCTGGCGGGGTCTGTACCGGGCCGGCATCCGGATCGGCCGCGACCACATCGCGTCCGTCGTCAACACCCTCGTCCTGGCCTATGCGGGCGCCGCGCTGCCGCTGCTGCTGCTCTTCTCGATCGCGCAGAGCAGTGTGGGCACGGTCGCCAACAGTGAGCTGGTCGCGGAGGAGATCGTGCGCACCCTGGTCGGTTCGATCGGCCTGGTCGCCTCGGTCCCGGTCACCACGGCCCTGGCCGCGCTGATGGTCGCCTCCGACCGCCCCGAGCGGGAGCCCGCCGCGGCCGGGGGACGCCCGGCTCCGGCGCGAGGGGGACGGGGGCGACGGCGGAAGCGGTGAGGCCCGGGGCCGCCGCCTGGACCTCCCGACAGTTGGGTTTCGGCTTCAACGGACGGTTGGGTTCCGGCCTCAACGGCCCGGTGCAGAGAAGAAGCGTTCCTGCACAACCCCAGGCCGCCTGCTGAAGCGTTACGGCTGTCTCCCGCCGCCCTGCCGCACCGCTTCAGCCCGCGCTCTGCTCCTCCGCCAGGATGCGGTCCAGTGCCTCGTCAAGACTGGCGTCGAAGTCGGACAGCGCACCCTCCTGGCCCAGCGGCACCAGCTTGTCGGTGCGGTCGAGGAACGCCACGAGCGGCGCCGCGGAGGAACGGAACAGCGCGTGATCGCCGCCCACCTGAAGCCGGATCAGCACATCGCCGAGCGCGTCGGGGTCGGCCGGGGAAACCCGCACATCACCCTCACCGCATGGCCGACCCACCCCGTCGATCATCAGCTCCCGCCCGAAGGCCCAGGTCACCGGCGCGTCTCCGGGCAAATGGAAGGTCAGCCGCACGGCGTAGGGATCGCAGGTCTCGTACCGCAGTTCCACTGGAATGCGGAAAGAGAGCTCCTCGGAGACGAGGAAGCTCATCATGACCTCTGCCTGTACGGACTCGTGCATCGCCTACCCCGTCATCTGCCGTGGATGTGGCCAGGAATGGTTCCCCGACACAGAGGAATCTTGCTGAACGTACACGGGAGATCACAAGGAGTGAGTTTTCAGATACTGATAGAGATCGCCAGCGACCCGAGATGCCGTCCGATCTCGCTCTGCAGTTGCCGGGCCGCGACCAGCAGCCGGTCGGCCTGGTGGGCCGGGAGAGAGATGGCCATCGTCGCCGCCGTGGTACCGACGGTGATCGGAATCGCGGCGCACACCGTTCCCAGCGCGTACTCCTGACGCTCGGTCACCATCTCCATCCGGTCCATCCGGTCCAGCCGGCGCAGCAGCGTGTGGTCGTCGCGCACGGTGTACGGGGTGATGGGCTGCACGGGATAGCGCTCCAGATGGTCGCGGCGGGTGGCCTCGTCCACCTGGGCCAGCAGACACTGCCCGATGGCGTGCGCGTGCCCGGTCTCCCGGAAGTCGGCCCACTCCTCGACCGCGGGGTTGCCCGGGGTGTCGGAGACGCACATGACCTCGATCTCGCCGTCCCGGTACACCGCGTAGTACACGGGCACCCCGATGGCGTCCCGCCAGTGCGCGAGTGCGTCGGCGACCGAGCTGCGACGTTTCTGCTGGGCTCCGCTGGTGCCCAGCCGCTCGGCTGCCTCTCCGAGGAAGAACAGGCCCTTGTCCCGGCGGAGATAGCCCTCGTGGACGAGGGTGCGCAGCAGGTGGTACGCGGTGGGCAGCGCCAGGCCGTTCTCCCGGGCCAGCTGCTTTGCGGGGGCGCCGTGCTCGTGCTCGGCGACGGATTCCAGCAGGCGCATGGCGCGCTGGACGGATCCGATGAGGGTCGCGGAGTGGGCGGCGCTCGCCGGATCGGGCGGATTCCCGGAGCGCTCGGGCGTCGGCTGCACCGGGGGCCGGGCGCGGGTCCCGGCCCCGGGGTGGGGGGCCCGGTCGGGTGCGCGGCCTGTGGGGTTGTGGGTTGTGGGGTTGTGAGTTGTGGGGTTGCGGACTGTCGGATTGCGGACTGTCGGGTTTTCGGAGGGTGCGGTGTCAACCGTGGCCAAGGGTCACTCCCGAAGCGCGAGGGGGCAGCCCGTGCGGGGAACACGGGTGGGGGTGTACGCCGCTCGCGGGGTCGTCCCCGCGTCGATTTCCGGACTCTATTCGTCCGTCACCGCTCGCAGACGGCCTGCCAGGGAAACTTCCCTCGGCCGAGGGAACCAGTGCTTCTGGTTACCGCTCGCCCGGTGCCCGTGGGCCCGTCAGAAGTCGCTCCGCGAGGAAGCGCTCGACGTGAACTTCCGTACGACGTAAATGAGTCCGCCGACCAGGGCCACGAAGACCAGCACCTTGAACAGCAGCCCGATGACGAAGCCGACGATGTTCGCTATCAGCCCGCCGAACACCACCAGGGCGATGACCGGTACCGCGATCCACTTCACCCACCACGGCAGTCCCGCGAAGATCTCACCCATCGCCCTCGTCCTTACCTCTCCGCCCGTCACTGTGCCGGGTCCGGTAGGACGGCCCGCGCTGTGCGGGCGAGCCGTCTCGTCTTGCCTGCCTTCGATGCTAGGGGCGCGGAGGGCTCCGGCGGGGGCCTCGCGCCCCCTGTCCTCCCCTGATCGATCCCCTAGGGAATCCGGGGGTCGGACCCTCAGCTCTCAGGCGGAGAGAACACCACGAGCACCCGCAGGTCCTCGCTGATGTGGTGGAACTTGTGGGCCACGCCGGCCGGCACGTACACCACGCTGCCGCGCGCCACCTGGGTGGTCTCCAGGCCGACCGTGATCGCGGCCCGGCCGCTCACGACGAAGTAGACCTCGTCCTGCTGGTGCGGCTGCTGGGGATCGTGATCGCCCGCGTCGAGCGCGTACAGACCGACCGACATGTTCCGCTCACGCAGAAACTGCAGGTAGGCGCCGTCATTGGCGGCGCGTTCCGCCTCCAGTTCATCCAGCCGGAATGCCTTCATCGCTCTTGCCCGCCCTCGTCACACTGCTCGCAGCTGATCTCGTCTGCCACGATCAGACACATGAAGAATTTCGTAGTCAAGACGATCGCCAACGCGGGTGCCCTGGCGGTCGCCGTATGGCTGCTGGACAAGATCACTCTCACCGGCGACAGCACCGGCAAGAAGGTCGGCACCCTGATCCTGGTCGCGCTGATCTTCGGCGTGGTCAACGTCCTGGTGAAGCCGGTCGTCAGCCTGCTGAGCCTGCCGCTGCTCATCCTCACGCTCGGCCTGTTCACCCTGGTCGTCAACGCGCTGATGCTGCTGCTGACCTCCTGGCTCGCCGACACCGTCGACCTGAGCTTCCATGTCGAGGGCTTCTGGACCGCCGTTCTCGGTGGCCTGATCATCTCGGTCGTCTCCTGGGCGCTCAACGTCGTCCTGCCCGACGGGGACTGAGCGCCGATGACCTACCGCGTCTGCTTCGTGTGCACCGGCAACATCTGCCGCTCCCCGATGGCCGAGTCCGTCTTCCGCGCGCGGGTGGCCGAGGCCGGGCTCGACGGCCTGATCGACGTCGACAGCGCCGGCACGGGCGGCTGGCACGAGGGGGACCCGGCCGACCCGCGCACGGTCGCGGTCCTGGAGCTGCACGGCTACGACAGCAGCCATATCGCCCGGCAGTTCCAGGCGTCCTGGTTCGCCCGTCTGGATCTGGTCGTGGCGCTTGACGAGAGCCACCTCAAGGCGCTGCGCCGGCTGGCTCCCACCGAGCAGGACGCGGCGAAAGTGCGGCTGCTGCGCTCCTACGACCCCGCTGCCGGCGACGACCTCGACGTACCCGACCCGTACTACGGGGGCGCGGGGGGCTTCGAGGAGTGCCTGGCGATGGTCGAGGCGGCGAGCGGCGGTCTGCTGGACGCGGTGCGCCAGGAGACCGGGGAGCGGGCGGCGTGAGCGCCGCCGGGAGCCCGGGAGACGGCACGCGCGCGGTGCGCGCCGGACTGCCCGAGCCGGTCAAGCACGAGCCCACCCTGCCCGGTCCGGTGTTCGCCGCGCACTTCCATCTGCCGGGCGACCCCACCGGCCCGTACACCTACGGCCGCGACGAGAACCCCACCTGGACCCATCTGGAGCGGGCCATCGGGGAGTTTGAGGCGCCGGACGAGGACGGCGTCGAGACGCTGGTGTTCGCCTCCGGCATGGCCGCCGTCTCCGCGGTGCTGTTCTCCCAGCTGCGCGCCGGGGACACGGTCGTGCTGCCCAGCGACGGCTACCAGGCGCTGCCCCTGGTACGCGACCAGCTGAGGGCGTACGGCATCGAGGTGCGCACCGCGCCGACCGGCGGCGACGCTCAGCTCGACGTCCTCGACGGCGCCCGGCTGCTGTGGCTGGAGACGCCCTCCAATCCCGGCCTGGACGTCTGCGACATCCGGCGCCTTGTCGAGGCGGCACACGCGCGTGGCGCCCTCGTGGCCGTCGACAACACCCTCGCCACGCCCTTGGGGCAGCGCCCGCTGGAGCTCGGCGCCGACTTCTCGGTGGCGAGCGGCACCAAGCAGCTCACCGGGCACGGTGACATCCTGCTCGGCTACGTCTGCGGACGCGCCGGCGAGGCGATGACTGCCGTCCGCCGCTGGCGCAAGATCGTCGGCGCGATTCCGGGCCCCATGGAGGCGTGGCTCGCCCACCGCTCCCTCGCCACGCTCCAGTTGCGCGTGCTCCGGCAGAACGCCACCGCCCTGGCGGTCGCCGAGGCGCTGCGCGACTGGCCCGAGGAGCTGGGGGTGCGCTACCCGGGGCTGCCGGCCGACCCCTCCCACCCGACCGCGGCCCGGCAGATGCGGGGCTATGGGTGCGTGGTCTCCTTCACGCTCCCCACGCGTGCGCGTGCCGACCGTTTCCTCGACGCGCTACGGCTCGTGGACGACGCGACCAGCTTCGGCGGCGTGCGGTCCACGGCCGAGCGGCGCGGGCGCTGGGGCGGGGACGCGGTGCCGGAGGGCTTCATCCGGCTGTCGGTGGGTGCCGAGGACGCCGGGGACCTGGTGGCGGATGTGCTGCGCGCGCTGGAGGAGTCGGCTCGCTGAGCGCCTCGGAGGGCCTGCGCTACGTACAACGGACGGTCCGAGCCTCCCCCCTCGTGGCTCGGACCGTCCTCGGTTCTGCGCGCGAAGAACCGCGCGAACAAGGCTAGTTGACTGTGTGTCAGTGTCCAATCACAGTAGCCACACAGGCCTATCGACATATTTATAGTTGGGCCCGGCCGGGGGGCTTGAGGAGGGCTGAACAGGGGAGGGTGGGGCATGGACTTGGCCTTGTTGCGCACCTTCGTGACCGTGCACCGGGCCGGTTCCTTCACCCGCGCCGCCGCCCTGCTCGGGCTGTCCCAGCCCGCCGTGACCTCCCAGATACGCACCCTCGAACGGCAGCTGGGCCGCCCCCTGTTCCTCCGGCAGGCGCGCGGCGTGACCCCGACGACCATCGGCGACGAACTCGCGCACAAGGCCGCCCCGCACCTGGACGCCCTGGTCGAGATCACCGAGACCGGCCTCGACGACGAGTCCTCCCTGCGCACCCTCCATCTCGCCGGACCGCCCGAGTTCACGGCCGAACGGGCCCTGCCCGCGCTGACCGAGCTCACCGGCGACGACGGCCAGGGCTTCGCGCTGCGGGCCTCCTTCGGAAACGCCGAGGAAACGCTGGAAGGGCTGGCCGCCGGACATCATGATCTGGCCATCTGCACCGCCCGCCCGCGCGGCGCTCTGCTCACCGCGACTGCGCTCTGCGACGAGGAGCACGTCCTGCTCGCCGCTCCCCGGTGGGCCGGGAGGATCTGCGCCGCACCCCCGCGCCGCGGCGGAGCGACCGCACTGGAGGACGTGCCGGTGATCGAGGTGCACGAGTCGCTGCCCTTCGTCTCCCGCTACTGGGCCTCCGTCTTCGACTCCCGCCCGGCCGTGCCCGGCACCGTCATCGTCCCCGACCTACGGGCGGCCCTGGCCTGCGCGGTCGCGGGTGCCGGCCTCGCGGTGCTGCCCCGCTATCTCTGTGCGCCCGCCCTGGAGCGCGGTGACGTCGTCGCCCTGCACGAACCCGCCGTACCGCCGCTGCGGACGTATTTCCTGGTGGTGCGCACCGGGACGCTGGTGATGCCGCACATCGCGCGCGCCCATGAGTGGCTGCTGCAGGCGGCCGCCGACTGGTGCTGAGCCGCCGTCGCGATGTTTCACGTGGAACCAGCCGGGCCACATTTCTCCCATGACCGTCCGACCCGTGGTCAAGCGCACCGCCCGCGCCGTTCTGCTGGACGGTGACGACCTGATCCTGATCAAGCGCACCAAGCCGGGCATGGATCCCTACTGGCTGACGCCCGGCGGCGGGGTCGAGCCCACGGACACGACCGTGGTGGACGCCCTGCACCGCGAGGTGTACGAGGAACTCGGCGCCAAGATCGTCGATGTGGTCCCCTGCTTCGTCGACACCGTCGAGCACATCGGCGACGACGGCGGCGCGACCGGGGTGAAGGTGCAGCACTTCTTCGTCTGCCGTCTGGTGTCGATGGATACGTCCCTGCGGCACGGTCCGGAGGTCGACGAGCCAATCGGCGAGTACGAGATCGTGCGGGTGCCATTCACCCGCGTCGGCATCGCCTCCGTCCACCTCGTCCCGCTGTCGCTGCGGCACTATCTGGACGGCAACATCGAGGGCGTACGCGCCATGCACGCCCCGGACCTGGGCTGAGCTCAGCTCCCCGCGGCGACCAGTTCCTCCAGTGCGTCATGGCGGATGCGTTCCGCGGGGACACCGGTGTTCCGGAGGGCGTCCACACCGGTGCGGATCATCCCCGGCGGGCCCGAGACATAGGCGTCGTACTCGTACCAGGGTCCGAACTCCCGTATGGCGTCCGGCAACTGGACCAGCCCGTGCCGGTCCACCACGGGGCGCACCTCCAGCCACGGGTGCGCCTGTTGGAGCCTGAGCATCGTGTCGATGTCGTACAGGTCGTGGTCGCTGCGGGCGCCGTAGAACACCTCGACCGGCCGCCGCTCGCCGTGCTCGGCGACATCCTCGACCAGGGCCTTGATGGGGGCTATGCCGGTGCCGCCGCCGACGCAGAGCAGTCCGCTGTCGGTGGTGTGGTCCACGGTCATCGAGCCGGCCGGCGGGCCGAGCCGCAGGATGTCCCCGGGCCGGGCCCGGTGCACCAGCGCATTGGAGACCCACCCCGCGGGGACGGCCTTCACATGGAACGACAACAGCCCGTCGGAGCGAGGCGCCGAGGCGAAGGAGTAGTGCCGCCAGATCCGCGGCCACCAGGGTGTCTCCAGGCTGGTGTACTGACCGGCGAGGAAGGGGTAGGGCTGGTCGGGGCGGACGGTGACGACCGCGACGTCCGGGGTCCGCAGCTCGTGCGCGACGACCTCCGCGTACCACCAGGCCGGGGCGCGCAGCTCGTCCGCGGCCGCCGCGTCGATCATCACCTGCGAAATGGTCGTGTACGTCCGCACCCAGGCCGCCTCCGTCTCCGCGTCCCAGACGGCGTAGGCGTACTTGCTCAGCGCGCCGATGAGGCACTCGCCCACGGCCGGATAGTGCTCGGGCCGGGTGCCGTACTTGCGGTGGCCCCGGCCCAGGTTCTGCAGATACGCGACCAGGACCTCGGTGTTGTCGATGTGCTCGGCCGCCGTGAGCAGCGCCTTGAGCAGCCGGTCCCGCTGGGTGTCCATGGCGGCCGGAAACAGGGAGCGCAGGTCCGGATGGCGGACGAAGAGCAGCGCGTAGAAGTAGGAGGTCACTTTGTCGGCGACGGGACCGACTTCGGCCATCGTCCGGCGGACCAGTACGGCGTCGGGGGAGGCCTGCTGCGCTGCGGCGGGGCGCTGACCGGAGAGACGGGGCTCGGGCGGGGTGGGGGTGGTGGAGGGGTGGAGGGGTATCTCGGGCGCTGTGGCCTCCGGCGCTGCGGGCGGTGTGGCCTGCTGCGCTGCGGGCGCTGTGGCCTCCCGCGCTACAGGCCGTGCAGCTTCCTGCCGCGCACCCGGGGTCGCCCCGGCGTCGGCCCCCGGCCTGCCCACCGGGCGCATCGCGGCCAGCCGGTTGCCCTCGGTCGTCTCCGGCTCACTGCCCTGACTGGTCGTCGGCTGGGTGCGCGGCGTGAACCAGCCGCTGCCGCCGCCGGAAGTGCCGTTGTCGGCCGACGTGGTGGTCGGAGCGTCCATGGTGTGTGCCTCGCCTCGAACATCTTTCGGTCGGTCTGCGCACTTCCTCGGCCGGAAGGTGCCTGCTTTCCCCCGCAGACGGCTTGCTTTCCCGTTCGGTGCCCTTGGCCCGTACAGCCACATTCAAACCTGTATGCACGCTTCGTACGGACAAGTAACATAAGACTGTGATATTGGCCGCAGTCCTGTCACCGCAGCGTCCCACCGCGTGTGCCCACCCCGGCCGCATAAGCGCAATCGCGGGTCTTCGATCTCTCCGTCCCATTAGGCTGCGTTGCCCTGTTCCCGGCTCGCACGGGTCGTGTGCGGTCATTCCGGAGCCCGTCCCGGATGCGAACCGGAGTCGACCCTACCGGCCAGCGCTCCGCACACAAGTCCCCCCATCCCCCGTCACATGACGACCGGGGGTGAAGCCGTGACTTCTTTCAATTACCGGGCAGGCCGCACCAATTCATAGGGTTCCCGTCGATCCTGCTCCATGGAGTGCCGCATGGCCGGACGGGGTCGGCGGTCGTCGCCGATCGCCCCGGAGGTCGGTACGGCTGCGAACGGGCCCCTGTCCGGCCGGTCCGGCGCGAGGTGTTCGTCCATGTTTCACGTGAAACATCGTGCCCCCGGAGCCCAAGCCCATGCTGTGGGCAAAAGCTCGTACGACTCCTCGGAAACGGGTGGACGGCAAGGCCACCCGTCAGACAGCCTGACCTGCGTGTCGACACCTTCCCCCGCCGCTCTGCCCATCCGCCCCCTAACGCCGCGTGACCTCGCCGCCTGCGCCGACCTGTCCGAGAACCGGGGCTGGCCCCGGGAGGAACACAAGTGGGGCTTCCTCCTCACCGCGGGCCAGGGCTACGGCATCGACAACCCCGACGGCGGGCTCATCGGCGCCTGCGTGGTCACCGAGTACGGCCGGCCCGGGCGCCCCGATCTGGCGGCCATCGGCATGGTGCTGGTCGCCGAGCAGCACGCCCGCCGGGGCATCGGGCGTCACTTGATGCGGCACGTCCTCTCGGCCCAGGGCACCACCCCGCTGACGCTGCACGCGACGCCGAACGGCCGGCCGCTCTACGAGGAACTCGGCTTCAAGGCCACGGGCCGAGCCGAGATGCTGCGCGGCTACTTCACGCCCCGTGGCCCGGAGCCGGGGGTCCCCACGCGCGCGGCCACCGCCGAGGACCTCACCGCGATTCTCCGGCTCGACGAAGAGGTCTTCGGTTCGGACCGCACACCTCTGCTCACCCGGCTGCCCGCCTTCGCCGATCAGTTGCGGGTGGCGGAGGAGGACGGCCGGATCACCGGATTCGCGGCCGCCTGGCCCAACATGGACACCCATGTCGTCGGCCCACTGATCGCCCGTGACACCCGGACCGCACAGTCCCTGATCGCCTCCCTCGCCGCGCACACCGACCGGCCCCTGCGCACCGACATCGACATACGGCACGAAGAGCTGCTGGCCTGGGCGAAGGAGCGGGGCCTGGCATCCGTCGCCTTCAACTCGGTGATGACCTACGGCATCCCCGAGCTGCCCGGGGACTGGCAGCGGCGGTTCGCCCCTCTCACGGTGGCGGCGGGCTGAGCCACCCGGACACGACTACGCCGGTTCCCGGAGCTGTCGGGAACCGGCGGTCGTGTTTGGTCAGCGGTGGAACAAGGCCGCCTTCAGCTCGCCGCTCGGTGAGCGGTGGGTCAGGGCCTGCTTCTCGCCGCCCGGGCAGCGGTGGGCCAGGGTCTGCCTCACGCCGCCCGGTCAGCGGTGGGCCACGGCCTGCTTCTCGACGGGCGGGACGGGCGTGGACCCGGCGACGACGGCCCCGGTCCTCCGGTCGCGGCGTTCCAGGCCGGCCGAGAGGAAGGCCAGGAGCAGCGCGGACGCGGCGAGGGCGGCGCCGACCCAGTTGGGGGCGGTGTACCCGCGGCCGGCCGCGATGACGAGGCCACCGAGCCAGGCGGCGAGCGCGTTGCCGAGGTTGAAGGCCCCGATGTTCACGGCCGAGGCCAGGGTCGGAGCACCGTGGGCCTGGTCGAGGACGCGCTTCTGCAGCGGCGGGACGGTGGCGAAGCCCAGGGCGCCGATGAGCGTGATGGTGACGGCCGCCAGGACCTTGTGGTGGGCGGTGAGCGTGAACAGCGCCAGCACGACGGCGAGGGCGCCCAGAGAGACATACAGCAGCGGCATCAGCGCGCGGTCGGCGTACCGGCCGCCGACGAGGTTGCCGCCGACCATGCCGAGCCCGAAGAGCACCAGGAGCCAGGTGACCGAACCGTCGGCGAAACCGGTGACGTGGGTCATCATCGGCGCGATGTAGGTGATAGCCGCGAAGACTCCGCCGAAGCCGAGCACGGTCATCGCCATCGCGAGCAGGACCTGGGCGTTCTTGAAGGCGGCCAGCTCATGGCGCAGCCGTACGCCTTCCGGCCGGGGCAGGTCGGGGACCAGGCGGGCGATGCCGGTCAGGCCGATCACGCCGAGGGCGGCGACGATGGCGAAGGTGACGCGCCAGCCGATGGACTGTCCGACGAAGGTGCCGAGCGGGACACCGACGACGTTGGCGACGGTGAGACCGGTGAACATCATCGCGATGGCGCCGGCCTTCTTGTCCGGGGCGACCAGCTCGGCCGCGACGACCGAGCCGATGCCGAAGAAGGCGCCGTGGGCGAGTGAGGCGACGATGCGGCCGGTCAGCATGACGGCGAAGGCCGGGGCCAGCGCGGAGAGCAGGTTTCCGGCGATGAACAGGCCCATCAGCAGCATCAGCATCCGCTTGCGGGAGACCCTGGTGCCGACCACGGTCATCAGCGGCGCTCCGGCCACGACGCCAAGCGCGTAGCCGGTCACGAGCAGGCCCGCGGTAGGGATCGAGACCCCGAAGTCGGCCGCGACCTCGGGCAGCAGGCCCATGATCACGAACTCGGTCGTCCCTATTCCGAAGGCCCCGATCGCCAGGGCCAGGAGCGCGAGCGGCATAGGGGAGCCACCTTCCCAGAAGATTGCAGTAGAGCTTTACGCGTCAGCACAATACTTGCATACGCGCTTTATCTGCAAGCGAAGGCAACCGATCCTCGCCGGCGTTCGCCCTCCGCATAGGGTGAGCCGCATGGGAGATCTTGAGATACGCCCCGCCACCGCGGACGACGTTCCGGCGATCGTGACCATGCTCGCCGACGACCCCCTGGGGGCCCAGCGCGAGTCGCCCGACGACCTGACCCCCTACCTGACGGCCCTGGACCGCCTGAGCCGTGACCCCAACCAGCATCTGATGGTGGCCGAGCGGGGAGGACGGGTCGTCGGAACCCTCCAGCTCACGCTCATCCCCGGACTCTCCCGCAAGGGTGCCACCCGCTCCGTCATCGAGGCCGTCCGCGTCCACGCCGACGAGCGCGGCAGCGGCCTGGGAACGCAGTTCATCGAGTGGGCAGTGGACGAGTCCCGACGCCAGGGCTGCCAACTCGTCCAGCTGACCTCGGACGCCTCCCGCACCGACGCCCACCGCTTCTACCAGCGGCTCGGCTTCGAGGCCTCGCACGTGGGCTTCAAGCGCGTCCTGTGACGGCCGGGATGCCCTGTTTCACGTGAAACAGGGCTGAGACAGGGCTGAGAACAGGGCGCTCCCCCTCGGCAGCCGCTACGGAATCCCCCGCCACCCCTCCGGGTCCACCCCACCCGGCACCGGAGCCCCCTCGTCGTACGGCTGACGCGTGAACACGAACGACCCGAGGTCGAGATGGCTCACCGTCCCGTCCGGACGCCGTACGGCCTGGAGGAGTTCTCCGGCGTAGTAGCCCTCGAGACCGGTCCAGGTGCCGTCACCGTTGGCCCGGAACCGTGAGCGCCGGCCCTTGCCGGACAACGGCTCCAGCGAGACGAGCCCATCGGCCGTCAACCGCAGCGCGAAGGCATACGTCCCCCAGTACCACTGGCCCGCCAGTTCCAGGACGGCAGGATCGACGTCGGTCATGGGCCGCCAGGGTTCGGGGATCCGCGGCTCCGCCTCGGCGACGATCCCCACCAGGTCGGCGGCGACCAGGGAGAGCAGCGGGCCCGAGGTGCAGTTGGCGAGCACGACCGCCGCGACATCGTCGCTCTCGCTGAAGAAGAGGCTCGCCAGGAAGCCAGGCAGCGACCCCGAGTGCCCGGCGAGCAGCCGGCCGTACCGGTGCTGGATCTGCAGCCCCAGTCCGTACGCGGACCCGTCGGCGACATCCGCGGACTCGCCCGGCGCGGCCGGTTCCCGCATCTCCCGTACGCTCGCCGCGCTCAGCACCCGGTCGTCCCCCTTGACCAGGAAGGCCGCGAACCGCGTCAAGTCGGCTGTGGTGGACCACAGTTGCCCGGCCGGAGCCATCCGCCCCAGGTCCTCCGCGGGCTCCGGCAGCATCACATCGGCCCAGGGGTGCACCGCCCAGCCGCCCGCGTGCGGCGCCTTCGGGCGCCCGCTGGTGCGGTTCAGTCCCAGGGGTTCGAGCACTTCACTGCGCAGTGCGTCCTCCCAGGGCGCCCCCCGCAGCTTCTCCACCAGAGCGCCCAGCAGGGTGTAGCCGGGGTTGGAGTAGTGGTGGCGTCGGCCCACGGGGTGCAGCAAGGGCCGTTCTCCGAGTACATCGGCGAGTTCGGGCCGCATCGAGCCGGGCGTCCGCTCCCACCAGGGCGCCGGGGACTCGGCGGCCAGACCGCCGGCGTGGGCGAGCAGTTCGGCGATCGTGGCCTCCCCCGCGCCGGTCCCCGGCAGATGCTTCTCCAACGGGTCACCGAGGTCGAGCAGCCCCTCGTCGCGCAGCCGCATGACCAGAACGGCCGTGAAGGTCTTGGTGATCGAGCCGATCCGGTACTGCACGTTCTCGTCGGGACCGTGCCCCTCGACCGAGGTCCGGGATCCGTGCCACACCGCGCGCCCGTTCCGCACGACCGCCGCGACCAGCGAGGGCGTCCGCCCTTCGGCCTGGGCCACGGCGATCCGGTGGGACAGCGCCCGCCGGGTCCCGGGCAGCAACTCTTCCTGAGGTGTCGTCATCCCCCCAGTCCACCCCGAGGGGGCCGCGGGAGTCGAGCGCATCAGCGTTGAGCGGAGGGATCAGGTCTGCGCCATGTCGACGAAGCGGGAGTAGTGGCCCTGGAAGGCCACCGTGATCGTCGCCGTCGGACCGTTACGGTGCTTGCCCACGATGATGTCCGCCTCGCCCGCGCGCGGGGACTCCTTCTCGTAGGCGTCCTCACGGTGCAGCAGGATCACCATGTCGGCGTCCTGCTCGATGGAGCCGGACTCACGCAGGTCGGACACCATCGGCTTCTTGTCGGTGCGCTGTTCGGGTCCACGGTTCAGCTGGGAGAGCGCGATCACCGGGACCTCCAGCTCCTTGGCCAGCAGCTTGAGGTTACGGGACATGTCCGAGACCTCCTGCTGACGGCTTTCGGATCGCTTGGAGCCACCGGACTGCATCAGCTGGAGATAGTCGATGATCACGAGCTTGATGTCGTTGCGCTGCTTCAGCCGGCGGCACTTGGCGCGGATCTCCATCATCGACAGGTTCGGGGAGTCGTCGATGTAGAGCGGCGCGGCCGAGACCTCCGGCATCCGGCGCGCCAGCCGCGTCCAGTCCTCGTCCGTCATGGTGCCGGAGCGCATGTGGTGCAGGGCCACCCGCGCCTCGGCCGACAGCAGACGCATCGCGATCTCGTTGCGCCCCATTTCGAGGGAGAAGATGACGCTCGCGAGGTTGTGCTTGATGGACGCCGCCCGCGCGAAGTCCAGGGCGAGCGTGGACTTGCCCATCGCGGGACGGGCCGCGATGACGATCATCTGGCCGGGGTGCAGGCCGTTGGTGAGCGAGTCGAGGTCGGTGAACCCGGTGGGCACACCGGTCATCTCGCCGGTACGCGAGCCGATCGCCTCGATCTCGTCGAGCGCGCCCTCCATGATGTCGCCGAGCGGCAGATAGTCCTCGCTGGTGCGCTGCTCGGTGACGGCGTAGATCTCCGCCTGGGCACGGTTGACGATCTCGTCGACATCGTCGTCGGCCGCGTATCCCATCTGAGTGATGCGGGTCCCGGCCTCCACCAGGCGGCGCAGGACGGCGCGCTCGTGGACGATCTCCGCGTAGTACTCGGCGTTCGCCGCCGTCGGCACCGTCTGGACGAGGGTGTGCAGATAGGAGGCGCCGCCGACCTTGTTGATCTCACCGCGCTTGGTGAGCTCGGCGGCGATGGTGATGGGGTCGGCCGGCTCGCCCTTGGCGTAGATGTCCAGGATCGCCTGGAAGATCGTCTCGTGCGCGGGCTTGTAGAAGTCATGGCCCTTGAGGACCTCGACGACGTCCGCGATGGCGTCCTTGGACAGGAGCATGCCACCGAGGACGGACTGCTCGGCGTCCAGGTCCTGGGGCGGCACCCGCTCGAAGGCCGAACCGCCGCCGTCCCACTCGCCGCTCTCCCGGCCTCGGTCGTGCTGCTCGTCCCGGCCCCGGCCCCCGTCACTGCGGCGGCGGGAAGCAGGCAGACGATCACTGGGCCCGCTGTCGGCCCACGGGTCGTCCAAGGGCTCGGAAATACTCACCGAGCCACCTCCTCCCGTCCGCCGAGCGGACCCTCGCGTGCCTCTCATTTCTACGGCACGCCACTGACAAATAAGACGCCCAACTCCGGTTCTGGCGCCGTCGGTTTTGTGTCGTTTTCTCGACCGACGGACGGAGCGGGCGCCGGTCCACGGTAGGCCCCGCGGCACCGTCAGCCAATCTGGTTATCCACAGGCCATGTGGACGACGGCCCGGATGCTGTGGAGAACTCCGCAAAACCTGTGCACGACCCGGTGGACAGCCCTGTGAACAAGCCGCGCAGCTTTCCGAAACACCACCTCTGACCTGCCCATATCCCATCCACCGGCTGTGCAGAAGAAAAAGTTTTCCCGTCGGCGCAAGATCACTTCGAACGGTGCGCGAGAGCACACACGCTGAGACGAACAGTAAGGGTCACTTCTCCATTGCATCTCTTACCTGTGGACGATTAGATTGGTGCTCATGACACAGGCTCCCGCGACCCCCAAGGCCACCCGTCGTCAGCACGATCGAGAGATCATCGCGCTGGCCGTCCCGGCCTTCGGCGCACTCGTCGCCGAGCCCTTGTTCGTCATCGCCGACAGCGCCATCGTCGGCCACCTGGGCACCGCCCAACTCGCCGGTCTCGGCGTCGCCTCCGCACTCCTGATGACCGCCGTGAGCGTCTTCGTCTTTCTTGCCTACGCCACCACCGCGGCCGTCGCCCGACGCGTCGGCGCCGGTGATCTCCAGGCCGCCATCCGCCAGGGCATGGACGGCATCTGGCTCGCCCTCATCCTCGGTGCCGCTGTCATCGCGGTCGTCCTGCCCACAGCACCGTTCCTCGTGGAACTCTTCGGCGCCTCCGACACGGCGGCCCCGTACGCGATCACCTATCTCCGGATCTCCGCACTCGGCATACCGGCGATGCTCGTCGTCCTCGCCGCCACCGGCGTCCTGCGGGGACTCCAGGACACCCGGACACCGCTGTACGTCGCCCTCGCCGGCTTCATCGCCAACGCCGTCCTCAACGTCGGCCTCGTCTACGGCGCCGGGCTCGGGATCGCCGGATCCGCCTGGGGCACCGTCATCGCCCAGTGCGGCATGGCCGCCGCCTACCTCGTGGTCGTCGTCCGCGGCGCCCGCAAGCACCATGCCTCCCTGCGTCCCGACGCCACCGGCATCAAGGCCTGCGCCCAGGCCGGTGTGCCCCTGCTGGTGCGGACGCTCTCGCTGCGCGCCATCCTGATGATCGCCACCGCGGTCGCCGCCCGCCTCGGCGACGCCGACATCGCGGCCCACCAGATCATCCTGTCGCTGTGGAGCCTGCTCGCCTTCGCTCTGGACGCGATAGCCATCGCCGGGCAAGCGATCATCGGCCGCTACCTCGGTGCGGGCGATGCCGAGGGGGCACGCGCCGCCTGTCGCCGCATGGTGGAGTGGGGCATCGCGGCCGGTGTCGTCCTGGCCCTGCTCGTGATGATCGCGCGGCCCTTGCTGCTGCCGCTCTTCACCAGCGACTCGGTCGTCCAGGACACCGCCCTGCCCGCTCTGCTCATGGTGGCGCTCTCCCAGCCGATCTGCGGCGTGGTCTTCGTCCTGGACGGCGTACTGATGGGCGCGGGCGACGGCCCGTATCTCGCATGGGCCATGGTGGTCACCCTCGCCGTCTTCACTCCGGTCGCCCTGCTCGTCCCTGTCCTCGGCGGGGGACTGACCGCGGTCTGGGGAGCGATGACCCTGATGATGACGGTCCGGATGGTGACCCTCTGGCTCCGCGCCCGCTCGGGTCGCTGGATCGTCACCGGCGCGACGCGCTGACTGTTTCACGTGAAACCGACGTTTCACGTGAAACATGGCCGAGTTCCTGTTTCACGTGAAACATGGCCGAGGCGCCAGGCACGAAGAAGGGGCCGCACCCCATGGGCGCGGCCCCTTCTCTCAGCTCTTCAAGCCGAGCACGGCGATCAGGCCGCGACGACCTCGATGTTGACCTTGGCGGCAACCTCGGGGTGCAGACGCACGGACGTCTCGTGAGCGCCCAGCGTCTTGATCGGCGAACCGAGCTCGATGCGGCGCTTGTCGACCTCGGGGCCACCGGAAGCCTTGATCGCGGAAGCGATGTCGGCCGGGGTGACGGAACCGAAGAGACGACCGGCGTCGCCGGAGCGGACGGCCAGGCGGACCTTGACGCCCTCGAGCTGGGCCTTCACAGCGTTGGCCTGCTCGATGGTCTGGATCTCGTGGATCTTGCGAGCACGACGGATCTGCTCGACGTCCTTCTCGCCACCCTTGGTCCAGCGGATCGCAAAGTTCCGCGGGATCAGGTAGTTGCGAGCGTAACCGTCCTTGACGTCGACGACGTCGCCCGCGGCACCGAGGCCGGAGACCTCGTGGGTGAGGATGATCTTCATGAGTCGGTCACCCTTCCCTTATCGCGCGGTGGAGGTGTAGGGCAGCAGCGCCATCTCACGGCTGTTCTTCACAGCCGTGGCGACGTCACGCTGGTGCTGCGTGCAGTTGCCGGTCACGCGGCGGGCACGGATCTTGCCGCGGTCGGAAATGAACTTCCGCAGCATGTTCGTGTCCTTGTAGTCCACGTACGTGACCTTGTCCTTGCAGAAAGCGCAGACCTTCTTCTTCGGCTTGCGCACAGGCGGCTTCGCCATGGTGTATCTCCTGTGTGATCAAGAAGTGTGGGTACGACCCACCCTTGGCCCGAGGGCCTAGAAGGGGGGCTCGTCCGAGTAGCCGCCGCCAGCGCCGCCGCTGCCGGAGTTTCCACCCCAGCCGCCACCGCCGCCGCCCTGCTGGCCACCGGCAGGAGCGCCGGTCGCCCACGGGTCGTCGGCGGGAGCGCCGCCGCCCTGCTGACCGCCGCCGGGGCCACCGCCCCAGCCGCCGCCACCCTGGCCGCCACCGCCACCGCCGCCGAAGCCACCGCCCTGCTGGCCACCGCGGCCGGCGGTCTTGGTGACCTTGGCCGTGGCGTTGCGCAGGCTGGCGCCGACTTCCTCGACGTCCAGCTCGTAGACCGTGCGCTTGACGCCCTCACGGTCCTCGTAGGACCGCTGCTTCAGCCGGCCCTGCACGATGACGCGCATGCCTCGCTGGAGCGACTCGGCAACGTTCTCCGCCGCCTGCCGCCAGACCGAGCAGGTCAGGAACAGGCTTTCGCCGTCCTTCCACTCATTCGTCTGACGGTCGAAGGTGCGGGGAGTGGACGCGACACGGAACTTCGCGACCGCCGCACCGGAAGGGGTGAAGCGCAGCTCGGGGTCGTCGACAAGATTGCCGACGACCGTGATGACGGTCTCGCCTGCCATGGGGGAACCTCTCGGCGGGTTTGCTGCTGGCTGCTGGTGCTGCTACTCGGAACCCGAGATCAACTGAGCGGAGGAGCTCAGTGGGTCTCGGGACGGAGGACCTTGGTCCGGAGGACCGACTCGTTCAGGTTCATCTGGCGGTCGAGCTCCTTGACGACCGCAGGCTCGGCCTGCAGGTCGATGACCGAGTAGATGCCCTCGGGCTTCTTCTTGATCTCGTACGCGAGACGACGACGGCCCCAGGTGTCGACCTTCTCGACCTTTCCGTTGCCCTCACGGACGACGGAGAGGAAGTTCTCGATCAGGGGGGCGACAGCGCGCTCCTCCAGATCGGGGTCGAGGATGACCATCACCTCGTAGTGACGCATGTGGAACCCACCTCCTTTGGACTCAGCGGCCACGGTCGTTCCGTGGCAGGAGGGTTGTGATGCGTACGCAACGGTATCGGCCGCCACTGACAATCGGGGTCCCTCTCAGGAGTCCCGGCCGTGACATGGGCAGACACCGGTGCAGACGCTACAGACTACCCGCACACCCCCTTCGGGTTGAAATCCGGCCGGGAGGGCCGACAATCTGGATACATCGGGTGTGTACGGCGCTACGATGCGCCGCCCTTCCGCAGGAGGTGCCCTCATGGCACAAGCAATGCGACCCAACCCCGTCGGAGGCCTCTTCGCCACGGACGGAAAGCCCCACCCTCTCCAGGACGCCCTGCTCGCGGTGACCCTGGTGCTGGGCCTCACGTCTTTCGTCTCGGCGATGTTCCATGACCTGCATCTGCTCAGCTCCTGGACCGGCCTGCTGGGGATCGCCACCGGCGCCTACGGTCAGTGGGTGTCGGAGACGACACGTGAGCGCTTCGGCCTGATCGTGGGACTGGGCGCCGCGAGCATCGGCTTCTTCCTGGGCATGGCGCACGGTGGTCTCTTCGGCGGGGTCGTCGGCTGACGCCAGGGACCACCTCACACCTCTCCGACACGGCCGGCGATCGCCCCGGTGGCCCAAAAGCCGGGGCGAAGCTGCCGTACGCCCAGTCAGGCCGCTCACGAGGCGCAGTAGGCTTCGGCGCGAGAGCCGGAGCCCCTGAACCCATGGGGACACACCAGCCCGAGGAGCGCCCCGAATGAGCCTGACCCTGAGGACGATCAGTCGCGAGCAGCATCTGGCATACATCCAGAGCCTGCCGTCGGCGAGCCACATGCAGGTTCCGGCCTGGGCCGATGTCAAGGCGGAGTGGCGCTCCGAGAACCTCGGGTGGTTCGACGACCGGACCGGTGAGATGGTCGGCGCGGGCCTGGTCCTCTACCGCCAGCTGCCCAAGATCAAGCGCTACCTCGCCTATCTGCCCGAGGGCCCGGTCATCAACTGGTTCGCGCCGAATCTGACCGACTGGCTGGAGCCGATGCTCGCGCACCTGAAGCAGCAGGGCGCCTTCTCCGTGAAGATGGGCCCGCCGGTGATCATCCGGCGCTGGGAGGCGGGCTCCATCAAGCAGGGCATCCAGAACCCGGACGTGAAGCGACTGCGTGACATCGAGGCCGACTTCATCGAACCGCGCGCCTTCGAGGTCGCCGACAAGCTGCGCCGTATGGGATGGCAGCAGGGTGAGGACGGCGGCGCCGGCTTCGGCGACGTCCAGCCGCGCTACGTCTACCAGGTGCCGCTGGCGAACCGCTCCCTGGAAGAGGTCCACAAGAACTTCAACCAGCTGTGGCGCCGCAACATCAAGAAGGCCGAGAAGGCGGGCGTCGAGGTCGTCCAGGGCGGCTACCACGACCTCGAGGAATGGCAGCGGCTGTACGAGATCACGGCCGTGCGCGACCACTTCCGGCCCCGCCCGCTGGGGTACTTCCAGCGCATGTGGACGGCCCTCAACACCGAGGACCCCAACCGCATGCGGCTGTACTTCGCCCGGCACAACGGGGTGAACCTGGCCGCCGCGACGATGCTGGTGGTCGGCGGGCACGTCTGGTACTCCTACGGCGCCTCCGACAACATCGGCCGTGAGGTCCGGCCCTCGAACGCGATGCAGTGGCGGATGCTGCGCGACGCCTACGCGCTCGGCGCGACCGTCTACGACCTGCGGGGCATCTCCGACTCGCTGGACGAGTCGGACCACCTCTTCGGCCTGATCCAGTTCAAGGTGGGCACCGGCGGGCAGGCCGCCGAGTACCTCGGCGAGTGGGACTTCCCGCTGAACAAGCTGCTGCACAAGGCGCTCGACATCTACATGTCGCGCCGCTGAGCCCCAGGCATTTGCTTCGATAGCTTCCATACCTCTGATACACCGCAGCCACCAGAAAGGTTCCAGGTCCGGCCATGGCGCTCACGCTCTACGTCGACACCGCGCGCTGGCGGGCGCACCACAAGCACGTGCAGGAGCAGTTCCCGGGCCTCGTCCCGGTCTGCAAGGGCAACGGCTACGGCTTCGGGCACGAACGCCTGGCGGAGGAGGCCACGCGGCTGGGCTCGGACGTCCTCGCGGTCGGCACGACCTACGAGGCCGCGCGCATCAAGGACTGGTTCGGCGGTGACCTGCTGGTGCTGACGCCGTACCGGCGCGGCGAGGAGCCGGTGCCGCTGCCCGACCGGGTCATCCGCTCGGTGTCCTCGATCGACGGCGTGTACGGCCTCGTGGGCGCCCGGGTGGTCATCGAGGTGATGTCCTCGATGAAGCGGCACGGGGTGAGCGAGCAGGACTTGCCGCAGCTGCACTCCGCCATAGAGAACGTCCGGCTGGAGGGCTTCGCCATCCACCTGCCGCTGGACCGCACCGACGGCTCGGACGCCGTCGAGGAGGTCATCGGCTGGATGGACCGCCTGCGCGCGGCCCGGCTGCCGCTGCACACGATGTTCGTCAGCCACCTCAAGGCCGACGAACTGGCCCGGCTCCAGCAGCAGTTCCCGCAGACCCGCTTCCGCGCCCGTATCGGCACCCGGCTCTGGCTGGGGGACCACGACGCCACGGAGTACAGCGGTGCCGTCCTGGACGTCACCCGCGTCTCCAAGGGCGACCGTTTCGGCTACCGGCAGCAGAAGGCGGCCTCCGACGGCTTCCTGGTCGTCGTGGCGGGCGGCACCTCGCACGGGGTGGGGCTGGAGGCCCCCAAGGCGCTGCACGGCGTCATGCCGCGCGCCAAGGGCGTCGCCCGGGCCGGCCTCGCCACCGTCAACCGGAACCTTTCTCCGTTCGTCTGGGGCGGCAAGCAGCGCTGGTTCGCCGAGCCGCCGCACATGCAGGTCTCCATCCTGTTCGTGCCCTCGGACGCGCCGGAGCCGAAGGTCGGGGACGAGCTGGTGGCCCATCTGCGCCACACCACCACGCAGTTCGACCGCCTCGTCGACCGCTGAGCCCGCCCACCAGGGCAGCAGAAAGGCCGTGCACGCTTCCCGTGCACGGCCTTTCGCTGGTCTACGACATACGACCTTCAGCCGTTCGCGTAGTCCACGCCTCCCAGAGACCGTTCACTCAGAGCGAACGCTCGCCCGCCCCCGGCCCGCCCCACTCCACCTGCGGCCCGTCGCAGTGCGCCGCGTGCTTGGGCGGACGGGCCGCGGCGCCGAGCACGAAGACGTCCTCCGCCCCGTCGAGCACACCGCCCGAGGGATCGTCGTCGCCCGCCCGGCGCACCACGTCCCGCTCCGGCATGAGGATGTCCCGGACGATCACGGCGCACAGGTAGAGCGTGCCCAGCAGATGCACACCGATGGCCCAGTGGTAGCCGTCGGTCGGCAGCCCCTTGTGGGCGTCTCCGCTGGTCGTGTACGCGAGGTACATCCAGATGCCCAGGAAGTACGCCACCTCGCAGGCCTGCCAGATCAGGAAGTCCCGCCACTTGGGCCGGGCCAGCGCGGCCAGCGGGATCAGCCACAGCACGTACTGGGGCGAGTAGACCTTGTTGGTGAGGATGAACGCCGCCACGATCAGAAACACGAGCTGCGCGAACCGAGGCCGCCGCGGCGCCGTCAGCGTGAGCGCGGCGACACCGGCGCAGCACAGCAGCATCAGCAGGGTGGCGAGGTTGTTGACGGTGTCGGTGGAGAGCGGGTCACTGGAGTTCTGGGCCATGATCAGCCAGAAGGACCCGAAGTCGACGCCGCGCTCCTGGCTGAACGTGTAGAACTTCGACCAGCCGTCGAAGGCGAGCAGCATCACCGGGCCGTTCACGACCGCCCAGGCCACGGCCGTACCGCCCAGTGCCTTGCCGAAGTCCCGCCATTTCCCCGCACGCCAGCACAGCACGAGCAGCGCGCCGAGCAACAGGACGGGATAGAGCTTGGCGGCCGTGGCGAGCCCCAGGAGAACACCGAAGGCGAGCGGGCGGCCCCGCGACCACATCAGCATCGCGGCGGCCGTCAGAGCGACGGCCAGCAGGTCCCAGTTGATGGTCGCGGTCAGCGCGAAGGCCGGCGCCAGCGCGACGAGCAGTCCGTCCCAAGGACGCCGGGCATGCGTACGGGTCACACAGACGGCGATGACGGCCGCGCAGGCCATCAGCATCCCCGCGTTGACCATCCAGTACCACTTCTCCTGGTCCTGGATGCTGCCGCTGCCCGGCGTGAGCCAGGAGGCCACCTCCATGAACACACCGGTCAGCACCGGGTATTCGAGGTACTCCATGTCGCCGGAGAGCCTGTCGAAGTACGGCACGAGGCCGTCGGCGAAGCCGCGCCCCTGGTACAGGTGCGGGATGTCGGAGTAGCAGGCGTGGGTGTACTGCGAGCTGGCGCCGAAGAACCAGGCGCCGTTGTAGCAGGGCGCCTTCTGGACCAGGCCGAGGGTGAACACGCCGATCGCCACGAGCGCGATGACCCGCACCGGGGTCCACCACGACGTCCCCAGCAGGGCACGCCGACCGATGGGGCCGCCGATCAGCTCGCTGCCGCTGCGGGCCACCTCGTCGTCCTTGGTCGGCCGCACCGGGTCCGGCTCGTGCACGCTCGATTGCGTCGTCTCTGCACTGGGCATGGGGCACATCCTGCCGTACGCGCCTGGGAATACGCCGAGGGCCGCCGCACCTGGTCGGTGCGGCGGCCCATGTTTCACGTGAAACACCCTCGGTCGGCGATATGGCGCCCAACCGGACATCCGCCGGTTTCCCGGCCGGACGGACTAGCCGGTCGAGTCCGCGCCGCCGAATAGTCCGCCGTTGCCGTTCCCATTGCCGTTTCCGCCGGGATCACCGGTGTCCGTCGGCGACGGAGACGTGGTCACCTCTCCGCCCGTGCCACCGGTGTCCGTGCCTCCGTCGTCCTCGCACCAGCCCCACTGGCAGGTCTCGCTCGTGGACGGCGTCGGAGAGGGCTCCGTCTGGCTGGGCGTCGGGGTCGGCGTCGGGCTGGGTTCCTGCGTCTCGCTGACCGTGGGAGTCGGCGTCGGCTCCGGGATGTCGTTGATGACCTCACCGATGGGCTCCGGGGTGGGGAAGGCCTTGGCCGGCTCTCCCTTCAGCGCCTGTTCCATGTAGTCCTGCCAGATCTCGGCCGGGAACGAAGAGCCGTGGATCGACTGCTGGCCACCGGTGCCGTACATCTTCAGGAACCTGCGGTTCTTGATCTTCTCGTCGTCGGGGTAACGGAACATGCTGATCGCGGTCGACAACTGCGGGGTGTACCCGACGAACCACGCCGACCTGTTGCCGTCGGTGGTACCGGTCTTGCCGGCCACCTCACGGCCGGTCAGCTGGGCGCTTGTACCCGTACCCTTCTCGACCACGGTCTTCAGGACGTCGGTGACGTTGTCGGCCACCTGCGCGGTGAAGGCCTGCTCCGTCTTGCCCTTGTGCCGGAAGACCGTGCCCTTCTCACTCTTGACCTCCGTCACGGAGAACGGCTCACGCTTCTTGCCGCTGGCCGCGAACGTGGCGTACGAGCCCGCCATGCGGATCGCGCTTGGTTCGGAGATGCCGATCGAGAAGGAGGGGAAGGTCGTACCCGTCAGGGTGTCCTCCCTGATGCCCGCGTCGACGGCGGCCTCCTTCACCTTGTCCAGACCGACGTCCATGCCGAGCTGCACAAAGGCGGAGTTCGCCGAGAACTGCATCGCGGTGCGCAGGTCGACCTGGTAGTTCGGCGGCTCGCCGAGCGACTCGTCGCCGTCGTTGGCCTGGAGCCACTCCTTGCCCTTGTCGTCGTGCCAGACGGTCCCGTCGTAGTTCTTGATCTTGAGAGCGTGCTGGCCGCTGTACAGGCTCTTCGGGGACACCTTGGTCCGCTCGTCCTGTGCCTGCTCCGCTGGGCCCTCGGGATCACGGACACCCCACTTCATGGCGGCCGCGAGGACGAAGGGCTTGAACGTCGAGCCGACCTGGGCACCGGTGACGTCGGCGTTGTTGGTGAAGTGCTTGGTCGCGTCCTCACCGCCGTAGATCGCCCGGATGGCACCCGTCTCCGGGTCCACCGAAGCCCCGCCGAACTGGACGTGAGTGTCCTTCGAGCGCTTCTTGGGGTCGATGTTCTCCTTCAGGACCTTCTTGACCGCGGCCTCGAGCGCCTTGACCTTCTTCTTGTCGAAGGTCGTGTAGATCGAGTAGCCGCCCTGCTGGAGGTTCTCGGCGGTGATGTTCGTGTTGTTGATCACGTACGCCTTGGCGAGGTCGACGAGGTAGCCGACCTGGCCGCTCAGCGCGGTGTTCGACCGAGGGTTCTGGTACGCCGGGAGCTCCGTGTACTTGGCCCGGGTCGCAGCGTCGAGGTGGCCGTACTCGACCATCTTGTCCAGTGTGTCCTGCATCTGGATCTTGGCCCGCTTGCGGTTCGCCTCGGGCGTGGCGGCCGGGTCGATGGAGGTCGCGCCGGCCGGGTCGTAGTAGGTGGCGCCCTTCAGCATGGCGGCCAGGAAGGCGCACTGGCCGGGGCTCAGGTCGACCGAGTCCTTGTTGAAGTAGGCCCGCGAGGCCGCCTGGATGCCGTAGGCGCCGCGGCCGTAGTACGCGGAGTTCAGGTAGCCGGCCATGATCTCGTCCTTGGGCAGCTTGGCGCCCACCTTGATCGAGACGAAGATCTCCTGGAACTTGCGGGAGATCGTCTGCGACTGGTCGTCCAGCATCGCGTTCTTGACGTACTGCTGGGTGATGGTCGAGCCACCCTGCGTCTCGCCACCCCTGGCCATGTTGAGCACGGCGCGGGCGATGCCCTTGGGGTCGATGCCGCTGTCGGTGTAGAAAGTCTTGTTCTCCTGGGAGATGACCGCGTTACGCATCTCCTCGGGGATCTGCTCCAGACTGACGATCTGACGGTTGGTCTCGCCACCCGTGGCGACCATCTGGGAGCCGTCGGCCCAGTAGAAGACGTTGTTCTGCGCCTCGGCGGTCTTGGCCACGTCGGGGACGCCCACCATGGCGTAGCCGATGCCGGCGATGGCCACCAGGCTGCCGAAGAAGCCCACGCACAGGCCGGACACGAGCTTCCAGGACGGCACCCAGCGCTGCCAGCCGTACTTGCCCGCGCGCGGGTAGTCGATGATCCGCTTCTTGACGGGTCCGGTGGCCCGGCCGCGGCCCCTCCCCGGACCGCCGGGAACACCCCGGCCGGGCTCGGCCGCTCTCCGGCGGCCACCCCCACTCCTCTGGGCCGCGCGGCGGGCCTCGGCGCGACCGCCGTACGGACGCTCCTCACCACCCGGACCGTACGACTCCGACCCGTGGGAACTCGTCCCATAGGAGTCGGCGGGTGACCCGGTGGCGCCTCGCGGTGCCGCGCGGCGGCCGGAGGACGAGCCGGACTGGCCGCGTCGGGCCGCGGCACGTCCACCTCCCTGCGGCGGCTGCGACGGTTTGCGACGGTGCTCGCTCATCGAACGACTACTCCTCGGGCAGGCGCACCCGTGTGACGCGCCTGGAAACGGCGGCAGGTTTCCGGTCCCCCCGAAGTACGGATGCGGGCGCTCCCGCATTCACCCGTACTGCACCGGGGACGACGACGCCCCCAGACGTCACTTGGTTCCCGGTGGTGTGCATGGCGCACAGACTACGCACCGTCAAAACCCGCCGAGCCCCGAAGTTCACCCCAAATCAGGCAACTCGCATCCCATGAATCAGTGATGTGATCCCGTTCACCTTTTCCCCTCTTGTCGCATGCGGGAGGCCGTTCTATCGTCATGATGTATCGAGTCGATACATCAGCGCGAGATAAGACGAGGAGGCGAGCGGATGAGCCGGCGTTCCGGGATCCTTGAGTTCGCCGTCCTCGGCCTGCTCCGCGAATCCCCGATGCACGGCTACGAGCTGCGCAAACGACTCAATACGTCACTGGGCGTGTTCCGAGCGTTCAGCTACGGAACCCTCTACCCCTGCCTCAAGACGCTGGTCGCCAACGGCTGGTTGATCGAGGAGCCGGGGAGCGCCCCCGAGGACGCCCTCGCAGCGTCCCTCGCCGGCCGCCGCGCCAAGATCGTCTACCGGTTGACGGCGGAAGGTAAGGAGCACTTCGAGGACCTGCTCTCCCAGACCGGCCCCGACGCGTACGAGGACGAGCACTTCGCCGCTCGGTTCGCCTTCTTCGGGCAGACCTCGCGCGATGTCCGCATGCGCGTGCTGGAGGGCCGCCGCAGCCGCCTGGAGGAGCGTCTGGAGAAGATGCGCGCCTCCTTGGCGCGCACCAGGGAGCGCCTCGACGACTACACGCTTGAGCTCCAGCGCCACGGAATGGAATCCGTGGAGCGCGAAGTGCGCTGGCTGAACGAGCTCATCGAGAGCGAGCGGGCCGGGAGGGACCTCAAGGGGTCCGCCACCGGGGGACCCGCTCAGCAGGACACCACATCTGGAGCGACGGGCGGCCTGCCCCGTCCCGGGGACGACCCCGGGACGGATACGCCCGACGACACCGCCACGTGAGAGCTCGCTTTGGGCCTCACTCGTACACACAGGGAGCAACCGGAATGGGTTCGGTTCGCGTAGCCATCGTCGGCGTGGGCAACTGCGCCGCATCGCTGGTGCAGGGCGTCGAGTACTACAAGGACGCCGACCCGGCGTCCAAGGTCCCGGGCCTGATGCATGTGCAGTTCGGCGACTACCACGTCGGTGACGTCGAGTTCGTCGCCGCCTTCGACGTCGACGCGAAGAAGGTCGGCCTCGACCTCTCGGACGCCATCGGTGCCAGCGAGAACAACACCATCAAGATCTGCGACGTCCCGAACAAGGGCGTCACGGTCCAGCGCGGTCACACCCTGGACGGTCTCGGCAAGTACTACCGCGAGACCATCGAGGAGTCCGCCGAGGAGCCGGTCGACGTCGTCCAGATCCTCAAGGACCGTCAGGTGGACGTCCTCGTCTGCTACCTGCCCGTCGGTTCCGAGGACGCGGCGAAGTTCTACGCCCAGTGCGCCATCGACGCCAAGGTCGCCTTCGTCAACGCCCTCCCGGTCTTCATCGCCGGCACCAAGGAGTGGGCGGACAAGTTCACCGAGGCCGGCGTCCCGATCGTCGGTGACGACATCAAGTCGCAGGTCGGCGCCACCATCACGCACCGCGTGATGGCGAAGCTGTTCGAGGACCGCGGTGTCCGTCTCGAGCGCACCATGCAGCTCAACGTGGGCGGCAACATGGACTTCAAGAACATGCTGGAGCGCGACCGCCTCGAGTCCAAGAAGATCTCGAAGACGCAGGCCGTCACCTCGCAGATCCCCGACCGCGACATGGGCGAGAAGAACGTCCACATCGGCCCGTCGGACTACGTGGCCTGGCTGGACGACCGCAAGTGGGCGTACGTCCGCCTCGAGGGCCGCGCCTTCGGTGACGTCCCGCTGAACCTGGAGTACAAGCTCGAGGTCTGGGACTCCCCGAACTCCGCGGGTGTCATCATCGACGCCCTGCGCGCCGCGAAGATCGCCAAGGACCGCGGCATCGGCGGTCCGATCCTCTCCGCGTCGAGCTACTTCATGAAGTCCCCGCCGGTCCAGTACTTCGACGACGAGGCGTACGCCAACGTCGAGAAGTTCATCAAGGGCGAGGTCGAGCGCTAAGAAGGCTCGCGAGCTGCTCCTGCCAGGGCCGCGAAGGGTCCCCGGGTCGTACGGCCCGGGGACCTTCCCGTATGTGAGGCTGAGCCCCATGTCCGTCGCCCGCGACCTGCGCGTCCTGCTGCGTTTCGGCAACTTCAGGCGTCTGCTCGCCCTCCGGCTGCTCTCCCAGGGCGCCGACGGCGTCTACCAGGTCGCGCTCGCCACCTACGTCGTCTTCTCCCCCGAGAAACAGACCTCGGCCGCCGCGATCGCCTCCGCGATGGCGGTCCTGCTCCTGCCGTACTCCCTCGTCGGCCCCTTCGCCGGCGTTCTCCTGGACCGCTGGCGGCGCCGCCAGGTCTTCCTCTACGGCAGCCTGCTGCGCGCCCTGCTGGCGACGGCGACGGCCGTGCTGATGCTCAGCCCCGTCCCGGACTGGCTCTTCTACGTCTCCGCCCTGTGCGTCACCGCCGTCAACCGCTTCGTCCTCTCCGGGCTGTCCGCCTCCCTTCCGCGCGTCGTCGACGACGAGCGCCTGGTGATGGCCAACTCCCTGTCCCCGACGGCCGGAACCCTCGCCGCGACCGTGGGCGGCGGCCTCGCCTTCGTCGTACGGCTGCTGGTGTCGGACTCCGACGCGGCGGTCGTGCTGCTCGGCGCTGCCCTGTACCTGTGCGCGGCGCTGGCGTCGCTGAGGATGCCCCGCGATCTGCTGGGACCCGACCGGGAGTTGGTGCAGCCCGGCCTGCGGACGGCGCTCGCCGGAACCGCGCGCGATCTGGTGGCGGGAGTACGGCATCTGGCCACCCCCGCACGCCGGGAGGCGGCGTGGGCGCTCGGCGCGATGACCCTGATGCGCTTCTGCTACGGCGCTCTGCTGGTCATGCTGCTGATGCTGTGCCGGTACGCCTACTCCACGACCACCGACGACGGACTCGCCCTGCTGGGAGTGGCGTTGGGCGTCTCCGGCGCCGGCTTCTTCACTGCGGCCGTCCTGACGCCCTGGGCGGCCCGGCGGCTCGGTCCCGGCCGCTGGATCGTCGTGTGCGCCGGCCTGGCGGCGGTACTGGAGCCCGCGCTGGGGCTGCCGTTCGCCGCGGCCCCCATGCTGGTGGCGGCGTTCGTCCTCGGGCTGATCACCCAGGGCGCCAAGATCGCCACGGACACCGTGGTCCAGTCCTCGGTAGACGACGGCTTCCGCGGCCGCGTCTTCTCCCTCTACGACGTCCTGTTCAACGTCGCCTTCGTCGGCGCCGCCGCAGTCGCGGCCCTGATACTGCCGCCGGACGGCCGCTCGGTGCCCCTGGTGATAACAGTCGCCGTTATCTACGGAGCGGTTGCGGTGACTATGGCCCGCTTTGAGCGCCGGTAAGTGTCACATCAATGCCACAGAGCCCCTCCTGGTTACAGGTGTGTCAGTGGGGCCCGATAACTTACGTGGGTCTTACGCGCGCTCCGGTCGCGCCATCAGCCATGTTCTTAGGGGGACCCCCAAGTGACCACTCCGCCGCCGCCCCAGGGCCAGAACCCGTTCGCTCAGGGTCAGAACCCGTACGCCCAGCCCCAGGGCCAGGCTCCGTACCCGCAGCAGCCGGGCTTCCCGCAGCAGGGTGCGGCCCCCTACGCGCCGGTTCCGCCGGAGCAGCCGCGTCGCAAGCTCAGCTTCAAGACGATCAAGAACATCGTCATCGGTGTGGCCGTCGTCTCGGTCGTCGTCGGCGGCTTCATAGCGAGCCGGGACGACGCGGCCACGGCGAAGGTCGGGGACTGCATGAGCATCTCGGACCCGGACAGCACGACCGACCCGGGCCTGGAGGTCGTGGACTGCGGTGACTCCAAGGCCGCGTACAAGGTCGAGGACAAGAAGGACGGCACCACGGCCGGCTGCGACCGCACCAAGTACTCGGAGTACACCGAGACCGGTGGCAGCGACGACTTCACGCTCTGCCTGTCGGACTACACGTCCAAGTAGTCCCTCGCTCAAGCCGAAGGGGCGGTGTTTCACGTGAAACACCGCCCCTCTCGCGTGCCCGGGGTCATGTTTCACGTGAAACATGACCCCGTTTCACAGCTTCATCCCTGCTCCGCCTCGGCCCACCACTCCTTGAGTGCGGTCACCGCCTCGTCGCGCTCCATCGGGCCGTTCTCCAGCCGCAGCTCCAGCATGTGCTGGTAGGCGCGACCGATCACCGGGCCCGGGCCGACGCCCAGGATCTGCATGATGTCGTTGCCGTCGAGGTCCGGACGGATCGCGTCCAGCTCCTCCTGCTCCTGGAGCTGGGCGATCCGGTCCTCCAGACCGTCGTACGCCCGGGAGAGCGCGGCGGCCTTGCGCTTGTTGCGGGTGGTGCAGTCCGAGCGGGTCAGCTTGTGCAGCCGGTCCAGCAGCGGGCCGGCGTCCCGGACATAGCGACGGACCGCGGAGTCCGTCCACTCCCCGGTGCCGTAACCGTGGAAGCGCAGGTGGAGTTCGACCAGCCGCGAGACGTCCTTCACCAGGTCGTTGGAGTACTTCAGGGCCGTCATCCGCTTCTTGGTCATCTTCGCGCCGACCACCTCGTGGTGGTGGAACGAGACCCGGCCGTCCTTCTCGAAGCGCCGGGTGCGCGGCTTGCCGATGTCATGCAGCAGGGCGGCCAGCCGGAGGGTCAGGTCGGGACGGCTCTCCTCCAGGGCCATCGCCTGCTCCAGGACGATCAGCGTGTGCTCGTACACGTCCTTGTGCCGGTGGTGCTCGTCGCTCTCCAGCCGCAGGGCCGGCAGCTCGGGCAGCACCCGCTCGGCGAGCCCGGTGTCGACGAGCAGGGTCAGCCCCTTCCGGGGTTGGGCGGAGAGGATCAGCTTGTTCAGCTCGTCCCGCACCCGCTCGGCCGAGACAATCTCGATGCGCTCGGACATCTCGTGCATGGCCGTGACGACCTCGGGGGCCACCTCGAAGTCGAGCTGCGCCGCGAACCGCGCGGCGCGCATCATCCGCAGCGGATCGTCGGAGAAGGACTCCTCGGGCGTGCCCGGGGTGCGCAGTACACGCTCCGCCAGGTCACCGAGACCGCCGTGCGGGTCGATGAACTCCTTCTCCGGCAGCGCGACGGCCATGGCGTTCACCGTGAAGTCACGGCGGACCAGATCCTGCTCGATGGAGTCGCCGTACGACACCTCGGGCTTGCGCGAGGTCCGGTCGTAGGCCTCCGACCGGTAGGTGGTGACCTCGATCTGGTAGCCGTCCTTCTGCGCCCCCACCGTGCCGAAGGCGATCCCGACCTCCCACACGGCGTCCGCCCACGGGCGCACGATCGTGAGGACGTCCTCGGGGCGGGCGTCCGTGGTGAAGTCGAGGTCATTGCCGAGCCGGCCGAGCAGTGCGTCCCGTACCGACCCGCCGACCAGGGCGAGTGAGAACCCGGCCTCCTGGAAGCGGCGGGCGAGTTCGTCGGCGACTGGAGCGACCCGCAGCAGTTCACTCACCGCGCGGTGCTGCACCTGGCTCAGGACGCTGAGGTTGTCTTCGTTGGCGTTCGGCACAACAAAAGAGGGTACGTGGCCGCACCCGCCGCCAGCGCCTCCATTAAACGTGCACAGACCCGCTCCCCTTTATACGGGCACATACGGGACAGCCGGAGCGCACGAGCCGATCTTGTGGCGCAGTCCGCGGCACTTCCCCTCAGCGCGCATCGTTACCATGCGTGGACGCACATTCCGACGACCACTGACGACGACGAGGGACGGGCGAGCGCGTGGCCGAGGCGGCAGACTTCCAGGGGACCAGTGCCTCACCTGCCCGCCGCTGGCTGCGGCGCACCGGGGCACTGCTCGCCGGTGCCCCCCTGCTGGCGGGGCTGCTGCAGCTGCCCGCCGCGTCACCCGCCCAGGCCGCCGGCATCGACGAGACGGTCGCTGTCTCCGTCGACTCCCTCACCCCGAGCGTCCCCACGGACGGCGACACGCTGACCGTGTCCGGCACGGTGACGAACAACGGCAGGCAGACGGTCACCGACGCCCAGGTGGACCTGCGCGTGGGCCAGGAGCTGAACACCCGCTCCGGCATCGACACCGCCGCCAAGGCCACCGGCCACCAGCCGGGCAGCGACGGGGAACCGGTCGGCGGAAAGTACGTCGAGGAGTTCTCCACGCTCACTCCGGGCGTCGCCCAGCCCTTCACCATCTCCGTGCCGGTCGACGAGCTCGACCTGGGCGACAACGGCATCTACCAGGTCGCGGTCTCGCTGTCCGGCCAGACCGCCGCTCAGCCGTGGCCGCAGGTGCTCGGCATCCAGCGGACCTTCCTGCCGTGGCTGCCCGACGGGCCCGACGCCCAGACCAGGACGACCGTGCTGTGGCCGCTGATCTCCACCGCCCACATGACGGCGCAGACCGGGTCGAACGAGTCGCAGACGCCGGTCTTCCGCGACAACGACCTCGCCAAGGAGCTCGCGCCGGGCGGCCGCCTGGAGCAGATGGTCTCCCTCGGCAAGGATCTCGACGTCACCTGGGTGGTCGATCCGGACCTGCTGGCCTCCGTCGACGCCATGACCCGCAGCTACCGCGTCCAGGGCGAGGGCGACACCACCACCGCCGGCACCCGCGCCGACCAGGAGCTCGCCAAGCGGTGGCTCGTCGGGCTCCAGGACGCGGTGGCCGACAACGAGGTCGTCGCGCTGCCCTTCGCCGACCCCGACCTGGCGTCCCTCGCCCACAACGGCACGGCCGTCACCGGCTCGCTCGGCCACCTCAAGGAGGCGACCGACGTCGCCGCCGACACCGTCGGCTCGATCCTCCACGTGGAGCCGACCACCGACTTCGCCTGGCCGGTGGACGGCGCCGTGGACCCGTCCATCGTGAAGGTCGCCACCTCGGCCGGGGCGGACAAGGTGATCGCGCGCAGCGACAGCCTGGACGAGACGGCGGGCCTGACCTACACGCCCTCCGCGGCCCGCCCCATCGGCGGCGGCACGACGGCGGTGGTCGCGGACGCCAGGCTGTCCACCCTGTTCCAGAGCGACATGACGAGGGCGTCCGCCTCGACGCTCGCCGTCCAGCGGTTCCTGGCCCAGAGCCTGGCGCTGAACCTCCAGACGGACGAGGAACGCAGCATCGTCGTCGCCCCGCAGCGCATGCCGACGGGCGCCCAGGCCCGGGCGCTGGCGGAGGCGCTGACCGCCCTCCAGGACGGCGGCTGGACCGAGTCCCAGGACCTCACCGAGGCCGCCGCGGCCAAGCCGGACCCGGACGCCACGACCACGGTCCCGGCAGCGTCCGCCTACCCCTCCGCGCTGCGCAAGCAGGAGCTCCAGCGGTCGGCCTTCGAGCAGATCGCGGCCACCCAGAACAAGCTCGGCAAGTTCAAGGTCATCCTCAACAACGAGTCCCGGGTCGTGACCCCCTTCGGTCGCGCCATGAACCGTGAGATGTCCACGTCGTGGCGCGGTCGCGGCACGGATGCGGTGGTGTACCGCAACGACGTGGAGGCGTACCTGGAATCCCTGGCCGGCCAGGTCACGCTGATCGAGAAGTCCGAGACGAAGCTGTCCGGCCGCAGCGCCACGATCCCCGTGACCGTGCAGAACAACCTGGTCCAGGGCGTCGACAACCTGGTCCTGAGACTCACCTCGACCAGCCCCAGGCGCCTGAAAATCGGCGGCTACGCCTACGAGGAGCAGCCGGTCACGGTCTCGGGCGGGCACAGCCAGACGGTGAAGTTCACCACCTCCGCCGAGGCCAACGGCCGGGCCGAGGTGATCGCCCAGCTCTACACCGAGGACGGGCAGAAGTACGGCGACCCCGTGAAGTTCGATGTGCGGGTCACCGAGTTCACCGCGACGGTGATGCTGGTCATCGGCGGCGGCTTCCTCCTCCTGGTCCTCGCCGGCTTCCGGATGTACACGCAGCGCAAGCGTGCCGCCCGCGAGCCGCGCGAGACCGGCCCCGAGGAGATCGCCACCGTCCCGGAGAACCCCGAGGGCGCCGAGGACCGTCCTGTGGAGGAGTCCGCAACCGGTGCCGGGGCAGGCGAGTATGAGCAGCCGAGTGACCCGGCAGCGGACACCCCAGTGGAAAGCGCCGACCCGTCCGGCACGGGTGAGAGAGTGGACCGTTGAGGATGTCGTGGCCGGTGGGCCGGGGACGATGAGGTGGGGTAACCATGAACGCGCCGTACGACGGTGACCGCGGCCAGGCCGCGGGCAGCTCGGGCTACCCCGACGGCCCGCCGCCCGAGCAGGGCCAGGTACCGCCGCAGCCCCCGGCGGACATGTACCTCCAGGACGCCTACGAGCAGGACCCCTACCGGGCCCAGGACCTCTCGGCCCAGGACCCGGTCGCCGAGGCGCTCTACGACCGCGCCGCGCACCCCCCGCCGCCCCCGGGCAGCTACGCGCCGCAGCAGCCGCTGTACGCCCAGCCCCAGCAGTCCCCCTACGCGCCCGACCCGAACGTGTGGGCCCAGACCCCGGCGCCCGAGCCGGACGGCGCCACCCAGTACCTGCCGTACGGCGACGACCCGCGCACCACGCAGTACGTGGGCGTGGACGACCTGGTCACGCACTCCTCCGACGAGCGCCACGAGCCCGACGCCTTCGCCCACCTGTTCAGGGACCAGCAGCAGGGCTCCACCCCGCCGTACGAGCAGCCGTCGGTGCCGGGCCAGGCGCCGGAGCCGGGGCCGTACCAGCAGCCGCAGAAGCCCGCCCCGTCGCCGACCGACGCGACCATGAACCTCGGCACCGCGCCCGTCCCGCCGCCGGCCTCACCGCCTCCCGTACCCGCTGCCAGGAGGGGCGGGAAGGCCGGGGGCCTGCTGAAGTCGAGCGCGGTGATGGCGGCGGGCACCATGGTGTCCCGGCTCACCGGGTTCATCCGCTCGGCGATGATCGTGTCCGCTCTCGGTGTGGGCCTGCTCGGCGACACCTTCCAGGTCGCCTACCAGCTGCCCACGATGATCTACATCCTGACCGTCGGCGGCGGCCTCAACTCCGTCTTCGTGCCGCAGCTGGTGCGCGCCATGAAGAACGACGAGGACGGCGGCGAGGCGTACGCGAACCGCCTGCTGACGCTGGTGATGGTGGCGCTCGCCGCACTCACCGCCCTCGCGATGCTCGCCGCGCCGCTCCTGGTGAGCGCCCTGTCGACGAAGGTCGCCAACGACCCCGCCGCCAACGACGTGGCGGTCACCTTCACCCGCTTCTTCCTGCCCTCGATCTTCTTCATGGGCGTCCACGTGGTGATGGGCCAGATCCTCAACGCCCGCGGCAGGTTCGGCGCGATGATGTGGACGCCGGTCCTGAACAACGTGGTCATCATCGTGACCCTCGGCATGTTCCTGTGGGTGTACGGCACCGCGGAGCGCTCCGGCATGGCGGTCACCAGCATCCCGCCGGAGGGCCAGCGGCTCCTCGGCCTCGGTGTGCTGCTCGGCCTGGTCGTCCAGGCCCTGGCGATGATCCCCTACCTGCGCGAGACGGGCTTCCGGCCGCGGCTGCGCTTCGACTGGAAGGGCCACGGTCTCGGCAAGGCGGCGATGCTCGCCAAGTGGACCATCCTGTTCGTCCTGGCCAACCAGGCGGGTGCGCTCGTCGTCACCCAGCTGTCCACCGCCGCCGGCGTCAATGCCGACGTCGACGGAACCGGCTTCGCCGCCTACGCCAACGCCCAGCTCATCTGGGGCCTGCCGCAGGCCATCATCACCGTCTCGCTGATGGCCGCCCTGCTGCCGCGCCTCTCGCGCTCGGCGGCCGAGGGCGACCAAGGTGCCGTCCGCGACGACATCTCCCAGGGCCTGCGGACGACGGCCGTCGCGATCGTTCCCATCGCCTTCGGTTTCGTGGCCCTCGGCATCCCGATGTGCACGCTGATGTTCGGCACCTCGGGCACCAGCGAGGCCACCAACATGGGCTTCATGCTGATGGCCTTCGGCCTCGGCCTGATCCCGTACTCCGTGCAGTACGTGGTGCTGCGCGCCTTCTACGCCTACGAGGACACCCGGACCCCCTTCTACAACACGGTCATCGTGGCGGCCGTCAACGCGGTCGCCTCGGCCGTCTGCTTCTTCGTCCTCCCGGCCCGCTGGGCCGTCGTCGGCATGGCAGCCTCGTACGGCCTGGCCTACGCGATCGGCGTCGGCGTCGCCTGGGCCCGGCTGCGCAAGAAGCTGGGCGGTGACCTGGACGGCGCACGGGTGATGCGGACGTACGCCAGGCTCTGCATCGCCTCGATCCCGGCCGCGCTGCTCAGCGGTGCGGCCTGCTACGGCATCGCCCAGAGCCTCGGCCAGGGCGCCCTCGGCTCCTTCGCCGCCCTGCTGGCCGGCGGAGCCGTCCTGCTCGGGATCTTCTTCGTCTTCGCCCGCAAGATGCGGATCGAGGAGCTCAACTCGCTGGTCGGCATGGTCCGCGGGCGTCTGGGGCGCTGAGGCGGGGGTACGCGCACAACCATCGTCCGCCACCGCGTGTCGTGCATTGCGGCGGACTGTGGGCACAATTGGTTTCGGCGTCTGGAGCGCCCAACGGATGGGGAGGCAGGAGCGACGGTGGCAGAACGGAGCACGGCTGCCGTCGACGTGGCAGACAACAGCGGCGACGAGCCGCTGACCGCTCAGGCGGACCAGTCCACGGCCGACGGGGTGGCCCAGAATCGGGAGCGGGACACGGACACCGACGAGGCACAGGGGAGTGGCGGGACCGAGGGTTCCGGGAAGGCCTCACCGCCCGAACTGCACAGCGGTCACAAGCTCGCCAGACGTTACCGGCTCGAGGAGTGCGTCACCCGTTTGGACGGGTTCAGCAGTTGGCGTGCGGTGGACGAGAAACTGCGGCGTGCCGTCGGCGTCCACATCCTGCCCGCCGACCACTCACGGGCCCGCTCCGTGCTGGCCGCCGCCCGCTCCTCCGCGCTGCTCGGTGACCCGCGTTTCGTCCAGGTGCTGGACGCCGTCGAGGAGAACGACGTCGTCTACGTCGTCCACGAGTGGCTGCCCGACGCCACCGAGCTGACCACCCTGCTCTCCGCCGGTCCGCTGGAGCCGTACGACGGCTACCAGATGGTCTCCCAGGTCGCCGCCGCCATGGCCGCCGCGCACCGGGAGGGCCTCGCGCATCTGCGGCTGAACCCGAACGCGGTGCTGCGTACCTCGACCGGTCAGTGGCGCATCCGCGGACTGGCCGTCAACGCCGCCCTGCGCGGCATCAGTTCGGAGACCCCACAGCGCGCCGACACCGAAGCGATCGGGGCCCTGCTGTACGCGGGGCTCACCCAGCGCTGGCCGTACGAGAACGACGCCTACGGTCTGACCGGGCTGCCCAAGGACATCGGTCTGATCGCGCCCGACCAGGTGCGGGCCGGTGTGCACCGCGGGCTGTCCGAGCTGGCCATGCGCGCGCTCGTCAACGACGGCGCGACCGCCTCCCGCCACGAGTCCCCGTGCACCACGCCGGAGGAACTGGTCAAGGCGATCAGCGAGATGCCCCGCATCCGCCCGCCGGAGCCGGCGTTCACCGCACCGCCGGACTACCAGCACACGACGTACCAGCAGGGCACCTACGGCCGCCAGTCCCCGCACCCCGGCGCCGTCCAGCCGGTCCCGACCCCGCCGCCCCCGCTCCAGAGCCGCACCGGCAGGGCCCTGAAGTGGGCCGTCTCCGCGCTGCTCATCGCCGCCCTGGGCCTGGGCAGTTGGCAACTGGCCGACGCCCTCATGGACCAGGGCAACAAGGCGGAGGACACCAACCAGACGCAGACGACCGACGGGAACGACAAGAGCCCGAAGAAGCCGACGGCAGGCAAGCCGATCGCCATCCAGGAGGCTCATGACTTCGACCCGCTCGGCGACGACGGTACCGAGTACCCGGCGGACGTGTACAAGGTCTACGACGCCGACCCGGCGTCGTTCTGGCAGACCAGCTTCTACGGGAACGCCACCTTCGGGAACCTGAAGCCGGGCGTCGGCGTCATCCTCGACCTCGGCAAGGCCCAGCGGGTCGGCAAGGTGACCGTCTCCTTCATGGGCAGTACATCTGTCGAACTCCGTGCCGCTTCCAGCAGCACCGGTGCGGTGCCGACGTCCTTGGAGAGCTACGCCAAGGTGGCCGAGGGTTCGGGCACGACGGTGACGCTCAAGCCGGGCAAGAGCCTCAACTCCCGGTACCTGCTGGTGTGGCTGACCGAGCTGCCGATACAGGCGGACGACGGCAAGTGGCGCGGCAGGGTCATGGACATCAAGGTGACCGGCTGAGGCTGGAGGGGAGGGGGTCCGATGGCGGACAGCACCGCACTCGCCGACGCTAGCGATCAGGACCTCCTGGCCCGCCACGTAGAGGGCGACCCCGACGCCTTCGCCGAACTCGTGCGCCGCCATCGCGACCGGCTCTGGGCCGTGGCCCTGCGGACGCTCGGCGACCGCGAGGAGGCCGCTGACGCTGTTCAGGACGCGCTGGTCTCCGCCTACCGCGCCGCCCACACCTTCCGGGGCCAGTCGGCCGTCACGACCTGGCTGCACCGGATCACGGTGAACGCCTGTCTCGACCGGGCCCGTAAAGCGGCCTCCCGCAAGACCTCCCCCGTCGACGACACCGAGCGGCTCGAACAGCTCCTGGAGCCGCATGAGTCGGCCGCCGCGCCGGCCGAGCGGAACGATCTGCATCGGCAGTTGCTGGAAGCCCTCGCCACGCTCCCGCCCGATCAGCGGGCTGCGCTCGTTCTCGTCGACATGCAGGGCTACCCCGTCGCCGAGGCCGCCCGCATCCTCGACGTCCCCACCGGCACCGTGAAGAGCCGCTGTGCACGGGGCAGAGCCAGACTGCTGCCGCTGCTCACCCATCTGCGGCCGGGAAACACCGGCAAGGAAGCGCGCGAGGGGCGGAACCGTGCGGAGGGGACATCCGTCCCACCGGCAGCGGCCCCGCATGCCGCAGGTCCGGGCGACGCCGGGCCAAGTGATTCAGCTGCTGTGAAGGGCGGAGGTGGGCGAGCGTGACGTCGACGACAGACACGGCCGGGCACCCGGACGTCACCGAGCTCTCCGACCTCACCGAGGGCCTGCTTCCCGCGTCCCGCAGCGCGGACGTACGACAGCACCTCACGGGGTGCGACCTGTGCGCGGACGTCTACGCGTCCCTGGAGGAGATCCGCGGACTGCTGGGCACCCTGCCCGGACCCCCGCGGATGCCTGCCGACGTCGCCGGACGGATCGACGCCGCACTTGCCGCGGAGGCGCTGCTCGACGCCACGGCTCCGGAGGACGCGACGCCCTCGGTGCCGCTCGGCACGCCCCAGCGCTCCGACGACGAGGCGCGTGTTTCACGTGAAACATCGGTCACGGCGGACCGTCCCGCGGGCCACGCCCGCCCCTCGACCACGGGCCCCGGCCGCAAGGAGCGACGACGGGGCGGACGCCGTCGTATCGCCGTCCTCGGCACCGTCTTCACCGTGGCGGCCCTCGGACTCGGCTCCGTACTGCTCTCCTCGCTCCATGACGGATCCGACGGCGGGCCCGAGAGCGAGAGCAGGCAGGCCACCGCCTCGGACACCTTCGCCGCGAGCACCCTGGAACAACAGGTCGACGATCTCCTCGACGAGAAGACCACCGGCGACGGCCGGACACCGCTCAGCAGCATGGGCGTGGAATCCGTTCCCGGCTCCAAGGAGCCCCATGTCTTCAAGCAGCCGACGGTCCCCGGCTGCGTCCAGGACGGCATCGGGCGCAACGACACCGCCCTCGTGACCGAGGAAGGGATCTACCAGGGCACCGAGGCGCTGCTGGTGGTCCTGTCCGACCCGTCCGACTCGACGAAGGTCACCGCGTACATCGTGGACACGGCCTGCGTGAGTGACCCCTCCGTGGGCAAGGGCGACGTTCTGCTGACCCACACCTATACCCGCACCTCCTGAGCACCTGTTCCCAGGCGTGGACGCTTCGTCTCCGCCCTGCGTGGTAGGCGCTATGGTGTCGCCCCTTCGTGTGCCCGGACACAGCGGGAATGCGCGCCCCTTAGGATCCGTTGGGTGGGGTGAGAGTCCTGAAACGGGCTCCCACCGGACCTATGACGCAGTCCAGAGACGAGGAACTAAGCCGTGAGCGACGTCCGTAACGTGATCATCATCGGCTCCGGGCCCGCCGGCTACACGGCGGCGCTCTACACCGCGCGCGCGTCGCTGAAGCCGCTGGTGTTCGAGGGGGCCGTCACCGCGGGTGGCGCCCTGATGAACACCACCGAGGTGGAGAACTTCCCCGGTTTCCAGGACGGCATCATGGGCCCCGAGCTCATGGACAACATGCGCGGTCAGGCCGAGCGCTTCGGCGCCGAGCTCATCCCGGACGACATCGTCTCCGCCGACCTCTCCGGCGAGATCAAGACCGTCACCGACACCTCGGGTACGGTCCACCGCGCCAAGGCCGTCATCGTCGCCACCGGCTCCCAGCACCGCAAGCTCGGCCTGCCGAACGAGGACGCCCTCTCCGGCCGCGGCGTCTCCTGGTGCGCCACCTGTGACGGCTTCTTCTTCAAGGACCAGGACATCGCCGTGATCGGCGGCGGCGACACCGCGATGGAGGAGGCCACCTTCCTGTCGCGCTTCGCCAAGTCGGTGACGATCGTCCACCGTCGCGACACCCTGCGCGCCTCCAAGGCCATGCAGGACCGTGCCTTCGCCGACCCGAAGATCAAGTTCGTGTGGGACAGCGAGGTCGCCGAGGTCCAGGGCGACCAGAAGCTCGCGGCTCTGAAGCTGCGCAACGTCAAGACCGGCGAGCTCTCCGACCTTCTGGTCACCGGCCTCTTCATCGCGATCGGCCACGACCCGCGCACCGAACTCTTCAAGGGCCAGTTGGAGCTCGACGAGGAGGGCTACCTCAAGGTCGACGCCCCCTCCACCCGCACCAACCTCGCCGGTGTCTTCGGCGCCGGCGACGTGGTCGACCACACCTACCGTCAGGCGATCACCGCGGCCGGCACCGGTTGCTCCGCCGCCCTCGACGCCGAGCGCTTCCTCGCCGCCCTCGCGGACGAGGAGAAGGCCGAGCCCGAGAAGACCGCCGCCGTCTGACCTCCACCCGCCTCACGCACCAACCAGTTAAGGAGCCCGCCGTGGCCGACACCCTCAAGCATGTGACCGACGACTCCTTCGAGCAGGACGTCATCAAGAGCGACAAGCCCGTCCTGGTGGACTTCTGGGCCGCCTGGTGCGGTCCGTGCCGCCAGATCGCGCCGTCCCTCGAGGCCATTGCCGCCGAGTACGGCGACAAGATCGAGATTGTCAAGCTGAACATCGACGAGAACCCGGGTACGGCCGCCAAGTACGGCGTCATGTCCATCCCGACGCTGAACGTCTACCAGAACGGCGAGGTCGCCAAGACCATCGTCGGTGCGAAGCCGAAGGCCGCGATCATCCGCGACCTTGAGGACTTCATCGCCGACTAGCCGTTGTTTCACGTGAAACACGAAGAGGGCCGGCCCATGTGGGCCGGCCCTTTTGCTGTGTCCGTTGTAGGTCTCACAGCGGCCGCAGCGCCGGTTCCTTCTGCACGGCCCCCAGCAGACGGTCCAGCGCCATCTCCACGTCTTCCTTCCAGGAGAGCGTCGTCCGCAGCTCCAGTCTCAGCCGCGGGTGGGCCGGATGAGGCCGTACCGTCTTGAAGCCCACGGCCAGCAAGTGATCGGCGGGGAGCACGCACCCGGGCTCCTTCCAGCGGGCGTCACCGAAGGCCTCGATCGCCTTGAAGCCCCGCCGCAACAGATCCTTGGCGACCGTCTGCACCATCACGCGCCCCAACCCCTGCCCCTGGTACCCGGGCAGGATGAACGCCGTCATCAGCTGGACGGCGTCCGGAGACACCGGGCTCGTGGGGAACGCGGTCGAGCGGGGGACGTAGGCCGGAGGCGCGTACAGCACGAAGCCCACCGGGACGTCGTCGACGTAGACGACCCGGCCGCAGGACCCCCAGTCCAGCAGCACGGCGGAGATCCAGGATTCCTTCTCCAGCTCCGACGTGCCGCCGGTTACCGCGGCCTTGCCGCTGACGGGATCCAGCTCCCAGAAGACACACGAGCGGCAGCGCTGGGGAATGTCCTGAAGGTTGTCCAGCGTGAGCGGTACGAGCCGACGCCCCATGAAGGCTGATCCTCGCTTCCCTCGCCCGCTGCGTCACGGGCGGCTGTCAGGACGCTCCGTTCCCTGAGCAGGCTGCCGACGAACCCGCCGACCGCCCCCAGGCCGAGACCCGCGCTCACCAGTCCGGTCCGGCTCACCGTTCGCATGGCCCCCGCCTCCCCTAAGAGGTGCCGCCAGGTGGATGCGCCATACCCGATCGCATCGTATCCACGATGCGTTGGCATCGATACCGGGAGAAGGCAAAGGGCGGGCCGTGTACCGGTACGACCGGACACGGCCCGCCCTTCAGCGGGTCCGCTCTGGCACAAGTCCCAGGAGGTCAGTCCTCGGTGTCCTCCGCGCCGTCCTCCAGGAGGCTCTTCTGGAGAGCGAGCCGCTCGCCCGGGGCGAGCGTGTTCAGGATCCGCTCAAGGTCGTCCGGCGAGGCGAACTCGACGGTGATCTTGCCCTTCTTCTGACCCAGCTCGACCTTCACGCGGGTCTCGAAGCGGTCCGAGAGCCGGGTCGCCAGGTCGGTCAGCGCCGGGGAGACCCGGCCACCGGCGCGCGGCCCCTTGGCCCTCGGCGCCTTCTGGGCCCGGGAGCCCATCAAGGTGACGATCTCCTCGACGGACCGGACCGAGAGGCCCTCGGCCACCACACGGTAGGCCAGCCGCTCCTGCTCCTCCGGGTCCTCCACCGAGAGCAGCGCCCGCGCGTGCCCGGCGGAAAGGACGCCGGCCGCCACCCGGTTCTGCACCTTCGGCGAGAGCCTCAACAGCCGCAGGGTGTTGGAGACCTGAGGGCGGGAACGGCCGATGCGGTCCGCCAGCTGGTCGTGCGTGCAGTTGAAGTCCTTCAGCAACTGGTCGTAGGCGGCGGCCTCTTCCAGCGGGTTCAGCTGGGCGCGGTGCAGGTTCTCCAGCAGCGCGTCGAGGAGGAGCTTCTCGTCGTCCGTGGCTCGCACGATCGCCGGGATGGCCTCCAGGCCCGCCTCACGGCAAGCCCGCCAGCGCCGCTCGCCCATGATGAGCTCGTAGCGGCCCGGAGCCAGCTGGCGTACGACGACCGGCTGGAGGAGTCCGACCTCCTTGATGGAGGTGACGAGCTCCTGAAGCGCGTCCTCGTCGAAGACCTCACGCGGCTGGCGCGGGTTCGGCGAGATGGAGTCGAGGGGGAGCTCGGCGAAGTGGGCGCCGATGGGAGGCGCGGGCATCTCCGCCGTGCCGTTCACCGACGGCTCCTCTGTTTCACGTGAAACAGGCGGCAGCGCGGTCACCTTCGCCGCGGCCACGCCACGATCGGTGGTCAGCACGGGAACGGCCGTCGGCGACGCGGACGCGACGCTTCCCGCCGCGGCCGGGGCCGCCGTGCTGTCCGCCGGGCCAGGGATCAGTGCGCCCAGGCCACGGCCCAGACCAATCCTCCGTCGGTCACTCACTGGATCCCCTCCACCATGCTCGGGTCGCTCTGTGCGCCGACGTGGGCGTGGGTCGGGTCATAGCCGACGCCGACACCCCTCAACGCGATTTCTCGTGCCGCCTCAAGATAGGACAGCGCGCCGCTGGATCCCGGATCGTAGGTCAGCACCGTCTGGCCGTAGCTCGGCGCCTCGGAGATCCGGACCGAGCGCGGAATGCTCGTCCTCAGCACCTCGTCGCCGAAGTGGCTGCGCACCTCGTCGGCGACCTGGGACGCGAGGCGCGTCCGGCCGTCGTACATGGTGAGCAGGATCGTCGACACATGCAGGGTGGGGTTGAGGTGCCCCCGTACCAGTTCGACATTGCGGAGCAGCTGACCCAGGCCCTCCAGGGCGTAGTACTCGCACTGGATCGGGATCAGGACCTCCTGCCCGGCCACCAGGGCGTTGACCGTCAGCAGGCCGAGGGAGGGCGGGCAGTCGATGAGGATGTAGTCCAGCGGCTGCTCGTACGCCTGAATCGCCCGCTCAAGCCGGCTCTCGCGTGCCACCAGGGACACCAGCTCGATCTCCGCACCGGCGAGATCGATTGTGGCGGGGGCACAGAAGAGACCCTCGACATCGGGGACGGGCTGGACGACTTCCGCGAGCGGCCTGCTCTCGACCAGCACGTCGTAGACCGACGGAACTTCGGCGTGATGGTCGATGCCCAGGGCCGTGGACGCGTTGCCCTGGGGGTCGAGGTCGATCACCAGGACACGGCCACCGTGCAGAGCCAGCGACGCGGCAAGGTTGACGGTCGTCGTCGTCTTGCCGACACCACCCTTCTGGTTGGCGACCACAATGACCCGGGTCTGGTCGGGCCGTGGAAGACCCTCACCGGCACGGCCAAGAGCCTCCACCGCCAGTTGGGCAGCACGACCGATGGGAGTGTCGTCCATCGGGGGCGGTGTTTCACGTGAAACATCGTCCCCCATCGACTCGGTACGGGGACCGGGGACCGGATCGGTCATCGGTCCCGCGATGTTGGCGTCGGACCGCAAGGATTCACTCTCCTCGACTTCAGGCTCGCAATGAACAGAGCCTCCCATGTCTTCGGGGTCGTGAACCAGTGAGCCCTGGTCTTCTGTGGAGAAATCCACCTCTGTGGACAACTCCTTTGCCCCTCCGAGTGACCCGAGAGGCTTACGGTCGCGGGGTTCGGCCGCGGCGCGGCCCCGGCCGATGATGCCGTGCAACAGTGAGCGACGTTTCACGTGAAACACGATGCACAGCAGCCGAGGCCGATTCGCCGCCGACACTCCGGCATGCGTAGGTTTGGCAGCTTGTGTGGAGTACGTCTCGTCCTCAGGACGGTTCAGAGACGCCCCCCTGCTCAACGGCGCCGTCGGGCCCGTCCGGTCCGCGCCGCCTTCGCCCGCTTCGCAGCGAAGCGCACCCCGCCGGGGCTCTCCCCGACCTCGACCCGCACCACCGTCGAGAGCGGGTCCACCAGGCCCTCGCCGACCTGCAGGACGGAGGTGCTCACCGCGCCGAGCTTGCTCAGCGCCGTGGCGGCGCTCTTCAGCTCCTCCTCGGCGGTGTCGCCCTTGAGCGCGAGCATCTCCCCGTACGGGCGGAGCAGTGGGATGCCCCAGGTCGCCAGCCGGTCCAGCGGGGCCACGGCCCGTGCCGTCACCACATGGACCGGCTGGATCTTGCCCATGACCTCCTCGGCACGGCCCCGGACGACGGTCACATGATCGAGGCCCAGCAGCTCGACGACCTCGGTGAGAAAGGTCGTCCGGCGCAGCAGCGGCTCCAGCAGCGTGATCTTCAGGTCCTCCCGGACCAGGGCCAGCGGAATGCCGGGCAGTCCCGCCCCGGACCCGACATCGCACACCGTCACCCCCTCGGGCACGACCTCCGAGAGCACAGCACAGTTCAGCAGATGCCGCTCCCAGAGCCGGGGCACCTCACGGGGCCCGATCAGACCGCGCTGCACGCCCGCCTCCGCGAGCAGCTCCGCGTATCGGACCGCGTCCGCGAAGCGATCACCGAACACCTCACGCGCCTGTTCGGGCGCGGGGGGGAGCTCCGCTGCCTCCGTCACGAGGGACCGTCCTTCCGTACCGTGTCAGCGCCACCCGGGCGCCGACACCAGAACCACCAGAACTATCAGGCTGACAAAGTTCGGCCCCGCCTGCCGGGCAGACGGGGCCGGAGGAACGTACGGACCGATCAGGCGGGCAGCACGACGACGAAGCGCTGCGGCTCCTCGCCCTCGGACTCGCTGCGCAGACCCGCGGCCTTGACGGCGTCGTGCACGACCTTGCGCTCGAACGGCGACATCGGCTTCAGCTTCACCGGCTCGCCGGTGTTCCTGACGTCGGCCGCCGCCTTGGCGCCCAGCTCGGAGAGCTCGGCGCGCTTCTGGGCACGGTAGCCGCCGATGTCCAGCATCAGCCGGCTGCGGTCGCCGGTCTCCCGGTGCACGGCCAGGCGCGTGAGCTCCTGGAGTGCCTCCAGCACCTCACCGTCGCGGCCGACCAGCTTCTGCAGGTCGCGGCTGCCCGCGTCGCTGATGATCGAGACAGCGGCGCGGTCGGCCTCGACGTCCATGTCGATGTCGCCGTCGAGATCGGCGATGTCGAGCAGACCCTCGAGGTAGTCCGCCGCGATCTCGCCCTCCTGCTCCAGGCGGGTCAGGGTGTCTGCACCCTCGGCAGCGGCGGAGGTGGTGCCTTCCGTCACGGGATGGACTCCTTCTTACTTCTTGGACGGGGACTTGGGCCGCTGCGGACCCTTGCGCTGTCCGGACTGGGCCTTGCTGCGGGTTCCGGAGCCGCCCTTCTTGGCAGCGGGCGGCTTGGCGTCCTCCGGCGCATCGGACTTGGTCAGCGACGTCTTGGCCTCGGGCTCACCGCCCGGTGCCTTCGCGACGGCGGACTGACGCCGGGACTTGCTCTGCCGCTTGGGCTGCTGGCGCTTGGGCGCCGTCGTGGGCGTACCGTCCTCGGTCTCGACGGCGACGGGCGACTCGCTCTTCACCACACTGCCGTCGGTCTGCGCGGCAAGACCCGCCTTGTTCAGGCCGTTGATGAACTTGCGCTCGTACTCGTTGCGGTCACGGCCCTTGGCGACGATCGCCTTGATGATGACGCGCTGGCTGCGCCGGCGCGCCTTGCCGTGCTGCGTGACGTGCTTGGTGAGGCGGTCCAGGTAGGCGGCCTGCGCCTTGGAACCCGGGGTCGGGTTGTTGTGGATCACGTACATCTGCTGGCCCATGGTCCACACGTTGGTGGTCAGCCAGTAGACGAGGACACCGACCGGGAAGTTGATGCCGAAGACGGCGAACATGACCGGGAAGATGTACAGCAGCATCTTCTGCTGCTGCATGAACGGCGTCTTCACCGTGGTGTCGACGTTCTTCGTCATCAGCTGGCGCTGCGTGTAGAACTGCGACGCCGACATCAGGACGATCATGACCGCGGTGACGATGCGGACGGTGGTCAGCGAGGCGTCCAGCGCCGCGACGTCCGACGAGCTGTCGGTGAACTTCGCGGCCAGCGGGGCACCGAAGATGTGGGCCTTCTGCGCGCTGTCCAGCAGGCCCTGGTTGATGGCACCGATGGTGTCGTTGTTCGCGATGCTGTTGAGCACGTGGTACAGCGCGAAGAAGAACGGCGACTGCGCCAGGATGGGAAGGCACGAGGAGAGCGGGTTGGTACCCGTCTCCTTGTACAGCTTCATCATCTCTTCGGACTGGCGCTGCTTGTCGTTCTTGTAGCGCTCCTGGATCTTCTTCATCTCGGGCTGCAGCGTCTGCATGGCCCGGGTCGCCTTGATCTGCTTCACGAAGAGCGGGATCAGGCAGATACGGATCAGAATCACCAGGGACACGATGGACAGGCCCCAGGCCCACCCGGTGTCTTCGCCGAAGAGGGCGCCGTACACCTTGTGGAACTGGACGATGACCCAGGAAACGGGTGTCGTGATGAAGCTGAAGAGGCTGGCAATCGTGTCCACTAATCATGCTCCTTGGGCATGGGACGGGGTCTCTGCGGCCGGGCTCGAAGAACCATGGTCCTCGGTGGCCGTTTCGGCGGCGGAGGGCCCGCCCTTGCGTGCGCGCCATGCGCCCCGCAGCATCTCGTGCCATCGCGGGCGCTTGCGCGGCGGGACATGGTCCACACCGCCCAGCGACCACGGGTTGCAGCGCAGGATGCGCCAGGCCGTGAGCGCCGTGCCCTTGACCGCACCGTGCCGGTCGATGGCTGTGTAGCCGTAGTGAGAGCACGACGGGTAGTACTTGCAGACCGGCCCCAGCAGCGGACTGATCGTCCACTGGTAGATCTTGATCAGGGCCAGTAGCGGGTACTTCATCGCGCGCCCCCTCCCAGCAGCCGCTGCAGAGCGGCGTCCAGGTCCTGGGCCAGCTGTGCATGGTCCGCGTCACCCGCACCGGGCAGCGCTCGTACGACTACCAGGCTACCGGGGGGAAAGACGTCGGCCCGATCGCGCACCAGATGGCGAAGCCTGCGCTTCACCTTGTTGCGCACGACCGCACCGCCGACGGCTTTGCTCACGACGAAACCCGCACGCGTCGGGGGAGCGCTCTCCCCAGGCGCGTGCGGGTCCGTGGCACCGCTACGAAGGTGGACGACGAGGGTCGGACGGCCGGCCCGGCGGCCCCGTCGTACCGCGGTCGCGAAGTCCTCGCGCCGCCTCAGCCGGTTCTCGGTGGGCAGCACGACGGCATGACCTGACCGGGATCAGGCGGACAGTCGGGCGCGACCCTTGCTACGGCGGGTCGCGAGAATCGCGCGGCCGGCACGGGTCCGCATACGCAGCCGGAAGCCGTGGGTCTTCGCGCGACGACGGTTGTTCGGCTGGAAAGTGCGCTTGCTCACTCGGGGGCTCCAGAAATCAAATCGGTGGTTGCGGGTGCCGTCCTGGCTGTCACCGTGCGCCCACGAGTAGCTCGCGTTACGCCCGAGTGCACCGCTTCCCGATCACCGGTTCACCCCCGCACTGGCGGGGACGTGATCTTGTGCCCATCGGAGGCAGGCGGCAGCAGCCATCGACAACTCGACCTGGTTACGGTACGCGGGGCTACGCCATCCGGTCAAACCAGGGGCAGCCGGGAGACACTGTCCACAGGCTGGGGACAACAACTTGAACCGCACCCGTCGCCCTGACTACCGTGGCTGAACTCCGATTCGCCCGTCCCACCCGATTTGAATCCCGATTCGTCCCACATCACACGTTCGTGGGACCCGTGAGAGAGCGTGCCCTGTGGCTGACGTACCTGCCGATCTTGCCGCAGTGTGGCCACGAGTACTCGAGCAGCTCCTCGGTGAGGGCCGGGGCCAGGGGGTCGAGGCGAAGGACGAGCACTGGATCCGCCGCTGTCAGCCCCTGGCTCTGGTCGCGGACACCGCCCTGCTTGCCGTACCGAACGAATTTGCGAAGGGCGTACTGGAGGGCCGTCTCGCGCCGGTCGTCAGCGAGACCCTGAGCCGCGAGTGCGGGCGCCCGATCCGCATCGCGATCACCGTGGACGACTCCGCCGGCGATCCCTCGCCCTCTCCGGCACCCCGCTCCCAGCCGCGCTACGAGGAGCCCGAGCTCCCCTCCGGCCAGTACGAGGGGGGCTACGGCCGCCACCGCGGCGCCGACGGCGACGCCTACCCGGCCCGGTCCGATCAGGGCGACCAGCTCCCGACGGCCCGCCCCGCCTACCCGTCCGAGTACCAGCGCCCCGAGCCCGGCGCCTGGCCGCGTCCGCAGCAGGACGAGTACAGCTGGCAGCAGCAGCGCCTCGGCTTCCCCGAGCGCGACCCCTACGCGTCGCCGTCCCAGGACAGCTACGGCCAGGACGGCTACGGTCAGCAGCAGGACTACCGCCCGCAGTCGATGGACCGCCCGCCCTACGACGGCCAGCGCTCCGAGTACGAAGGTCAGCGCTCCGACTACGACAAGCCGCGCCCCGATTACGACAAACCGCGCGGCGACTACGGCCAGGGCCGCTCCGACTACGACCAGCGTGACTCCCGCCGTGAGCGCCACGAGCCGTCCGGCGGCACGGGCCCCGGCCCGGGTCACGGGCACCGCGGCGGACCGGCCGGGTCCTCGATGCCCTCCGCCGGCGGCGCCCCCGGTCCGCTGGGCGCGAAGCCCGCGCCCGCCACCGGGCCGGGCGAGCCGACCGCGCGCCTGAACCCCAAGTACCTGTTCGACACCTTCGTCATCGGAGCGTCGAACCGCTTCGCCCACGCGGCCGCCGTCGCCGTCGCCGAGGCGCCCGCGAAGGCGTACAACCCCCTCTTCATCTATGGGGAGTCCGGACTCGGCAAGACCCACCTGCTGCACGCGATCGGGCACTACGCGCGGAGCCTCTACCCCGGCACGCGCGTGCGCTACGTGAGCTCGGAGGAGTTCACCAACGAGTTCATCAACTCCATCCGCGACGGCAAGGGCGACAGCTTCCGCAAGCGCTACCGCGAGATGGACATCCTGCTCGTCGACGACATCCAGTTCCTCGCGGACAAGGAGTCGACGCAGGAGGAGTTCTTCCACACCTTCAACACGCTCCACAACGCCAACAAGCAGATCGTGCTCTCCAGTGACCGGCCGCCCAAGCAGCTGGTGACGCTGGAGGACCGGCTGCGGAACCGTTTCGAGTGGGGCCTGATCACCGACGTCCAGCCGCCCGAGCTGGAGACCCGTATCGCGATCCTGCGCAAGAAGGCCGTCCAGGAGCAGCTCAACGCCCCGCCGGAGGTCCTGGAGTTCATCGCCTCGCGGATCTCGCGCAACATCCGCGAGCTGGAGGGCGCGCTGATCCGGGTGACGGCGTTCGCCTCGCTCAACCGGCAGCCGGTGGACCTGGGCCTGACGGAGATCGTCCTCAAGGATCTGATCCCGGGCGGCGAGGACTCCGCCCCCGAGATCACCTCGACGGCCATCATGGGCGCCACCGCGGACTACTTCGGCCTCACGGTCGAGGACCTGTGCGGTACCTCGCGCGGTCGCGCGCTGGTGACGGCCCGCCAGATCGCGATGTACCTCTGCCGTGAGCTGACGGACCTCTCGCTGCCCAAGATCGGCGCCCTCTTCGGCGGCCGCGACCACACGACGGTGATGCACGCGGACCGCAAGATCCGCAATCTGATGGCCGAGCGGCGCTCCATCTACAACCAGGTCACCGAGCTCACCAACCGCATCAAGAACGGCTGACAGCCACGCCGACACGGCATCCAGGGCGCCCTCCGGAGAAGATCCGGGGGGCGTTCCTCGTTGTGCCGGTGTCACCCGGTGTTCGATTACCTGCGAGGTTACGGCCACTCTCCACAGATTCGGTGACTTTCTTCCGTCCACATCCTGGGGACTGCGGAGTTGTCCAGATCGTGTCCACAGGCTGCGCTGTTGAAAGACCATCAGCCCAGCTCAGCCGGTTGTGGATTCGTGGACGAAGGATCTCCACAGACTGTGGACAACGCGTCGGTCCACAGGGTGTGCACGGAGTTGTCCACCGGCAACCCACAGGCTGGGGCCGGTTGTCCCCAGCGATCGCCGGTTTCTCCACATGGTTGTCCACTGTTCGGCAACGCGACGCACCTTCTCACCGACGCGAGTGAAAGGCGTCACACGAAGGTGCCGGGTTGGGCTGTGGGAAAGCCGGGTAAACCTGGGGACGGTGCTGGGGAGAACTCGCCTCAACCTGTGCACGGGGTGTGCAGAACTTTCTGTTCTCCACAGATACGCCCGGTTGTCCACCGCCTCCGCCCACAAGACCGGTGGACAAAATTTGCGCCCTGAGCTGGGCAAACGGAGTTATCCACGGTTTCCACAGGCCCTACTACTACTGACGACTAGAGAGAGCTGGGAATCCGTTTCGAAGTGGGTCCTGTGCACAACTCGCCCTCCGGCTCCCGGCTGCCCCTCGTCACGACTTGACCCCGAGGGGCACCTACTGTCAGTGCCGTGCGTCAGACTGTTCCCCGGTGTCCCTCCCCGAACACAGGGACCGAGGACACCGCGACAGACGACGAAGCCAGGCAGGCCGAGAAGCGCCGGCAACAGCAGGAGGCGGCAACAGTGAAGATCCGGGTGGAACGCGACGTACTCGCGGAGGCCGTGGCCTGGGCGGCGCGCAGCCTCCCGGCCCGCCCGCCGGCCCCTGTCCTCGCCGGCCTGCTGCTGAAGGCCGAGGACGGCCAGCTGAGCCTGTCCGGCTTCGACTACGAGGTCTCCGCACGCGTGTCGGTGGACGCCGAGGTCGAGGAGGAGGGCACGGTCCTCGTCTCCGGCCGGCTGCTCGCCGACATCTGCCGTGCGCTGCCGAACCGGCCGGTGGAGATTTCCACAGACGGTGTACGGGCGAGCGTGGTCTGCGGCTCCTCGCGATTCACCCTCCACACCCTGCCTGTGGAGGAGTACCCGGCGCTGCCGCAGATGCCGACCGCGACCGGGACCGTCCCCGGTGAGGTCTTCGCCTCCGCGGCCTCCCAGGTCGCCATCGCCGCCGGCCGGGACGACACGCTGCCGGTGCTGACCGGTGTGCGCATCGAGATCGAGGGCGACCGGGTCACGCTGGCCTCCACCGACCGCTACCGGTTCGCGGTCCGTGAGTTCCTGTGGAAGCCGGAGAACCCTGACGCGTCCGCGGTCGCGCTGGTGCCCGCGAAGACGCTGCTGGACACCGCCAAGGCACTGACCAGCGGCGACAGCGTGACGCTGGCGCTGTCCGGCTCCGGTGCCGGTGAGGGCCTGATCGGTTTCGAGGGCGCGGGACGGCGGACGACGACCCGGCTGCTGGAGGGCGACCTCCCGAAGTACCGCACGCTGTTCCCGACCGAGTTCAACTCCGTCGCGGTGATCGAGACGGCCCCGTTCGTGGAGGCCGTGAAGCGTGTGGCGCTGGTGGCCGAGCGGAACACCCCGGTGCGGCTCAGCTTCGAGCAGGGCGTGCTGATCCTGGAGGCCGGTTCCAGCGACGACGCACAGGCTGTGGAAAGGGTCGACGCGCAGCTGGAGGGCGACGACATCTCGATCGCCTTCAACCCCACCTTCCTGCTGGACGGCCTGAGCGCGATCGACTCCCCGGTGGCCCAGCTGTCGTTCACGACCTCGACGAAGCCGGCGCTGCTGAGCGGCAAGCCCGCGGTGGACGCCGAGGCGGACGAGGCGTACAAGTACCTGATCATGCCGGTCCGCCTCAGCGGCTGACGGCAACACCGCAGGTCGGGGCATACGTTTGAGCGCGTATGCCCACAGGTGTGCGTGACGGTCCGGGTTTAGGCTCGGACATGGGTACGAAGGTGCCAGTCACGCCACAGCAACCTAAGGAACAACTGATGGAGCTCGGTCTCGTCGGCCTCGGCAAGATGGGCGGCAACATGCGCGAGCGGATCCGCCGCGCGGGCCACACCGTCGTCGGATACGACCGCAACCCGGACCTCGCGGATGTCCACAGCCTGGAAGAGCTTGTGGGCAAGCTCAAGGGCCCGCGCGTCGTGTGGGTGATGGTCCCGGCCGGTGCCGCCACCCAGTCGACCATCGACGAGCTCGCCGAGCTCCTGGAGCCCGGGGACGTCGTCGTGGACGGCGGGAACTCCCGCTGGACGGACGACGAGAAGCACGCCGAGGAGCTGGCCGCCAAGGGCATCGGCTTCGTCGACTGCGGGGTCTCCGGCGGCGTCTGGGGCCTGGAGAACGGCTACGCCCTGATGTACGGCGGCGACGCGGAGAACGTCGCCAAGGTGCAGCCGGTCTTCGACGCGCTCAAGCCCGAGGGCGACTTCGGCTCGGTGCACGCCGGCAAGGTCGGCGCCGGGCACTTCGCGAAGATGGTCCACAACGGCATCGAGTACGCGATGATGCAGGCCTACGCCGAGGGCTGGGAGCTGCTGGAGAAGGTCGACTCCGTCACCGACGTGCGGGAGGTCTTCCGCTCCTGGCAGGAGGGCACGGTCATCCGCTCCTGGCTGCTGGACCTCGCGGTCAACGCCCTCGACGAGGACGAGCACCTGGACCGGCTGCGCGGTTTCGCACAGGACTCCGGCGAGGGCCGCTGGACCGTGGAGGCCGCCATCGACAACGCCGTGCCGCTGCCCGCGATCACGGCGTCCCTGTTCGCGCGGTTCGCCTCCCGCCAAGAGGACTCCCCGCAGATGAAGATGATCGCGGCGCTGCGCAACCAGTTCGGCGGCCACGCGGTCGAGAAGAAGCAGTAACCAGCGAGAACCAGCACCGGGGGAGGTCGGCGCACCACCATGCACGTCACGCATCTGTCGCTCGCCGACTTCCGCTCGTACGCCCGGGTCGAGGTTCCGCTCGACCCGGGCGTCACCGCCTTCGTGGGCCCCAATGGCCAGGGCAAGACGAACCTCGTCGAGGCCGTCGGCTATCTCGCCACCCTCGGCAGTCACCGCGTCGCCTCGGACGCGCCCCTGGTGCGCATGGGCGCCGACCGCGCGATCATCCGGGCGCAGATCCGGCAGGGCGAGCGGCAGCAGCTGGTGGAGCTGGAGCTGAACCCCGGCCGGTCCAACCGCGCCCGGATCAACAGATCGTCGCAGGTCAGGCCGCGGGACATCCTCGGGATCGTGCGTACGGTGCTGTTCGCGCCGGAGGATCTGGCGCTGGTGAAGGGCGACCCCGGTGAGCGCCGCCGCTTCCTCGACGAGCTGATCACCGCCCGCTCCCCGCGCATGGCGGGCGTGCGCTCCGACTACGACCGGGTGCTCAAGCAGCGCAACACCCTGCTGAAGTCGGCCGCACTCGCCCGCAGGCACGGCGGCCGCTCGATGGACCTGTCCACCCTCGACGTGTGGGACCAGCACCTCGCGCGCGCGGGCGCCGAACTGCTCGCCCAGCGCATGGACCTGATCGCCGCGATCCAGCCGCTGGCGGACAAGGCGTACGAGCAGCTGGCGCCCGGCGGCGGCCCGCTGGCGCTGGAGTACAAGCCGTCCGCGCCCGGCGAGGCACACACGCGTGAGGCTCTGTACGAGCAGGTGATGTCCGTGCTCGCGGACGCCCGTAAGCAGGAGATCGAGCGGGGCGTCACCCTGGTGGGTCCGCATCGCGACGATCTGCTGCTCAAGCTGGGGCAGCTGCCCGCCAAGGGGTACGCCTCGCACGGCGAGTCCTGGTCGTACGCGCTGGCACTGCGGCTGGCCTCGTACGACCTGCTGCGGGCCGAGGGCAATGAGCCGGTGCTCGTGCTCGACGACGTCTTCGCCGAGCTGGACACCCGGCGCCGCGAGCGGCTGGCCGAGCTGGTCGCCCCCGGGGAGCAGGTGCTGGTGACGGCGGCGGTCGAGGACGACGTGCCGCACGTGCTGGCGGGGGCGCGGTACGCCGTGGCCGAGGGGGCGGTGGAGCGCGTATGACCGCCGACGATCCCCGCAAAGCCGCGGGCCCCGTGCAAGGTGTGGGCCCCAAGAAGGCCGAGGAGCCGGTGAAGAAGGCCCCCGAGCCGTCCGGCGTCGACCTCGCGCGCGTGGCGTTGCGCGCGGCGAAGGAACAGGCACGCGCGCGGGGGGACGCGGCGCAGCAGAAGAGGCAGGCGCGGCGCGGCGGCGGCCTGCGCTCCGGTGCGCGCGCCGACGGCCGCGACCCGATGGCGCTGGGCGCCGCCATCAACCGGCTGATCACCGAGCGGGGCTGGGAGGCGCCGGCCGCGGTGGGCGGGGTGATGGGCCGCTGGCCGCAGATCGTGGGGCCGGACCTGGCCAACCACTGCGAGCCGCAGACCTACGACGAGGACGAGCGGGTGCTGGTCGTGCGGTGCGACTCGACGGCTTGGGCGACGAATCTGCGGCTGCTCGCCCCGCAGTTGGTGGCCCGGCTGAACGAGGATCTCGGGCACGGCACGGTGAAGGTGATCAAGGTCCTGGGCCCCGGCGGCCCCGAACGCCGCTACGGCCCCCTCAGGGCCCCGGGCAGCACCGGACCCGGCGACACCTATGGGTGACGTACATCACGTACCGGCTGTTCGGGACGGCTCCGGCGTAGCACTGAACGCGGTCGCGGATCCCCTCGTGCGGGCGACCTGACTCCCAAGTAGCAAAGGGTTGACACCTCGAAGCGCTGAGTGCCGCTGTGAGCCTCTTGGAGCCCCGCTCCGTATATGGGGAGTCGGGAGAGACCGGTTCAGGGCGGCACATGCGGACTCAGGTACCGGCAAACCCCCATCACTGTCGGCGCTACCGGTAGACTGGAAGCCAATCCCGCCCCACTCGTGGGGACCGCCCGGGAAACGCTGAGCAACGCTGATCAAGGCTTACCAACGCAACATGCCGCAGCCGCTCCGGCAACCTGCCGACGAGCCTGGCTAGTGCTGTGCCAGAAAGGGCGCTTCGTGGCCGATTCCGGCAACCCCAACGAGAACATCCCGTCCACCGACGCCGTGGCAGGCGTACCCGAGGCCCATGCCACGGCGTACGACGCGAGTGCCATCACCGTCCTCGAGGGTCTGGACGCGGTCCGCAAGCGACCCGGTATGTACATCGGCTCGACCGGCGAGCGCGGCCTGCACCACCTCGTGTACGAGGTGGTCGACAACTCCGTCGACGAGGCGCTGGCCGGTCACGCGGACACCATCGAGGTGACGATCCTCCCCGACGGCGGCGTGCGGGTCGTGGACAACGGCCGTGGCATCCCGGTGGGCATCGTCGCCTCCGAGGGCAAGCCGGCCCTCGAGGTCGTGCTGACCGTGCTGCACGCGGGCGGCAAGTTCGGCGGCGGCGGCTACGCGGTCTCCGGTGGTCTGCACGGCGTGGGCGTCTCCGTGGTGAACGCGCTGTCGTCGAAGGTCGCCGTCGAGGTCCGCACCGACGGCCACCGCTGGACGCAGGACTACAAGATGGGCGTCCCCACGGCGCCGCTCGTCAAGCACGAGGCCACCGAGGAGACCGGCACCTCGGTCACCTTCTGGGCCGACAGCGACATCTTCGAGACCACGGACTACTCCTTCGAGACGCTCTCGCGGCGCTTCCAGGAGATGGCGTTCCTCAACAAGGGTTTGACGATCAAACTCACTGATGAGCGCGACTCGGCGAAGGCCACCTCCGGGGCGGACGAGGCCGGCGCGGACGAGACCGCCGAGGTCAAGACGGTCACGTACCACTACGAGGGCGGCATCGTCGACTTCGTGAAGTACCTCAACTCCCGCAAGGGAGACGTGGTGCACCCCTCGGTGATCGACCTCGAGGCGGAGGACAAGGACAAGGCCCTCTCCCTCGAGATCGCCATGCAGTGGAACAGCGGTTACAGCGAGGGCGTGTACTCCTTCGCCAACATCATCCACACGCACGAGGGCGGCACCCACGAAGAGGGCTTCCGCGCGGCGCTGACCAACCTGATCAACAAGTACGCGCGCGACAAGAAGCTGCTCCGCGAGAAGGACGACAACCTCACCGGCGACGACATCCGCGAGGGCCTCACCGCGATCATCTCGGTGAAGCTGAGCGAGCCGCAGTTCGAGGGCCAGACCAAGACCAAGCTGGGCAACACCGAGGCCAAGACCTTCGTCCAGAAGGCGGTCTACGAGCACCTCAACGACTGGCTGGACCGCAACCCGGTGGAAGCCGCGGACATCATCCGCAAGGGCATCCAGGCGGCCACCGCGCGCGTGGCGGCCCGCAAGGCGCGCGACCTGACCCGCCGCAAGGGCCTGCTGGAGTCGGCGTCGCTGCCGGGCAAGCTCTCGGACTGCCAGTCGAACGACCCCACCAAGTGCGAGATCTTCATCGTCGAGGGTGACTCCGCCGGCGGCTCGGCCAAGTCCGGCCGCAACCCGCAGTACCAGGCGATCCTCCCGATCCGGGGCAAGATCCTCAACGTCGAGAAGGCGCGGATCGACAAGATCCTGCAGAACCAGGAGATCCAGGCGCTGATCTCCGCCTTCGGTACGGGTGTGCACGAGGACTTCGACATCGAGAAGCTCCGCTATCACAAGATCATCCTGATGGCGGACGCCGACGTCGACGGCCAGCACATCAGCACCCTGCTGCTGACCTTCCTGTTCCGCTTCATGCGGCCGCTGGTCGAGGCCGGGCACGTGTACCTCTCCCGTCCCCCGCTGTACAAGATCAAGTGGGGCCGGGACGACGTGGAGTACGCCTACTCGGACCGCGAGCGTGACGCGCTGATCGAGATGGGCCGCCAGCGCGGCAAGCGCGTGCGCGAGGACTCCATCCAGCGCTTCAAGGGTCTCGGCGAGATGAACGCCGAGGAGCTGCGCATCACGACGATGGACCAGGAGCACCGCGTCCTCGGCCAGGTCACCCTCGACGACGCCGCCCAGGCCGACGACCTGTTCTCGGTCCTCATGGGCGAGGACGTCGAGGCGCGCCGCGCCTTCATCCAGCGCAACGCCAAGGACGTCCGGTTCCTCGACATCTGAGTCGGTCTCAGCTGACCGCACCAGGAAGGATCTTCACCAGCAATGGCCGACGAGAACACCCCCGTCACCTCTGAAGAGGGCGGCATCATCGCCCAGCGTGTCGAGCCCGTCGGGCTCGAGACGGAGATGCAGCGTTCGTACCTGGACTACGCGATGTCCGTCATCGTGTCCCGCGCGCTGCCGGACGTCCGGGACGGCCTCAAGCCCGTCCACCGCCGCGTCCTGTACGCCATGTACGACGGCGGCTACCGGCCCGAGCGCGGCTTCTACAAGTGCGCGCGCGTGGTCGGCGACGTCATGGGCAACTACCACCCGCACGGCGACTCCTCGATCTACGACGCCCTGGTGCGCCTCGCCCAGCCGTGGTCGATGCGGATGCCGCTGGTGGACTCCAACGGCAACTTCGGCTCGCCGGGCAACGACCCGGCGGCGGCCATGCGCTACACCGAGTGCAAGATGGCGCCGCTGTCGATGGAGATGGTCCGCGACATCGACGAGGAGACCGTCGACTTCACGGACAACTACGACGGCCGCTCCCAGGAGCCGACCGTCCTGCCCGCCCGCTTCCCGAACCTGCTGATCAACGGCTCGGCCGGTATCGCGGTCGGCATGGCGACCAACATCCCGCCGCACAACCTGCGCGAGGTCGCGGCCGGCGCCCAGTGGTACCTGGAGAACCCGGAGGCCTCTCACGAGGAGCTCCTGGACGCCCTCATGGAGCGCATCAAGGGCCCCGACTTCCCGACCGGCGCCCTGGTGGTCGGCCGCAAGGGCATCGAGGAGGCGTACCGCACGGGCCGTGGCTCGATCACCATGCGGGCGGTCGTCGAGGTCGAGGAGATCCAGAACCGCCAGTGCCTGGTGGTCACCGAGCTCCCCTATCAGACCAACCCCGACAACCTCGCGCAGAAGATCGCCGACCTGGTGAAGGACGGCAAGATCGGCGGCATCGCGGACGTCCGCGACGAGACCTCCTCGCGCACCGGTCAGCGCCTGGTCATCGTGCTGAAGCGGGACGCGGTCGCCAAGGTGGTGCTGAACAACCTCTACAAGCACACCGACCTTCAGTCGAACTTCAGCGCCAACATGCTGGCGCTCGTCGACGGCGTCCCGCGCACCCTCTCCCTGGACGCGTTCATTCGCCACTGGGTGACGCACCAGATCGAGGTCATCGTCCGCCGTACGAAGTTCCGGCTGCGCAAGGCCGAGGAGCGGGCGCACATCCTGCGCGGTCTGCTCAAGGCCCTGGACGCCATCGACGAGGTCATCGCGCTGATCCGGCGCAGTGACACGGTCGACGTGGCGCGCACGGGCCTGATGGAGCTCCTGGAGATCGACGAGATCCAGGCCAATGCCATCCTCGAGATGCAGCTGCGCCGACTGGCCGCCCTGGAGCGCCAGAAGATCGTCCAGGAGCACGACGAGCTCCAGGCGAAGATCACCGAGTACAACGCGATCCTGGCCTCGCCGGTCCGCCAGCGCGGCATCGTCAGCGAGGAACTCGCCGCGATCGTCGAGAAGTACGGCGACGACCGCAAGACCACGCTGGTGCCCTACGACGGCGACATGTCGATGGAAGACCTCATCGCCGAAGAGGACATCGTCGTCACCATCACGCGCGGCGGTTACGTCAAGCGGACCAAGACGGACGACTACCGCTCGCAGAAGCGCGGCGGCAAGGGTGTGCGCGGCGCGAAGCTGAAGGAAGACGACATCGTCGACCACTTCTTCGTCTCGACCACGCACCACTGGCTGCTGTTCTTCACCAACAAGGGCCGCGTCTACCGCGCCAAGGCCTACGAGCTGCCGGACGCCGGCCGGGACGCGCGCGGCCAGCACGTGGCGAACCTGCTGGCCTTCCAGCCGGACGAGGCGATCGCCGAGATCCTCGCCATCCGGGACTACGACGCGGCGCCGTACCTGGTGCTCGCCACGAAGGCCGGTCTGGTGAAGAAGACCTCTCTGAAGGATTACGATTCGCCGCGCTCCGGAGGCGTCATCGCGATCAATCTCCGGGAGCAGCAGGACGGTTCCGACGACGAACTGATCGGAGCCGAGCTCGTTTCGTCCGAGGACGATCTGCTGCTGATCAGCAGGAAGGCGCAGTCGATCAGGTTCACCGCAACGGACGATGCGCTGCGCCCGATGGGCCGTGCCACCTCGGGTGTCAAGGGCATGAGTTTCCGCGAGGGCGACGAGCTGCTCTCGATGAATGTTGTTCGACCCGGTACGTTCGTGTTCACTGCAACCGACGGTGGGTACGCGAAGCGCACCCCCGTCGACGAGTACCGCGTCCAGGGACGTGGCGGTCTCGGCATCAAGGCCGCCAAGATCGTCGAGGACCGCGGATCGCTCGTCGGCGCGCTGGTGGTCGAGGAGACCGACGAGATCCTCGCCATCACGCTGGGCGGCGGTGTGATTCGTACGCGAGTCAACGAGGTCAGGGAGACGGGCCGTGACACCATGGGCGTCCAACTGATCAACCTGGGCAAGCGCGATGCCGTGGTCGGTATCGCACGTAACGCCGAGGCGGGGCGCGAGGCGGAGGAAGTCGACGGCGTGGACGCCGTGGACGAGACCGCCGAGACGGCCCAGGCCGCCGGCACGGACGAGGGTGAGGCGCCCTCGGCCGAGTAGCACGAGGAGTGAGTCACGTGAGCGGAGCCACGGGCGCCGGATCGGCCGGTACCTCTACGGGTACGGAGACGGACGGCGGCGGCCGTGGCTCCGCCGCGCAGACCACGGACTCGCCCTCGCCCGATACGCATGGATCCCAGGGGGGAACTGTGACGGACACCCGAGGCCCGCAGGCCCAGCAGTACGCGGCCGGCCAGGCCCCGGCGGCTCAACAGCAGTCGGCGCAGCCCGCGCCGGCGCCGTCGCCGCTGCCCGGCGAGCGGCAGCCCCAGCCTTCCTCCGGGCCCTACCACCCGCCGCAGGCCTACCCGGCGGCCGCCGCCCCGGCGAACGCGGTCCGCAGGCCCCGCACGGGTGCCAGGACCGTGCCGCGCACCCGCAAGGCACGTCTGCGGGTGGCCAAGGCGGACCCGTGGTCGGTGATGAAGGTCAGCTTCCTGCTCTCCATCGCCCTCGGCATCTGCACCATCGTCGCGGCGGCGGTGCTGTGGATGGTCATGGACGCGATGGGCGTCTTCTCGACGGTCGGCGGCACCATCTCGGAGGCGACGGGCTCGAACGAGTCCAACGGCTTCGACCTCCAGTCGTTCCTGTCGCTGCCGAACGTCCTGATGTTCACGTCGATCATCGCGGTCATCGATGTCGTCCTCGCCACGGCCCTCGCCACCCTCGGCGCCTTCATCTACAACCTCTCCGCCGGCTTCGTCGGCGGCGTGGAGCTGACGCTGGCCGAGGACGAGTGAACACCGCTCCGACCTCTCCTGACGCCTCCCCGACAACCGATTTTGGGACTGCGCACGTCGTGCGCTAATCTTCAGGAGTCAGCGCGCGGGACACACACCGCAGAGCGCGGCGGGGCTATAGCTCAGTTGGTTAGAGCGCATCCCTGATAAGGATGAGGCCACAGGTTCAAATCCTGTTAGCCCCACAGTTCGAGAAACCCCCGGTCCAGCAGGACCGGGGGTTTTCTTCTGTGCAAGGGGCGCTGACGTGGCGTGAAAAGACCCGATCGCTGGCGACGGGGGATGCACCAGCGATCGGGCTGTGAACCACAGTAACAAGGCTGGTGGAGCGGCGGGAGGCGGCCGTTCGGGACCGGGTGGGGGTTGTGAGCGGGATCACGTGGTCGTCACGGGTCGCACGGGGGGTCGTAGGAGAGCCGGGGGAGGTATTCGTCCCATTTCTCCTCCGTCAGGACGCCGCGGGTGGTGGCGCAGATGCGGTTCACCGCCCGGTCGACGTCGAGGTTCCACAGGCGGACCGTGTCGGTGCCGCTGGAGACGCCGAGCATGTTGCTGCGGGGGCTGAAGGACAGGAAGTTGCCGGTCTTGGCGTTGGGGCTCATCGACTCGCCGATGGGGGCCGCCTCGGAGGGGGTGGCGGCCTTCCACAGGCGGACCGTGTTGTCGTTGCCGCCGCTGGCGAGGGTGCGGCCGTCCTGGCTGAACGTCAGGGAGACGACCGCCTCCGTGTGACCGGTCAGCGTGGCCGCGGGCTCGCGCGTCCCGGCCGGGTCGGTGACGTCCCACAGGCGGACCGTGTCGTCGTCGCTGCCGCTGGCGAGGGTGCGGCCGTCGGGGCTGTGGGCGAGGACGTTGACGGGGCCCTCGTGGGCGGTGAGCGGGGAGCCGACCGGGGTGGTGTGCCGGGGGTCGGCGGTGTTCCACAGCCGGATCGTGCCGTCCGCGCTGCCGCTGGCGAGGGTGCGGCCGTCGGCGGAGAAGGCGAGGGTGTTGACGTAACCGCGGTGGCCGGTGAGCGGGGAGCCGTAGGGCGTCGGCCGGCGCGGGTCGGAGATGTTCCACAGCCGCAGGGTGCGGTCGTCGTAGGCCGTGGCGAGGGTGCGGCCGTCGGGGCTGAACGCCAGGGCGTCGGGGCCCATGAAGCGGGTGCGCAGGGTCAGGGGCGGGCCGTGGGAGACCGGGCGGGTGGGGTCGGAGACGTCCCACAGGAAGACCGCGCGGGCGCCCGTCAGCACCGCGAGGGTGCGGCCGTCGGGTGAGAACAGCAGGGAGCGCTGGCCGCCGTCGTCGGGCATGAACGGCTTGTTCAGGGTCGCCGGGCGGTCCGGGTTCCGTACGTTCCACAGCCGGACGCTGCCGTCGCGGGCGGCCGTGGCGAGGACCCGTCCGTCGGGGCGGAAGGCGCCGCTGCGGCCGAACATGTCGGAGGCCGGGATCGACCACAGCCGCACCTTGCTGTCGCCGCTTCCGGTGGCCAGGGTCCTGCCGTCCGGGCTGAAGCCCAGCGCGTACATCTCCCCGCTGCTGCCCGCGAGCGGCTCGCCGACCTGGGCGGGGTAGGCCGGATCGCTGACGTTCCACAGGGTGGCGGTGCTGTCCGCGCTGGCCGCGGCGAGCGTGGAGCCGTCGGGGCTGAAGGCCACCGACCAGATGGGCCCGGTGTGGCCGGTCAGGGGCGGGCCCAGCGCGGTGGCGCGGCCGGGGTCCGTCACGTCCCACAGGCGTACGGCGTCGTCGGCGGCGCCGCTGGCCAGGGTCTGGCCGTCGGGGCTGAACGCGACGGAGTGCACCAGGTCCGTGTGACCGGTCAGCGGGGTGCCGTACGGCTTCGGGCGGCGCGGGTCGGCGGTGTTCCACAGCCGGATCGTGTCGTCGTCGCCGCCCGCGGCGAGGGTGTCGCCGTCCGGGCTGAACGCCACCGAGCGCACGGCGGCGCGGGCGCCGGTGAGGGTGCTGACGGTCTTCGGGCGGTCCGGGCCCGCCACGTCCCACAGGCGGACCGTGCGGTCCTCGCCGGCGGAGGCCAGGGTGCGGCCGTCGGGGCTGAACGCGAGCAGGTAGATCGTGCCCCGGTGGCCGGTCAGGGGGGTGCGCAGCGGCTTGGGGCGGCGGGGATCCCGTACGTCCCACAGCCGGATCGTGCCGTCGTCCGCCGCGCTGGCGAGGGTGCGGCCGTCCGGGCTGAAGACCGCGCTGCTCACCCAGCTGGTGTGGCCGACGAGCGGCTTGCCCAGGGGTTTGGGGCGCCGCGGGTCGCCGACGTCCCAGAGCCGGACCGTGCGGTCGTAGCTGGCGGTGGCCAGGAGCTTGCCGTCGGGGCTGAAGGAGGTGAGGTAGACGGCGCCGGTGTGGCCGAGGAGCGGGGTGGCCAGCGGGGCGTTCACGATGGACACCAGCCGGTTGTTGGTGCCCTCGTCGTCCGGGCGCAGCCGGTGCGCCACCACGTCGAGCTGGGCCGACAGCGACGGGTCGGTGTACTGCACGCGGTCCGCCTCGGCCACCACCTGCTCGAACACGGCGTCGTTGCGCTGCTGCCACGCCACCACCGCGGAGCCCACGGCCACCAGCGCCAGCACCACCAGCGTCGCCACCGCACCGCGCCGGACCCACAGGGTGCGCCGGCGCAGCCGTACCGAGGCCGCCAGGAACTCCACCGCGCTGCGGGTCAGGAAGGTGTCCCCCGCCGACCTCGCCCAGCTGTGCGCCTGCTCCAGCCGGGAGCCCCGGTAGAGCAGGGAGGAGTCGCGGTGGGAGTCCTCCCAGGAGCGGCCGTCCTCCTCCAGGCGCTGGCGCAGGAGGTTGCCGCCGCGGTCCTCGTCGATCCACTCGCGCAGCCTCGGCCAGGCGTGCAGCAGCGCCTCGTGGGTGATCTCCACGGTCTCCGCGTCGAGGGTCACCAGCCGGGCCTGGACCAGTGCTTCGAGCGACTCCTCCGTCTTGTCGGGGTCGGCCGACTCCGCCGCCAGCTGCCGCCGGGTGCCGCGCCTGCGGGTGGCCTGGGTGTCCTCGCCGAGCCGGACCAGCCGCAGCAGCAGCAGCCGGGCCGCCGTACGGGCCGCCGGGTCGAGGCCGGACCAGGCCCGCTCGGCGGTCGCCGCGACGGCGCCCTGGATTCCGCCGGCGGCGCGATAGCCGGCCAGGGTCAGCCGCCCGGACTTGCGGCGCTGCCAGGTGGCCAGCAGGGCGTGCGAGAGCAGCGGGAGCACCCCGGCGTCATGGGCGCCGCGCGGGCCGTCCGCGCTGACCTCGCGGACGATCAGTTCGGCGAGGCCGGGTTCGAGTTCCAGGCCGACGGCCTTGGCCGGTCCGGTCACCGCATCGCGCAGCTCGGCGCTGGTCAGCGGGCCGAGCACCATGTGCCGGTGCTGGAGGGCGTCGGCGAGTTCGGGGTAGCCGAGGCACTGCTCGTAGAAGTCGGCGCGTATGCCGAGGACGACGAGTGCGGGGGCCGGGGCGCCGTCGGCGGCGGGTGAGGCGACGGCGTGCAGTAACTGGATGAAGGTGCGGCGGTCGGTCTCGTCGGCGCAGAGGGTGAACGCCTCCTCGAACTGGTCGACGATGACGACCGGCCGGGCCCCGGGCGTCCGCCCGGCCCACGCCGCGACGGCGTCCCGCACCGCGTCCCCGAACCCCGGGCTCTCCCGCCCGCCCACCGCGGCCAGTTCGGGGATCCGCCGGGTCAGCTCGGCCAGGGGATCGGCGCCGGGGACGAGCTGCAGCACGTCCCGTTCGTCCTGTACGGCGGGCACCAGACCGGCGTTGAGCAACGAGGACTTCCCCGCGCCCGAGGCGCCGACCAGCATCAGCAGCCCGCCGCCGCGCTCCGCTGCCCGGAGCTGCTCGACCAGGGCCGCGGTACTGCGCTCCCGGCCGAAGAACCACCGGGCATCCTCCTGGCGGTAGGAGGCAAGGCCCCGGTAGGGGCAGACGCTCACCGCGGGGGGCGGCTCCTCGGCCGCTTCCTCGGAGACGGGGTCGGCCACCGCCCGCTCCCACAGCACCTGCCACTGCGGCAGGTCGTACAGCCCGGGGGAGACCGGCGCCGGACGGGCCCGCCGCGCCTGCGGGATCAGCACCTGGAGTACGGCGGCCAGGGCGGCGAACTGTGCCGGTACGTTCTTCGCGCGCCGCCAGTCGCTGATGCGCTGCGCGGAAACCCGTACCGGACGCCCTCGTTCATCCACCCGCTGGAGCTGGACGACCGCCTCGGACACCCGCTTGAGGGGCGGGTTCCCGGCCTCCCGGTACAGCAGCGCAAGGCGTTCCGCGAAGGCTGTGCGTGCCCCTGAGTCGGAACTCAAGGCCTCCACCCCTTACTTTCCCCGCACCTGGACGTCCGGACCGGAAAACTCACTTTATACGGCTGACCTGGGCCAAAGCCCTGAGCGGAAAACCGGAACCTCCTCGGGAAGGGTCCCAACTGGCAGGATCACACCGCGTAGCCAGTCAACCGCGCGTCGTCCGGAGAGGCTGCCGGCCTCCGCCGCCTTTGCCGCAGTGACGGAAGAACGATTTCCCGTCCGCGCACCCCGAGACCTCCCGAGTCCTCGGTCCCGCTCCGGCGGGGACCGACACCAGCGCGTCGTTTGGCACCGGTCCCCGCGAGGGGAGGGACCGGTGCCGAACGACGCGGCATCCGCTCCCCTCGCCTGCCCCTGATGCTTGCCGCTTTCACCCCGTGGGCTTACCTTCATTTCTGACGCACCGTCAGATGTGAGGCGGGAGGGAGCCGGCGTGGTCGAGGTCGTGAACGGCACCAGGGAACTGCCCAAGGTCATCAGCGTGGACGATCACGTGATCGAGCCCGCGCACCTCTTCGAGACCTGGCTTCCGGCCAAGTACCGGGACAAAGGCCCCAAACCCTTCACCGCCGGCATCGGTGAGCTGGAGTACGTGGGCGGAAAGTACCGGTTCACCACCGACCCGGACGGCCAGATCACCGACTGGTGGGAGTACGAGGGCGAGTTCTTCCCGTACAAGCGGATCATCGCGGCCGTCGGGTTCTCCCGGGACGAGATGACGCTTGACGGGATCACCCGCGAGCAGATGCGGCGGGGCTGCTGGGATCCCAAGGCCCGTGTGGCGGACATGGAGATGAACCATGTCGAGGCCTCGCTCTGCTTCCCCACCTTCCCCCGCTTCTGCGGCCAGACCTTCGCGGAGGCCAAGGACAAGGAGGTCGGACTCGCCTGTGTGCGCGCCTACAACGACTGGATGGTCGAGGAGTGGTGCGGCGACAGCGGCGGCCGGCTCATCCCGCTCTGCCTGATCCCGCTGTGGGACATCGACCTGGCGGTCGCGGAGATCCACCGCAACGCCGCTCGCGGGGTCCGGGCGGTGACCTTCAGCGAGATTCCCACCTATCTCGGACTGCCCTCGATCCACTCCGGTTACTGGGACCCCTTCTTCGCGGCCTGCGAGGAGACCGGCACGGTGGTGAACATGCACATCGGGTCCTCCTCCCAGATGCCGGCCGCCTCCCCGGACGCGCCGCCCGCCGTGCAGGCCTCGCTGAGCTTCAACAACGCCATGGCCTCGATGATGGACTTCCTCTTCTCCGGGGTCCTGGTGAAGTTCCCGCGGCTGAAACTCGCCTACAGCGAGGGGCAGATGGGCTGGATCCCGTACGCCCTGGAGCGCGCGGACGACGTCTGGGAGGAGCACCGGGCCTGGGGCGGGGTGAAGGACCTGATCCCGGAGCCCCCGTCGACGTACTACTACCGGCAGATCTTCTGCTGCTTCTTCCGGGACCGGCACGGCATCGAGGCCATCGAGACGGTCGGGGTGGACAACGCCACCTTCGAGACGGACTATCCGCACGTCGACTCGACCTGGCCGCACACCAAGCAGGTCGCGGCCGAGCACATGGCGGGCCTGTCGGACGAGGTGACGTACAAGCTGCTGCGCGGCAACGCCATCCGGATGCTCGATCTGCCCTTCGACCGCTGATTGACGGCCCTCCGGCGGGGGCAGTCACCCGGGGAGAGACGGGAGTGCAGATGACGAAGGTCTCCGTGGACCCCGAGTTGTGTTACGGATCCGGCGAGTGCGTCTACCGCGTGCCGTCCGTCTTCACCGTGCGGGACGGCTTCGGGGCCGTCAGGGCCGGGCGTGAGGACAGCGGGGGCGAGCCGGAGGTGCGGGAGGCGGCGGAACTGTGCCCGTCCCAGGCGATCGTGATCGGCGAGTCGTAGCTCCACCGGCTGGCGGCGAGCGCACGCGCGCGTGCCTCCGCCACCGCCATCCGCGCCGCCCGCTCCGCCGGATCGACGTGCGATGCCTGGCCCGTGGCCTGCCCCTCCCACTTCCGGTACAGCAGCCCGGTCTCGGCCGAGAACCAGCCGCGGCTCACGGCGTTCAGGGCGAGCAGCAGCCCGGTGTCCTCGGACGCGGGCAGCGCCATCCAGCCGCCGAGGGCGAGCAACAGTTCGCGGCGTACGCAGAGGGAGGCCGGGTGGACCTGGGCGCGGAAGTCGTTGGCCCGCCAGAAGTCCAGCACCGCGCCACGCTCGACCGGACCGTCGTCGGGGTCGTGGGGGAAGGCGGCGGTGGAACCGTCGGGCAGCAGATCCAGCACCCGTGAGGTCACCCACCCGATCCCCGCGTCGCGCTCCAGGACCGCGAGATCGCGGGCGAGCGCTCCCGGGGTGAGCCGGTCGTCGGCGTCCAGCACCTTCACATAGGGGCCGTCGGCGTGCGCGAGCGCGATGGTACGGGCCACTCCGGGGCCGCCGGACCGGCCCTGGCGGAAGGTGACACGGGGGTCGTCGGGGACATGGGGGGCGACGGTGTCGCTCGTCCCGTCCTCCTGCACGAGCCAGTGCCAATCCCAGCCGTCGGGCAGCTCCTGCGCGCATAACGAGGCGTACGCCTCCGGCAGGAAGCGGGCGGAGGGGCCGTGCACAGCGGTGACGATGACGACCCGCCGGCGCACCGCGGGTGTGCGAGACATGGGGCCAGGCTACGACGAGGCCCGGCCGCGTCTTCGCGTGGCCGGGCCTCGGAACAGGGCGGAGCTGTACGCAAGTTCGCCAGGACGGATGGGGGAGAAGGATCAGGTGCGCGGGCGGTGCGCGGTCAGCGCTGGAGGGGGATGTCCCTGGTGCCGGTGGTCGCTCCGGCGGGCGCCTCGGCCTCCGCCTCGGTCTCCGCCTCGGCATCGGTGGAGTCGCAGTCGAGCGCGGCCGGATCCGCTTCCGTGTCCGCGGGCCCGTGGTGGCGGCAGCTCGGTGTCTTACCGTGCGCCTCGGCGCGGATGCGCTGCTTCATCGTGGGGGGCAGTGACCTGGCGTAGGACCAGGTCCAGAGGGACATCGCCGGCACCGGGGCCTGCGCGGTGCTGTCGCTGCCGCTGGTGCGGGCCGACTCGATGGGGGGTACGGCCGCGGCGGCGGTCGTGGTGACGAGTCCGAGCGCCGTGCACAGCGCGAGGAAGGCGGTGACGATGGCGGTCCACAGCTTCATGACCTTGTTCCGGGCCATGGCCCCTCACTTTCAGGTTGGGCGATTTGCGTACTTTCCTCATGATGTGTATGGGGGCCGCGAAGTGGTGGACCTACGCCCGTGGCGCGTCGATGTTCAGATGAACACCACTCGGATGGGTGCAAGTGGCCGGAAATGCGGAGAAGGGAGCCTAAAATCACCGTGCGTGAGGGGGCGATCACCCTCGGATCGGAGTGCCGACCGCCGCTGCTACTGCGGTCCAGGCGCGGTGAGTTGGCGGGCTCGCACAGGTCACCGATCGATATCGGTCGGTGTGTATAGTCGGGCGCCAGAGGTCCCCTACGTCAACGAAGGACGAGGTCGCGCGGTGAAGAAGCTTCTCCTGGTCACACTGGCCGCCATCGGCGGGCTCCTTGTGTACCGCCAGATCCAGGCGGATCGCGCCGAGCAGGACCTGTGGACGGAGGCGACCGACTCCGTGCCCGCGGGTTCGTGAGAATTCCGACAAGCTGAGCTGAGAACAGACCCCGGCCGTGGTTGCGGTCGGGGTTTTGTGTTTTCCGCGGATGGCTCGCGGCCCGGGTGGGCAGGATGGGGCACGTTCCCGGTCCGGCGACGACAAGGGGTGGCGCGTGATGGGGCGGCCTACGGCGTGGTGGCGTGCGGTGTGCCGCGTGGCCGTGGTGACGGCGGTGCTGTGCGCGACCGGGACCGGTGCCCTGCTGCCCTCCGCGGTTGCGGCCCCCGCGCCGACCCCTTATGGCTTCTCCCCCGACGCCACCACCGTCCCCGGCGTCGGCAGCACGGCGGACGCCGCCCGGCTGGAACCCGGACGGGCGTACCGCAGCTCGCTGCCGGTGAGCACCGACGTCTACTACCGCCTCGACCTGGACGGCACCTCCACCGCGTACGTCTCCGCCACCGCGGTCCCGCCGGCCGACGCGGCCGTCTCCGCCTCCGACGGGATCCGGGTGTCGGTGCAGGACGCCGACGGCGGCTCCTGCTCCTTCGAGACGGAGACCTTCGGCGGCGGCAGCAGCGCGCGTCCGCTCACGGCCGTGGCGATGCGGGAACGGTCCGGGGACCGCGGGCGGTGCGCGGAGGCGGGCCCCTACTACGTGGTCGTGGAGCGGGTGGGTACGCCGGCCCCCGGCGACGTCGCCTGGGACCTGGAACTCGCCACCTTCTCGGAGCCCCCGCTGGACCGGGCCGCACCGACCAGTGCCCCCGGCTCCTGGGACTCCGGCACACCCGCGCCCCTGACGGACGAGGCGGTACGACGGGACGGGGGCGCGGGGTTCGCCTCCGCCGTCCCGCTCGGGCAGGGCGTGTGGCGCTCGGACCTGCCGCCCGGGCGGACCGTGTTCTACAAGGTGCCGGTCGACTGGGGGGAGCGGCTGTACGCCACCGCCGAGCTGGCCGCTTCGGGGGAGGGCTCCCGGGTGGTCGTGGGGGCGCTGGAGCTGTCCGTCCACAACCCGGTGCGGGCGCCGCTGGACGACGCGAGCCTCAACTACAACGGCAGCCGGCGTTCCGCCTCGCTGGATCCGCTGCCGCCGGCGGTGTACGAGAACCGGTACGGGAACAGCGACCGGATCAGGGGAATGCGGTTCGGGGGCTCCTACTACCTCGTGGTGCATCTGAGCGCACAGGTGGCCGAGCGGTTCGGGGACGGGCCGTTCGCCCTGACGCTGCGGGTGCGTGTGGAGGGCCCGGCGCGGAGCGGGCCGGCCTATGACGGCCGGTTCCTGCCGCAGGGGGTGTTCGCGCCGCCCGGGGGCGCGGGGGAGCTGGGCGGGGTGCCTTCCGGGGGCGGGAGCGCGGGAGACGACGACGCCTTGATGACGATCCTCGCGGTGAGCGGCATCGGGGGCGGGACGGTGATCGTGGCGGTGCTGGCGGTGTGGACGACGGCGGGGCGACGCCGGGTTTCGTGAGGCGGGGGCGGCGGGGGCAGCGGGGGCGGGCGCCCGGGGCGAGGGCGGGGTCGCGGGGTAGACGGGCTTGGGTGTTGCGGGGCTTCCGGTGCTGGGGCGGGGCCTCCGGGGTCGGGGTCGCCTGCGGGGTTGGGGTCGCCTCCGGAGTCTGAGCCGCCTCCGCGGGCGGGGCCGCCTCCGGGTCGGGTCTGCCTCCGGGTCGGGTCTGCCTCCGGGGTCGGGGCCGCCTGCGGGGTCGGTGTCCGTCGTCAGGTGCGGGCCAGGGCCCAGAAACCCGTGGCGTAGAGGGCCAGGGCGAGCAGCAGCAGGGGGAGCGCGATCTTCAAGGGCGGGCCGGGGCGGCGGGCGGCCTGACGGGCGGCTCGGCGGCGGGCCGTGCGGTGGCCTGTGGTCGGAGGGGGAACCTCCGGGGCCTGAGCGGTGTACGAAGCAGTAGAGGCGGTGTCGGAACGCCGGTGCGGCACCGGAGTGGGCGGCTGCGCGGGGTACTGCGGGACGTGGGGACGGGGGGTGGACAGGACATGAGCGGGGCTGTGCGGGGGCTGCTGCTGTTCCTGGGGCTGTGCCTGAGGCGGTGGCAGGTGGAAGCTGCCGGTGTCCGACATGGGCCTGGGTTTCGGCGGGGTGGCGTCCACACCGGGTGCCCTCTTCAGCGGCCCCTCGGGAGCGAACCCCTCGGGCAGCGGACCGAGTTGGTCGAAGATCTCGATGATCTCGTCGTCGGGCCTCGGCTCGGGCAGCAGCTCGGCCGCCGAGGCGAGCGCCTTGCGGGCCCCGGTCGCCGTGCGGAACCGCGCCTGCGGATCCGGCTGCAACAGCGTCGCCACGACCTGCCACAGCGGCTCGGGAATCCCCTTGGGTGCCCCCGGGGTGCCATGCGCCGCGAAATACTCGATCAGCGCCTTGGCATCCGGCTTGGCCCCCTCCAGCAGATACAGCGCCACCAGCCCTACGGCGAACAGATCGGCCGGGAAGTCCGGTTCAGCGCCCAGCAGTTGCTCCGGCGCGAGGTAACCGGGCGTTCCCACCACGAGGTTGGTCTCGGTCAGCCGTGGCTCGCCCAGCCGCATCGCGATGCCGAAGTCGGACAGCCGCAGCCGCGGCCGGCCCGTGCCGGTGGCCTCCAGCAGCACATTGGCGGGCTTGATGTCACGGTGCACCACATCCTCGGCGTGCACCGCGGCGAGCCCCGCGAGGAGCTGGTCGAGCAGGGTGCAGACGAAGAACGGGGGCAGGGGGCCGTAGTCGCCGACCAGATGGACCAGCGAACCGCCGGCGACCAGGTCCATGGTGAACAGGACCTTGTCGTCGTCGGCGGCCCAGCTGGCGGGGGCGAGCACATGCGGATGATCGATCCTCAGGGCCTGCTCGCGCACGAAGCGCAGCAGGGAGTGCGCGTCGCTCTGCTGGAGCACCTTGGCGGCCACGTACCGGCGGCGGCGGTGATCCCAGGCGCGCCATACGGCGCCCACCCCTCCGCGTCCGATCGGGTCGACGAGTTCGTACCGCCCGGCGAAGACCTCACCCATGGCTGTGCGCCGCTCCTCCCCCTCCGCTTACCCCCCTTGCCTCCCCCTCGACGAGCGATACGACTCCCCCTCGCGCCGCTGAGATGCGACCCCCTCGCATCTCTCCTCCGTCCCCCCGGCCCGCCGAACCCCCTTCGGCGACCGGGGCGCGGGGTCAGCTCTGGTGGGACTGGTAGTGCGCGACCGCGTCGGAGGTGCGGCCCGCCCCGTAGACCCGCAGGAACTCCGCCAGCTCCGGGTGGGTCGGGGCGAGGGTGTCGGCGGCCTCGATGATGTCACCGGCGGCGGCGACCGAGCGCAGCAGCGACTGGATCTCGCGGACCACCCGCTTGACCGTGGGCGCTCCCGAATGGGTCGTCGACTGTGTCGTGTTGTTGCTGAGCACCGAGCCCCCCTGAGACTTCTTGATCTCGTCCATGCGCTCGGTGGCCTCGGCCGCGCTCACACTGCCGTCCGCGACCTGCCCCGCCAGGTCCTGGAGCAGCTGCACTCGCTGCACCACGGCCGGATTGCCGATCTTCGCCCGCTGACCGCTCATCAGCTGCGACAGCATCGGTGCGGACAGGCCGAGTACCCCCGCCAGACGAGCCTGGTTCAGACCAAGATCGTCTATCAGCTTACGGAAGAGCGCCCCCAGCGGCTCCCCGTACCAGTTCCGCTGCAGTTCCCGCGCTCTCGCTGTCGCTTCCTGCTGTGCGGCGTCCATTGCGTCTCCCCATCGCTTCCCCAGAACCGCGGTTCGCTCCAGCGAACCACGCGGAGCATCTTACGGAGAGTGGTCGGCCACCGGGACCCCCAATCTTTTTGCGAGATACCCCGGGCGACCCGGTACTCTGGTGCGCGGCGCCCACCGGATGCGTGACCGTTCCGGCCGGACGTCCCCTGTTGAGGGGCCTTAGCTCAGTTGGTAGAGCGCTGTCTTTGCATGGCAGATGTCAGGGGTTCGACTCCCCTAGGCTCCACAGCCCGAAAGCCCCTCTGACCTGCGTAGATGCAGGTCAGAGGGGCTCTGCTGATTTACGGTGCTCAGCATGGCGGGCCGAAAGGCTCAAAGGACCACAGCCGCTCATGTTGTCGTGAGCTGAGGAGGCAGAGCGAGTGGGCGAGCAGGCACCCAGACTGAGGCCGGTCCTCGAGTCGATACCCGGCTACCGGCCGGGGCGCTCAGTGTCGTCTTCCGGCGCGCAGGCCGGTTCCGTGTACAAGCTGTCCTCCAACGAGAACCCCTTTCCGCCGCTCCCCGGCGTGCTGGAACGGGCGCTCGCCGGTACGGCCAGCGTCAACCGCTATCCCGATCTGGCCTGCGGGGAACTTGTCCGTGAGCTCTCCAGGTACCTCGACGTGCCGGAGTCCCACATCGCGACGGGCACGGGATCCGTGGGCGTCACACAGCAGCTGCTTCAGGCGACCGTCGGTGCGGGGGACGAAGTCCTCTATGCCTGGCGGTCGTTCGAAGCGTATCCGGTACTCACGCAGATCGTGGGGGCGGACTCCGTGCGGGTCCCGAACACCACTGGGGCGGCGCACGACCTCGCCGCGATGGCTTCCGCGATCACCGAGCGCACCAGACTCGTCTTTGTCTGCAACCCCAACAATCCCACCGGAACCATCGTGCGCCGAGCGGAGCTGGAACGCTTCCTCGACTTGGTTCCCTCGGACGTGCTGGTGGTTCTCGACGAGGCGTACATCGAGTTCGTCCGAGACGACGACTTTCCCGACGGGATCGAGGTGTACCGGAACCGCCCCAATGTCTGTGTCCTGCGCACCTTCTCCAAGGCGTTCGGGCTCGCCGGACTGCGAGTGGGCTTCGCCGTGGCGCACGAACCCGTCGCAGTGGCGCTGCGCAGGACGGCCGTGCCGTTCGGGGTGACCCGGTTCGCGCAGGACGCGGCCATCGCTTCACTGCAGGCCGACGGCCTGATGCGGGAACGAGTGGCCGCGCTCGTGGCCGAGCGGGACCGGGTGACGTCGGCACTGACCGAGCAGGGATGGGCCGTGCCTCCGTCGCATGCCAACTTCGTGTGGCTCGCCACCCACGAGCGTACGGCTGCCTTCACACAGGCCTGTGAGGACGAGGGAATCCTGGTGCGCTCGTTCGACGGCGAGGGCGTGCGGATCACCCTCGGGGAGCGCACCGCGAACGACCGCGTCCTCGTCGCGGCGAAGCGTTTCCACAAGGAGACAACCGGCAGGTGAACCTGCGCGGCCGCTTCGGGAAGGCTGGACCGGGCCGCTCCGCGGAAGGCGGGACAGCGCGGTGTCCCGGGTGAGTGCGACCGGGCCGCCGTTCGGTCAGCCCTCGGTCGCCACGATCCGGCGTCGGACCGCGCCGCGGAGGGCCCACTGCCCGGCGGCCGCCACACCGCACAGCGCGGCGCACGTGTACCAGAGCACGGGGGCTCCCGTCTCCAGCAGACGGGTGCCGCCTAGCGGCGCGGTGAACGACCCGACCCCCCAGGCCAGTCCGTAAAGGCCGTTGTACCGGCCGCGCAGGTGCACCGGTGCCAGGTCGGCGACCAGGGCGGAGCCGATCGAGGTCAGCAGGACCTCGCCGACCGTCCAGACGGCGACCGCGGCGGCGTACCCGGGGGTGGTGGACACCCAGGCCGTGGCGGCGTTGCCGGCGCCCATCAGCACCATGCCGAGGACCAGCCCGTGGGTGCGGTCGAACTGCCCGAGCCGGTGCCCCAACAGCGGTTGGAGCACCACGATGGTCAGCCCGTTGAGGGCCATGACCAGGCCGTACGAGGACGTGGGCAGCCCCTGCCGTTCCATGGCCAGGGGCAGAGTGGTGAGGGCCTGCATGAAGACGAAGGCGCACAGAAGGGTCAGGAGAACGAAGATGACCATCACGTGATCCCGCAGGACGTCGGTGGCGCGCCCCTGGCCGACCCCGGTCTGATGGGTAGGCCCTTCCGGCACCCCCCGCCAGACGAGCAGGCCGAAGACGGCACAGCTCAGCGCGTCGATCCAGAACAGTGTGAGGAACCCGTCCCTGGCCAGTACCCCGCCGAGCGCCATGGACAGGGCGAAGCCCAGGTTCACCGCCCAGAGCAGCATCCCGAAGGCCCTGGGGCGTCCCTCGGGCGGGAACAGGTCGGCGACGATCGCCTGGGACGCGGGCCGGAACAGGTCCAGGGCGATGCCGAGGAGGAACACCACCACGACGATGACGGGGGTGCTCTCGGCGTAGCCGAGGACCAGCATGAGCGCGCCCGTGGCCAGCATGCCGCCGGTCAACGCGACGCGACGGCCCCAGCGGTCCGCGATCACTCCACCGATCGGCTGGGAGAGCACCCCGCCGATCCCCAGCACCGCGAGAACGGCACCGACCTCCGTGGCGGCCAATCCCCGCTCACGACTCAGATAAAAGGAGAGAAAGGGGATGACCATCGTGCCGAGCCGGTTGATCAGGGTTCCTGACCAGAGAATCCAGAAAGGTCGGGGAAGGCCGCCGAATCTGGCCTGGGTTATGGCTGAAAAACGCCCGACCGTGGCGGGATTTCGCTTGGTCCACATGGGCGGAAATCCTTGCACGATAGTGGCTCGGCTGTCGATGTCGGCTGCTGGCGAGCTCCATTCCGGATGGTGAGATAGGAGGTTGACGGACCGCGTGGGAGCAGTGAAGGATGCATATGGTTTCAACGAGCACGGGGGAAGTAGTGAAAACTAACGCTCGTACGGCAGGGAAGCCACATGTTGTTCTCGTGGATATCTATGAAACGGCATCGCACGGTGTTCCACAGACCGCTCGCCATATAGCGCCGGCGTTTATTCGGGCCGGATTTCCGTGCGTACGGGTCCAGAGTTCCCCCGAGCCGCCCGCGGTGTACCGGTCGTCGCGCCCGGCGCTGGAGAACTACGCGGCGAACATCGTGCACGACGGTGATCTCGACCGGACCCTGAAGGAGCTCGCCCCGTACCGGCCGGTCGCCGTCATGGCCGGCGGTGAGTACGGAGTGGCCTTCGCCGACGTCCTGAGCGAGGCTCTCGGACTGCCGTCCAACGGCACCCGACTCAGCGAGGCCCGCAGGGACAAGGCCGCGATGACCGAGGCCGTACGCGCTGCGGGCCTGCTCACCGCTCGGCAGCTGCGGGCCGAGACCGAGGCCGAACTGGTGGACTGGCACCGGGAGACCGGCGGCCGGATCGTCGTCAAGCCGCTGCGCAGCGCGGGCGGGGACGGCGTCTCGTTCTGCGACACTCCGCAGGAGTCGGCCGAGGCCTTCCGCCGGCTCATCGGGTCCGACGACATCTTCTCCGCGACCAATACGGCGGTCCTCGCCCAGGAATACCTGGTGGGTACGGAGTACATCGTCAATACGGCGAGTCTCGACGGCCGCCACCACGCCGCCGAGATCTGGCGCAGCTCCCGGTACTCCGTCAACGGGATCACGGACCTGTCCGGCGCGTGCTACATCGTGCCGCGCCGGGGCGAGGTCCAGGACGCGCTGGTCCAGTACGCCTTCGCCGTACTGGACGCGCTCGACATCCGGCACGGCCCGGCGCATGTGGAGCTCAAGATGACCCCGCAGGGCCCCTGTCTCATCGAGGCGGGTGCCCGGCTGTCCGGTGGCGACCTGCCGTACTACGCCCAGCTGGCCACCGGCGAGTCCCAGCTGGACTGGGCCGTTGACGCCTATGTCCGGCCCAGGCGCTTCCTCGCCCGCCGGGGCGAGCCCTACGAGATCGACCGGTACTTCGCCTGGGTGGCGCTCATTTCTCCGGTCGCAGGAACACTCGCGGGATATCCCGAGCTCGACCGGATCAAGTCGATGGAGAGCTTCCGGGAAGCGTGGGAGCTCGTGCGGGCGGGTGACCGGATCGTGCCGACCGTGGACGACACCACGTATCCCGTGATCGTCAATCTGATGCATGAAGTGGAAGAAATCGTCCACCGTGACATGGGGACGATTCGATATCTCGACGGGGTGGGTTTCTATGAAATCGAGCAGTGATTATTCCCGCTTCTTCTCTTATGTGAGAGGGAGCTGACCATGACTGCACAGATCGATGGTTATCAGCAGGCGGCGGCATTTGCCACGGAAATCACCCCGACCATGCGCTACCACTCCGCCGCCACACTCGCGGACGATCCCGCCGGTCTGACCTGCAGCGTCACCGTGGGAATGCGGTGGGCGGCGGCACACGGACGAGCGGGCCGGCTGTTCGGCTATCCGTCATTCGAACTCGCCGCCACATCGGTGAAGGACGGCCGGCACGACGCGCTGCTCGTCGCCGGCGCCTACCCGGAGATCCGCTCCTTCTTCTTCGACCCGCAACTGCTCGCGGTCGAGGCGTTCGTCAGCACGCTGCCCGACATGGTCCTCGCCGCCCCTGAGGACCATGCAGCCCTCCACCGCTTCGACACCGTCCACTACCACCCGGCGACCAGGGTCCTGTTCGAAGCCGGTGTCGCGAGCCGCGCGGACGACGCGGTCCAGGCCACGTCCAACAGCGCGGCCTGCCGTGGCGCCCTGGAGAACCCCCGTAGAGCGGCCGCCATCACCAACCAGACCTGCGCCGACCACTATGGTCTCAAGACCATCGAGGTGCTCTCGGCCGGTACGCCGATGAGCTTCGTCGTGTTCGAGCGAAGGAACCAGCAGTAGTGTCCGATCTCCTCCGCACCGCCATCGCCGTCGACAAGTCGCTGGACGCGGGAGCGGTCGCCAACGCCTCCGCGATCGTCATGGGCCAGCTGGCCCGCCTCGACGACCGGATCTACGCGGACGACGTGCGTGACGCCGAGGGCGCGCTGCACGCCGGCATCCGTTTCAACACCCTGGTGCTCTCCGGCCGGAGCAGTCATCTGACCGCTCTTGCCCAGGCCGCCCGGGCCGAGGGACTGCCCACCGTGCTGTTCACCGCCCAGGGCCAGTCGCTCAGCAACTCCTTCGACGCCTACCGGGACCTGATCGCCCGAGCCGCGCCGGGCGAACTGGGCGTCTGCGCGGTCGGCGTGGTGGGGGAGCATGAGCTGGTACGCACCCTGACCAAGCGCTTCAGTGTCTACCGCGGCTGACGCTTCGTCGAACGGATCGATCACCTCCCCGGCCACGGCCCCCGGGCGCTGTTTCACGTGAAACAGCACCGTGGGGCGGGAAACCCCCGACAGGTCTCCCGCCCCACGGGGCGCTGGGCTCGGAACGCCGTCAGATCACGGGCGTTCCTCGCGGTTCGCGGCCTCCTCGGCCTCCTTCTCCTGGACCTCGGGGTCGAGGACCGAGGGGGCGCTGCCGTCCACGGAGGCGAGGGGGGCCGACTCCGGGACCTCGGTGGCGGCCGGGGGCTCGACCAGCCAGTCCGGGTTGGCCTGCTTGTCCCACCACTTCCACGCGGCGAAGGCGGCACCCGTCAGGGCACCGGCGACCAGCAGGGCCTTCGCGAGCCGGCCGGCCCGCGCCCGGCGCTCGTGCTTGCGGACCAGCTTGTGGATCTCCTGGGGCGAGACCTGTCCGCGCAGCGCGGCCAGCGCGGCCGCACTGCGCGACGCGGCCTCGTCCTTCATGGGCACGGCCACCGCAACCGCCTGTTCCAGCCTCGGCCGGGAGTACTCGGCCGCCTGGCGGGCAGCGATACGGGTGCGGAGCGCGGCTTCCTGGGCGGCGTGGTCGACCTTCGGCGGCACATGGGTGAGGGCCTGTTCCAGTCGCGGGGCGACCAGGGCGTCGTACTGCACGCGGGCCTGCTCGGCGGCCTGGGACACCTTCGGCGCTAGCCGTACGCGTGCCTCCTGTGCGTATTGCACGGCCGAGTCCTTGGCTGTGCCGGCGTAGGGCGCCACCACTTCCGCGGCGTGCCGCACGCTGTCCTTCGCCGAGCCGGCTGCGGCGCGCACGCTGTCTTTGCGGGTCACGGTTCCTCCTCCTCGGTGGCGTTACGTATTTCGACTTTCCACCCTTTTAGGGATCATGCCTGTGAATGAGCGTGGGGGCATGTGAAGGGCTGGCATCCGGGTCACGCAGAGGCATCAGGTTCACACAGTGGCATCAAGGTCAGACAGATGAATACCGGGCAACGGGAGCTTGTCGTCGACAATGCCACGGATCGCCGCTGCCCGCCCCCGGCTCGGGGCCACTCGACCGGATTTCTGCAAGGATCGGAGGGTCACCAGTAGACAAAGGAAGGCACATCGTGGCCGAGCAGCTCCACGCCACCCTGAAGACCAGCCAAGGCGACATCGACGTACGGCTTCTGCCGAACCACGCGCCCAAGACGGTGCGCAACTTCGTCGAACTCGCCAAGGGCGAGCGTGAGTGGACCAATCCCGCCACCGGGGAGCGGTCGAGCACCCCCCTCTACGACGGCACGATCTTCCACCGGGTGCTCAGCGGCTTCATGATCCAGGGCGGCGACCCGCTGAGCACCGGCATCGGCGGCCCCGGCTACGAGTTCGAGGACGAGTTCCACCCCGATCTGCGCTTCGACCGGCCGTACCTGGTGGCCATGGCCAACGCCGGCCCGGACACCAACGGCTCGCAGTTCTTCATCACCGTCGCCCCGGCCGTGCACCTCAACCGCAAGCACACCATCTTCGGCGAGGTCGTCGACCCGGCCAGCCAGAAGGTCGTGGACGCCATCGCCACCACCCAGATCAACCCGCGCACCACGCGCCCGGTCACCGACATCGTCATCGAGTCCGTCGTCGTCGAGACCCGCTAGGCCCTGTCCGAAGGGAACCAATCGCCCCGCTCATCCGTAAAAATGGGCGGGGCGGGTGCACGCCGGGACGACGACTTAGGGGATCTCATGGACCAGGCGCCAGACAGCGCGCACCAGGCCCAGGGCCTGCCCGGCTGCTACCGGCACCCGGAACGCGAGACCGGCGTGCGCTGCACCCGGTGCGAGCGCCCCATCTGCCCCGAGTGCATGGTCAGTGCCTCCGTCGGCTTCCAGTGCCCCGACTGCGTGCGCACCGGCTCCGGCACCGGACACCCGCCCGCCGCGGCCCGGCCGCGCACGATCGCGGGCGGCACGCTCACCGAGGACCCCCGGCTGATCACCAAGATCCTCCTCGGCATCAACATCGCGGTGTTCATCGCCGTGCAGGCCCGGCCGTCGCTGCTGAGCGACCTCTACCTGCTCGGTGCCGTGCCCACCGAGCCCTACACGCCCGTCTACGGCGTCGCGGGCGGGGAGTGGTACCGCCTGTTCACCTCGGTGTTCACGCACGAGGCGATCTGGCACATCGGCTTCAACATGCTCAGCCTGTGGTGGCTCGGCGGTCCCCTGGAAGCCGCCCTCGGCCGGAGCCGCTATCTGACCCTGTACCTGGTGTCGGGCCTGGCGGGCAGCACCCTCGCCTATCTCGCGGCCTCCCCCACCACGGCCACCCTCGGCGCCTCCGGTGCCGTCTTCGGGCTCTTCGGTGCCACCGCCGTCCTGATGCGGCGCATGAACTACGACATGCGGCCCATCCTCGCCCTGCTGGCGATCAACCTGCTCTTCACCTTCAACCCCGGCTTCAACATCTCCTGGCAGGCCCACATCGGCGGCCTGGTGGCGGGCGTGGTGATCGGTTACGGCATGGTCCACGCCCCGCGTGAGCGGCGGGCCCTCATCCAGTACGGCACCTGTGCGCTGGTGCTGGCGGTGATCGTCGGGATCGTCCTGCTCAGGACCGCACAGCTCACCTGAGCTGTGCGTATCCCCACCTGAGCGGGACTGTTGTCCACAGCAAGTGCCGGATCTTGTGCATACCGTTCGGGAACAGCTGTGCCCCCTGTCACCGACCCGCGTTTCCGCAGGTCAGGCAGGGGGCGAACGCGTTTTCGAATGCCGGTACTTCGGTCACACCGGCGTCAACGCCCCAGGGGTTATCCACAGATCGTCTTTCTTTTCCCCACTGTGGAAAACCGCTGTGGATAACTCAGGGGATAGCCCTGGGCAGAGGTGGGTTCACCGGGTGGTGGCCGCTACTTCCACTGCGTGGAGACGCCGAATCCGGCGGCGATGAACCCGAAGCCCACCACGATGTTCCAGTTGCCCAAGGCGTCGATGGGCAGCGAACCGTCGGTCACGTAGAACACGACGATCCAGGCCAGCCCGATGACGAACATGGCCAGCATCACGGGCGCCACCCAGCTGCGGTTGGTCAGCTTGATGGCGGTCGCCTGCTTCGCCGGCGGCGGCGTGTAGTCGGCCTTCTTGCGGATACGTGACTTCGGCACGAGGGTCTCTCCTGTCGATGCGCTGTGTGGCCGCGCAGGGAACTGTGGCTGGCTCGGGGCAGCGTACAAGGGGACACTGAGTGCTCCCCCGGGCGTCCGTTAGCGTAGTGCTTCCGTGGCGCCGAAGGAGATAAGGGTACGTTGAGCAATTCTGCCGACTTCCCCCCACCGGGATCCAGTCCTGCCCGCGGGCACCGCTTCCGGCCCGTGCGGGTGCTCACCGCTGCCGTCTTCGCTCTCGCGGGCCTCATCTTCTTCACCAGCTTCAACACGGCCAAGGGCACCAACATCCGCACGGACGCCTCCCTGCTGAAGCTGTCGGACCTGATCCACGAGCGCAGCCTGAAGAACGGCGAGCTGGACGAGTCCAACGCCGCCCTGCGCGAGGACGTGGAGAGCCTCGCGGAGCGGGACGACGGCAGCACCAAGGCCGAGGACGAGAAGCTCGCGGGTCTGGAGAAGAGCGCGGGCACCCAGAAGGTGACCGGCGAGGCGATCACGGTCACGCTGAACGACGCCCCGCCGGACGCCACCGCGAAGCTCCCCGGCTATCCCGAGCCGCAGCCCGACTACCTGGTCATCCACCAGCAGGACCTGCAGGCCGTGGTCAACGCGCTCTGGCAGGGCGGCGCCAAGGGCATCAAGGTGATGGACCAGCGGCTGATCTCCACCAGCGCCGTGCGCTGCGTCGGCAACACCCTGATCCTCCAGGGCCGCGTCTACTCACCGCCGTACAAGATCACGGCGGTCGGGGAGCCGGAGAAGCTGCAGAAGGCGCTCGCGGAGAGTCCGGCGATCCAGAACTACATGGTCTACGTCAATGTCTACGGCCTGGGCTGGAAAGTGACCGAGGACGGGGCGGTGACTCTTCCCGGCTACTCGGGCACAGTGGATCTGCAGTACGCCCAGCCCGTGGAGTGAGACCGACCGGGAGCCGCCGGTGCGCCTTGTCGTCAGGACCGTCAGCGAGCTGTGCATCACCGTAGGCACCGTGATCGTCCTGTTCGTCGCCTATGTGCTGTTCTGGACCGGCGTCAAGGCCGACCATGTGATGGACGACCAGATCGACCAGCTCCAGGAGCAGTGGGCGCGCGACAGCGTGCGGCCCACGCCGAGCAGCCCGCCGGAGCCGGCTGCGTACCGGAGCGGCAGGCCGTTCGCGATCATGTACATCCCGCGGCTCGGTTTCACGTGGAACAAGCCGGTGCTGGAGGGCACGACGACCGGCACCCTCAAGAAGGGCCTCGGCCACTACGCGCACACCGCGCGGCTCGGGCAGCGGGGCAACTTCTCGGTCGCGGGCCATCGCCGGACGTACGGCGACCCCTTCAAGGACTTCCCCAGGCTGCGCCGGGGTGACGCGGTGGTGCTGACGGACGGGACGACCTGGTTCACGTACCGCATCGACAAGGGTCCCTACAAGACCGTGCCCACGGACATTGAGGTGATCGACCCCGTCCCACGTAAGTCGAGGTACACGCGCGCGGGGCGCTATCTCACGCTCACCACGTGCGAACCGGAGTGGGGCCACAGTCACCGGCTGATCGTCTGGGCGCATCTGGACGCCACACAGCCCGTGGAGGCCGGGAAACCAGCGGCCCTGCGCCGTTAGTCTGGTGGGCGGTACGGCGTGAGTCTGGTGCCGTGGCGCTACGGAAGGGACGGCATGTACGGCTGGATCTGGCGGCATCTGCCGGGAAACGCGTGGGTGAAGGCCCTGCTCTCACTCGTGCTGGTCGTGGCCGCGGTGTACGTCCTCTTCCAGTACGTCTTTCCGTGGGCCGAGCCCCTTCTTCCCTTCGGTGATGTGACGGTGGACAACCAGTGAGCGCGCGCATTCTCGTCGTCGACAACTACGACAGCTTCGTCTTCAACCTGGTCCAGTACCTCTACCAGCTGGGCGCCGAGTGCGAGGTCCTGCGCAACGACGAGGTGTCCACGGCGCATGCCCAGGACGGCTTCGACGGTGTGCTGCTGTCGCCCGGACCCGGCACTCCCGAGGAGGCGGGCGTCTGCGTCGAGATGGTCCGCCACTGCGCGGCCACCGGCGTTCCCGTCTTCGGCGTCTGCCTGGGCATGCAGTCGATGCAGGTGGCGTACGGCGGTGTAGTGGACCGGGCGCCGGAGCTGCTGCACGGGAAGACCTCGCCCGTCGAGCACGAGGGCAAGGGCGTCTTCGCCGGCCTGCCCTCCCCCTTCACGGCCACCCGGTACCACTCCCTGGCCGCCGAGCCGGCGACCGTGCCGGCCGCGCTGGAGGTCACCGCGCGCACCCACGACGGCATCATCATGGGCCTGCGCCACCGCGAACTCCCGGTCGAGGGCGTGCAGTTCCATCCCGAGTCGGTGCTGACCGAGCACGGTCACCGGATGCTGGCGAACTGGCTGGCGGAGTGCGGCGACCAGGGTGCCGTGGCGAGGTCGACGGGGCTCGCCCCGGTGGTGGGCAGGGCCACGGCGTGACCCAACTGCGCCCCGAGCGCGAGTCCGGTGCCTCGTACGGAGAGCAGCCGTACGGGGACTCCGGTGCGCTCGGGGGGTGGTACGACAGCGCGGGGCCGGCGGAGCCCTGGGCGCCGGCCGACGACGAGACGGTGGCGCTGCGGGTTCCGGAACCGTCCGGGCCGATATCCCCGTCTGCGGGCGGGTCCGGTGCCGCCGCTTCCGGAACCCCGGGCGGGGGGCGTGCGGCCCGCAGAAAGGCCGCCAAGCGGCGTCGTGGGTGTCATGGGGGCGCGGCTCAGGCGTCCGCCGCGGAGTCGGCGCCGGACCGGCCGCTGTCGCGGGTGGAGGCGCGCCGGCAGGCGCGGGCCCGCAAGCCGAGTCCGGGAGTGCTGGTCAGCCGGGCGATCGGCGAGGTGTTCATCACCACCGGTGTGCTGATGCTGCTGTTCGTCAGCTACCAGCTGTGGTGGACGAACGTGCGGGCGCACGCGCAGGCCGACAAGGAGAAGAACAGCCTCCAGGAGGACTGGGAGAGCGGCAAGCGCAACCCCGGGACCTTCGAGCCGGGGCAGGGCTTCGCCATCCTGCACATCCCGAAGCTGGACGTGGTGGTCCCCATCGCCGAGGGCATCAGCAGCAAGAAGGTGCTGGACCGGGGGATGGTCGGGCACTACGCGGAGGGCGCGCTGAAGACGGCGATGCCGGAGGCGAAGACGGGGAACTTCGGTCTCGCGGGGCACCGCAACACCCACGGGGAACCGTTCCGCTACATCAACCGGCTGGAGCCGGGCGACCCGATCGTGGTGGAGACGCAGGACGACTACTTCGTCTACAAGATGGCCTCGATGCTGCCGGTGACGGCGCCGAGCAATGTGAGCGTGCTGGACCCCGTGCCGAAGGGCTCGGGGTTCACCGGGCCCGGCCGCTACATCACCCTCACCACGTGCACGCCGGAGTTCACCAGCAAGTACCGGATGATCGTCTGGGGCAAGATGGCCGAGGAACGGCCGCGCAGCAAGGGCAAGCCGGATGCGCTCGTCCAGTAAGGGCAGATGAACAGTGGCAGCGACCACCGAGCAGCAAGAGCTGACGGGCACCCCCACCTCCCCCCGGCGCCGGGGTCCCGGCCGGGTCGCGGTGGCGATCAGCGTCTTCGGTGAACTCCTCATCACGGCGGGCCTGGTGCTGGGTCTGTTCGTCGTCTACTCCCTGTGGTGGACGAACGTCATCGCGGACCGCAAGGCGGACCAGCAGGGCGACCAGGTCCGCGACGGCTGGGCCCAGGACGCCGGTGACGGCCCGGTGGCCTACGACTCCAAGAACGGCATCGGCTTCCTGCACGTCCCGGACATGACCAAGGGCGAGATCCTGGTCGAGAAGGGCACGACGGCGAAGATCCTCAACGACGGCGTCGCCGGTTACTACACCGACCCGGTCAAGGCGACCCTGCCGACCTCCGGCAAGAAGGGCAACTTCTCCCTCGCCGCCCACCGCGACGGCCACGGCGCGAAGTTCCACAACATCGACAAGCTGGTGAAGGGCGACCCGATCGTCTTCGAGACGAAGGACAAGTGGTACGTCTACAAGGTCTACGCCGCCCTCCCGGAGACCTCGAAGTACAACGTCAAGGTCCTCGGCGCGGTCCCCGAGGAATCGGGCCGCACCAAGGCGGGCCACTACATCACCCTGACGACCTGCACCCCGGTCTACACGAGCCGCTACCGCTTCGTCGTGTGGGGCGAACTGGACCGCGTGGAAAAGGTCGACGCCCAGCGGACCCTGCCGAAGGAACTGCGCTAGCCAGAGGTACGACGACGGCCCCGGCTCCCCCTGAAGGGGATCCGGGGCCGTCGTACGGGCTGAGCCGGGGTCAGTTCTCCGTGCGGAGCGTCACGCCGTTCACTCCGCCGAAGATTCCTCCGTTGCCGTTGCCGTTGCCGCCGTCCTCGCCGCCGCCGCCGTCGACGGCGATGATGTCGACGGTCTGGCCCTTGTTGACCGCGGTGCCCGGGGCCGGGTTGGAGCTGAGGACCGTGGCGTTGTCGTCCTGGGATCCGCCGATGTTGCCGACCGCCAGGCCCGCGTCCGTCAGCATCTTCTTGGCGTCCTTGAGCTTCTGTCCCTGGATTTGCGGGACCTGGACCTGGGTGTTCGCGGGCTGCTTGCCGACCTCGATGTTGACCTTGGAACCGGGGTCGGCCGTCTGGCCGGCCGCGGGGGTGGTCTTGATGACCTTGCCCACCTGGTTCGGGTCCTGGGTCTCGACCTCGGTGCACTCGCCGACCAGCTCGCTGGCCGTCATCTGGGTCTTCGCCTCGTCGCAGGACTTGCCGACGACATCGGGAACGGTCGCCTTCTCCTCGGCCTTGGCCACGGTGAGGGTGATCGTGGAGCCCTTCTCGACCTCCGCGCCGAGTTCGGGGTCCTGTGCCGTGACGGTGCCTTCCGGCTCCGACGACACCTCCTCCTTCTTCTTGACGACGAACTCGTACTTGTCGTCTTCCAGCCGCGCCTTGGCGTCCTCGAAGGAGTCCCCGAGCACACTCGGCACCGCCACCTTCGGCGCACCGGTCGACACCACGACGTCGATGGTCGAGTTCTTGTCGACGGTCGCGCCCCCGGTCGGCGTCTGCGAGCAGATCTTGCCCTTGGTCTGGTCCTCGCAGGGCTTCTCGGTGGGGTTCAGCGTCAGCTCGGCGTTCTTGGCCCGCTGCTCGGCCTTCTCGAGGGTGAGGCCCACGAAGTCCGGCGCCTTCGTGGTGTTGTTGGAGACTCCCTCGCCGTCGAAGATCCACTTTCCGATCAGGATGGCGCCCACCAGGACCAGCACCGCGGCCACGACCAGCAGGATCGTGGAGGTGTTGTTCTTCTTCTGGCGGCGCCGGTCCGGGCGGTCGTCGTAGCCGAAGCCGCCGTCGTCCGGGTTCATCGGCGGCAGCATCGACGTGGCGCCGGCGTCCGAGGAGCGCAGGGCCGTCGTCGGCTGGTCGTCGGGGTAGCCGCCGTAGCCGACCGAGCCCATCGCCGCGGTGGCGGCGACCGGCTGGCCGTCCAGGGCGGCCTCGATGTCGAGCCGCATCTCGTCGGCGGATTGATAGCGGTAGTTCGGGTCCTTGACCAGCGCCTTCAGGACGATGGCGTCCATCTCGGGCGTGATCTCGGGGTCGAAGACCGACGGAGGCTGGGCCTCCTCGCGGACGTGCTGGTAGGCCACGGCCACCGGGGAGTCGCCCACGAAGGGCGGCCGTACCGTCAGCAGCTCGTACAGCAGGCAGCCCGTGGAGTAGAGGTCGGACCGGTTGTCGACCTGCTCGCCCTTCGCCTGTTCCGGCGAGAGGTACTGGGCGGTGCCGATGACGGCCGACGTCTGCGTCATCGTCATCCCGGAGTCGCCCATCGCGCGGGCGATACCGAAGTCCATGACCTTGACCTGGCCGTTGCGCGTCAGCATGACGTTGGCCGGCTTGATGTCGCGGTGGACGATGCCGTTGCGGTGCGAGTACTCCAGCGCCTGGAGGATGCCGATGGTCATCTCCATCGAGCGCTCCGGCAGCAGCTTGCGGCCACTGTGCAGAAGCTCACGCAGAGTGGACCCGTCGACGTACTCCATGACGATGTACGGGATCGACACGTTGTCGATGTAGTCCTCGCCCGTGTCGTAGACCGCCACGATCGCGGGGTGGTTGAGCGAGGCGGCCGACTGGGCCTCCCGGCGGAAGCGGGCCTGGAAGGACGGGTCTCGCGCGAGATCCGCGCGCAGCGTCTTCACTGCCACGGTGCGGCCGAGGCGCTGGTCATGCGCGAGGTAGACCTCGGCCATGCCACCACGGCCGAGCACTTGGCCCAGCTCGTACCGGCCGCCGAGGCGACGCGGCTCTTCCATAAGCTACCTACCAGCCCTCTCCGTCGGTCCCGACCGGCATGCTTGTACGGTCGGAGGCTGCCGTCCGGGCCTACCGTACCCGGCTCGCTCTGTGTGACCTGGCCAAGCCCGTCACCCGATACAGGACCGGTATCGCAACGTGCACCGATGTGAAGGCAACGTGAGCGGGGTCACTTCTTGCTGTCGATGACTGCCTTCATCACGTCCCTTGCGATCGGGCCGGCCAGACCGCCGCCGCTGATGTCGTCACGGTTGGCGGCACCGTCCTCGACGACCACGGCGACCGCCACCGGAGAGCTGCCGTCGGACAGCTTGGCGTAGGAGATGAACCAGGCGTACGGCTTCTCGCTGTTGTTCAGGCCGTGCTGGGCGGTACCGGTCTTGCCGCCGACCGTGGCGCCGTCGATCCGCGCGCTGGAGCCGGTGCCCTGCGGGTCGTTGACCACGGCCTCCATCATTTCCTGGAGCTTCTGCGCGGTGTCGGCGGAGACGGCCTGGGACAGCTCCTCCGGCTCGTTGGTCGCGATGGTGTCGAGGTTCGCGGCCTTGAGCTGGTCGACCATGTACGGCTTCATCAGCTTGCCGTCGTTGGCGACAGCCGAGGCGACCATGGCCATCTGCAGCGGGGTGGCCCGGTTGGAGGCCTGGCCGATGCCGTCCATGGCGTTCTGCGGCGCGTTGTCCTCGGGGTAGATGCTCTCCGCGGCACGCACCGGGGTGTCCAGCTCCGGGTCGTTGAAGCCGAACTTCTCCGCCTGCTCGATCATCTTCTCGTTGCCGACGTTGTCGGCCATCTTCGCGAAGACGGTGTTGCAGGACACCATGAGCGCGTACTTCAGGGTGGCGTTCTTGCACTCACCGTGCTGGTTGGTGAGCGGGTCCCCGGTGGTCTGCGGCAGCTGGTACGGGTCCGGCGTCTTGGTCGCCTCGTCGATCCCGGAGACCTCACCGTTCTCCAGCGCCGCGGCCGCGGTGACCACCTTGAAGGTGGACCCCGGCGGGTAGACCTCGCGCAGCGCCCGGTTCAGCATTGGGTCGTCGGGGTTGTTCTTCTTCTGTACGGCGTTCCAGGCCTCGGCGTCCTTGTCGGAGTTCCCGGCGAACTTCGACGGGTCGTACGACGGGGTGGAGACCAGCGCCAGGATCTTGCCGGTGGCCGGGTCGATCGCGGCGACGGCGCCCTTCTTGGAGCCGAGTCCTTCGTACGCGGCCTTCTGCGCGGCGGCGTTGAGGGTGAGCTCGACGCTGCCGCCCTTCTTGGGCTTGCCCGTCAGCATGTCGAGGGTGTTGCGGAAGAAGAGGCGGTCGTCCGTCCCGGTGAGGATGCCGTCCTCCAGCCGCTCCAGCTGGTTGGCGCCAAAAGCCTGCGACGAGTAGCCGGTCACCGGCGCCCACATGGCCCCGTCGGTCCAGGTGCGCTTGTACTTGTAGTCGCCGCTCTCGGACTCCACGGAGCCGGTGATCGCCTTGCCGTCGACGATGATGTTTCCGCGCTTGGTCGAGTACCGCTCGATGTTGACGCGGCGGTTCTCGCTGTCGTCCGCCAGGTCGTCGGCCTTGACGTACTGCAGGTAGTTGTTGCGGACGAGCAGGGCGAGGATCAGAAGTCCGCAGAAGATCGCGATCCGGCGCAGGGGCTTGTTCATGTCGGGCGCACCACCTGGGTCATCTCGGCGTCGGGGTTGGGGGCGGGGGTGGGCGCCGGGCGGCGCGCGGTGTCGCTGATCCGCAGCAGGATGCCGATCAGGGCCCAGTTGGCGATGACGGACGAACCGCCGTAGGCCACGAACGGCAGCGTCATACCGGTCAGCGGGATGAGGCCCATGACACCACCGGCCACCACGAAGACCTGAAGGGCGAAGGCGCCGGACAGGCCGACGGCCAGCAGCTTGCCGAACGGGTCGCGGGCCGCCAGCGAGGTACGGATGCCGCGCTCGATGATCAGGCCGTAGATCAGCAGGATCGCCATGACGCCCGCCAGGCCCAGCTCCTCGCCGAACGTGGCCAGGATGAAGTCGGAGTTGGCGGCGAAGCCGATCAGGTCGGAGTTGCCCTGTCCGAGGCCGGTGCCGAGGGTGCCGCCGGAGCCGAACGCCCACAGGGCCTGCATGGCCTGCTCGGAGTGGACGATGCCGTCCTGGACCCCGGCACGGGAGAGCTCGTACTCGCGCATCGGGTCGAGCCAGGCCTGTACACGGGTCTGGATGTGCGGTTCGAAGCTCGCCACGCCGACGGCGCCGACCGCGGACATCAGCAGACCGAAGACGATCCAGCTGGTCCGCTCGGTGGCGACGTACAGCATGATGACGAACATCCCGAAGAACAGCAGGGACGTACCGAGGTCGGTCTCGAAGATCAGGATGAGGATCGAGAGCACCCAGATCACGAGGATGGGTCCGAGGTCGCGGCCGCGCGGCAGGTACAGGCCCATGAAGCGGCGGCTGGCCAGTGCCAGGGCGTCTCGCTTGACCATGAGGTAGCCGGCGAAGAAGACCGCGAGGGCGATCTTCGCGAACTCACCCGGCTGGAGCGTGCCGAGGCCGGGGATCTTGATCCAGATCTTGGCGCCGTAGACATCCGCGCCGAGTCCGGGCACGAGCGGCAGGACCAGCAGGAACAACGCTGCGGCCATGGAGATGTACGTGTAGCGCTGCAGGACGCGGTGGTCCTTGAGGAGGATCAGTACGCACACCAGCAGGGCGAGGCCCATCGCCGAGTACAGCAGCTGGCGCGGTGCCGCCTCGACGTAGATGTTGCTCTGCTGCAGGCGCTTGGACTGGTCCAGACGCCAGATGGCGACCAGTCCCAGGCCGTTGAGCAGCGTGGCGAGGGGCAGCAGCAGCGGATCGGCGTACGGCGCGAACTTGCGGACCGCGAGATGGCCGACCCCGGCCAGCAGACCGAAGCCCAGGCCGTAGCCCAGGAGGCCGGTGGGCACCTCGTCATTGATCGCCAGCCCCACATTGGCATAGGCGAAAACCGGAATGACGACGGCGAACACCAGCAGCGCGAGCTCGGTGTTGCGTCGGCTCGGTGCGCCGATGGAGCCGATCGTGGACGTGTGATGCGTCGAGGTGTTGGGCGTACTGCTCATCGTGTGACGGGGCCTCTCACGGCTTGCCTACTGCGTACCGCACTTCGAGACGACCTTCTGCTCTTCCTCCGAGAGGGTGGGGCCGGGAGTGGGAGTAGGGGCGGTCGCGGACGGGGACGGGGAGTTCGAGGGCTTGTCCGACGGCGTGGGTGTCGGTGACGCCTTGGACGTGAGGGAGGTACGCGTGGTTCCCGTGGTGCCTCCGGCCTCGCCCTCGCCGGTCCGGGAGTTCCGCTCGCGCTCGGCCGCCTGCCGCTCGGACTGCTTCTTGCACGCGGAGGCCTGCAGGGCCAGCTCGTCGATCTTCTTCTGGGCGTCGTCGAGCCCGCCCTCGGGGATCGTCGCCTCGACAAGCTCCTGCTGGTACGGCGGGAGGTACTTGAGTTCGATCTCGGGGTGGTCCTTCTCCACATCCGACAGCGAGACCCAGGCGAGGTCCTGGCTGATGCCCCGGTACAGGGCGACGTGCTCGCCGTTGGCGCCCACGTAGTACTGGGTCTGCGTCCAGCGCCAGCCGCCGTACAGACCGCCGCCGACGACGGCCAGCGCGAGCACCGAGTAGAAGGATCTCTTCAGCCACTTGCGGCCCTTGCGGGGCTTGACGAAGTCGTCGTCGCCGTAGTCGCCGAAGTCGGCCGTGGAGATGTAGCCGGTGGTGTCGCCGGAGCCGGGCGGGCCGAACTCGCCGCCTCCGCCGCCCTGTCCGGGCACCTGGCGGCCGAGCCCGGAGGCGCGGCCCGCGGGGGTCTGCATGATGCCGTTGTCGTGCAGCTGGTGCTGGTTCTCGGCGACGGCGCCGACCACGACGGGCTGGTCGGAGATCTGCCCGGCGAGGGTGTCCCCGGTGTCCAGGTCGAGGACGTCCGCGACGATCACGGTGATGTTGTCGGGGCCGCCGCCGCGCAGCGCGAGCTGGATGAGCTCCTGCACGGTCTCCTGGGGGCCCTGATAGCTGGCGAGGGTGTCCTCCAGGGTCTGGTGGGACACGACGCCGGAGAGGCCGTCGGAGCAGATCAGATAGCGGTCGCCGGCCCGGACCTCGCGGATCGACAGATCCGGCTCGACATGGTCGCCGCTGCCCAACGCCCGCATCAGCAGGGAGCGTTGGGGGTGGGTGGTGGCTTCCTCCTCGGTGATCCGGCCCTCGTCGACGAGCCGCTGCACCCAGGTGTGGTCCTGCGTGATCTGGGTGAGCACACCGTCGCGCAGCAGGTACGCGCGCGAGTCGCCGACGTGCACCAGGCCCAGGCGCTGCCCGGTCCACAGCAGGGCGGTGAGCGTGGTGCCCATGCCCTCCAGCTGAGGGTCGTCCTCGACCATCGAGCGCAGCTGGTCGTTGGCGCGCTGCACGGCGGTGCCGAGCGAGGTGAGGATGTCGGAGCCGGGCACGTCGTCGTCGAGGGCGACGATGGTGGAGATGGCCTCGGAGGAGGCGACCTCGCCGGCCGCCGCGCCGCCCATGCCGTCGGCGATGGCGAGCAGCCGGGGACCGGCGTATCCGGAGTCCTCGTTGCCCTCCCGGATCATGCCTTTGTGCGATCCGGCGGCGAAGCGCAGTGACAGACTCATGCGCACCTCGCCCGTCGGCTCCGGGTACATCCGCACGGTGCCCACCCTCCGGTCGGGAGCGCGCCGGGGCCCGTCGTGGGGGCCTCCGCTGCGTGCTCGCTCCGCTCGCGCCTATTCATGATGCAGCACTACTTCCGCAGCTCGATGACGGTCTTGCCGATGCGGATCGGCGCGCCCAGCGGAATCGGGGTCGGGGTCGTCAGCCGCGATCGGTCGAGGTACGTGCCATTGGTGGAGCCCAGGTCCTCGACGATCCAGTTGCCGTCGCGGTCCGGGTAGATCCTGGCATGCCGGCTCGAGGCGTAGTCGTCGTCCAGCACGATCGTGCTGTCGTGCGCCCGGCCCAGCGTGATGGTCTGGCCCTGGAGCGCGACCGTGGTGCCGGTGAGGGTGCCCTCGGAGACCACGAGTTTGGTGGGGGCGTTACGGCGCTGACGGCCACCGCCGCCCGTCTGCTGGCGCTGCTGTGGTGGCGCCGCCTGGCGCGCCTGCTGCTGCTGGCGTCCGGCCTCCCGGCGCGACCCGCGCTGGGTGACGCGCGTACCGAACAGGTCGCTGCGGATGACCTGCACGGCCACGATCACGAACAGCCACAGGACGGCCAGGAAACCCAGCCGCATGACCGTGAGGGTCAGCTCTGACATTGCCCCCGCTTCACCCTTCGGCTTGCCTATAGAGAATGGTGGTGTTGCCCACGACGATCCGCGAGCCGTCGCGGAGCGTAGCGCGGGTGGTGTGCTGTCCGTCCACCACGATGCCGTTGGTGGACCCGAGATCCTGGATCGTCGAGGGCGTTCCGGTCCGGATCTCACAGTGCCGGCGGGAGACGCCGGGGTCGTCGATCCGCACGTCGGCCTCGGTGCTGCGGCCCAGCACGAGCGTCGCGCGGGAGATCTGATGGCGGGTGCCGTTGATCTCGATCCAGTAGCGGGTGCGGCCGGCGGCCGCGGGCGCCGCGGGACGCGGGCCGCCTGCGGGCTGGGGGTAGCCGTAGCCGCCGGGGCGGGCGCCGCCGGGGGGCGGCGCGCTCGGCATCGGCGGGGCTCCCGCGGGCGCGGCCGGAGCGGCGGCGGGCGGGTAGCCGTAGCCGCCGGGGCGTCCGGCCGGGGCGGCGGCGGGCTGGCCGCCCTGCTGGTCGGTGGAGCCGGCCAGGGTGCGGCTGCGTACGCGGTACAGGCCGGTGTCGAGGTCGTCGGCCTTCTCCAGGTGGACCTTGATGGGGCCCATGAAGCTGTAGCGCTGCTGCTTGGCGTAGTCGCGGACCATGCCGGCGAGCTCGTCGCCGAGCTGCCCGGAGTAGGGGCTCAGGCGCTCGAAGTCCGGTGCGCTGAGCTCCACGATGAAGTCATTGGGGACGACCGTGCGGTCACGGTTCCAGATGGTCGCGTTGTTGTCGCACTCGCGCTGCAGGGCTCCCGCGATCTCCACGGGCTGGACCTCGGACTTGAACACCTTGGCGAACGTGCCGTTGACCAGACCTTCGAGACGCTGCTCGAACTTCTTCAGGACTCCCATGGGGCACCTCCTCCGTAGCTGCTTGTGTCCTGCGTCCCGCCCTGCGGGTACTGCCTTACCTGGTACTGCTTACTGATCGTATCCACGCGCCGGTGAATCGGCTGGTTCCCCCTGTCGGCCCGGTCGACGGGTGTCGACGCCTGACGAAGTTCCCTGTGGAGCTCGCCTTCGAACTCTTCTCGGGCGTACTCCTGCCAAGGATCGTAGAGGCGGCCGCAGACCAGTGTCCCGCACCTGACTGTGGACCCGGACCGGCTGTGGGGCAGACGGGCCGGACCGGTACGAGGTTGATACGTGAACAGAGACGGCCTGAGACGCGTCAGGGCCGCGCAGGGGGGCTGCTGCCCCGGCGGAAGGGATGTGAACCCACCCGGTCCAGCGTGCTAATGTTCTCGATGTCGGAAGGCGCGGAACCGCAAGGGACAGGGCCTGAGGACACACCCAATGCGCGGGTGGCGGAATAGGCAGACGCGCTGGATTCAGGTTCCAGTGCCCGAAAGGGCGTGGGGGTTCAACTCCCCCCTCGCGCACCACCGGAAGAGCGGCATCGATCAGATGCCGCTCTTTCTTGTTGTCCGGTGACCGGCAGAGGCGTCTCCTCTGTGAGGAAGCTCTCAGGCGCGCTTCATGACCAGGCTGACGTTGTGGCCGCCGAAGCCGAAGGAGTTGGCGAGGGCCGCGTCCCAGGAGCCGGTGCGGTTCTCGCCGCGGACCACGTCGAGCCGGATCTCGGGGTCCTGCTCGTCGAGGTTGCGGACCGCCGGGACCACCCCGTGGTGCAGGGACAGCAGCGTGGACAGGGCGCCGAACGCACCGGAGGCGCCCAGCATGTGGCCCGTCATGGACTTGGTGGCGGTGACCGCGGCCTCGTCGCCGACCACCTTGTGCAGCGCCTCGGCCTCCGCGAGATCCCCGCTCGGGGTGGAGGTGGCGTGCGCGTGGACGTGCCCGATGTCCCGCGCCTCGACGCCCGCGTCGGCCAGCGCCGTGCGCATCGCCTGGATCTGGCCCTCCGCGTCGGAGGCGGTGATGTGCTGGGCGCTGGACTGCACGGCCGCGCCCGCGAGCGCGCCGTAGACCCGGGCCCCGCGCGCCCGGGCGAACTCCGCGCGCTCCAGGACGACCAGGGCGGCTCCCTCGGCGATCACGAACCCGGAGCGGGCCGCGTCGAACGGGCGGGACACCGCCGCCGGGTCGCCGCCCCGCACGGACAGCGCCTTCATCTGGGCGAAGGCCGCGATCATGAACGGGTGCAGGGTGGCCTCGGTGCCGCCCGCGACGACGACATCGGCGCGGCCCGCCCGGATCAGGTCCAGGCCCAGCGCGAGGGACTCCGCGCCGGAGGCACAGGCGCTGACGGGGGCGCGGGCGCCGGCCCGGGCGCCGAGCTCCATGGAGACCCAGGCGGCCGGGCCGTTGGGCATCAGCATCGGCACCGCGAACGGCGACAGCCGCCGCATGCCCGTGCTCTCGTAGAGGTCGTCCTGGCCCAGCGAGCTGAGGATGCCACCGATGCCGGTGCCGACGACGACCGCGAGGCGCTCCGGCTCGACCCGCGGCACCCCCGCGTCCTGCCAGGCCTCGCGGGCGGCCAGCACGGCCAGTTGCTCGCCCCGGTCCAGCTTGCGGGCCTGCGCCCGGCCGATCGCCTCGGTGAGATCGCCCGCCACGGTGCCGGCGATGCGCACCGGCAGCTCCTCGGGCCAGTCGGGGCCGAGGTCGCGGACGCCGGAACGCCCGGCCAGCAGGCCGTCCCAGGACGCGGCGGCGGTCGCGCCGAGCGGTGTCAGCGCACCGACACCTGTCACCAGTACGTCGTCACCGTGCGGGGCCATCTGAACTCTCCTCGGATCCGGCGGGGCCAATTCGTCGATACGTCCTGACACCATCGCCCGGCGGACGGCCGGACGGGCCCGCCGGACGCGAACGGGCCAGAGATCCTGCGTGAACGTGGCACCGGGTACGGGCACGTCGAACCGCCGTTCCGGCACCCCTGTCGTCGTGCGCGGATGTGCCACTGCGCGTGCGCGGCCGGGCGAGAAGATCGCGGCGTGGCGGCCTAGCGTGTCCTCGGTGCAGCGGCGCCCCCACCGGACCGGGGACAGTCCGGTGGGGTTCGCGGCCGTGTCACGGTTCCGGTCGTCACCTCGTGGAGAACAACTCGCCGTCCGTACGGCGGGCCAGGAGCGACCGGTACCAGGTGGCACCGACGGCGAAGTCACGGGCGAAGTCACCCGTGGGCGCCATGTCGAGCAACTGCCACAGACGGGAGCTGTCGTACCAGTGGTCGACCGCGAGCAACGACAGACGCCGCCGGACCAGGCTGTCCCGGTCGGCGCCGGTCAGCGCGGCCGCCCGGGCGTAGGACACCTCGCCCTCGGGCGGCGGCAGCCGCAGCTCGCGGCAGACCGTCTCGATCAGGTCCCGCACCAGGACCGGCTCCGGCCGGGCCGCGTGCAGGACCGCACCGCGCGGCAGCTCGGGCCGCAGGGCCAGCGCGGCCACGACCCGGGCCAGATCGTGCACACCGATCACGGACGTGCGGGCACGTCCGCCGTCGATCCAGTGGGGGAAGGCGGTGAGGAAGTCCACCAGCGCCGGGACCACCCAGACGTCTCCGGGGCCGTGGACCAGATGCGGGCGCAGGACCAGGCCGCCGGCCGCGAGGACCCGCTGTTCACCGGCGAGCCTGCTGACGCTGGTCGGCGAGGACGGGCCGAGCTCCGGTTCGCCCTCCCTGGCCCCGGTGTGCGGCTCGTCCCGGTAGACGGCCGTGGTGCCCAGCTGGACGATCCGCTCGACCCCCGCGCGGGCGGCCTCCGCCAGCAGGGCCTCGGTGCCCGCGTCGTTGACGGCCGCGCAGTCCGCGGGGCTGCCGCCGATCAGCGAGGCCAGATGGAGCACGGTGTCCACGCCGTCGCAGACACCGCGCAGCGAGCGCGGGTCGCGCAGCGAGCCGTGGCGCACCTCCACCCGGCCCGTGTCGTCGAGGGCCGGGGGGCGGTTGTGGACGAGTAGGCGCAGCTGCGGGGAGTCCAGCGCGGCAGGGCCGGTGGAGAGCAGGCCGGTGACGTGGGAGCCCACGAAGCCGGTGCCACCGGTGATCAGTATCCGTCGCGTGGGTGCCATGTGGGATTTCTTTCCGATCTCGTCTCGGGAAAAGGGATCAGGGCAGGCAGTGCGGCACGGAGGGGGGAAGAAAGCGGCGCGTGGGGTTGCCGTCGGTGCGTAAAGGGAGCGTGCGGGAATTCGAGCCGGAATCGAGTACGGCGCGAATCGGGGACTCAGCAGACGGGTGAGATGAGGCCATGCCGAACGGCGGACTTCTTGACGGAAAGCACGCGTTCATCACGGGCGCCAGCAGTGGCATCGGGGCGGCGGCGGCCCGGGTCTTCTGCCGGGAGGGTGCGTCGGTCACCCTGGCCGCCCGCCGCCACGAACGGCTCGCCGCGCTCGTCGACGAGCTGTGTGCCGAGGGGTACGAGGCTCACTGCGTCGTCGTCGACGTGGCGAGGAACGACCAGGTGGCGGCGGGTGTGGCGGCGGCTCTGGAGAGATTCGGGAAGCTCGACGTGGCGTTCAACAACGCCGGGGTCGCGGCCGAGGGCACGCCCATGCACCTGATGAGCGACGAGGTCTACGACACCCTCATGGACACCAATGTCCGTGGCATGTGGAACTGCCTCCGCCATGAAATCACAGCGATGCTCGGCCGAGGTGGCGCCATTGTGAACACCAGTAGCACGGCGGGGCTGGTGGCGACTCCGGTGGCCGCGCCCTATATCGCCGCCAAGCATGCGGTCATCGGATTGACGAAGGCGGCCGCCGCTGAGTATTCGGCGAGTGGAATTCGGATCAACGCCCTTGTGCCCGGGGCGACCCACAGCGAAATGACGGACGCGTGGATGGCGAAGGTTCCCGGTGTGGCGGACGAACTCGCGCGGGCGGCGCTGCTGCCGCGGATCGCGGGGCCGGAGGAGATCGCCGAGGCGGCGGCCTGGCTGTGCAGCGACCGGGCCTCGTTCGTGGTCGGCGCGACGGTGCCGGTGGACGGCGGCTGGACGGTGCGGTGAGGAGGGTGGTGCCGGGCGGCGGTGGCCGGCGGGCGAGGGGTGCGGGGGGAGGGGCGGAGGGGCCGCGGTGGCAGGTCGTGCCGTGCGGGCTCCGGCGGTGCGGGTCATGGGAGACGGGCTCCTGAACTGAGGCGGAACGAGGTGCGGTGCCCGGCCGGGGCCGGGGCCCCGCCCACCCGGGCCGCCGCGCACGACGGCGGTTCACGGGGTGGGGCCGGCGAGCGACGGCCCGTGGGCGGGCCGGGTCAGCTGACTGCGGGACGAAGGTCGAAGGGCGGTGCGGTGGATGGGCGGATGCCGGCGAGGTCACGCCGAGGAGGACCCGGCGCATGAGGGCCGCGGGGGCCACACATGCCGGGGTACGGATGTGCGGCTGGGGCGGCGCGAGCGCCTGGGCGTCGGTAGCGGAGCGTCGCAAGGGCGGTGCCCGAGGGTGGGCCGTGCGGCCGGTGAGCTTCCGGCGGGGTCCGGGAGGAGGTGCCGGCTCTGCGCGTACGGGCTCCCGCGGACGGGCGGGGCCGGGCGGTGACCGCCTAGCGCGCGGAGGGCAGTTCCCGGAACAGGATCTCGAAGACCTGCTCGCCGTCCTGGTGTCCGGTCACGGACAGGACGTATCCGCCGGGGCCGTCGTCCCGGAGGTCGGCGCGGACGGAGCAGGGGGAGTCGAACTCGACGTAGCGGGAGCAGAGGACCTCGCAGGACGACGGCCGGAAGGGGCGCTCGCCGAAGACGGCGTGCGCGGCCTGCTGGGCGGCGTCGAGGAGGACCATGGCGGGCATATGGTCGTTCGGGTGGTCGAACATCAACTCGTTGGTCACATCGGCCCGCAGCAGCCAGTGGCCGGGGGTGTCCCCGGGAGCCAGGGCCACGTCGCAGTCGTGGGCGCGGCCGACGGAGCGGGCGGGCACGGGTGCGGGCAGCGGGGCGGCGAGCGCCGCGGGCCAGGCGGTGTCGGTACGGCCGCGGCGCAGCCGGCGGTAGACCTCGGCGGTCATGACGGAGCAGTCGCCGCCGCCGGTGCCGATGATCTCGCCGTCCACCCGGATGACCACCCGGGCCTGGAGCGAGGACGGCACGCCCCGGCGGTGCTTGAGGTCGTGGAGGGAGACGTCCAGCTCGAGCCGGGCCGGCGCGCCGGGTGCGAGCAGCCGGCCCGGGTCCACGCGGTGGTGCGCGGACGACACCAGGAACTGGTGCCCGAGCGGTACGCCGAGGCCGTCGTGAGCGACCAGGATCACGGCCTGGCGGACGCTCTCGATGACCAGTGACGGCAGGAAGTTGCCCTCCTGGTCCGTGAAACGGCGGTGATCGGCGGGCCATTGTGTGAAGACGGTGTAGTGACGGTCGTCGTGCTTGGTGATGCCGGTCGGCAGTACGTCCTTCCGGTACGTGCGATGCACGAGCCTGGTGTCGACCGACGCCGCGGACGGCGGGATGCACGGCCTGAGCGGTGCGGCCGGCCTGGCCGGAAACACCGTCTTCCTTATCCCCCCGTGGCGGTGTCGGCCCCGGTGAATACCAATGTTGGTGGTCATTGCTCTTCCTTCTGGAACGAGAAGGTGCATGACGGGTGACTGGTTCCAACCCCGCCGGTAAGATACGCGCATGCGGGTATGTTTTTCAATGAGAGCCGGTGGTTCCGCATATGAGTCCCGCATGTGTTCATCATCAACAACGACGAAGGAAGGGGGCCCAGTGGCGCAGCAGGATCGAGCCATCAGGACACGCCAGGCGATTCTGGAAGCGGCGGGCGAGGTCTTCGCGGAGTGCGGTTACTCCGCCACGAGGATCTCGGACGTCTACCAGCGGTGCGGTGTGACGAAGGGGGCCTTCTACTTCCACTTCACCTCCAAGGCGGAGCTGGCGCAGGCGGTCCTGGACGAGCAGGTGGCGGAGCAGTTCCGGTACTTCGCGCCGCCGCAGGAGCCGGGGGCGCCGAAGCTCCAGGAGTGGGTGGACGTGACGCTGCTCGTGGCGCACCGGCTCACCTTCGACCGGATGCTCCAGGGCAGCATTCGCCTCGCGGTCGACCAGGGGCATGACGTGATCGACCGGAAGGTGCCCTACCGGGCCTGGATCGAGGTCAGTACCCGGCTGCTCGGGGAGGCCCAGCACCTGGGGGAGCTGGTGCCGGGCATCGATGTGGGGACGGTGTCCGACGCGGCGGTGGGCGCCTTCACCGGCGTGCAGCTGCTGTCGGAGATCATGACGAACCGGGCCGACGTGGAGGAGCGGATCGCCGTCCTCTACGACCTGATGGCCCGCTCGCTGGCCCGGCCCGAGGTGTACGCCCGGCTCGACATCACCGCCGAGCGCGGCAAGCGGCTGACCCGCGGGGCCGCGGTCCACAGCTCCGTCTGAGAGTGGTTCTGGGCGGCCCTGCGGGGGCCGCCGGAGGGGAGCGGCACGTGCAGATCCAGCAGCTACGGGCATTTCGTGAGGTGGCGGCCGAGTTGAGCGTGACCCGGGCGGCGCGCAACCTCAACTACGCGCAGTCCACGGTGACGGCGCAGATCCAGAACCTGGAGGAGTCCGTCGGGGCGGCGCTGTTCGACCGGAGCCATCGTCAACTGGCGCTGACCGAGGCGGGTCTGCGGCTGCTGCCGTACGCCCGGACCATCCTCGAGGCGGCGGAGGAGGGGCGGCGGGCGGTGGCCACGGACGCGGTGTGCACGGCTCCGGTGCGCCGGGCGGGTGTGCGCCAACGTGCCAGGGGCGGTGCGCGAATCCGGTAGCAAGGGCTTGCGCCGGCGGCGCGGCAGGCGCGAGGCAGTGGGCAGGTGTGGCGGCTCTGGTGGTCCGGGGCCGCCCTTTGGTCTTCCCGGGTCCCGGAAGAAGTAATTCCGAATTTACGCTTCCGCATTCATGCTTGGCCGAAAGAAGTCCCTCGAATTCCCCTTTCTTGATCCCCTCGCTCGGAATGATCAATTCCGGCGCCCGCGGAATATTAAGTTCCGGCCTTCACGTCCGCTCACGCGTGTTTCGGCAAGGGACGGTGCGCGGGGTGGCAACCACGGGGGCGGGGGCGTTCGTAGAGTCGGGGCATCGCGGTGAGTCCGGGGCCGTAGGCGGGCCGGATGTCGCTCGCCCCCCGAGTCGCGGCCCTCCCGTCGACCGGTGCCCTCCTCGTACATCCCCCGGCGAGGAGCGTCCCGGTCGGCGGGAGGGCCGCTCCGTACCCCAGGACCCGCGCCCGCAGGGCCCCGCACCGGCCCTTCCCCGGACTCCCGAACCGACACCCGTCCCCGGACAAGAGTGAGGCTCAGCCCGACATGAACGCTGATCAGCGCATCACGGATGTGGATTCCTGGCGCCTGCTTCCTGCCGCCCAGCAGCCCGACTGGCCCGACCCGGACGCCCTCAAGGGCGTACTCGAGGAGCTGGCGTCCTACCCGCCGCTGGTGTTCGCCGGGGAGTGCGACCAGCTGCGCGAGCGCATCGCCCGGGTGGCCCGGGGCGAGGCCTTCCTGCTCCAGGGCGGCGACTGCGCCGAGACCTTCGACGGGGTCACCGCCGACCAGGTCCGGGACAAGGTCAAGACGCTGCTGCAGATGGCCGCCGTCCTCACCTACGCCACCTCCGTGCCCGTGGTGAAGATCGGCAGGATCGCCGGCCAGTACTCCAAGCCGCGCTCCCGGCCGGTCGAGGTCCGCGGCGACCTCACGCTCCCCGTCTACCGCGGTGACGCCGTCAACGGCCAGGAGTTCACCGAGGAGGCCCGCCGGCCCGACCCGGAACGCCTCAAGCGCATGTACCACGCCTCCGCCTCCACCCTGAACCTCATCCGCGCCTTCGTCACCGGCGGCTACGGCGACCTGCGCCAGGTCCACGAGTGGAACCGCGACTTCGTCAACAACTCCCCCATCGGCGCCCGTTACGAGGCCCTCGCCCGGGACATCGACCGCGCCCTGACCTTCCTCGCCGCCTGCGGTGCCGACCCCGGCGAGTTCCACCTCGCGGAGTTCTACTCCAGCCACGAGGCGCTGCTGCTCGACTACGAGGCCGCCCTGACCCGTACCGACTCGCGCACCGGGCACGCCTACGACGTCTCCGGGCACATGGTCTGGATCGGCGAGCGCACCCGCCAGCTCGACCACGCGCACGTGGCGTTCGCCGCCGCCGTGCGCAACCCCGTCGCCGTGAAGCTCGGTCCGTCGGTCTCGCGGGACGAGGTGCTCGCGCTCATCGACCGGCTCGACCCCGAACGGGAGCCGGGCCGGCTGTCGTTCATCGCGCGCCTGGGCCGCGACAAGGTCCGGGACGTGCTGCCCTCGCTCGTCGAGGCGGCCGCCGAGGCCGAGGCGCCGATCGCCTGGATCTGCGACCCGATGCACGGCAACACCTTCTCGGCGGCCAGCGGTCACAAGACCCGCCGCTTCGACGACGTCCTGGACGAGGTGACCGGCTTCTTCGAGGCGCACCGCGAGCTCGGCACCCACCCCGGCGGCATCCACATCGAGCTCACCGGCGACGACGTCACCGAGTGCGTGGGGGGCGGCCACCCGATCGGTCTGACGGATCTGCACCGGCGCTACCAGACCGCCTGCGACCCCCGCCTCAACCGCTACCAGGCACTCGATCTCGCCTTCCAGGTGGCCGAATTGTACGCCGACCGCGGCGTCCCGGCCGCCGCCCGCCCGCGGATCGCGCAGGCGGCCTGACCAGCACCTCCGCACCGCATACCGGGCCGTGCGGCCGGACCGGAGACGGCCGGCCGCACCGGCGGGCCCTGGCCGAATCATCGAAACTCCCGATCCAAGTAGAAAACCCGCATGCGGGTATGTTTCTCTTGGGGTGCTTCATCGAGAGCTCCGACATCGGAACAGGGGGTACGCGATGCAACGTGTCAGTGAGGTGAAGCCCCGCCAGCTGCGCAGGTGCACGTCCGATCCGCCGCCCGCGGAACGCGGTGGCCTGCAGATCGTCAAGAGCCACGAGGAGATCCTCGAAGGGACCACGGCCCGCCACCGCTTCGGCGAGGTGACCGTCTCGCTCGTCCAGGGCGGCCCCCGCGAGCTGGTGCGGCCGGCCCGGCTGATCGGTGCCGGTGAGCGGTCCCGGCTGCGGATGTGCCGGCCGCTGCACGGCGAGGTCTGGGTGTTCCAGGACGGCCGCCACGGCGTCGTACGGCCTCCGCAGCTGATCTCCTTCGACACCGGGCGCCCGTTCAAGGTGATCATGCCGGACCAGTTCCGGATGGTCGACGTGATGGTGACCCACTCCCTGGTCGGGCTCACCGCCGCCGACACCCAGCGGCTCACCGCCCGCGCCTGGAGCGGCGACCAGGGTGCCGCCGCCCTGCTGAGCAGCCTGCTGGAGGGCCTGGACCGGCACGGCGAGGAGGTCGAGACGGCCGTCGACCTGCTCGGCGGCAGCGTCGCCGGGCTCACCGCGGTCCTGTTCGCCGAGCGGATGCGCGAACTCGCCCCCGACAGCGAGATCGCTCGCCAGGCGTTGATGCTGAGGATCCAGGCCCATGTCCGCGAGCACCTCGCGGAACCGAGCCTGAGCCCCGTCGAGGTCGCCCGCCGGCACAACATCTCGCTGCGCTACCTGCAAAAGATCTTCCAGGAGTTCGGCGTCAGCCCGGCCCGCTGGATCCGCGACGAGCGGCTCGCCCGCTGCCGGTCGGAACTGGCCGACCCCGCCCTCGACCACCTGCCCGTCGCGCTGATCGGCGAGCGGGCCGGTCTGTACGGGGCGTCCCACTTCAGCCGCCTGTTCCGCGGCCGCTACGGCGTCACGCCCAGCGAGTTCCGCAAGGAGCGCCGCGCCATGGTCCACCGACTGGACACCGACGCCGTGGACACCGACGCCGCCGCGAACGCCGGAGCCCGGCGATGAGCGCGCCCACCGGCGCCGCCCCGACGGCGCGCTACGGAACCGTCGAGCACTTCCTCGGCCTGCTGCTGCCCGGCGGCCTCGAACCGGAGTCGTCCTGCCCCGGCCGCCTGGTCTCCGCCCGCACGGTGACCCCCCAGAACACGGCACCGCACCCGGCCGCACGGGACCGGGGCAACGCCAAGGGCCGGAGGAGGACGACATGACCGCCACCGTCACCGGCCTGCCCGAGCTGCGCATCAAGGTGCTCGGCCCGCTGGAGATCCACGTGGGCGGCGAGCGCCGCACCCTCACCGCCCCGATGGCACGGCGGGCCATGGCCGTCCTGCTGCTGGACGCCAACCATCTGGTCTCCACGCAGGCCCTCGTCGAGGAGCTGTGGGACGAGGAGCCGCCGCGGCTGGCCCGCAAGACCGTGCAGACGTACATCTACCAGCTCCGCCAGGCCCTCAAGGGCAGCACCGACGCCGCCGGGGAGCGCCTGGAGACCGGGCCGGGCGGCTACCGGCTGACGGCGCGGCCGGGGGAGCTGGACCTGTGGGAGTTCGAGCAGCGGGCCGGCCGGGCCCGTGCCGCGCTCGCCTCCGGAGCGGCCGAGGACGCCGCCCGGCTGCTGCGCGAAGGGCTCGCGCTGTGGCGCGGCGAACCGTTCGCGGGCCTGGAGGCCGGTCCGCTGCTCACCGCGCGGATCGCCCAGATCGGCGAGGCCCGGCTGAGCGCCCTGGAGCTGCGGATCGAGGCCGACCTCCAGCTCGGCCGCCACCAGGCGCTGGTGGCGGAGCTGCGCCGGCTCACCGTGGACCACCCGCTGGACGAGCGGTTCACCGCCCAGCTGATGATCGCCGCCCATCGGTCCGGGCAGCGCAGCACGGCCCTCGACGCCTATCTGCGGCTGCGCCACCGGCTCGTCGACGACCTGGGCATCGAGCCCTCCGAGCGGGTGCGCCAGCTCCAGCAGGACATACTGCGCGAGGTCCTGCCGCCCGCCGCCAAGCCCGAGAGGGTGGTCGTACGGCGTCCCGCGGCCCCGGCGCGCGTCACTCCGGCGGTGGACCAACTGCCGCTGGAGACACCCGACTTCACGGGGCGTGAGCGGGAACTGGCCCGGATCGGTGAGCCGTTCACCGCTCCCGGAGCCCAGGTGATCACCCTGCTCGGCCCGGCCGGCGTGGGCAAGACCGCGCTCGCCGTACGGGCCGCCCGCGCGATGGCCGAACGGTTCCCCGACGGGCTGCTGTACGCCTCCCTGCACGACGCCGCCGACCGGCCGCGCTCCCCGGAGGCCGTCCTGCGGTCCCTGCTGGACGGGCTCGGCATCGGCCGGCCGCGGCAGCCCGAGGACACCGACGGGCTCGCGGCGCTCTTCCGGGCCGCCGCCCGGGAACGCTCGCTGCTCGTGCTGCTCGACGACGCCGCGGCCACCGACCAGGTGCTCGCGCTGCTGCCCGGCGGCGACTCCTGCCTGACCCTGGTGACCTCCCGGGTCCGGCTGTCCGGACTGCCCGGCGCCCGGCGCCTCACGCTCGGGCCGCTCGGCGCCGAGGACGCGGCCGCGTTCTTCGAGCGGCTGGTCGGCGAGGAGCGCATCACCGGGCACCATGCGGCGCTGCGGCACATGGTCACCCGGATGGGCAGGCATCCGCTGATGCTGCGTGCCGTGGGCGAGCTGTACGCGGCGCGGCCCATGTGGACGCTCAGCGACCTGGCCGCGGGACTCCTCGACGACGACCGTCTCGTCGCCGAACTCCAGGACGAGGCCTGCGCGGCGCTCGCCCGCGCGGACAGCGCCCTGGCCCGGCTCGCGCCCTGGCTGCGCAGGTCGGTCTTCCTGCTCGCCGCGGCGGGGCCCGGACCCTTCGACACCGAGCAGGTCAAGGCGGTGCTCGAACTCGACACCTGGGGCGCCCAGTCGGTGGTGGGGCGGCTGCTGGACCGGCACGTCCTGGTCCTCGCCGACGACCGGCGGGGCGCCTCGGCCACCTTCCGGGTGCCGGAGATCGTCCGGTTCGGTGTCCTGGCGCACGCGGCCGGCGGGGTCGGCGGGCGGAGGGACTCGGCTTGGTCCGACGTCGGGCGGAGCGGCTTCGCCCGGTCCGACGCGGGCCAGGGGGACTCCGCCTGGTCCGACGCCGGACAGAGGGACTCCGCCCGGTCCGACGTGGGGAGCACTGACCCCGTCCGGTCCGACGCTGGGGGCGCCGAGTCTCACCGGAACGATGCCGGGCGCATCAATCCCATCTGGTCCGACGTCGGCCGCGCCGACTCTTCCCGGTCCGACGTCGGGCGTACCGGCTCTTCCCGGGATGACTTCGGCCGTACCGGCTCCTCCCGGTCCGACGTCGGCCGTACCGGCTCCTCCCGGGATGACATCCGCCGTACCGACCCCGCCCGGGACGACGCCCGCCGCGCCGACCCTGCCCGGTCCGGCATCGGCCGTACCGGCTCTTCCCGGAACGACGCTGGGCGCATCAACCCCATCTGCTCCGACGTCGGCCGCGCCGACACCGCCCGGTCCGACGCCGGGCGCGCCGACTCTCCCCGGAACGACGCCGGCCGTACCGACCCCGCCCGGGACGAGGCCCGCCGCGCCGACTCCCCCCGGATCGACGCCGCCCGCGCCGACTCCCCCCGGGACGACGCCAGGCGGACCGACTCCCCTCGGAACGACCCCGCCCGGTCCGACGCCTGTCGTATCGACCCCGCCTGGCCGGAGGCCCGCCGTACCGACCCCGTCGGGCCCGACGTCGACCGGTCCTACGGCGCCGGGGCCGTTCGCCGTGGGCCGCTCGCGGCCCGGCCGCACGGGCCGGTTCCCGGGCCGCCGCGGCGGCGTCCGGTGACCCCCGCCACATAACTCATTTCCAGCCTGTCCCGAACGCCCGCACCAGCGCCCCGCACAACCCCCGAAAAACGGCCCTGACCAGCACGTTTTCCCGCTCTTGGACACGCCTTGGGCGGGTGTTGAACGGGCCACCGGAGTCTGGACCCCGGCGACGGTCGCCCGTCCGGATCGCTCCCCGTCGCACGTCCGAACGAACCATCCAAGGAGACCCCATGACGGACCAGCAGTTCGGCCAGCTCGACGTCCGCTACCTCAACCACTCCGCGCTCGCCCTGCCCGGCGGCGGGGAGCTGTACTACGAGGACAGCGGCGAGGGCCCGGCGGTGACCCTGCTGAACAACTTCTACATCGTCAGCCCGATCTGGCGGAACTTCACCACCGAGCTGGCGAACGACTTCCGGCTCGTCCACTACGACCTGCGCAACCAGGGCGCCTCCAACCCGGGCCCGGAGCCGGTCACGTTCGGGGACCACGTCGAGGACGTGCGCCGCCTGCTGGACCACCTCGGCATCGAGAAGACCTACCTGGTCGGCACGTCCATATCCACCCTCATCGCCCGGGAGTTCGCGCTCAAGTACCCCGAGCGCGTGGCCGGCCTGGTCCTGGTGGGCCCGGCGTTCTCGCCCAACGGCACCCTGCGCCGCAAGCTGGTCAGCCGCTCCTGGCTGGCGAGCCTGGAGTCCGGCGGCACCCAGCAGCTCTTCGGCCACCTCTACCCGCTGGTCTTCCCGGACCAGATGATCCACGAGGGCGGCACCGCGGCCTACCTGGCGCTCAAGGACAACTTCCTGTCCCTGCTCTCCGTCGGCTCCATCCGCGAGAACCTGCTCGCCTCCCTGGACATCGAGGACGACCCCGAGGAGCTGGCCCGCCTCGCCGCCCCGACGCTGATCATCAATGGCGACGGCGACTTCGCCTGGAGCGCGTCCGTCATCGAGGACGCGCTCAACCGCATCCCGGACAGCCGCGCCGTCACCCTCAAGCACGCGGGCCACGTCCCGTTCTTCGACGACCCGCAGGGCTTCCAGACGGCCGTCTCCGAGTTCGTACACGAGCTGGAGGCGCGCCACGCGTCCGAGACCGCCACCGCGGTCACCGGCGCGTAGCCGGACGGGCGACCGGGGGACGGCCGGGGCCCGGTGATCCCGGACCCGCCGGCCCCCCTCCGCGCCGCCCGCCCGCACCCCCCGACCCCCCGAACCCCGATCCGCTGCACCACCGCAGCACCACAACGACGCACACCACGTCCCGACGCTGGAGACAAGCACTCATGACAACACGTCTGTTGACCGGGGCCACCGGCTTCGTCGGCGGAGCCGTGGTCCTCGAACTCCTCGACAAGACCGACGACCCCGTCATCGCACTGGTCCGCGGCAAGGACGACGCCGAGGCGACGCAGCGCCTGCACGACACCCTCTCCGCGATGGCGGACGGCTACGGCCGCTCCGACCTGCACCCGGAGATCCTGCGCCGGACCGTCGCCGTGCACGGCGACATGACCGTGGACGGCTGCGGAGCCGACCTGACCGGGGTGCCGCCGGTCGACGAGGTCTGGCACTGCGCCGCCTCGCTGCGCTACGAGGAGGAGTACCGCACCGAGATCGAGGCGCAGAACGTCCAGGGCACCGCCAACGTCCTGGAGCTCGCCCGCAAGGTCGGCGCGCGCACCTTCAACTACGTCTCCACCGCCTACGTGGCGGGCTCGCGCACCGACCTGATCACCGAGGGTCCGGTGACCGACCCGTCGGTGGCCAACAACTGCTACGAGCAGACCAAGATGCGGGCCGAGGCCCTCGTCGAGGAGGCCGCCGGCGACCTGCGGATCCGTATCCTGCGGCCCACCGTCGTCATCGGCCACAGCGTCACCCGGCACGGGCTGAACTGGTCGGGCCTGTACGGCTTCGCCCGTCAGGTGCTGGTCTTCAAGAAGACCGCCTCCCGCAAGCTCGGCACCTTCCTCTCGCACGCCCGGGTCCGGCTGCTCGCCGACCCCGACACCGTGGTCAACCTCGTCCCGGTCGACATCGTCGCCCGCAACGCCGTGGCCATCTCCCTGTCGGACTCGCCGGAGACGTACTTCCACCTCGGCAACTCCGAGGGCCCCAAGGTCCGCGACATGGTCACCCAGATCTTCGAGCTGCTCGGCCTGCGCGAGCCGCTGTGGGTGGACGACCGCGACGGCTTCACCGCGATCGACGAGGCCCTCGACGGCGGCATGAACTTCTACCGCTCCTACCTGCGCTACAACAAGCGCTTCGATCTCACCAACACCGCCGCCGTCTGCGGCGCCGACGCCTCCTACGCGCCCACCGGCGAGCAGGAGCTGGCCGAGTACCTCCTCTACTACCTGCGCACCCTGCGCGGCTTCGAGGAGAACAGCGGCAACGACCGCATCGTCCACCCCGTAGCGGCCTGACCCGTCCGTCGACGACGAAACCCCGAGCCTGCGCGACCCCGCGGGCCGTCACTGGAGGAGACATGTACGACAGCACGACGGTCGCGGAGCACCTGCGCGGCCTGCTGGAGAACGCGGTCGGCGCTCCGCTGCCGCTGGACGACCCGGCGGCCCGGACGGCGTCGCTGTGGAACCTGGGGCTCACGTCGGCGGGCTTCATGCGCCTGCTCGCCGACGTCGAGGACGCCTTCGGCATCGAGTGGGACCTGGACCAGCCGACCGAGGCGTTCTCGTCCTACGAAGCGCTGCTCGCCCACGTCACCGGGCACCTGGAGCGCCGTACGGCCAAGGCGGGGGGTGCGTGATGGCCCGCGTGAACCGCCGGCTCGCGCTGGCCACCGCCCCCGCCGAGGCCGCCCGCCGCCACGGCGCCGTACCGATCCGCCTCGACCGGCCGCTCGACCTGTTCCCGCAGGCCGGCCGCGACTTCGACTACGCCGCCTTCGCCGGCCTGGTCGAGGAGGCCGCCGCCCTGCTCGCCGGGGCCGGCGTCACCGAGGGACAGCGCATCCTCGTCGTCAAGCAGCCCAACTTCGACATACCCCTGCTGGCCTTCGCCTGCGCCCGGATCGGCGCCGTGCCGGTGCTGGTGCACTCGGCCGTCGGCTTCCAGGCGCTCGGCGTCATGACGGAACGCGCCGCCCCGGCGGCCATCATCACCGACGCCACCACCGAGGCGGCCGGCGTGCTGGACTCCGTCGACCCCGCGCTGCCCCGCTGGTACGCCGGGGAGCGCGGCGAGCACGGGCTGTCCCTGCTGGACGCCGAGCGCGGCACCGTCCCGCCCGCCGCCGTGCCCCGCGAAGACACCCCGCAGCTGGTCACCCACAGCTCGGGCACGACGGGGGTGCCCAAGCTGGTGCTGCACTCCGTGCACAGCTTCGCCGGGCACGCCCGTCCGCAGATCACCATCGGCAAGGTGCTGCGGGTGCGCGACCCGTACCTGATGTGCCTCTCCCCGGTGCACGCCCGCTGCATGTCCGGGATGCTCGCCATCCTCGCGCTCGGCCTGCCGCTGGGCTTCCTCACCGACACCGCCCCCGAGAACGCGGCCGAGCTGCTCGCCGCGGTCCGGCCGGGCGTGGTGGAGACCGTCCCGAACGCCTTCATCCGCTGGGAGGAGGTGGCCGAGCGGCAGCCCGAACTGTTCGCGCAGACCCGGCTGTTCGTCAGCTCCTTCGACGCCGCCCACCCGCGCACCATCCGCACCCTGCTCGGTGCCGCCAAGCCCGGCGCCCGCTACATGCAGGCGTACGGCCAGACCGAGACCGGACCGGTCACCGTCAAGTCCCACAAGCTCAAGAGCCGCTGCGACGACGGCCGGTGCGTCGGCCGGGCCGTCCTCGGCCACACCAAGATCCGCGTCCTCGACGACGAGGGCGACAAGGCCCCCAAGGGCACCCCCGGCCAGATCTTCGCCCGTTCCTCCGGCGTCACCCCCAGCTACCTCGGCTCCCCCGACCAGCGGGTCGACGGCTGGTGGGCGATGGGCGACTACGGCCTGGTCAGCGACCGCGGCTGTCTGCACCTGTTCGACCGGATCGTGGACCGGGGCAGCGGCGTGGCGAGCCTGCTGGCGGCCGAGGACGACATCCTCGAAGCCCTGCCGCAGCTCACCGAGGCCGTGATCATCCCGATGCCCGACGGCCCCGCGGTCCCGCTCGTGGTCACCCGCGGCGACGCCCCGCTGGACCTCGCCGCCTGGCGCCGCGCGGTCGCCGCGCTGCCCGGGCTCGCCGCGCCGGTGCAGTGCCGCTGGGACGACATCCCGCACACCGCGACCTGGAAGGTCAAGCGACTGGAGGTGGCGCGCCGGCTGGCCGCGGGCGACCTGCCGGTCCTGGCCACGGCAGGGGAGGAACGATGACGACCGCCGCGCCGCGCCGGACCACCACGGCGGCGGAACTCTGGCACCACTGGCTCCCGGCGGTGGAACGGCTCGTCGCGGTGCCCCAGGAGTACCGCGACGCCCGGCTGACCCACGAGGAGGCGGCCCGCGAACTCGCCGTCGACGAGGCCGTCCTGGAGAACCTGGTCGGCGCCGGCTTCCCCGCCGAGGAGACCCCGGACGGGCTGCGCTACGACCACCACGACGTACGCAACCTCGGGCTCCGGTCCGGCCTCGGCCGCTCCCTGGCCGAGCTGGGCGAACGCCAGTGCATGCGGATGGCGGCCGGACAGCCCGAGCAGTGGCTGACCGAGCGCGTCACCCGGATCCGGCTCACCGCCACCTGCTCGGCCGCCGGCTGCACCAGCTGCGTCACCACCCCGGTCCCCGCCGAACCCGCCCCCAAGCTGTACGAGGGCCGGCTGACCGAGTGGACGAAGGAGGAGGGCGGCTCGATGGTGGCCACGGTCACCACCCGCGGCCACCGGGACGCCCCGCGCACCGACACCGTCCGCCGGATCCACGACGACCTGCTCGACCGGCTGGTCTCCGGCGAGTACCAGTACGGCTGGGTGCCCGAGGCACTGCGGGCCCGCCCCGCCGCCGCGATCGAGCACCGCGCCGTGGACTGTGTCGTCGCCGCCTGGCAGATGCAGCGGTGGGCCGAGGAGGCGGGCGTCCGCGCCCGCACCCGGCGCGGCTTCCTGCTCGGTCTGGTCGGCGTCGAGCACGCCTGGACCGAGGTGTTCGAGGAGGGCCGCTGGCTGCTCCTGGACCCGGTGCTGGCGTACCTCGGCTCCCGGCACCGGACCACCCACCCCGAGTTCGCCGACTTCACCCGAGGTTCGGTGCACAACCGGCTCCTCGCCTGGGACCGGTCCGTGGACGAGTCGCTGGCCGTGCACGACTGCGTGGCCGGCGGACACGTCCGCGTCGACTGCCGTCAACTCCCCGCCGCCCGTACCCCCGCCTGAGCGTACGGGCGGACACATCCCCCCATCGGGGCGTTGCCCCGCCCCGTCATTCCTGGAGGAATACCCATGTTCAACAAGCTGGCCGCCTTGGCGACCGGCCGCCGAAAGCTGGTTCTCTGGCTGGGACTGCTGTTCTGTGTCGTGGCCGGAGGACTCGGCGGCGCCGTCAACAGCAAGCTGTCCTCCGGTGGTTACGAGGTGCCCGACGCCCCCTCGACGCAGGCGAACGAGATCCTCAGCGAGAAGTTCGGCACCGGTGAGCCCAACCTCGTGCTGCTCGTGAAGACCCCGAAGGGAGTCGACGACCCGGACACCGCCGCCAAGGGCGCCGAGCTGACCGAGAAGCTCGCCGCCGAGGACGGCGTCCAGGAGGCGGCCTCCTACTGGACCCTGGACAAGGCGCCCTCGCTGAAGGCCGAGAAGTCCGACTCCGCGCTGGTCCTCGCCCACCTGGAGGGCAACGAGGACGAGGTCGACGATTACCTGGCCGAGCTGCGCCCGCACTACGAGGACGGCTTCGAGGGTCTGCAGATCCAGTTCGGCGGCCGGGCCGAGGCGTACGCGGAGATGAACGAGCAGACCCAGGAGGACCTCGCGCTCGCCGAGACCCTGGTGCTGCCGCTCACCCTGATCCTGCTGGTCTTCATCTTCCGCGGGGTCATCGCGGCCCTGCTGCCGCTGGCCGTCGGCATCGTCGCCATCATCGGCGCGCTCGGTGTGCTGCGCGTGCTGGTGGAGCTGACCGACGTGTCGGTCTTCGCGATGAACCTCACCACCGGACTCGGGCTCGGACTCGGCATCGACTACAGCCTGTTCGTGGTCAGCAGGTACCGGGAGGAGCTGAAGAAGGGCGTCGCCGTCAACGACGCCATCGCCACCAGCCTGCGCACCGCGGGCCGTACCGTCCTGTACTCGGCGATCACCGTGGCGCTCTCGCTCTCCGCGCTGCTGCTGTTCCCGATGTACTTCCTGCGCTCCTTCGCCTACGCCGGTATCGCGGTCGTCGCCTTCGCGGTGGTCGCCGCCCTGGTGCTGCTGCCGGCGCTGCTCGCGGTCATCGGCACCCGGATCAACAAGTGGTCCTGGAACCGCAAGAAGCCCGAGCAGGCCGTGGAGAACGGCTTCTGGCACCGCCTCGCCACCCTGGTGATGCGCCGCCCGCTGCCGCTGGCCACCGGTGTCATCGTGATCCTGCTCTTCCTGGGCTCGCCGTTCCTCGGCATCAAGCTCAACCTCGCCGACGAACGCACCCTGCCCGCGGACGCCGAGGCCCACCAGGTGGGCACGGTCCTGATCGAGGACTACTCGGCCCGCGAGATGGAACCGCTCATGGTCGTCGCCGAGAACGCCGGCACCCCGGCCGAGCGGGAGACCAAGGTCGCGGCCTACGCCGAGACCCTGTCGCGGCTGGACAACGTCGCCCGCGTCGACGCCCTGACCGGCTCCTACACCGACGGCAGGCAGATCGCCCCGGCCGGCGCGATCAGCGAGCGCTACGAAAAGGGCGAGGGCACCTGGCTGTCGGTGATCCCGGAGGTCGGCTCCTACACCGACGAGGGCCAGGACCTGGTCGGTGACATCCGGGACGCGAAGGCGCCGTTCGAGGACGTGAAGGTCGCCGGTACCGCCGCCTCCTTCAAGGACACGATGACCTCGCTGACCGACCGCATGCCGTGGGCGCTGCTGCTGATCGCCGTCTCCACGTTCGTGCTGCTGTTCCTGATGACGGGCAGCGTGCTGATGCCGGTGAAGGCCTTCGTGCTCAACCTGCTCAGCCTCACCGCCACCTTCGGCGCCATGGTCTGGGTCTTCCAGGACGGCAACCTGATGTGGCTGACCGGCGACTTCACCGTCACCGGCGGCATCGTGGCCACCACCCCGATCATGATGTTCTGCGTGGCCTTCGGCCTCTCCATGGACTACGAGGTCTTCCTGCTCTCCCGCATCAAGGAGGAGTACGACCGGAACGGCGACAACACCCGTGCCGTCGCCCTGGGCCTGCAGCGCACCGGTGGCCTGGTCACCGCGGCCGCCGCGCTGATCGCCCTGGTCTTCGTCTCCTTCCTGGTCTCCGGCATCACCTACATGAAGCTGCTCGGCCTCGGTCTCGCCCTGGCGGTGCTGATGGACGCCACCCTCGTCCGGGGTGTCCTGGTCCCGGCCTTCATGCGGCTGGCCGGCCGCTACAACTGGTGGGCCCCGCGCCCGCTGACCCGGGTCTACGAGCGGTTCGGCCTGAGCGAAGGAGAGGACGAGCCGGTCCCCGCGCCCGCCGGCGCCGACACGTCGGTGGACCCCGGGCGTACGCCCGCAGACGTCGGCCGCTGACCCGGCCGGCGCGCAGAACCCCCGGCGGGGCCCACGGCCACCCGGGCCCCGCCGGGCCTCACTTCCCATCCGAACATCCGAGGGGAACTCCCATGTCCGACCAGCTCACCCCGGGCCACGCGCTCCTGCTGGAGTTCGTCGACCTGCCCGAACTTCTCGACGGCATCGGCCGTGACGACGACCTGACGACGGCCGGGCTCAACTCCGGCGACCTGATCCGGCTCGCCCTCGCCATCGAGGAGCAGACCGGCAGCCCGCTCGCCGACGACGAACTGACCGCGCTGCACACCGTCGCCGGCATCGACCAGGTGCTGACCGCCCGCTCCGCCTCCGTGAGCGAGGTCCGCTGATGTGGCTGGCCCACTTCGTCCGGCGGCACGCCGGACAGCGCCCCGACGCCCTGGCCCTCGCCGACGAGCGGCTCTCGCTCACCTGGCGCGAACTCGACGAACGGACCGACGCGCTGGCGGCCGCCCTGCTGGACCGGGGCATCGGCCCCGGTGAGCGCCTGGTGGTCAGCTCGCCCAACCGGGTCGAGGTGCTGGAGCTGTACATCGCGGCCGGCAAGGCCGGGGCGATCGTCTGCCCCGTCAACCACTCCTTTCCGGCCCCCGAGGTCGAGCACGTCGTCTCCAACTCCGCGCCGCGCGGCGTGATCGCCGAGCAGGGCGTCCTGGACCGGCTCGGCGACGCGTTCGGCGACAGCTGGCGGCTCGCCCTGGACAGCCCCGCCTACGAGGAGCTGCTCGCCACCCCGCGCCGGACACTGCCGCTGCCGCACATGGACGACCTGGTCGCGATCCTGCACACCTCGGCCACCACCGGCCGGGCCAAGGGCGTCGCCGTCACCCACCGCTCGGTGTCGGCCTGCTACACGGCGCTCGCCGCCGAGGCCCGGTTCACCGCCGACGACGTGATGCTCAACCCGTGCCCGCTGTTCCACGGCTCGATGGTGATCGGCCTGGCCCTGCTCGCGGCCGGCGGCACCCTGGTCCTGCAGCGGGAGTTCGCCCCGCAGCGCTTCCTCGCCGAGGCCGAGCAGCGCGGCGCGACCCGCGCCTTCCTGGTGCCGTCCATGGTCCGCTTCGCGCTGCGCACCAAGGCGTTCGACTCCACCGACCTGTCCACCCTCGTCGACGTGATGTTCGGCGGCGCCCCGATGCCGGAGGAGCTGCTGCGCGAGTCCCTGGAGCGCTTCCCCTGCCCGTTCCGCGGGATCTACGGCATCACCGAGGGCGGTGGCCCGATCGCCACCGTCGTCTTCGGCGGGGCCGAGGACCACGGCGCCGACGCCGCCGCCCGGGAACTGCGGCTGCGCTCGGCCGGCCGGATGCTGCCCGGCTGCCACATCGAGGTGCAGGACAAGGAGGGCAAGGCGCTGCCGCCCGGCGAGATCGGCGAGGTCTGCGTCCGCGGCGACGGTCTGATGCGCGGCTACTGGCGCAACCCCACGGCCACCGAGTCCACCCTGCGCGACGGCTGGCTGCGCACCGGTGACCTCGGCTACTCCGACGCCGACGGCTACCTCTACCTGGTCGACCGGATCAACGACGTCCTCATTCGCGGCGGGCAGAACGTCTACCCGGCCGAGATCGAGCGGGTCCTCGGCGCCCAGCGCGGCGTCGCCGACACGGCCGTGGTGGGCGCCCCCTCGGAGGAGTGGGGCGAGGTCCCGGTGGCGTTCGTGGTGGCCGAGGGCGAGGAGCTCTCGGCGGCCGGCCTGCTGAAGGCCTGCGCGAGCGAACTCGCCAGCTACAAGCGGCCGGTGCGGATCGAGTTCGTCGACGAGATCCCGCGCAGCGCGGCCGGCAAGATCCTGCGCCGCAAGCTGCGGGAGCGGTTCGCCGACGGCATGCCGGGCGCCGCCCCGGTGCCGCCCGTGGACCGGGGAGCGTGAGCGGCATGCGCGTCGCCTGCATAGGCGCGGGCCCCGGCGGGCTCATGCTGGCCCTGCTGCTGCGCCGCCTCGGCGGCCACGAGGTCGACGTCTACGAACGCAGCCCGGCCGGTGCCACGTACGGCTTCGGCGTGGTCTTCTCCCGCTTCAGCCTGGCCCGGCTGCGCCGCGCCGCGCCCGACGTGGTCGCCGCCCTGCTGGACCGCGGCGCCCGCTGGGACGACGTGGAGGTCCGCCGGGACGGCGAGCGGGTCCGCTCCTCCGGCCACGGCTTCGCCGCGGTGGAGCGGCGCGGCCTGCTCACCGCGCTGACCGAACTCGCCGAGGAGGCGGGCGCCCGGCTGCACTTCGGCACCGAGGCCGACGCCGGCGAACTGCTCGGGCGCTACGACGTCGTGGTCGCCGCCGACGGCTCCGGCAGCCGCACGAGGACCGCGTTCGCCCGGGAGTTCGGGGCCGAGGTCGTCCCCGGGCGGGGGCGGTACGCCTGGTTCGGGGTGGACCGGGCCTTCGACGCGATGACGTTCCTGTTCGCGGACAGCGCGTACGGGCCGGTCGGCGCCCATGTGTACCCCTACGGCCCGGACCGGTCGACGTTCCTGGTCGAGCTGGGCGAGCGGACCTGGGAGCGGGCCGGTTTCACCGAGGGTGCCACCAAGCCCCCGGGCTGGAACGACGAGCAGGCCATGGCGTTCTGCGCCGAGGTGTTCGCCGAGCACCTGCGCGGGGCGAAGCTGCTCGGCAACGGCTCGCGCTGGCTGACCTTCCCGCACATCTCCGGTGCCCGCTGGTCCACCGGGCGCCTGGTGGGGCTCGGGGACGCCGTGCACACCGCGCACTTCTCCGTCGGCTCGGGCACCACGCTGGCGCTGGAGGACGCGGTGGAGCTGGCGCACCGGCTCACCGAGCACAGCGACGACGTGGACGCGGCGCTGGCCGCCTACGAGGCCACCCGGCGGCCGATCGTGGAGTCCGTGCAGCAGGCCGCCTGGGCCAGCCTGCGGATGTGGTCGCACCCCGAGGAGCACCGCGCCCTGGACCCGGCCACGCTGATGCTGCGGCTGCTCACCCGCACCGGTCAGTCCACCGCGGACGTGCTGCTGCGGCTCGATCCCCAGCTCGCGAAGATCGGCGACGGGGTGACGGCGCTGCCGGAGGGACCGGTGCCGTCGCTGGTGCCGGCCGGCGGGCCCGCGGCTGCGGGCGACGCGCTGCTCCTCGCACCCGGGGAGCGGCCGCCCGCGGGCCATGACGGGCCCCTGCTGGTCGCCGCCGGTGAGCAGGCCGGGGAACGGCTGAGGGCGCTGCGGGCCGAACTCCCGGACGCGGTGCTGGGGTTGCTGGTCGAGGCGCCGGCGCCGGCGGAGGAGCCGGTGTCCGGGCTCGTCGACTCGGTCGCCGCGCTCGCCGCCGCCGTACCCCTCGACATCGTGGCCGTGGCCCCGGGCGCGGGACTCCCCGGCGCCGATCGCACGGCCCGCTCGGCCCTCGCCGAACGCCTGACGGCGGCCGGCACCCCCACGGCGTACGTCTGCCGCCCGAAAGAACTGAACCAGGGCTGGACCCACGTCCAAGCCGCCCGAGCCACGGAGGTATGGACCACCACCACCTGACCACTCCGGCCCCTCAACTCCCCAGGGGCGCGGGGAACTGCGCGACCAGCCACAACGCACCCGCACCCGCCGGCCCACCCGCTCCGGCCCTCGGCGCGTGATCACTCCGGCCGATCAGCTTCCCCAGGGGCGCGGGGAACTGCGCGACCAGCCCCCACACACCCGCACCCGCCGACCCACACCCGCCAGACCACCCGCTCCCGCGTCCCCGTCGCGGGTCGACCTCATGCCAGCCCCGGACATCACCGGGTTCACGAAAGGAATTTGGGGGATGCCCCTGCTGGAAACCTCCCGGCCGCGCACCGGCCGGGCAGCCCCGTCCGGGCGGTGGACGACACCCGTCGGAGTCGAGGTCGTCCGCACCACGGAGCTCCTCGGCTCCGCCGCCACCCTCCGCACCGACCTCGAGGACACCCTCGACGAACGCCGCGGAATGCTCCTGTTCCGCGGGCCCGACCGGGTCATCGGCTACTGCGACCCACCCGTGGAGATCACCGCGACCGGCCCGGAGATACGGGCCACCGCGCTCAACCAGCGCGGCCGAGTCCTGCTCCCCGCCCTGCTGGCGCTGTTCTCCGACGCCATCGGACCCGGCGGTCGGGTGGAGGCCGACGGTGACACCCTGCGCGTGCGCGGCGGCGTCCCCGACGGGACCTTCGCCGAGGAGGACCGCACCCGGCAGGTCGGCGTGTTCGCCGTGGTCCGGGCCGTCGTCGAAGGGCTGGCGATCGGCGACGACCCGCTGCTCGGCCTGTACGGCGCCTTCGGCTACGACCTGATCTTCCAGGTCGACCCCGTCACCCTCGCCCAGCACCGCGCCGCCGAGGACCGCGACATGGTGCTGCACCTGCCCGACACCCTCTACGAACTCGACCTCAAGGCCGACGAGGCGACCCGCCACGACTACGAGTTCCGCGTCGGCGCCTCCCGCACCGACGGCCTGGACCGCTCCACCCCGGCCCGCCGCTTTATCCCGGCCACCGAGGCCCCGCCCCGCGACCACGCCCCCGGCGAGTACGCCCGCGTGGTCGAGAAGGCCGGCCCGCTCTTCCGCTCCGGCGACCTGTTCGAGGTCGTACCGAGCCAGTCCTTCCACCGTGTCGTGCGGCGCCCGCCGTCCCGGCTGTTCCGCACCCTGCGCGAGCGCAACCCCGCACCGCACAGCCTGCTGATGAACCTCGCCCAGGACGAGTACCTGGTAGGCGCCTCACCGGAGATGTTCGTCCGGGTCGACCCGCGCGACGCGGCCGGCGCTCTCGTCGAGACCTCCCCGATCAGCGGCACCATCGCCCGCGGCCGGGACGCCCTGGAGGACGCCGAACGCATCCGTACCCTGCTCAACTCGTCCAAGGACGAGCACGAGCTGACGATGTGCACGGACGTCGACCGCAACGACAAGTCCCGGGTCTGCCTGCCCGGCACCGTCCAGGTCACCGCCCGCCGCCGCATCGAGATGTACTCCACCCTCATCCACACCGTCGACCGGGTCGAGGGCGTGCTGCGGCCCGACCGGGACGCCCTGGACGCCTTCCTCGCCCACCTGTGGGCGGTCACCGTCACCGGCGCGCCCAAGCTGTCCGCGGTCGAGTTCATCGAACGGCACGAGCGCTCCCCGCGCCGCTGGTACGGGGGAGCGGTGGGCCGGATCGGGTTCGACGGCGGCCTGGACACCGTCCTGACCCTGCGCACCATCCATCTGCACGACGGCGTCGCCACGGTCCGGGCCGGCGCGACCCTGCTGCACGACTCCACCCCCGAGGACGAGGAGCTGGAGACCGAGCTGAAGGCGAAGGCGCTGCTCGGTGTCCTGGACGAGCCCACGGCGGCCGTGCCCCGGCTGACCGTGACGGAGGGTCCCGGCACCGGCCGGCGGATCCTGCTCGTCGACCACCGCGACTCCTTCGTGCACTGCCTCGCGGGCTATCTGCGCGAGACCGGTGCCGAGGTCGGCACCTACCGCAGCGGCGGACACCTCCCGCTGCTCGCCGAGCAGCGGCCCGACCTGGTGGTCCTCTCGCCGGGACCGGGCACCCCGTCCGACTTCGGCGTCGGCGCCACGCTCGCCGAGGCCGAACGGCTCGGCATCCCGGTGTTCGGCGTCTGCCTCGGCCTCCAGGGCATCGTCGAGTATCTCGGCGGCACCCTGGACGTGCTGCCCGAGCCGGTGCACGGCAAGCCCTCCAGGGTCCGGCGCACCGAGGCCGACTCGATGCTCCTGGACGGCCTGCCCAAGAGCTTCACCGTCGGCCGCTACCACTCCCTGTACGCCGACCCGGCCCGGCTGCCCGACTCCCTGCGGGTCACGGCGGCCACCGAGGACGGACGGGTCGCGATGGCCGTGGAGGCACCCGGACGCCGGCTCGCCGCGGTCCAGTTCCACCCCGAGTCGATCATGACCTACGCCGGGCGCACCGGCCGGCTCGTGGTGCACAACGCGGTCGCCGGTCTGGCCCGTACCCCGGTCGGAGCCCTGCGGTGAGCGCCCTGCTCCCGGCCCCGGCGCCGGCCGCGGCGCCGGTGAGCGGTGACCCCGAGCCCGTCGACCTGGCCGCCGTGGCGGCCCTGTTCGAGCCGCCCGTGATCGCGGCGCAGGCGCACACCGGCGAACTGGACTTCGGCCGGCTGCCCGCGCCGGTCCGGGAGCTGCTGCGCGGCTACACCGCGCCGCTGCGCCGCGAGACCTTCACCGCGGGCAGGCTGGCCGCGGCCCGGGCCACCGCCGCGCTGACCGGCATGCCCCGCTGGCTGGGCGCCGACGGCCGGGGGGCGCCGAGCTGGCCGTACGGCGTGGCCGGCTCGCTCAGTCACACCAACCGGGTCGCCCTGTGCGTGACCGGGCCCGACCGCGGTGTCGGGCTCGGCGTCGACATCGAACCCCTGGACACCGGCGAGGAGTTGCTCTCCGCCGTGCACTACGTGTGCACCCCCGAGGAGCGCGACCGGCTGCGCGACAGCCCCGACCCGGCGCGTGCCGTGCTGCGGCTGTTCTGCGTCAAGGAGGCCCTGTACAAGGCGCTGCCGCCCGACACCCAGGACGGCGTCTCCTTCCAGTCCGTGGAGCTGGCGTGGCAGGAGCCGCCGGCCGGCCAGGACCCGGCCGTACCGGTCACGTTCACCGTCGTACGCGGTCCCGCGCCCGGCACCACGGGCCGCTGCGCCGTCGTCGGCAGCCGCATGATCGCGGCGGTCGCCCTGCCGTGGCCGTCCGGTTCCCCCACTTCCCGTACCGAGTCCCGTATCCAGCAGGACGGACAGCAGACATGACCACCAGACAGCACACCGTGTGCGTGATCGGCGCCGGCCCGCGGGGTCTCTCCGTGATCGAGCGGCTCTGCGCCGCCGCCCGTGCCGCCGCCCCCGACACCGCCATCGGCATCCATGTCGTCGACCCGCACGCGCCGGGTGCCGGCCAGGTCTGGCGCACCACCCAGTCCGCGCACCTGCTGATGAACACGGTGGCCGGACAGATCTCGGTGTTCACCGATGCCAGCGTCGAGCTGACCGGACCGCTGGAACCGGGCCCCAGCCTGCACGCCTGGGCCCAGTCGCTGGCCGCCGGTGACATCCCCGGGCACCACCCCGCCCCGGTGCTCGCCGAGGCCCGGGCGCTGGGCCCCGACACCTATCCGACCCGGGCGTTCTACGGCCACTACCTGCGCTGGGCGTTCGAGCGCACGGTCGCGGCGGCCCCGCGGTGCGTGACCGTCACCTGGCACCGGTCCCGCGCGGTGGCCCTGGACGACGAGGCCGCGGCCCTGGCGACCGGGCACCCACCACGCCAGCGGGTCACCCTGGACAGCGGCACGGTTCTGGAGCACCTGGACGCCGTCGTCCTGGCCCAGGGCCATCTGCCGGCCCGGCCGACGGCCGTGGAGGAGCAGTTCGCCGACCTCGCCCGCGAGTACGGCCTCACCCACCTCGCCCCCGCCAACCCGGCCGACACCGACCTGGAGGGCATCCGCCCCGGTCAGCCGGTCCTGCTGCGCGGCCTGGGGCTGAACTTCTTCGACTACATGGCCCTGCTCACCACCGGCCGCGGCGGCAGCTTCACCCGTGTGTCCGGCCGTCTCGTCTACCTGCCGTCCGGCCGTGAGCCCCGGCTGTACGCCGGTTCCCGGCGCGGGGTGCCGTACCAGGCGCGCGGCGAGAACGAGAAGGGGCCGCACGGCCGGCACGAGCCGCTGCTGCTCACCCCGGCCCGGATCGCCCGGATGCGGGCGGCGCGCGGCTCCGGCGGCGCCGACTTCCTGCGGGACGTGTGGCCGCTGGTCGCCAAGGAGGTCGAGACCGTCTACTACCGGACGCTGCTGGCCTCGCGCGGTCGCGGGGACCGCGCCGAGGCCTTCCAGCGGGCCTTTCTCAGCGCGCTGCCGGGCACGTCCGCGGAGGAGACGGTGCTCGACGCGTACGAGATCGGCGAGAAGGACCGGTGGGACTGGGACCGGCTCTCCCAGCCGTACCGGGACCAGGAGTTCGGCGGCCCCGAGGACTTCACCGCCTGGCTGCTGGACCATCTGCGCGAGGACGTCGCCGAGGCGCGGAGCGGCAATGTCAGCGGTCCGCTGAAGGCCGCCCTGGACGTGCTGCGCGACCTGCGCAACGAGATCCGGCTCGTCGTCGACCACGGCGGACTGCACGGCGACTCGCACCGTGAGCACCTGGACCACTGGTACACGCCGCTGAACGCCTTCCTCTCCATCGGGCCGCCCGTGTCCCGGATCGAGGAGGCGGCGGCGCTGATCGAGGCCGGGGTGCTGCACATCGTCGGCCCCGGTCTGCGCGTCGACGTCGACCGGCACGGTTTCCACGCCCACTCACCGCTGGTGCCGGGCTCCCGGATCAGTGCCGAGGTGCTGATCGAGGCGCGGCTGCCCGACATCACGCTCAGCCGCACCGAGGATCCGCTGCTGCGGCATCTGCTGGACACCGGCCAGTGCGCCACGCACCGGATCGCCACCCGCAACGGCACCTGGATCTACACCGAAGGGCTCGCGGTCACCCCGCGCCCCTTCCAGCTGCTGGACGCCGCCCGGCGCCCGCACCCGCGCCGGTTCGCCTTCGGCGTGCCCACGGAGTCGGTCCACTGGGTGACGGCCGCGGGCATCCGCCCCGGCGTCAACTCGGTGACCCTCACCGACTCCGACGCCATCGCCCAGGCGGCGCTCTCGGCGGTGCTGGAGCGGCGGGACCGTCTGGAGCGGACGGCGGCGTGACCCCGGCCCGCGGCCCGCGCCCGGCGGCGCGGGCCGCGGGTGCTCCGGGAGCCCCCTGACCATCACCGGAAGAGGACCACCTCATGACCATCCCACTCTCCCCGGAGCCCTCCTCCCTCCTGGACTCCGGGCTGCTGTCCCCGGTGCGGGCGGGTACGCCCGTGGAGGCGGCGGTGTCCGACGCGGCCTGGCTGGCGGCCATGGTCGAGGCCGAGACCGCACTGGTACGGGCGCAGGCCCGGCTCGGCACGGTGCCCCGGTCGGCGGCGCGGGCGATCGTGGACGCGGCGGACCCCGAGCGCCTGGACCTCGTCGCGCTGGCCCGTGCGGCCCGGGAGACGGCCAACCCCGTCGTCGGGTTCGTGAAGGCGCTGACCACCGTGGTCGCCGCGCAGGACCCGGCCGCCGCCGAGTACGTGCACCGGGGCTCCACCAGCCAGGACATCCTGGACACCGCCACCATGCTGGTCGTCCGGCGGGCCGCCGCCCTGGTCCGCGCCGACCTGGACCGCTGTGTCGCGGCCCTGGAGCGCCTGGCCCGCACCCACCGGGCGACCCCGATGGCGGGCCGCACCCTCACGTTGCACGCCGTGCCCACGACCTTCGGCCTGAAGGCGGCGGGCTGGCTCCAGCTGGTGACCGACGCCCGCCGCCGACTGGACGAACTGGCCGCCTCCCTCCCCGTCGAGCTGGGCGGCGCCGCGGGAACCCTGGCCGGTTACCTGGAGCACGCCGGTCCCGTCGGCGACGACTACGCCGGCCGCCTGGTCGAGGAGTACGCGCGGGAGACCGGCCTGGCCCCGGCCGCGCTGCCCTGGCATGTGCTGCGGACGCCGATAGCCGACACGGGCGCGGTGTGCGCCTACCTCACGTCCGCGCTGGGCAAGATCGCCGTCGACGTCCAGTCGATGGCCCGCACCGAGGTCGGCGAGGTCACCGAACCGGCGGTGGCCGGGCGGGGCGCGTCCTCGGCGATGCCGCACAAGCGGAACCCGGTGCTGGCCACGCTGATGCGCTCGGCCGCGCTCCAGGTGCCGCAGCTGGCCGCGGTGTTGTACGGCACCATGCTCGCGGAGGACGAGCGCTCGGGCGGCGCCTGGCACGCGGAGTGGGCGCCCCTGCGGGAGTGCCTGCGGCTGGCGGGCGGCTCGGCGCACACGGCGGCGGAACTGCTGGAGGGCCTCACGGTCGACGCGGAACGCATGCGCCGCAACCTCGACCTGACGGGGGGACAGATCGTCTCCGAACGGGTCGCCGCCGTCCTCACCCCGCTGCTCGGAAAGTCGGCGGCCCGGTCCCTGCTGACCCGTGCCTCGCACGAGGCGGCGGACCAGGGAACGGACCTGGCCCAGGTCCTGGCCACGGCCCCCGAGATCCTCCGCCACCTGACCCCGGCGGAGCTCACCGCACTCCTGGACCCCACCCAGTACCTCGGAGCGGCCCCCTACCTGGTGGACCGCGCAACGGAGGCCGCCGGACCCCCCGCCACCGTGCCGACGCCAAGCCCCGCCCGGACGGCGGCATGACCAGCAGCGGGGGGTCGGCGGACCGGGGCCGATGGCGCTGGGCCGCGGGTCCGGGGGGCGAGCCGGGCCCGGAGCCGGGAGCGGGCCAGGAGGCGTCCACGGCCGCGGGCCGGTGGCGGGATCCGGGCTCGGGCCGGGGTTTGGACCGAGTCGTGGGCGCGGTCTCGGGCGTGGGCGGGGAGCCGTCCACGGCCTCGGGCGTGCGGCGGAGGCCGGACTTGGAGCCTGATGTGGAGGGCTCGGAGCCGGTCTCGGCCGCGGGCGGGGAGCCGTCCCCTGCGTCGGGCTTGCGGCGGGAGCCGGGCCTTGGGCCGGGCCGGGGGGTGGGCGCGGCCTCGGGTGTGGGGCGGGAGTCGTCCGCGGCCGGGGAGCCGGGCCGGGGCGCCGCCGCGCCGCTTCCCGCCCTCGCGCACAGTCGGCACGGCACCGGTGCTCCCCTTCTGCTGCTGCACGGCATCGGGAGTGGTCGGCGGTGTTGGGGGCCGGTGATCGGGCGGCTCACCGCGCGGCACGAGGTGCTGGCCGTGGATCTGCCCGGCTTCGGCGACAGCCCCGCGTTGGCGGCGGACTTGCGGCCCACCGCGCGGGAGCTCGCCGGGGCCGTGGGACGGTTCATGGACGCGCGGGGAATCGAGACGGCCCATGTGGCGGGGAACTCCCTCGGCGGCTGGGTGGGCCTGGAACTGGCCCTGTCCGGCCGGGTCCGCACCCTGAGCCTGATCTCCCCGGCGGGCCTGTGGCGCGACACCACCCCGTTCACCACCCGTCTCCTCCTGCGCTCCTGCCGCCGGGCCGCCCCCTGGCTGGCCGGCCCCGCGGCCCCCCTCCTGCGGACCGCGCCCGCGCGCACCGCACTGCTCGCGGGCATCTACGGCCGCCCCGTGCGCGTGCCCTACGCCCACGCCCGCGCCGCCGCCCGCGACATGGCCCGGGCCCCGGGGTTCGAGGCCACTTGGCGGGCCGTCAGCACGACGCGGTTCACCGGCGGCCGGGGGATCGACGTCCCCGTGCGCGTGGCGTTCGGTTCCCGGGACGCCGTCCTGCGGGCCGGGCAGGCCCGGTTCCTCGACGAACTCCCAGAGGGAACGGTGGCGCAGGTGCTGCCGGGATGCGGTCACCTTCCGATGCACGACGCACCCGAGGCGGTCGCCCGCTTCATCCTCGCCACCACCGCCGACCAGCCGCGCCCCGAAAGGTTGGCGGCGCCTTGAACGGTCCTTGACCACTCTTCACCAGCCTGGCGGTATGAATCGCGAACCCGCCGCGGAACGGCGGCAGTTGCTCGACACCCTGCAAGGTCTGCTCGACGCCCTGCCCCGCCCCGCCGACGGGGCACCGCTGCGGGCCGAGGACGTCCTCGCCTACCTGGAGACCGGCCGGGGCAGGGAGCCGGGTGCCGTGCCCGTCCGCCCGGCGGCCACGCCGGACGGCGACGCGGCCGTGGAGGCGTCGCTGCGGCTGGTGATCGAGGCGTTCACGGCGTTCCTGAGCGTGCGGGGAGACCCGGCCGGACCCCGATAGGGGTACGGGGTTTTCCACAGACCCGGCCTCGTCCACAAGCCCGGACCCCGGTTGTCCACAGGGACTGACGCGTTTGCCTTCCCCCGCTGTACCGTCGGCACGAGTTGATGTTCGTGCGGGCCGGGGGACGGCCCCGGTACGGGGGGAGGCGGTCGGTGTGAGCGACGCCGATGGGCAGGAGACGACGGAGTCGGGCGAGCGGCGGCTTCCCCGGGTGCCCGGATTCGCCGAGTGGCCGGGGAACAGCACGGCCAAGCAGGAGGGCAAGGCGCTGCGGGACCGCGTCCCGCGCGCGTCGCACGCCCTCCTGGAACTGGACCTGTCCCGCCCCGACGCGACGGCGGCGGTGGAGGAGTCCAACCGCGGCCGGATCCCGGAGCTCGCGCCGCTCCGGGTGGGCCGGATGGCGGCGACCCCGTTCGCCTTCCTGCGCGGCTCCGCGGGCCTGATGGCCCACGACCTGGCCCGCACCCCCATGACCCGGGTCGTCGCCCAGATCTGCGGCGACGCACACGCGGCGAACTTCGGCCTGTACGGCGACGCGCGCGGCGGCCTGGTCATCGACCTGAACGACTTCGACGAGACGGTGCTCGGCCCCTGGGAGTGGGACGTGAAGCGGCTCGCGGCCTCGCTGGTGCTGGCCGGCCGGGAGGGAGGCGCGTCCGAGGACACCTGCCGCCAGGCCGCGCACGACGCGGTGGGTGCGTACCGGCGCACGATGCGGCTGCTCGCCAAGCTCCCGGTGCTGGACGCGTGGAACGCCATCGCCGACGAGGAGCTGGTCTCCCACACCGACGCCCATGACCTGCTCGGCACGCTGGAGCGGGTCGCCGAGAAGGCCCGCTCCAACACCAGCGGCCGGTTCGCGGCGAAGTCGACGGAGCCGACACCGGACGGCGGCCGCCGCTTCGTGGCCGCCCCGCCGGTACTGAGCCGGGTCCCGGACGAGGAAGCCGCCGCGGTGGCCGCGTCCCTGGAGCGGTACGCCGAGACCGTCTCGGAGGACCGTCTCCCGCTGCTGGCCCGGCACGCGGTGCACGACGTGGCGTTCCGGGTGGTGGGCACCGGCAGCGTGGGCACCCGCTCCTACGTGGTCCTCCTCCTCGACCACCGGGGCGAGGCCCTGGTCCTCCAGGTCAAGGAGGCCCGCCCCTCCGCCCTCGTCCCGCACCTGGCCACGGCCGGCTTCGACACCCCGACGGCGGACCACGAGGGCCGCCGGGTGATCCAGGGCCAGAAGCGCATGCAGGTGGTCAGCGACATCCTCCTGGGCTGGACGACCGTCGACGGCCACCCCTTCCAGGTACGCCAGTTCCGCAACCGCAAGGGCAGCGTGGACCCGACGGCCCTCTCCTCCGACCAGCTGGACGACTACGGCCGCATGACCGGCGCGCTGCTCGCCCGCGCCCACAGCCACTGCGCCGACCCCCGCCTGATCGCCGGCTACTGCGGCAAGAACGAGGAACTGGACGAGGCGATCGCCACCTTCGCGGTCACCTACGCCGACCGCACCGAGGCGGACCACGCGGAGCTGGTGACGGCGGTGCGGGCGGGGAGGATCGCGGCGGAGACGGGGATATGAGGCACGCCGGCCGAAGCCGGGCGGATCGGCGAGCCGCCCGGCGCCCCCGACCGGTGGCCTAGTCTGGTCGGGTGACGACCCCGGAAGCCGAGCAGTCCCAGCCCGACGAGGAGGCCGCGCCCCGGCCCGAGGAGCGGCTGGAGCGGGCCGTTCGGGCTGCCGAGCAGGCCCTGATCGAGTACGAGATCGCCGTGGAGACCTTCCGCGTCGAGATCGAGAACTTCTCGCGGCTGCACCACCAGAAGCTGGGCCCGATGTACGCCCGCCTCGACGAGCTGGAAGCCCGGATCGCCGAGGCCAGAGCGGCGCGCTCCGGTGACCCCGAGGACGTGCGCAAGGCGGAGGAGGCCCGGGCCCGGGTCATGCCGATGCCGGGCGTCGAGGAGCTGTTCCACGGCTGGATGGACGGCGAAGGCCTGTTCCCGGAGGCGTCCGCGATGCTCACGGACCAGCCGGTACGGCCTCCGCAGCGGGTGCGCCCCAGCGAGGAGGCCCGCAAGCTCTACCGCGAGCTGGCCCGCAAGGCCCACCCCGACCTGGCCCAGGAGGACGCCGAGCGGGCCCGCCGGGAGGAGTTCATCACCCGGGTGAACGCCGCGTACGCCCGGGGCGACGAGGCCCTGCTGCGGGAGCTGGCCGAGGAGTGGGCGGCGGGCCCGGTCCCCGAGGAGCCCCCGCAGAGCCCCGCCGAGGAGCTCTACGCCCGCCTGGAGTGGCTCTCCCGGCGCAAGGAACTGCTCACGGTCGTCGTCCGTGAGCTGGAGGAGAGCGCGATCGGCTCCATGTTGCGGCTGGCCCCGGACGACCCGGACACGCTGCTGGAGGAGATCGCCGAGCAGCTGCTGTCGGACGTCTCCGCACGTGAGGCGGAACTGGCGGACCTGCTCGCCCCGCCCTCCGGTAGCGTCTGAGTCATGCATTTCGGATCAGGTGTGCCCACGGTGGAGGTCGCGGACCTCAAGGACGGCGACTTCCTCCTGGACGTCCGCGAGGACGACGAGTGGCAGGCGGGCCATGCCGAAGGGGCCCTGCACATTCCCATCAGCGACTTCGTCGCCCGGTACGGCGAGCTGACCGAGGCCGCCCCGCAGGACGGCCGGGTCAACGTGATCTGCCGTTCCGGCGGCCGTTCCGCCCAGGTCGCGATGTACCTCGTCCAGCAGGGCGTCGACGCGGTGAACGTCGACGGCGGCATGCAGGTCTGGGCAGCGAGTGGCCGACCGGTCGTGACGGACGACGGCAAGCCGGGCTTCGTCCTGTAACCCCCAGTCCCATAACCCCCTGACCCACAGTCCCCCAGTCCCCCAGTTCAACTCAGGGGATGCGCCGCCAGCAGATCCCCCAGCGCCTCCTCGTGCGCCGCCGCCGGGCCGAGCGCCAGCTCCAGCTGCTTGGCCCAGGCGTGGTACCGGTGCAGCGGGTAGTCGACGTCGGCCCCGAACCCGCCGTGCAGATGCTGCGCGGTCTGCACGATCCGCCGTACCCCCTCCGAGGCCCAGATCTTGGCCACGGCGACATCCCCGGCGACGGGCAGTGCCCCCGGCGCCTGCGCGGCGATCCGCCACGCGGCCTGCCACAGCGTGGCCTCCATCGCCCGCAGGTCGATGTACCGGTCGGCGGCCTGCACGGCGACCGCCTGGAAGGTGGCGAGCGGGTGGCCGAATTGCTCCCGCTTGCCCGTGTACTCGCTGGTCATCCCCAGGACCCGGGTACCGAGGCCGAGCGCCAGCGCGCACGTCCCGACCGTCAGCAGCTCCCGCAGCCGCTCCCAGGCCCCCGGCGCCTCCACCACGTCCCGCTCCGCGAGCCGCACGGCGTCCAGCCGCACCTCCCCGAGCCGCTCCCCGCTGGTGGAGTACTGCTCGGCGAGCCCCAGCCCGTCCTGCCCGGGCGACACCACCGCGAGCACGGTCCGGTCCCCGTCCGCGGACGCCGGTACGACGACGAGATCCACGTCGTAGGCCCACGCCACGGCCGTCTGCGCACCGTCCAGCACCCACTCGGCGCCGTCGCGTCGCGCGGTCACCGCGAGCTGCGCCGGGTCGTGCCCGGTGCGCCCGTGCGCGGTGACGGTCAGCACGGTCTCCCCCCGCCCGGCCCGCGCGAGCAGCCCGGACCGCAGCTCCTGACCGCCGTACGCCTGGAGGACCGCGAGTGCCGCGCTGTGCTCCAGCAGCGGCACCCGAGCCAGCACCCCCGCCGCCTCCCGCAGCACCAGACACAGCGCGACGGCGTCGAGTCCCGCCCCGCCGTGTTCCTCGGCGAGCAGCAGGCTCAGCAGGTCGGCGTCGGCGAGCCGGGCCCACAGCGCGCGGTCGAAGTCCTCCGCCACGGCGCCCGCGGTGAGCGCGGGACTCGGCACGGCGTCCGGCGCGACCCCGGCGAACACCCCCCGCGCCGCCTCGGCCGCCGCCTGCTGCTCCTCGGTGAAGGAAAAGTCCACGGTCCCTGCCCTCCCGCGCCCACGGAGATCTGACGGAGCGTCAAGATAGAACACGTTCCAGCAGAAGGGAACGGTACGGACAGGGCACCTACCGACCGCTCGGCGGACGTGACCCCGTCGTGAGCCGGGCGCCGTAAGGTGTCACCCCGAGCAGGGCCGTCCGGGGCACGCCCTGTCGGGGACCGGCATCGGGAGACGGGGCGCAATGGACGCGTACGACGCAGCGGGCGACGCCCGCCACGGGCCGCCGCCCGCGCCCGGACCCCGGACCGGTGTGGCCGCCCTCAGGCTCCGCTACCAGATCGCCGCCGCCCTCGCCCTCGCGGTCGTGGCGGTGGCCGTCTGTGTCCACATCGGCATGGTCTTCCTGCACGTCGCGCCCTCGAACACGGTCAGCAAGCAGCACGGCTCGGCCATCGAGGACTGGATCTACCCGGAGTTCGAGCAGAACTGGAAGCTGTTCGCGCCGAACCCGCTCCAGCAGAACATCGCCGTCCAGGCCCGCGCCGAGATCCGCGAGCCGTACGGCGAGATGCGCACCACCGGCTGGTACGACCTGTCCGCCCGCGACGGCCGGGACATCGACGGCAACCTGCTGCCGAGCCACACCCAGCAGAACGAACTGCGCCGGGCCTGGGACTTCCTGCTCGCCACCCACGGCAGCGACAACCGCCCGGTCGGTGAGCGCGGCGAGCTGGCCGAGTCGTATCTGCGCCGGATCGTGGTCCTGCGCCTGGACCGCGAGGACGCGGCCGGACCGGGCGGAGTCGTCGAGCGCGTCCAGCTCCGCTCGTCCACCACCCACGTCCGCCCGCCCGAGTGGAGCCGGGAGCAGGTGTCGGACAAGCCGGTCTACCGGGAGATGCCCTGGTGGGAGGTCCCCGCGGACGAGGCCGAGGGGGACCCGGCATGAACCGTTACGCCCTCGCGCTCTCGGCCGGCATCGCCCGGGTCACGGACTCCGCTCTCGGCCCGTACCAGACGGCCGTGGTCCGGATCGGCTTCGCCGTGACCTGGCTGCTCTTCCTGCTGCGCGAGCTGCCCCACCGCCACGAGCTGTACGGTCCCGACGGCCCCTGGAGCTTCGGGCTCGCCGAGCGGCTGATCGACATGAACGGCGCCTTCTCGGTGCTGATGTGGTCCGACAGCCGGCTGTGGTTCGAGACGGTCTACGCGCTCGCCGTGCTCGCCTGCGTCCTGCTGCTGCTGGGCTGGCGGACCCGCACGGCGTCCGTGCTGTTCATGGTCGGCGTGCTCTCGCTCCAGAACCGTTCCGTCTTCATGGGCGACGGCGGCGACAACGTCCTGCACCTGATGTGCATCTACCTGGTCTTCACCCGCTGCGGCCAGGTGTGGTCGCTGGACGCGCGCAGGGCCGGCCGGGAACGGGCGGCACGCGCGCGGGGGGAGCGGGTGACGGACCGGGTGGGTCCGCTGCTGTGGGGCGTGCTCGGGCTGGTGCTGGCCGGGGCGACGCTGACCGGGAAGCTCGGCGACGACTGGCCCTCCGACGAGGCCGGGTCCGGACCCGCGCGGGCGGTCGCTGTCGGAGTGGCCTTCCTGGAGACATGGGTCGGCGGGCAGGGGCTGATACCGGCGATCCTGTGGGGCATGTGGGCGGCCCAGGCCGTGTGGTGGCTGGTCGGGCGCCGGGCGCGGACGGACCAGCCGCGGATCCTGCTCGACGTCGTCGGGAACATCGTGCACAACGGCGCCCTGCTGGTGATCATGGCGGAGGCCTGTCTGATCTACGCCACCGCCGGCTGGTACAAGATCCAGGGTTCCCGCTGGCAGGACGGCACCGCCGTCTACTACCCCCTGCACCTGGACTACTTCTCCCCCTGGCCCGCCCTCGCCGACGCCCTCTCGGCCAGCGGCACCCTGGTGATGCTGGTGACGTACGGGACGGTCCTGGTCCAGGTCGCCTTCCCGTTCACGCTGTTCAACCGGCGGGTCAAGAACGTCCTGCTGGCCGCGATGATCACGGAGCACGCGGTGATCGCGGTCGTCCTCGGCCTGCCGTTCTTCTCCCTGGCGATGATCGCGGCGGACGCGGTCTTCCTGCCCACGGCGTTCCTGCGCCGCCTGGGCGCCCGGGCGGCCCGCCTGCCGCGGCGGGGCAAGGGCGGCGGTACGGCGCTCCCGGAGCCCCGCAGCCCGGAGAACCCCGAGCCGCGCCACGTAGGCTCCCCGTCATGACCGCGCCCGTCACCACCTGGCACCGCCTCGCCGACACCGCCGTGCTGCTCGACGGCTTCCACGCCCTCAAGCACGCGGTGCGCTTCGCGGCCCGGGTCCCGGTGGCGGTGGCCGTGGACCGGCAGGCGGCCCTCGCCCTGGCCGACGAACTGGCCCCGGACGTGACGGACACCCTGGCCGCCCTCCTCACGGAGGTCCCCGAGGAGACGTACCGCTCCCTGGTCCCCCGCCCGCACCCCACGGCCGTGGCGGCACTGGCGCTACGGCCGTCCCGCGCGGCCAACCTGGAACTGCTGGCCCGGACCCCGCGCACCGCCCCGGTCGTGCTCCTCGACCACCCGCGCAACCTCGGCAACGCGGGCGCGGTGATCCGCCTGGCGGCGGGCTTCGGGGCGACGGGAGTGATCACCACCGGGACGCTCGACCCCTGGCACACCACGGTCGTACGCGGCGGCGCCGGCCTGCACTTCGCGACCGCGGTGGAACGCCTGACGGCGGACGAACTCCCCGCGGGCCCCCTGTTCGCCCTGGACCCCGAGGGCGACGACATCCGGGACGTCAGGCTCCCGGACGACGCCGTCCTGGCCTTCGGCTCGGAGCGCAGCGGCCTGTCACCGGAGGTACGCGCGCGTGCGGACCACCTGCTGTCCCTGCCGATGCGCCCCCAGGTCTCCAGCTACAACCTGGCGACGAGCGTAGGGATGACCCTGTTCCATTGGAGCGCGGGCACGAGAGCGCCCCTTTAGGGGCGCGGGGAACTGCGCGACAAGCCACGACGAACAGCCGGCCGCGCAATCCACCGTCCCCCCGAGCTCCTAGGCCTCCCGCCGCACCTCGACAACCCGGAACCGATTGGCGACGAACGCACCGTCGGTGAGGGCGGAGTTGGCGGCAGGATTGCCACCGGACCCGTGGAAGTCCGAGAACGCGGCCGTCTGGTTCACGTACACCCCGCCCGTCAGGTTCAGCGACAACTGCGCCGCCTCCTCCAGACAGGCTTCCCGCACGGCCTCCTCGACCTCCGGGTCGACGGTGTACGCGCCGACGGTCATCGCGCCCTTCTCCCGGACCGTCCGCCGCAGCAGCTCCACCGCGTGGCCGGCCGAGTCCACCGCCACCGCGAAGGAGACCGGGCCGAAGCACTCGCTCATGTACGCGGCCTCGTCGTCCGGCTTGGCGCCGTCCAGCTTGACCATGACCGGCGTGCGCACCACCGCGTCCGGGAAGTCCGGGTTGGTCACCTCGCGGGAGGCGAGGGCGACTTCGCCGAGGCCCGCCGCGGCTTCCAGGCGCGCCTTGACGTCCGGGTTCACGATCGCGCCGAGCAGCGCGTTCGCGCGGGCGTCGTCACCGAGGAGGCCCTCCATCGAGCGGGCGAGATCGGCGACGACCTCGTCGAAGGTCCGCGGACCGTCCTCCGTGCGGATGCCGTCCCGGGGGATCAGCAGGTTCTGCGGCGTCGTGCACATCTGCCCGCTGTACAGCGACAGCGAGAACGCCAGGTTGGACAGCATGCCCTTGTAGTCGTCGGTGGAGTGGACGAGGACCGTGTTGACCCCGGCCTTCTCCGTGTAGACCTGCGCCTGCCGGGCGTTGGTCTCCAGCCAGTCGCCGAAGGAGGTCGAGCCGGTGTAGTCGATGATCCGGATCTCGGGGCGCAGGGCGAGCGTCTTGGCGATCCCCTCGCCGGGCCGCTCCGCGGCGAGCGCCACGAGGTTCGGGTCGAACCCGGCCTCGGCCAGCACCTCGCGCGCGACCTGGACGGTCAGCGCGAGCGGCAGCACCGCGCGCGGATGCGGCTTGACCAGGACGGCGTTGCCGGTGGCCAGCGAGGCGAAGAGGCCCGGGTAGCCGTTCCAGGTCGGGAAGGTGTTGCAGCCGATCATCAGCGCGATCCCGCGCGGCACCGGCGTGAACGCCTTGGTCAGCGCGAGCGGGTCCTTCTTGCCCTGTGGCTTGGTCCACTCGGCGTTCTCGGGCGTGCGGACCTGCTCCACGTACGCGTACGCCACCGCCTCCAGGCCGCGGTCCTGCGCGTGCGGGCCGCCCGCCTGGAACGCCATCATGAACGCCTGTCCGGAGGTGTGCATGACCGCGTGCGCGAACTCGTGGGTGCGGTCGCTGATTCGCTTGAGGATCTCCAGGCAGACCACCGCGCGGGTCTCCGCGCCCGCGTCCCGCCAGGCCCGCTGTCCCGCCTTCATAGCGGGCAGCAGCACGTCCACGTCGGCGTGCGGGTACTCCACGCCGAGCGCGAGACCGTACGGGGAGACCTCGCCGCCCACCCAGTCGTCGGTGCCGGGCTGGCCGAGGTCGAGCCGGGTGCCGAGGAGGGCGTCGAAGGCGGCCTTGCCCGCCGCCATGTCCAGGCTGCCGTTCTCGCCGTAGGCCTTGGGGTGCTCGGGGTGCGGGGACCAGTACGCGCGCGTGCGGATGGCTTCGAGCGCCTGGTCGAGGGTGGGCCGGTGCTTGGCGATCAGCTCGTGGGGGGTCAGGGCGGTGGCCATGCGGGACCAACTCCTCGTCTCAAGAACTCTCCGTCGAGTTCATGACCGGGCAGAAACATGGGCAGGAAGAGCCATCGAGAGTTAGAGTAACCGAACGATCGGTCGGTACAAGGGGGTCCGCCGCATCTGTGGAAAACCCCGTGCGGGAGGATCGCGCACATGACAGCAATCGACCTCAGCAGCCCCGTGGCCGTCGTCGGCACCGGCACCATGGGCCAGGGCATCGCCCAGGTCGCGCTGGTCGCCGGCCACCCCGTACGGCTGTACGACGCCGTCCCCGGGAAGGCCCAGGAGGCGGCCGACGCGATCGGCGCCCGCCTCGACCGGCTCGTCGAGAAGGACCGCCTGACCGATACCGACCGGGACGCGGCACGCTCCCGCCTGTCGGCCGCCGAGCACCTCACCGACCTCGCCGACTGCGCCCTGGTCGTCGAGGCCGTCCTGGAGCGCCTCGACGTCAAGCAGGACCTCTTCCGCGCACTGGAGGAGGTCGTCGCCGACGACTGCCTGCTCGCCACCAACACCTCCTCCCTCTCCGTCACCGCCATCGGCGGCGCCCTCGCCCACCCCGGCCGCTTCGTGGGCCTGCACTTCTTCAACCCCGCCCCGCTGCTGCCGCTGGTCGAGGTGGTCTCCGGGTTCGCCACCGACGTCACCTCGGCCACGCGCGCGTACGAGACGGCACGCGCCTGGGGCAAGACGCCGGTCGCCTGCGCGGACAGCCCCGGCTTCATCGTCAACCGCATCGCGCGGCCCTTCTACGCCGAGGCCTTCGCCGTTCACGAGGCCCAGGGCGCCGACCCGGCCACCATCGACGCCGTCCTGCGCGAGTGCGGCGGCTTCCGGATGGGCGCCTTCGAACTCACCGACCTGATCGGCCAGGACGTCAACGAGTCCGTCACGCACTCCGTGTGGCAGTCCTTCTTCCAGGACGTCCGCTTCACGCCCTCCCTCGCCCAGCGCCGCCTCGTCGAGTCCGGCCGCCTCGGCCGCAAGAGCGGGCACGGCTGGTACGACTACTCCGCCGGGGCCGCCGAGCGACCCGAACCGCACACCGCCGAGCGGGAGCGCCCGCCCGCGTACGTCGTCGCCGAGGGCGATCTGGGCCCGGCCGCCGAACTGCTCACCCTGCTGCGCGAGGCGGGCATCCCGGTGCGCGAGGAAGAGGAGGACCACGGCACCCGGCTGGTGCTGCCGTCCGGCGGCCAGCTGGCGCTCGCCGACGGGCAGACGTCGGTGGAGTTCCGGGACGTCGTCTACTTCGACCTCGCGCTCGACTACCGCCGGGCCACCCGGATCGCCCTGTCCGCCTCCCAGGACACCTCTCCCCAGACCCTCGCCGAGGCCACCGGCCTGTTCCAGGCGCTCGGCAAGGACGTCAGCGTCATCGGCGACGTGCCCGGCATGATCGTCGCCCGTACGGTCGCGCGGATCATCGACCTCGCCCATGACGCCGTCGCCAAGGGCGTGGCCACCGAGGAGGACGTCGACACCGCGATGCGTCTCGGCGTGAACTACCCGCTCGGCCCCTTCGAGTGGAGCCGCCGGCTCGGCCGCAACTGGGCCTACTCCCTGCTCGACGACCTCCATCTGCGCGACCCCTCCGGGCGGTACGCGCCCTCCCTCGCGCTGTACCGGCACGCGTACGCCACGGACAAGCGGGAGGGCAGCGGCTCATGACCACCGCCAAGCGCGACACGTACACCCCCGAGACGCTGCTGACGGTCGCCGTGCGGGTCTTCAACGAGCGCGGCTACGACGGCACCTCCATGGAGCACCTCTCGCGCGCGGCCGGCATCTCCAAGTCGTCGATCTACCACCACGTCACCGGCAAGGAGGAGCTGCTGCGCCGTGCCGTGAGCCGGGCGCTCGACGGTCTCTTCGGGATCCTCGACGAGCCGCCCGCGCGCGGGGGGCCCGCCTCCGACCGCCTGGAGCACGTCGTACGGCGCATGGTGGAGGTGCTGATAGCCGAGCTGCCGTACGTGACGCTGCTGCTGCGGGTGCGCGGCAACACCGACACCGAGCGGTGGGCCCTGGAGCGGCGCCGCGACTTCGACCACAAGGTCGCCGAGCTGCTGAAGGCGGCGGCCGCCGACGGTGACGTGCGCGGCGACGTGGAGGTGCGGCTCGCCACCCGGCTCGTCTTCGGGATGATCAACTCGATCGTCGAGTGGTACCGCCCGGACGGCCGGGGCATGAACGAGCGCGAGGTCGCCGACGCCGTCGTGCAGCTGGTCTTCGGCGGCCTGCGCCGGGCCGCCTGAGTCAGCCCTGCGGCTCCAGGTCCTCCTCCTCGAACACCAGCAGGGTGCGGGTGCTGAGCACTTCTGGGATGGCCTGGAGCCGGGTGAGCACCAGTTCGCGCAGCGCCCGGTTGTCGGGCGTGTGCACCAGCAGCAGCACGTCGAAATCGCCCCCCACCAGCGCGATGTGCGAGGCCCCGGGCAGCTCCCTGAGCCGCTCGCGCACCGTGCGCCAGCTGTTCTGCACGATCTTCAGCGTGATGTACGCCGACGTCCCGTGCCCCGCGCGCTCATGGTCGACGCGGGCGCCGAAGCCCCGGATGACGCCGTCCTCGATGAGGCGGTTGATCCGCGCGTAGGCGTTGGCCCGCGAGACGTGCACCCGCTCGGCGACGGACCGTATCGAGGCGCGGCCGTCCGCCTGGAGCATCTGGAGGATGTCCTGATCGATGGCGTCCAGGGGACGCGGGGGCGGCACACCGGGGCCCTCGGGACCCTCGGCCATTTGTTCAGGTGCCATGTCCCCCCGCCTCCCTGTCGTGGACGTCCTGCGTTCATTGCAGGCTGTGGAGAACCGTTTGTCCACAGCCTGGAGGCGCCTGTAGCCAAAATGTGCCGACGACCGAACAATCGGTAGGTGAGGCGGGTCACAGCCGACACGCCTCCCGTAGCCGCTCCCACGAGGAGGTGCCGTCATGACGGTCATGGAGCAGCGGGGCGCGTACCGGCCATCGCCGCCGCCCGCCTGGCAGCCCCGCACCGACCCCGCGCCCCTGCTGCCCGACGCGGAGCCCTACCGCGTCCTCGGCACGGAGGCGGCGGACCGGGCCGACCCCGGCCTGCTGCGCCGGCTGTACGCCGAACTGGTGCGCGGCCGTCGGTACAACACCCAGGCCACCGCCCTGACCAAGCAGGGCCGGCTCGCCGTCTACCCGTCCAGCACCGGCCAGGAGGCCTGCGAGGTCGCCGCCGCGCTCGCCCTCGAGGAGCGCGACTGGCTCTTCCCGAGCTACCGCGACACCCTCGCCGCCGTCGCCCGCGGGGTGGACCCCGTCCAGGCGCTCACGCTGCTGCGCGGCGACTGGCACACCGGCTACGACCCCCGCGAGCACCGCGTCGCCCCCCTGAGTACGCCGCTCGCCACCCAGCTCCCACACGCCGTCGGCCTCGCGCACGCCGCCCGCCTCAAGGGCGACGACGTGGTCGCGCTCGCCCTGGTCGGCGACGGCGGCACCAGCGAGGGCGACTTCCACGAGGCGCTGAACTTCGCCGCCGTGTGGCAGGCGCCGGTCGTCTTCCTGGTGCAGAACAACGGCTTCGCGATCTCCGTCCCGCTCGCCAAGCAGACCGCGGCCCCGTCGCTGGCCCACAAGGCCGTCGGCTACGGCATCCCCGGCCGGCTGGTGGACGGCAACGACGCCGCCGCCGTGCACGAGGTGCTGTCCGACGCCGTGCGCCACGCGCGGGCCGGCGGCGGCCCCACCCTGATCGAGGCGGTCACCTACCGGATCGACGCCCACACCAACGCCGACGACGCCACCCGCTACCGCGGGGACTCCGAGGTCGAGACCTGGCGCGGCCACGACCCGATCGCCCTGCTGGAGCACGAGCTGACCGAGCGCGGCCTGCTCGACGAGGCCGGCAAGCAGGCCGCGCGGGACGCCGCCGAGGCGATGGCCGCCGACCTGCGCGACCGCATGAACCAGGACCCGCAGCTCGACCCTCGGGACCTGTTCGCCCACGTGTACGCCGAACCCACACCGCAACTGCGCGCACAGCAGGCCCAGTTGCAGGCCGAGCTGGACGCCGAGGGGGACCAGCGATGACCACCGTCGCGGTGAAGCCCGCCACCATGGCACAGGCCCTCACGCGCGCGATGCGCGACGCCATGGCGGACGACCCGTCCGTGCACGTCATGGGCGAGGACGTCGGCACCCTCGGCGGTGTCTTCCGGGTCACCGACGGACTCGCCAAGGAGTTCGGCGAGGACCGCTGCACCGACACCCCGCTCGCCGAGGCCGGCATCCTCGGCACCGCGGTCGGCATGGCCATGTACGGCCTGCGCCCGGTCGTGGAGATGCAGTTCGACGCGTTCGCCTACCCCGCGTTCGAGCAACTGATCAGCCATGTCGCGAAGATGCGCAACCGCACCCGGGGCGCCATGCCGCTGCCCCTGACCATCCGCGTGCCCTACGGCGGCGGCATCGGCGGCGTCGAGCACCACAGCGACTCCTCCGAGGCGTACTACATGGCGACCCCGGGGCTCCATGTCGTCACCCCCGCCACCGTCGCCGACGCCTACGGCCTGCTGCGCGCCTCCATCGCCTCCGACGACCCGGTCGTCTTCCTGGAGCCCAAGCGCCTTTACTGGTCGAAGGACTCCTGGAACCCCGAGGAGCCGCAGAGCGTTGAACCGATCGGCCGCGCGGTGGTGCGGCGCTCGGGCCGGAGCGCCACGCTCATCACGTACGGTCCGTCCGTGCCCGTCTGCCTCGAAGCCGCCGAGGCGGCCCGGGAGGAGGGGTGGGACCTCGAAGTCGTCGACCTGCGCTCGCTGGTGCCGTTCGACGACGAGACGGTCTGCGCCTCGGTGCGGCGGACCGGACGAGCGGTCGTCGTGCACGAGTCGGGCGGGTTCGGCGGCCCGGGAGGGGAGATCGCGGCCCGCGTCACGGAGCGCTGTTTCCACCATCTGGAGGCGCCGGTGCTCCGGGTGGCCGGGTTCGACATCCCCTACCCGCCGCCGATGCTGGAGCGTCACCACCTGCCCGGCGTGGACCGGATCCTGGACGCCGTGGGGCGTCTGCAATGGGAGGCCGAGAGCTGATGGCACAGGTGTTGGAGTTCAAGCTTCCCGACCTCGGTGAGGGGCTCACCGAGGCGGAGATCGTGCGCTGGCTGGTCCAGGTCGGCGATGTCGTCGCCGTCGACCAGCCGGTCGTCGAGGTCGAGACGGCCAAGGCGATGGTCGACGTCCCCTGCCCCTACGCCGGTGTGGTCACCGCCCGCTTCGGCGAGGAGGGCACGGAGCTTCCCGTGGGGGCGCCGCTGATCACGGTCGCCGTCGGGGCGGACGCCGACGGCGATCCGGCCGAGGGCTCCGGGAACGTCCTGGTGGGCTACGGCACCTCCGAGGCCCCCGCGCGACGCAGGCGGGTGCGCCCGGCCCAGCCGGCGTCCACCGGCCCGGCGCCGGCCGCGGCGGCGAACGGCCAGGGTCCCGCGCGCAGCGCAGCCCCAGCTCCGGCGCCCGCGCGGCCCGCAACCCCTGCCCCCGCACCGGCCCCCGAGGTCCCCGACGGCCCCGTCCCCGTGATCTCCCCCCTGGTCCGCCGCCTAGCCCGGGAGAACGGCCTCGACCTGCGGGAGCTCACCGGCTCCGGCCCCGACGGACTGATCCTGCGCGCCGACGTGGAGTACGCCCTGCGTGCCGCCGCCGCACCCGCCCAGGGCCGCACAGCCCCGGCACCGGCCCCGGCGCCCGCCGACACTCCCGTCACCCCCATCGCCGCCGTCGCCGCCGTCGCCGACGGAGTGACCCGCACCCCCCTCAAGGGCATCCGCGGTGCCGTGGCCGACAAGCTCTCCCGCAGCCGGCGCGAGATCCCCGACGCCACCTGCTGGGTGGACGCCGACGCGACCGAGCTGATGCGCGCCCGCGCCGCGATGAACGCGGCAGGGGGAGGGAAGATCTCCCTGCTGGCCCTGCTCGCCCGGATCTGCACCGCCGCCCTCGCCCGGTTCCCCGAGCTCAACTCCAGCGTGGACACGGAGGCCAGGGAGGTCGTCCGGTTCGACCACGTCCACCTCGGCTTCGCCGCGCAGACCGAGCGGGGCCTGGTCGTCCCGGTCGTCCGGGACGCCCACGCGCGGGACGCCGAGTCGCTGACCGCCGAGTTCGCCCGGCTCACCGAGTCGGCCCGCACCGGCGCCCTGACGCCCGGGGAACTCACCGGCGGCACCTTCACGTTGAACAACTACGGCGTGTTCGGCGTCGACGGCTCCACCCCGATCATCAACCACCCCGAGGCCGCGATGCTCGGCGTCGGCCGCATCATCCCCAAGCCGTGGGTGCACGAGGGCGAGCTGGCGGTGCGCCAGGTCGTGCAGCTCTCGCTCACCTTCGACCACCGGGTCTGCGACGGCGGCACCGCGGGCGGCTTCCTGCGCTATGTGGCGGACTGCGTGGAACAGCCGGCGGTTCTGCTGCGCACCCTTTGATCACGCGGCCGCCCCCGCATTCCCTGTGATCGCCGCGGCACGCATACTCAGGGGGTGACCGCGTACGAGCCCCCGGCAGAGCCGGGTTTTGAGGCGTACGACGCCGTCGTGCTCGCCGGGGGTGCGGCCCGGCGGCTCGGCGGCGCCGACAAGCCCGGCCTGAGCGTCGGCGGGCGCCCGCTGCTCGACCGGGTGCTCACCGCCTGCGCCCGCGCGCGCGGCACCGTCGTCGTCGCCGACCCCAGGCCCACCGCACGCCCGGTGACCTGGGCCCGCGAGGACCCGCCCGGCGGCGGCCCGCTCGCCGCCCTCGCCGCGGGCCTGCGCCCCACCACCGCAGACCTCGTCGTCGTGCTCTCCGCCGACCTGCCTTTCCTCGAAGAGGGCACCGTACGGCGGCTGACGGCCGCCCTGCGGGACGGGACCGACGACGGTGTGCTGCTCACCGACGCCGACGGCCGCGACCAGCCCCTCGTCGCCGCGTACCGGACACGGGCGCTGCGCGAGGGGCTCGCCGCGCTCTCCGAGGAGCACGGCGGCCTCACCGGTCTTCCCCTGCGGAGGCTCATCGCCGGCCTCCGCCTCAGCCGCGTCCCCGACCCCGTCGCGTCCTTCGACTGCGACACCTGGGACGACATCGCCACCGCCAGGGCACGGATCAGGGAGCATGGGCACGTGTTGGATGAATGGATTTCCGCAGTCAAGGACGAGCTGGGCATCGACCTCGACGTCGACACCAAGCTCCTGCTGGACCTCGCCCGCGACGCCGCCCACGGCGTGGCGCGCCCCGCGGCGCCGCTGACCACCTTCCTCGTCGGCTACGCCGCGGCCCAGGCCCAGGGCGGCCCCCAGGCGGTCGCCGAGGCCGCCCGCAAGGCCGCGGACCTCGCCGCGCGCTGGGCGTCGGAGCAGACCCCGGCCGCCACCGCGGACGCGGAACCGAACTCCACCCCGGACGCCGGATGACCGCCCGCAGCGTCCGGGACGAGGACGCCGAGGACCTCGACGTCGAGGAGGTACTGGCGCTCGTGAAGGAGAACCGCCCTGCCGGCGAGCACACCCCCACCCCGCGGCCCCGGCCCGAAAGCGCCCCGCAGCACCCGGCCGAGGACCACCGGGCCACCCCCTGGCCCGAGGCCCGCGCCCTCGCGGCCCGCGCGGGACGCCGCCCCGGCGCCCGCCGCACCCCCCTCTCCGTCCCCCTCGACCGGGCCCTCGGCCTCACCCTGGCCGCCCCCCTCACCGCCCTCACCGACCTGCCCTCCTTCGACACCTCCGCGATGGACGGCTGGGCGGTCGCCGGACCGGGACCCTGGACCGTACGGGAGTGCGGCGTCCTCGCCGGACACGCGGCGCCCGCCCCGCTCACCGACGGCGAGGCGGCCCGTATCGCCACCGGCGCCCGCATCCCCCTGGACACCACCGCCGTCCTGCGCAGCGAACACGGCCGCAACGACGACACGGGCCACCTGCACGCCACCCGCGACCTCCAGCACGGCCAGGACATCCGCCCCCGCGGACAGGAGTGCCGCTCCGGCGACCAACTCCTCGCCGTCGGCACCCTGGTGACCCCGGCCGTCCTGGGCCTCGCCGCCGCGGCGGGCTACGACAGCGTCACCGCCCTGCCCCGCCCGAGCGTCGAAGTGCTCGTCCTGGGCGACGAGTTGCTCACCGAAGGGCTGCCGCACGACGGGCTGATCCGGGACGCGCTCGGCCCGATGCTGCCGCCCTGGCTGCGCGCGCTCGGCGCCGAGGTCACCACCGTGCGCCGGCTCGGCGACGACGCCGAGGCGCTGCACAAGACCCTCGCCTACTCCGAGGCCGAGCTGATCGTCACCACCGGCGGCACCGCCTCCGGCCCCCTGGACCATGTCCACCCCACCCTGCGCCGCCTGGGCGCCGAGCTCCTGGTCGACGGCGTCAAGGTACGTCCGGGCCACCCCATGCTGCTGGCCCGCCTCAAGGAGGACCAGCACCTGGTCGGCCTGCCGGGCAACCCCCTCGCGGCCGTCTCCGGCCTGCTGACGCTCGCCGAGCCCCTGCTGCGCGCCCTCACGGCCCGGCCCGCCCCCGAGCCGTACACCCTGCCCTTGCAGGACGCGGCGCACGGGCATCCCTACGACACCCGGCTGGTGCCCGTCGTGCTGCGCGGTGACCATGCCGTGCCGCTGCACTACAACGGCCCGGCGATGCTGCGCGGCATCGCGGCCGCCGACGCCCTGGCCGTCGTACCGCCCGGCGGGACCGCGGCCGGTGCGGAGGCGGAACTGCTGGACCTGCCATGGGCGTCCTCTGGGATCGGGGTGTGTTTCACGTGAAACTTCCGGGCCAGGACGCCATCGCCCGCCAGCCGGACGAACGCCTGGTGACCCACCGGGTGAAGCTGCCGAAGAAGGTGGTCGAGCACCCGTTCCGCCAGGTCGCCAAGCGGGTGATCATGGCACTGACGCTGCTGGCGCTCTGCGCCCTGATCGTCTATGCCGAGCGCGACGGCTACAACGACAACTCCGACGGCAGGCTCGACTTCCTCGATGCCTTCTACTACGCGACCGTCACCCTCTCCACCACGGGCTACGGCGACATCACGCCGGTCAGTGACACCGCCCGGCTCACCAACATCCTTGTCATCACGCCCATGCGGGTGCTGTTCCTGATCATTCTGGTCGGCACCACGCTGGAGGTCCTCACCGAGCGCACCCGGGAGGAATGGCGTCTGAACCGCTGGAGGTCCGCCTTGCGCGACCACACCGTCGTCGTCGGCTTCGGTACGAAGGGACGCTCGGCGATCCAGACCGTCTGCGCGACGGGACTGAAGAAGGAGCAAGTGGTGGTGGTCGACCCCTCCACCAAGGTGATCGACGCCGCGACCGCCGAGGGCTACGCGGGGATCGTGGGCGACGCGACCCGCAGCGATGTGCTGATGCGGGCCGAGGTGCACAAGGCCCGGAAGATCATCATCGCCACCCAGCGCGACGACACCGCCGTGCTGGTGACGCTGACGGCCCGCCAGCTCAACCGCGGGGCGAAGATCGTGGCCGCGGTCCGCGAGGAGGAGAACGCCCCGCTGCTCAAGCAGTCCGGCGCCGACGCGGTCATCACCAGCGCCAGCGCGGCCGGACGGCTGCTCGGCCTGTCGGTGCTCAGCCCGGCGGCCGGCATGGTGATGGAGGACCTGATCCAGCAGGGCAGCGGGCTCGACATCATCGAGCGGCCGGTCATAAAGGCCGAGGTGGGCAAGGGGCCCCGGGAGACGTCCGACCTGGTGGTGAGCGTTGTCCGCGGGCACCGGGTGCTCGGATACGACGACCCGGCCGTCGGCACCCTGGAGGCCACGGACCGGGTCATCACCATCGTCCGGGCCACGCCGGGCGTCCAGATCGCGCCCGACGTCCGCCCGATTCCCCAGGACTGACTGCTTTCCGGCTACTTGCGGTTGTACAGCCGCATCGTGATCGGCCCGAAGACCAGCACGAACAGCCCGGCCCACCCCAGCGACCAGGCGATCTCGTCGGCCGGCCAGTCACCCGCCATCAGCTCCCGCACCGCGGAGGACAGGTGGGTGATGGGGCTGTTGTTGACGAACGCCTGCAGCCAGCCCGGCATGGTCTTCGGGTCGACGAAGACGTTGGACAGGAAGGTCAGCGGGAAGATCACCATCATGCTGACGCCCATCACCGACTTCTCGGTGCGCAGCAGCAGCCCGAACATCGTCCAGATCCACGAGAACGCGAACGAGAACACCACCAGCAGCGCGATCCCGGCGACCACGCCGGTGACCCCGCCGTCCGGGCGGTAACCGATGATCATGCCGACGACGAGCATCACCACGGAGGCGATGGTGTAGCGCAGGGCGTCCCCCAGCAGATAGCCGACCATCGTCGACGGCCGCCAGATCGGCAGCGACCGGAACCGGTCGAAGACGCCCTTCTCGATGTCGGTGTTGACCGAGACGCCCGTGTACATAGTGATCATCACGACCGACATCACCAGGATGCCCGGCAGCAGGAACTGGATGTACTCCTTCGGGGACCCGGCCAGGGCGCCCCCGAACAGGTAGGTGTACATCAGCACCATCATGATCGGGAACGCGGTGACGTCGAAGAGCTGCTCCGGCACATGCTTGATCTTCAGCATCGCCCGCCAGCCGAAGGTCAGCGAGGCCGACAGCGCGCTCGGCCGGGGCGGCCGCTCACCGGTCACCAGCAGCGCGGCGAGCGAGTCGGCGCTGACCGGGGCGAGTTCCTTGGCCTCTGGGGTTGTCGCGGTGCTCATGCCGCCACCTCGTCCTTGGTGTCGTGGCTGGTGTCGTGTCCGGTGAGGGCGAGGAAGACCTCGTCCAGGCTGGGCTGGCCCAGCGAGAAGTTGTCGACCGTGATGCCGCTGCGGGACAGCTCGGCGAGCGCCCGCGAGGCCTGCTCCGCCGCGCTGTCGCCGGTCGCGGCGCCGAGCCGGGCCGTCAGCGCCACCGGATCGGGCTCCAGCTGGATGTCCGTGTCCAGCGCGAGCCGCAGCACCCGCTCCGCCTCCGGCCGCTGCTCGGGATCCCGCAGCCGCAGATGGACCGATCCGGCGCCGACGGACGCCTTCAGCTCGCCCTTGGTGCCCTCGGCGATCACCTTGCCGTGGTCGATGACCGCGATCCGGGAGGCCAGCTGGTCGGCCTCGTCCAGGTACTGCGTGGTCAGCAGCACGGTGGTGCCCTGGGAGACCACCGCCCGCACGATGTCCCACACCTGGTTGCGGCTGCGCGGGTCGAGCCCGGTCGTCGGCTCGTCGAGGAAGAGCAGATCGGGCGTGTTGAGAATGGACGCGGCGATGTCGATACGGCGCCGCATGCCGCCCGAGTAGTGCTTGACCTGCTTGCCGGCCGCCTCCGTCAGTCCGAAGGCCTCCAGGAGCTGTTCGCTGCGGTGCCGGGCGGCCTGCTTGGCGTGGCCGAGGAGCCGGGCCAGCAGCACCAGGTTCTCGGTGCCGGTGAGGTCCTCGTCGACGGAGGCGTACTGGCCGGTCAGGCTGACCCGGCCGCGCACCTCGTCGGCCTCGCGCACGACGTCGTGGCCGAAGACGCGGGCCTCGCCGCCGTCGGGGCGCAGCAGGGTGGCGAGCATCTTCACGGTGGTGGTCTTTCCGGCGCCGTTCGGGCCGAGAACGCCGTAGACGGTACCGGCCGGGACCGACAGGTCGACGCCGTCGACGGCCCTGGTCTCGCCGAACGTCTTCACCAGACCCGCCGTCTCGATGGCCAGGGCTGACGTGTGCTGGCTCATGGTGGGATGTCCTTCCGCGTACACGGGTTTACGCAGGGAAAGACCTTTACCGTCGCGCAAACTCATCGGTTGCGCACAGGGTTTTTCGGGGGAACCGGTCCAAGGACCGAGCCGGGATGGGACCAGGGACCGAGGAGTAGCGTCGCCCTCATGCATGCGATCACGATTGACGAACCCGGTGGGCCCGAGGCGCTGGTCTGGGCCGAGGTACCGGATCCGGTGCCTGGAGAGGGCGAGGTCCTGGTCGAGGTGGCGGCGAGCGCCGTGAACCGGGCCGACATCCTCCAGCGACAGGGCTTCTACGACCCGCCGCCCGGCACGTCCCCCTACCCGGGCCTGGAGTGCTCGGGCCGGGTCGCCGAGATCGGCCCCGGTGTCGCCGGCTGGTCCGTGGGCGACGAGGTCTGCGGGCTGCTCGGGGGCGGCGGGTACGCCGAGAAGGTCGTCGTCCCGGCCGGGCAGCTGCTGCCCGTGCCCCGGGGCGTCGGCCTGGTGCGGGCGGCGGCGCTGCCCGAGGTGGTCTGCACGGTCTGGTCGAACGTCTTCATGATCGCCCACCTGCGGCCGGGCGAGACGCTGCTGGTGCACGGCGGCTCCAGCGGCATCGGCACGATGGCGATCCAGCTCGCCAAGGCCGTCGGCGCGAAGGTCGCGGTCACCGCCGGCACCCCGCAGAAGCTGGAGCGGTGCGCCGAGCTGGGCGCGGACATCCTGGTCAACTACCGGGAGCAGGACTTCGTGGAGGAGGTCAGGAAGGCCACCGACGGGGCGGGCGCCGACGTCATCCTGGACAACATGGGCGCCAAGTACCTGGACCGCAATGTCCGGGCCCTCGCGGTCAACGGCCGCCTCGCGATCATCGGCATGCAGGGCGGCATCAAGGGCGAGCTGAACATCGCCACCCTGCTGAGCAAGCGGGCCGCGATCAGCGCGACCTCGCTGCGGGCCCGCCCGCTGACCGAGAAGACGGCGATCGTGGCGGCCGTACGCGAGCATGTGTGGCCGCTGCTGGACGGCGGTCATGTGCGTCCGGTGGTCGACCGGGAGGTCCCGATGCGGGACGCGGCGGACGCGCACCGGATCGTGGAGGAGAGCGGGCACGTCGGAAAGGTGCTGCTCGTGACGGGTTAGGTGGATCAGGTGCGGGCGGGCTGCTCGTGTGGGGCCAGGTAGGTCAGGTGCGGGCGGCTCAGTCCGTCCGTCTGAGCCGCAGCCCCAGGAAGGCCAGCCCGAGGCCGAGCCCGATCAGCACCAGGCCACTGCCCAGCGGCAGTACCGGAATGACGGGCTCGGCCCGTACGACGTCCTGCCCGGCCGGCACGGGGGAGCCGACCGCCTCCGCCGGAGCCGCCGGGGAGGGCTCGGCCGGGGGCGGCTCCTCCTCGGGCACGCTCACCCACTGGCGGCCGGGCCGCTCCCGCCCCTGCCCGGCCGCGCTTCCGGCCCAGGAGGGCGAGGGGGACGCCGAGCCGGACGCCGACGGCGTGGCCTCCTCGCCGTACGCCACCGGGCACCCCCAACCCGCCACCAGGACGACGGCCAGCGCCGTCGCCCGTACTGTCCGCAGCCATCGAGTCACGGACCAAGCCTCACACCGACTGTCATGTCGGGCATGCCGGACTCCGCCACCGGGTGACGGAAAGTCCCGGTACGTAAACGGTGGATCACCTGCCGTGGGGGGCACCACGCTGATGGGATGCAGGCGTGCGAGAGAATGGCGGCATGGAGATGCCGAGGAACGAACGGTCGCCGGAGAATCCGCAGATCCTGGTCGTGGGCCAGGACGGGATGTCCATCGGCGGCGGAGGCGACGAGGACTCCCGTGAGGTTCCCGTGACGGAGATGGTCGAACAGCCGGCGAAGGTCATGCGGATCGGCAGCATGATCAAACAGCTGCTGGAGGAGGTCCGCGTGGCCCCACTCGACGAGGCCAGCCGGGTCCGGCTCAAGGAGATCCATGCCAGCTCGGTGAAGGAGCTGGAGGACGGCCTGGCCCCGGAGCTGGTCGAGGAACTGGAGCGGCTGTCCCTGCCCTTCACCGACGAGGCGACCCCGTCCGACGCGGAACTGCGCATCGCGCAGGCCCAGTTGGTCGGCTGGCTGGAGGGCCTCTTCCACGGCATCCAGACCACGCTGTTCGCCCAGCAGATGGCGGCCCGCGCCCAGCTGGAGCAGATGCGCCGGGCCCTGCCCCCGGGCGTCGGCCACGAGGGCGAGGACCAGCACCACCCGGGCGGCCGCTCGGGCGGGCCCTACCTGTAGCCCGGGACCACCCCTACCGCCGACGAGCAGCGGGCAGCCCGGTCACGCCGGGTTGCCCGAGGAGACGTCGAACTGGAACGTGCCCGGGTCCTCGGGGTCGATGTCCGTGCCTGCGGCGGGGAACTGCTTCATCACCGTGCCGTCGCCCCAGGTGGACTCGTCGACGTCCCGGGTGTCGGCCGACCACCCGGCGGCCTTCAGGCACTTCTTCACCGAGTCGATGTTCTTGAAGGCGAAGTTGGGCATCTCCACCTTCTTGGGGTCGTTGTACGACTCCTGGGGCTCGCTGCACTCCTCCGGGTCGATCGTCCGGCTCGGGTCCGGGCCGCGGTAGCCCTCCGCCGTCGTCGCCGACGGGCTGGGGCTCGCGCCGCCCTCGTCGTCCTTCGTGCCCCCGCCGCTCAGCGTCAGCGCGGCGACCAGGCCGCCCACCGCGAGCACGGACACCACGATCGAGCCGATGATCACCGGCTTGTTGTTCCGTCTCCCGCCCCCGGAACCGGACCCGGCCGGCTGCGGGGTGATGTTGTACGGCGGCGGAGTCGCGCCGTAGCCCGCGGGCGCCGGGGTCTGGTAGCCGGGCTGCTGCGGATAGCCGTACGACGGAGCCGGGGTGGGCGCCGGGGTGCCGTAGGGGTTCGGGGCCGGCTGGTACGGCGTGTGGACCGGGCCCGTGGGCGCCGACGTCGACTGGTCGACCGGCGGGAACACCGCGGAACCGACGCCCGAGCCGCTGGCGGCCGGCGAGCCCGGCACGATGTTCGGCGCGGCGGCCCGGAAGGAGGACGCCACCCGCAGGCACTCGTCGCGCATGGCCTCGGCGCTGGGGAAACGCTCGTTGGGGTTCTTCTTCAGCGCGCGGGCCACCAGCGCGTCCACGGCCGGCGGCAGCGAGCGGTTGACGGAGGACGGAGCCACCGGCTCCTCCTGCACATGCGCGTACGCGATCGCCAGCGGCGAGTCCGCGTCGAACGGCAGCCGCCCGGTGACCAGCTGGAAGAGCATGATGCCGACCGAGTAGAGGTCGGAGCGCGCGTCCACGCCGCGGCCGAGCGCCTGCTCGGGGGAGAGGTACTGCGGGGTGCCGACGACCATGCCGGTCTGGGTCATCGAGGTGACACCGGACTGCATGGCGCGGGCGATGCCGAAGTCCATGACCTTGACGACGCCGCGCTTGGTCATCATCACGTTGCCCGGCTTGATGTCGCGGTGGACCAGCCCCATCTCATGGCTGATCTCCAGCGCCGCCAGCACATCCGCGGTGATCTTCAGCGCCTTGTCGGCGGGCATCGCGCCGTGCTGCCGTACGTCCTCGTCGAGCACCGAGCCGAGCGGGCGGCCCTCGATGTACTCCATGACGATGTACGGAGTCGTCATCCCGTCGACATCGTCCTCGCCGGTGTCGAAGACGGAGACGATGTTGGTGTGCGTGAGCTTGGCCACGGCCTGGGCCTCGCGGCGGAAGCGCTCGCGGAAGGCCTGCTCGCGGCCGAGTTCGGTGTGCAGCGTCTTGACCGCGACCTGACGGTCCAGCACCGCGTCGTAGGCCAGGTGCACCGAGGCCATGCCGCCCTCGCCGAGCAAGTCGCGCAGCTGATAGCGGCCGGCCGCCAGCGCCCGTCCCGCATACCGCCCCTGTGCGCCGTCCTGGCTCATGTCTCCGCGTCCCCCATAGCCCGTTGGCCCGGCGTTTGTCGACGATCCGTGTTGATCGACAGTGCTATTCCCGGCCAAGTCTGCCCCAGGGCACTGACACGTCAAGCTCGGTGCCCGATCCGTGACCGTACGCGAAAGAAGCGTCGCGCAAGCGTTACAGGGGCCGTACGGCCGGTACACAGAATTTGCACGACGGACCGGCTAGCGGGTTTCATGGCCGGTCTGTCACGGACCGGCCGCTGGTCCGTCCCGGACCGGCGGCTTGCGCGGAGGCTGTAGCGTGGCCGACGGAGACCGTAACAACACCGCGCGCACCGCGGGCAGAAACGACGGCGAGGACTGATGGCACAGCAGCGCGCTCAGGGCCCGTCCGACCCCGAGGCGGCTGGCGGCGGTATGTCAGATGCGCCGGAGCTGTGGGGTAACGGCGGGCTGGTCGGCGACGGCCGGTACCGGCTCACCCGCAGACTCGGCCGGGGCGGCATGGCCGAGGTCTTCGCGGCGGAGGACGTCCGGCTGGGACGCACCGTCGCGGTCAAGCTGCTGCGCGCCGATCTCGCCGAGGACCCGGTCTCCAAGGCCCGCTTCACCCGCGAGGCACAGTCGGTGGCCGGCCTCAACCACCACGCCATCGTCGCCGTGTACGACTCCGGCGAGGACTTCGTGGGCGGCCAGAGCGTGCCGTACATCGTCATGGAACTGGTCGAGGGCCGCACCATCCGCGACCTCCTGCTCAACGCCGAGGCGCCCGGCCCCGAGCAGGCGCTGATCATCGTCTCCGGTGTGCTGGAGGCGCTCGCCTACTCGCACCAGCACGGCATCGTGCACCGGGACATCAAGCCGGCGAACGTCATCATCACCAACAACGGCGCCGTCAAGGTCATGGACTTCGGCATCGCCCGCGCCCTGCACGGGGCGTCCACGACGATGACCCAGACCGGCATGGTCATGGGCACCCCCCAGTACCTCTCCCCCGAGCAGGCGCTCGGCAAGGCGGTCGACCACCGTTCCGACCTGTACGCGACGGGCTGTCTCCTCTACGAACTCCTCGCGCTGCGGCCCCCGTTCACCGGCGAGACCCCGCTCTCGGTGGTCTACCAGCACGTCCAGGACATCCCGACGCCCCCGTCGGAGGCCTCCGATGCCTGCCCGCCGGAGCTGGACGGCCTGGTCATGCGCTCCCTCGCCAAGGAGCCGGACGACCGCTTCCAGACCGCCGAGGAGATGCGCGGCCTGGTCCAGTACGGCCTGCAGATGCTCTACGACCAGGGCGGCCACACCGGCACCTGGAACACCGGGCCGGTCGACCTGCACGACGGCCGGCACACCCCCGCGGCGGGCTTCGCGCAGACCGCGGTGATGGGCCACTCCGGCGCGGACGCCTCCAGCACCTCCGCGATCCCGCAGCCCATCCTGCCCGGCGGCCGGTACGGCGGGGACGACGGCGGCTTCGAGGGGCAGGGCAACCGGGGCGGCGGCCGGGGCAAGCTGTGGATCCTCGCCGTTCTCGCGGTGATCGCCATCGCGGCGGGCGTAGCCCTCGCGCTCAACGGCGGGGACGGCAAGAGCCCCGGCACGGACACCACCAAGTCGCCGACCGCCACGCAGTCCAAGGACGACGAGACGGCCAGCGAGGAGCCGACCGACGAGGCGACCGAGGAGCCCACCGACACCGCCACCGACGACAGCTCGGGCACCGGCGGCGGCGGCTCGGGCTGGACCCCTCCCGAGGAGCCTTCGGTCACCCCGTCGCCGACGGAGCCGGAGCCGACGGACGAGCCGACCACCACGGAGCCGACGGACGAGCCGACGACCGAGGAGCCGACCGGCGAGCCCACGGACGAACCGACGGAGGAGCCCACCGACGAGATCATCGGCGGCACCACCGACGGCGGCACCGACGGCGGCGCCGGCGGCGAGGACTGACGGGTCGCGCCGGCGGGCGTCACCGCACGAACGCGTCGCACACCCGGTCGTACTCCCGGGTCCACCACACCGCCAGCGCCGAGGCGGCCGGGAACTGCGCGTCCGCGCGGGTGTCGCCGCGTTCGTAGTGCCAGCGCAGCATCCAGAAGTCGTTCAGGCGCTCCCACCACACCCGGTGCACGGCCGCCGCCAGCTCGGAGGGCGTGGCGCCCGCGGTGCGCCGGTACGCGCGCGTGTAGGCCCGTACCTTCGGCAGGTCCAGCGTGCCGGCGGGCCGCACGAAGAAGATCGCGGCGGCCCGTACCGCCTCCTCCGCGCGCGGCTGCACCCCGAGCCGGTCCCAGTCGACGATCGCGGCGGGGGCGTCGCCCCGGTACAGCAGGTTGAACGGGTGGAAGTCCCCGTGCACCCACCCCACCGAGCCGCCGCACGGCGGGCGCCGGCCGGTGTGCCGTTCCAGCAGCGCGCGCCGTTCCAGCAGCCGGTGGCGGGCCAGCGCGTCGAAGGAGTCGGCGGGCCGGTGCCGGCGCACCCGGGCGAGCAGGTCCTCGATGAGCACGAAGGTCTCCTCGGGGTCCGCGCTCACCGCGGGCGCCCGCCCCTGAGGCGGCATCACGCGCTCCAGACCCGCATGCACCGCCCCCAGCAGCGCCCCGAGCCGGGCGCACTGCCCCGGGGCGAGCTGGCCGCCATGCCGGTGCCGGCCGTCGATCCAGGGGTGCAGGGCGTAGGCGTGGCCGCCGATCACCGCGACGGTACGGCCGTCCCGCCCCGGCAGCGGCGGTGCGACCGGGACGCCGAGGTCGGCCAGGCGCCGGGTGGCCCGGTGCTGGCGGGCGATGGCGGCGGGGTCGGCGGTCTCGGGGTCGAAGTGGTGCTTGAGGAAGTACCGGCCGCGGGTCGTGCGGAGCCGGTAGCCGCGGTTGAGCAGCCCCTGGTCCACGGGGACACAGGCGACGGCACCGCCGGCGGCGTACTGGCGGAGCAGGGCGCCCAGCGGGGGCGCGGGATGCACGGGGGGTGGTACACAAGGGCGCGGCACGCGGCAGATGCTAGGGCACCCACCGGCCCCGTGAGCTGGGCGTCGTCACAGAAAGGCAGCGTCAGTCGCTTTTGGTCACGAGATGCTCCCGAAGTGGCTTCCCATACCGACGCGCCCGCCGAATTGCCGAATCGCGCACGATCGCGTCGGCGGCCGTCCCGGGCGCCCGGCAGGAATGCCCGGATTTTTCCTTCTTCGCCCGGCGGCAAGTCAGCGGCGCAAACTCTTCCTCTGAGCTGGGTGCGCGGGATAACGTGCCGTTGCTCCGGCCTCCTGCAAGGCTGTGACCAGTACTCTTCGAGCCCCTCGCGATTTACTTGGAAATCCAAGCAAAATCGCAGGTCAAACGGGGTTTCACAGAAATGTGGAGCACTGGGTAACGTGATGGTTGCAGGGCGCTCGCCGGGGCACCTGTCACGCCTGTTCCGGCCGAGTGACACCCACCCCGTGCACGGGTGTCGGACCAGGTGAGCCGCACTGGTTTCACCGGCAACCCCGGGGGACCGGACCGACGGAGGAGCACACGTGACCGTGGAGAGCACTGCCGCGCGCAAGCCGCGACGCAGCGCCGGGACCAAGAAGTCCCCGAGCCCCAAGCCCGAGCTGGTTCAGCTGCTGACCCCCGAGGGCAAGCGCGTCAAGAACGCCGAGTACGACCAGTACGTCGCCGACCTCACCCCCGAAGACCTGCGCGGTCTGTACCGCGACATGGTGCTCACCCGCCGTTTCGACGCCGAGGCCACCTCCCTGCAGCGCCAGGGCGAGCTGGGCCTGTGGGCCTCCCTGCTCGGCCAGGAGGCCGCCCAGATCGGTTCGGGCCGGGCCACCCGCGAGGACGACTACGTCTTCCCGACCTACCGCGAGCACGGCGTCGCCTGGTGCCGCGGGGTCGACCCGACCAATCTGCTCGGCATGTTCCGCGGCGTGAACAACGGCGGCTGGGACCCGAACAGCAACAACTTCCAGCTGTACACGATCGTCATCGGCTCGCAGACCCTGCACGCCACCGGCTACGCGATGGGCATCGCCAAGGACGGGGCGGACAGCGCGGTGATCGCCTACTTCGGCGACGGCGCCTCCAGCCAGGGCGATGTCGCGGAGTCGTTCACCTTCTCGGCCGTCTACAACGCGCCGGTGGTGTTCTTCTGCCAGAACAACCAGTGGGCGATCTCCGAGCCGACCGAGAAGCAGACCCGCGTCCCGCTCTACCAGCGCGCGCAGGGCTACGGCTTCCCGGGCGTCCGGGTGGACGGCAACGACGTCCTGGCCTGCCTCGCGGTCACCAAGTGGGCCCTGGAGCGGGCCCGCAGCGGCGAGGGGCCGACGCTGGTCGAGGCGTACACCTACCGCATGGGCGCGCACACCACCTCCGACGACCCGACCCGCTACCGGGGCGACGAGGAGCGCCAGGCCTGGGAGGCCAAGGACCCGATCCTGCGCCTTCGCCAGTACCTGGAGTCCGCACACCACACGGACGAGGGATTCTTCGCGGAACTGGAGACCGAGTCCGAGGCGTTGGGCAGACGAGTGCGCGAGGCGGTCCGTGCCATGCCGGACCCGGACCACTTCGCCATCTTCGAGAACGTGTACGCGGACGGGCATGCGCTCGTCGACGAGGAGCGAGCCCAGTTCGCCGCCTACCAGGCGTCGTTCGCGGACGCTGAAGGGGGCAAGTGACATGGCCGAGAAGATGGCTCTCGCCAAGGCGATCAACGAATCGCTGCGCAAGGCCCTGGAGGCCGACCCCAAGGTGCTCGTCATGGGCGAGGACGTCGGCAAGCTCGGCGGTGTCTTCCGGGTGACCGACGGGCTCCAGAAGGACTTCGGCGAGGAGCGGGTCATCGACACCCCGCTCGCCGAGTCCGGCATCGTCGGCACCGCGATCGGCCTCGCGCTGCGCGGCTACCGCCCGGTGGTGGAGATCCAGTTCGACGGCTTCGTCTTCCCGGCCTACGACCAGATCGTCACCCAGCTCGCCAAGATGCACGCCCGCTCCCTGGGCAAGGTCAAGCTCCCGGTCGTCGTGCGCATCCCCTACGGCGGCGGCATCGGCGCGGTGGAGCACCACTCGGAGTCGCCCGAGGCGCTGTTCGCGCATGTGGCGGGCCTGAAGATCGTCTCCCCGTCGAACTCCTCCGACGCGTACTGGATGATGCAGCAGGCCATCCAGAGCGACGACCCGGTGATCTTCTTCGAGCCCAAGCGGCGCTACTGGGACAAGGCCGAGGTCAACACCGAGGCGATCCCCGGACCGCTGCACAAGGCGCAGGTCGTCCGCGCCGGCACCGACGTCACCCTCGCCGCCTACGGCCCGATGGTGAAGCTCTGCCAGGAAGTCGCCGACGCGGCCGCCGAGGAGGGCCGCTCCCTGGAGGTGCTGGACCTGCGCTCGGTCTCCCCGCTGGACTTCGACACCATCCAGGCGTCGGTGGAGAAGACCCGCCGCCTGGTCGTGGTCCACGAGGCGCCGGTGTTCTTCGGCTCCGGCGCGGAGATCGCCGCCCGCATCACCGAGCGCTGCTTCTACCACCTGGAGGCCCCGGTGCTCAGGGTCGGGGGCTATCACGCCCCGTACCCGCCGGCGCGCCTGGAGGAGGAGTACCTGCCGGGCCTGGACCGGGTGCTCGACGCCGTCGACCGTGCCCTGGCGTACTGAGGAGAGGGTCGTGACGACGATGACGGAAGCGTCCGTACGCGAATTCAAGATGCCGGACGTCGGTGAGGGCCTCACCGAGGCGGAGATCCTCAAGTGGTACGTCCAGCCCGGTGACACGGTGACCGACGGCCAGGTGGTGTGCGAGGTTGAGACGGCCAAGGCCGCCGTCGAGCTGCCCATCCCTTACGACGGTGTGGTCCGCGCCCTGCACTTCCCCGAGGGCACCACGGTGGACGTGGGCACGTCGATCATCGCGGTGGACGTGTCGGGCGGTGCGGCGGCCCCCGAAGCCGCCCCGGAGCCCGTGCGGGAGCCCGCGCAGGAGCCCGTTCAGGAGAAGAAGCCCGAGGGCCGCAAGCCGGTCCTCGTCGGCTACGGCGTGGCCGAGTCCTCGACCAAGCGCCGCCCGCGCAAGGGCCCGGTGGTCCCGGTGCAGGAGGCTCCGGTCCAGGCCGTGCAGGCGGTGCAGACCGAGCTGAACGGCCACGGTCCCGCGGTGGTGAAGGAGCGCCCGCTGGCCAAGCCGCCGGTGCGCAAGCTCGCCAAGGACCTCGGGGTCGACCTGAGCACGGTGGTCCCGTCCGGCCCGGACGGCATCATCACCCGCGAGGACGTCCACGCGGCCGTGGCCCCGCCGAAGGCCCCGGAGCCCGCAGTGGCCGCTCCCGCCCCGGCCGCCGCGGCGCCCGTGGCGGCGTACGACAGCGCGCGGGAGACCCGGATCCCGGTCAAGGGGGTCCGCAAGGCCACCGCGGCGGCGATGGTGGGCTCGGCGTTCACGGCCCCGCACGTCACGGAGTTCGTGACGGTGGACGTGACCCGCACGATGAAGCTGGTCGAAGAACTCAAGCAGGACAAGGACATGCAGGGGCTGCGGGTCAACCCGCTCCTGCTGATCGCCAAGGCCCTGCTGGTCGCCATCAAGCGCAACCCGGACATCAACGCCTCCTGGGACGAGGCGAACCAGGAGATCGTGGTCAAGCACTACGTCAACCTGGGCATCGCCGCGGCCACCCCGCGCGGTCTGATCGTGCCGAACATCAAGGACGCGCACGACAAGACCCTGCCCCAGCTGGCCGAGTCCCTGGGCGAGCTGGTGGCCACGGCGCGGGACGGCAAGACGTCCCCCGCCGCGATGCAGGGCGGCACGGTGACCATCACCAACGTCGGCGTCTTCGGCGTCGACACCGGCACCCCGATCCTCAACCCCGGTGAGTCCGCGATCCTCGCGGTCGGCGCGATCAAGCTCCAGCCGTGGGTCCACAAGGGCAAGGTCAAGCCCCGCCAGGTCACCACCCTGGCCCTCTCCTTCGACCACCGCCTGGTCGACGGCGAGCTGGGCTCGAAGGTGCTGGCCGACGTGGCGGCGGTCCTGGAGCAGCCCAAGCGGCTGATCACCTGGGCGTAGCACACGGAAAGGGGCCCACCACGTGATCGTGGTGGGCCCCTTCCGGCTGTTCCCGGGGGATCAGTCGCGCTGGGCGCCGGACGGAAGCGTCCGCAGCTGCATCGTGGACGCCGTCGTCGAACCGAAGGCGTAGTCCATCAGCTTGGCGGCGTCCGTGAACCGGTTGGGGTCGTTGAGGAGCACGCCCACCACCGTCTTGCCGTTACGGGTGCCGGCGAAGACCAGGCACGGGCCGGACGGGGTGTTGGTGCCGGTCTTCACACCGAGCGCGCCGCTGTAGGAGCCGAGCAGCGTGTTGGTGTTGTACCAGGTGTAGGTGCGGGTGGCGCCGGTGCTCGACGTGGCGTACTGCACCGTCTTGGTCTTCTTGACGATGCCCGCGAACGTCGAGAACTTCATCGCGCTGCGGGTGAGCTTCGCGAGGTCGCGCGGCGTCGTGTAGTTGGTGTTCTGCGTGGAGTTGCCGTCGAACGAGTCGAAGTGCGTGTTCGTCAGGCCGAGCGCGTCGGCCTTCTTGTTCATCTTGGCGATGAAGTTCTTGGTGCGGGCGGCGACCGTGGTGCCGGTGCCGAACTTGTCGGCGAGGGCCATCGCGGCGTCGCAGCCGGACGGCAGCATCAGCGCGTGCAGCAGCTGGCGGACGGTGACCTTGTCGCCGGTCTTCAGGTCCGCGGTGCTCGCCTGCTTGGCGGCGACGTAGTCCCGGTAGGCCTGCTTGATGGTGACCTTGGTGTCCAGGTTGACGTCCGGGATGGCCAGCACCACACGGGCCGCCATGATCTTGGTGGTGCTCGCCATGGGCCGCTTGGTGTCGGCGGACTTGCTGTACAGCGTGGAACCGGTCGTGCTGTCGAGCATGAAGGCGCCCTTGGCGCTGACCGTGGGTGCGGTCGCGGCCTGAGCGGGCGCAGCCAGGGCGCCGCCCGCGACCAGCGCGCCGGTGGTGGCCACGACGGCGGCGGTGCGGCGCAGGCGTATGCCCTTGATGCCGGTTATCACTATGAACGCTCCGAGTAGGTGTCAGCTGATTTTGGCGTAGCCGTAGTTGATGAGCTTCTGCACGTCCGTCGTGCGGCTGGCCGCCGAGGACGAGGTGAGCACGGCGCCCATCACGGACTCGCCGTTCTTGGTGGCGGCGAAGACCAGGCAGTACTTGGACGAGGTGCCGGAACCCGTCTTGACGCCGAGCGTGCCGTTCCAGCCGAGCAGCGTGTTGGTGTTCTTCCAGGCCGCCATGGTGCGGATGGAACCGCTGCTGGTGACCGTCTTCGCCGTGTACGACGTGGTCTTGACGACGGACTTGAAGGCGGAGTGCTTCATCGCGCTGCGGGCGAGCAGCGTCAGGTCCTTCGGCGTGGAGTAGTTCGAGCCATTGCTGATGCCGTCGAACGAGTCGAAGTGCGTGTTCGTCATGCCGAGCTGCTTGGCCTTGTTGTTCATCTTGGCGATGAAGTTCTTGGTGCGGGCCGAGACCGTCGAGCCGGTGCCGAACTTGTCGGCGAGGGCCATGGCCGCGTCGCAGCCGGACGGCAGCATCATCCCGTACAGCAGCTGACGGACGGTGACCTTGTCGCCGACGATCAGCCGGGCCGACGAGGCGCCCCGGGACACGATGTAGTCGCTGTACGCCTTCTTGATGGTGACCTTGGCGTCCAGGTTCAGGTTCGACTGCGCGAGCACGACCTTGGCGGTCATGATCTTCGTGGTGGAGGCGGTCAGCCGCTTCGTGTTGGGGGACTTGTAGTAGAGCGTCTTGCCTGTGGCGCTGTTCATCAGATACCCGCCCTTGGCGGTGATGCTGGGCGTCGTCACGGCCTGCGCCGGTGCCGCGGTGAGGGCTCCGGTGACGAACATCGCGCCGGTCGTGACCACGACGGCTGCGGCCCTGCGAACGCGGAAGCCCTGATATGCGGTTTTCAACACAAATACCCCGTATGCAGTCGAATGCCCCTGGTGTGCGGCCGAGTTGAAGAGGGATGGAGAAGGGGCCGCAAGTGTGTGACACGTAACTAGCACAGAAGGTTGTGCGGCTGCTGGGACGAATCGAAGGTCCGCATCTCGAAGGTCCGCATGATGAAACGCGCTCCCTCATGCGTACGTGTTGTATCTAAGATGTGCTCATGCCGTCAGCGCCGCCCGCCCCGACCCCCGCCCCCGTGAAGCAGCCGCCCGCCGCCGACCGCGTCTACGCCCACGTCAAGCAAGCCGTCCTGGACCGCCGCTACGAGGGCGGCACCCTGCTCACCGAGGGCGAGCTGGCCGAGGCCGTCGGGGTCTCCCGCACCCCGGTGCGCGAGGCGCTGCTGCGCCTGGAGGTGGAAGGGCTGATCAAGCTCTACCCGAAGAAGGGCGCCCTGGTGCTGCCGGTGTCGGCACAGGAGATCGCCGATGTCGTGGAGACCCGGCTGCTGGTCGAGGAGCACGCGGCGCGCAAGGCCGTGCCCGCCCCCGCCGCGCTCATCCAGCGCCTCGAACACCTGCTCGCCCGCCAGAAGGCCGAGGCCGCCGCCGGCGACCTGGCCGCGGCCGCCGTCACCGACCGCTGCTTCCACGCCGAGATCGTCCGCAGCGGCGGCAACGACATCCTCTCCCGCCTCTACGACCAACTCCGCGACCGCCAGCTGCGCATGGGCGTCGCCGTCATGCACTCCCACCCCGACCGGATCGCCAAGACCCTCACCGAGCACGAGGAGATCCTCGACGCGCTGCGCTCCGGTGACGCCGAGCGGGCCGTGGGCGTCGTCCACCGGCACGTCGGCTGGTTCTCGCACCTGGCCCGGGGTGAGGTCCGATGAGCGCCGCGGCCCTGCCGAGTGATCCCCCGGGCGGCCGGCGCGCCCTCGCCGTGTGGGGCATCGGCGTCTCGGTCTACTTCGTCGCCGTCATCTTCCGTACGTCACTGGGGGTCGCCGGACTCGACGCGGCCGACCGCTTCGACGTCAACGCCTCGGCCCTGTCGACGTTCTCGATCCTCCAGCTGCTCGTCTACGCGGGCATGCAGATACCCGTCGGCCTGCTGGTCGACCGGCTCGGCACGAAGAAGGTGCTGACCATCGGCGTCGTGCTGTTCACGGCGGGACAGCTGGGCTTCGCGTTCTCCCCCACGTACGGCATGGCCCTCGCCTCGCGGGCGCTGCTCGGCTGCGGGGACGCCATGACCTTCATCAGCGTGCTGCGGCTCGGCACCCGCTGGTTCCCGGCCCGGCGCGGACCGATGATCGCCCAGCTCGCCGGGCTCGCCGGCATGGCGGGCAACCTGGTCTCCACCCTGGTCCTGGCCCGGCTGCTGCACGGCGTCGGCTGGACCGCCGCCTTCGCGGGCAGCGCGCTCGCCGGAGTCGTCGTCCTCGTCCTGCTGCTGCTGTTCCTCAAGGACCACCCCGAGGGCCACGGACCGGAGCCCGTCCCGCACCAGGGCGTGGCCTACGTCCGGAGCCAGATCGCCGCGTCCTGGCGGGAGCCGGGCACCCGGCTCGGTCTGTGGGTGCACTTCACCACCCAGTTCCCGGCGATGGTGTTCCTGCTGCTGTGGGGCCTGCCCTTCCTGGTCGAGGCCCAGGGCCTGTCCCGCGCCACCGCGGGCGAACTGCTCACCCTGGTCGTCCTGTCCAACATGGTGATCGGCCTGGTCTACGGCCAGCTCGTCGCCCGGCACCACGGGGCGCGGCTGCCGCTGGCGCTCGGCACGGTCGGCGCGACCGCGCTGATGTGGGCGGCGACCCTCGCCTACCCCGCCGACCGCGCCCCGATGTGGCTGCTGATCGTGCTGTGCGTGGTGCTCGGCGCCTGCGGCCCCGCCTCCATGCTCGGCTTCGACTTCGCCCGCCCCGCCAACCCGCCGGAGCGTCAGGGCACCGCCTCCGGAATCACCAACATGGGCGGTTTCGTCGCCTCCATGACGACCCTGTTCGCCGTCGGTGTCCTGCTCGACGCGACCGGCGACGACTACCGGATCGCCTTCTCGGCGGTGTTCGTGCTCCAGGCGCTCGGGGTGAGCCAGATCCTGCGACTGCGCGGCCGAGCGGCCCGCCGCGAGCGGGAACGGCTGGTGGCGAGCCGGGTGAAGACGGTGCACGTCCCGGCGTGAACGGGGACCCTGCCGGTCCGCGACCAGGCGGGGGCGGGGTCCCCACGGGGCCGGGACCGACGCCACGGTCCCGGGCCCCTACTGGGCGGGTACCAGGGTGAGGTAGGCGATGCCCAGGATCCCGCGGTAGGTCATCCACTGGGCCCGGTGCCGGTCGAGGCGCTCTCTGGTGGTGGCCGCCGAGGGGTGCCCGGGGTTGCGGGCGAGCCAGACCTCCAGGTCCGCCTGGTAGCCGGACTCGAACTCCTCCCACTCGTCGAGGTTCGCCGTCTCCGTCCACTCGGGCCGGAAACCGGCGGTCACGGCGAGGTCGAGCAGGGTCGCGAGGTCGTGGTGGTCCGAGACGGCGGCCCCCGGCCACATCCCGGCCAGCTCCTCCTCGGTCGGCGTGCGCTCCCAGAAACCCTCACCCAGCAGCACCCGGCCACCGTCGTTGACCAGCCCGCGCAGGGCGCGCAGCGCCTCCAGGGTGAACTCGGGCGGCGCCACCGGGCTCAGGGCCTGGCTGGACCCGAGACAGAGCACCAGGTCGGCCGGGCCGAGGTCGGCGTCCCGCGCGGACTTCTCCAGGAACTCGACCCGCCCCGCGAGCCCGCGCTCCGCGGCCTCACGGCGGCCACGGTCGAGATCCTCGGCGTTGATGTCGACGCCGATGCCCGTGGCCCCGGGCACGACGGCCAGCACCCGCATCATGAACTCGCCCCACCCGCACCCGATGTCGAGCACGGTGGAGGGCTCGTTGCCCGCGACCCGTCGCACCAGCCGTTCGGCCCGGGCCTCGGAGAGGGGGTTGTGGAACGTCAGGCGGCTCAGCCGGGGCGGTCCGTCGATCTCGATGTCGGTCATGGGAGGCAGACAAGCACCGAACCGACGTGCGCCACAAGATCTTTGTGCCGCTCCCGCTACTTCGTCACCGTGAAGTTCCGCAGAATCGCCCCCGCCAGCGCCAGGTCACCCTCCGCCTTGATCCGGTCCGCGACCCCCTCCGGCGTCACCCGGCCACAGGCCAGCCGCACGAAGGTCTCCCAGTCCAGGGTCAGCGTCGCCGCGGGCCCCAGCGCGGGCGCCGTCTCCAGCGTGCCCCGCCCTTGGATGTCCACCCGGATCGTGCGCAGGAACTCGACCGGACCGTGCACGTCGAACACGATCGCCGAACTGCGCGGCGCCTCCGCCTTGACCGCCACGATGTCCGGCAGCGCCGCCAGCAGCACGTCCCGCGCCACCTGCGCACCCGGCGAGTCGAGGTTCCCCGGCCGGCCGAGCGCGGCGCGCAGGTCCTGCTCATGGACCCACACATCGAAGGCATGCGCCCGCATGGCCTCCTCCAGGGTCTGCTCGGTGCCCAGCGGGCCGCGCACCTTCGTGCCCGGGTCCCGGGACTCGTTGCGCAACTGGCGGTTGCGGCGGATGACCGTGTACTCCAGCTCGGAGGTCATCTCCGGCGCCGTGTGGTGGCGGCGGACGTCGACCTGCATCTCCATGTAGCGCTGGTGGTCGTTGGTGACGTGGAACAGATCGCGGGGCAGCGTGTGGATGGGCCGCGGGTCGCCGAGCATCTCGCAGTCCAGGCCGATGACATGGGACACCACGTCCCGGACCGACCAGCCCGGGCACGGCGTACGCCGGTTCCACTCGCCCTCCACAAGGGGCAGCACCAGCTCGGATATCGCTTCGATGGAGTGGGTCCAGGCGTCGGCGTAGGGCTGGAGGGTGGGATGCAGACTCACGGAACGGGACCCCTCGGCGGTCGGTACACGGGCAGGTGGTGGCGGCGATGCCAGTGGGAGGTGGCTGTCGGCGGGCGTCTTGAGACGTTAAGTTACGCTGCTGAGAGGCACCCCGGCAGTGCTTTCGTGTGACGATCGTAGGCCCGAGTGATCGGGTCGAATGCCAGGACGGTGGTAGTGTGCGCGCCTCTCTGATCCAGATCGCCGTAGACGAGGGCGAATCGGTCGCCTCGCGCCGGGAGCGGGCCGCCTCGCTGGTACGGCGGCAGACCGGGGCCGATCTGGTCGTCCTGCCGGAGCTGTGGACCACCGGTGCCTTCGCCTACGAGGAGTTCGCCCAGGAGGCCGAGCCGCTCGAAGGGCCGACGTACGAGGCGATGGCGAAGGCCGCGAGCGACGCGGGCGTCTGGCTGCACGCCGGCTCGATCCCGGAACGCGACCCGGACGGACCGCTGTACAACACCTCCCTGGTCTTCTCCCCCTCCGGCGACCTCGCCGCCGCCTACCGCAAGATCCACCGCTTCGGCTTCGACAAGGGCGAGGCCGTGCTGATGGGCGCCGGACGCGATCTGGTGACGGTCCGTCTGCCCGGGACCACCCTGGGCCTGGCCACCTGCTACGACCTCCGTTTCCCCGAACTCTTCCGCGGGCTCGTCGACAACGGCGCCGAGACCCTGGTCGTCCCCGCGGGCTGGCCGGAGCGCCGCCGGGCGCACTGGACGCTGCTGGCTCAGGCGCGGGCGGTGGAGAACCAGGCGTTCGTGCTCGCCTGTGGAACGGCCGGGACGCATGCGGGAGTTCCGCAGGCCGGTCACTCGATCGTGGTGGATCCCTGGGGCGAGGTCCTCGCCGAGGCGGGCCCCGGCGAGGAGATCCTCACGGTGGAGTTCGACCCGGCGAAGGTCGCGGCCACCCGGGAGCAGTTCCCGGCACTCAAGGACCGCGTCCTGTGACGACAAGTCACCGCGGCCTGTGACGGCGGTTCAGTCCCCCTCCCGCTCCTTCTCCGCCAGGTGGATCACACACACCGCCACCGCGATCAGCAGCGCCGGGTCCGCGTCCTCCCGGACCACGTCCACGCCGTAGGTCTCCCGGACGTGCAGCCAGCGGCGGGAGACGACGGCGAGCAGCTCGCCCTCGTACTCCACGGCGAACTCCCGGTCCAGGATCCGGCCGCTGACGTCCAGCTCGGTGCTGCCGTCGGCCAGCGCCACCCGGTAGTGGTTGCGCAGCAGGGACAGCCGCTTGCGGCGGATGGTCGCGAGCGGCTCGCCGTCCCGCTCGATCAGCAGGGTGTCCCGCAGGGCGAGCATCTTCTGCCGGATGTCGATCAGGACCCGCCCCTGCGCGTCCTTCAGCTCGAAGGTGTCCCGCAGCCGCATCGCCTTGCCGTCGACGAGGAAGGCCTTGTTGCCCCGGTCGTCCTCGATCCAGTAGTCGTCACCGAAGCCGAGGAGCCGGTCGCGTACGAGGAATCTCATGACACGAGGGCTTCCCCGGTGCGCGGTCCGAAACGCCGCCGGTAGGCCGACGGGCTGAGTCCGGTCTCGCGCCGCACCCGCGCGCGCAGGTTGGCCGCCGTCCCGAGCCCGCTGCGCGCGGCGACGACGTCGAGCCGCTCCTCCCCGCGCTCGATCAGCCGACAGGCCAGCGCCACCCGCTCCCCGGTCAGCCAGGCCAGCGGCGTCGTCCCCAGCTGGGTGCGGAACCGCCGGTGGAGCGTGGCCGGAGACACGGCGGCCCGCGCCGCCAGCTCCGCCACCGTCAGCGGCTCGCCCAGCCGCTCCTGCGCCCACGCCAGCAGCGGCCCCAGTGACTCGTCCGGCACCTCGGGCACCGGCCGCTCCACGAACTGCCGCTGCCCGCCGTCCCGGTGCGCGGCGAACACGAGCCGCCGGGAGACGGCGTTGGCGATCTCGGCGCCGTGGTCCTGCCGGACGAGATACAGGCCGAGGTCGAGCGCGGCGGCGCTCCCCGCGGCGGTGAGGATCCGCCCCTCGCCGATCCGCCCCTCGTCCACGAAGAGCACGTCCGGCTCGAGCCGCACCCGCGGATGCAGCTCCCGGAACGCCTCGGCCCACATCCAGTGCGTGGTCGCCCGGCGCCCGTCCAGCAGCCCGGCCTCGGCGAGCGCGAAGCTGCCCGTGCAGAAGCTGACCACCCGCGCCCCGCGCGCGTGGGTGCGGCGGACGGCGTCCAGGACGTCGGCGCCGCGCGGGACGACGTTGTCGGGGCGCCCGGGCACGACGAGGGTGTCGGCGTCGTCCACGGCGTCGAGCCCGGCCGTGCCGGTCATGGTGAAGAACCCGTGGTTCATCCGCACCGCGCGCGTGGGCGTGCACAGCGTGACCTCGTACAGCGGGGCGGGCCGGCCGAGCTCGGGCCGCGGCAGGCCGAACAGCTCGGTGGCGACGCCCACCTCGAAGGGGTTGGTGCCCTCGTCGACGATGACGGCCACCCGGTGCGGTTGCGAGGATCCTTGCGTCATGTGCGATTCCTAGCACTCGTGGGCCGTCCCCGGCCACCCGCACGATGACGGCATGACTCCCGAACCCGTCTCGCTGCCCGCCGCCCTCGCCTCCTTCACCGAGCAGTGGAGCCCCCGCATCGCCACCACGGTCAACGACTACGACGTCCGCGTGACCCATGTGGAGGGCGAGCACCTCTGGCACGTCCACGACGACACCGACGAGTTCTTCCTGGTGCTCAGCGGCGAGCTGCACATCAGCCTGCGGGAGCCGGCCGGGGAGCGCACGGTCGTCCTGCCCCCGCTGTCGGTCTTCACGGTCCCCCGCGGCACCGAGCACAAGCCGTACGCCCCCGTCCCCACCGACATCCTCCTGCTGGAGCCCTCCGGCACCTCCACCGTCGGCGACCGCCACGAAGAGGTCCCCGACCACGTGGACGTCACCACCGGGCACGCGCTGAGGTGACTGTCGGTGCCGGGTGGCACCCTTGATCCATGACCGCTCCCGCACCCCGCCGCGCCCGCGTGCGCGCGCCTGAGCTGACCGGCCGCGGCGGGTGGATCAACACCGGCGGGAAGGACCTGAAGCTCGCCGACTTCCGGGGCCGCGTACTGATCCTGGACTTCTGGACCTTCTGCTGTGTGAACTGCCTGCACGTCATCGACGAACTGCGGGCCCTGGAGCACCAGCACCCCGACACCGTCGTGGTCGTCGGGGTGCACTCGCCGAAGTTCGTCCACGAGGCCGAGCACCAGGCGGTCGTGGACGCCGTGGAGCGGTACGGGGTGGAGCATCCCGTGCTGGACGACCCCGAGCTCGCGACCTGGAAGCAGTACGCGGTGCGGGCCTGGCCCACGCTCGTGGTCATCGACCCCGAGGGGTACGTCGTCGCCCAGCACGCCGGGGAAGGGCATGGGCACGCGATCGAGCGGCTGGTGACGGAGCTGGCGGCCGAGCACGGGGCGAAGGGCACGCTCCGGCGCGGCGACGGGCCGTACGTGGCGCCGGAGCCGGAGCCGACCGCGCTCAGGTTCCCGGGCAAGGCGGTGCTGCTGCCGTCCGGGAACTTCCTGGTCAGTGACACCACCCGGCATCAGCTGGTGGAGCTGGCGCCGGACGGGGAGACGGCCGTGCGGCGGATCGGCCAGGGGGACCGCCGGGGGGCGACGGATGGCACCTCGGCGCGCTCACGGTTCAACGAGCCGCAGGGTCTGGCGCTGCTGCCGGACGGGTCCGTGGTCGTCGCCGACTCGGTGAACCACAGGCTGCGGCGCTTCGACCCGGAGTCCGGCCGCACCACGACCCTGGCCGGCACGGGCGAGCAGTGGATGCGGGGCGACGCCACCCGCGGCCCCGGCCGGGAGGTCAACCTCTCATCGCCCTGGGACGTGGCCTTCTGGCAGGGCCAGGTGTGGATCGCCATGGCGGGCATCCACCAGCTGTGGACGTACGACCTCCGGGACGGCACCGTGGCCGTCGCGGCCGGGACCACCAACGAGGGGCTGGTCGACGGGCCCGCCGCCGAGGCGTGGTTCGCGCAGCCCTCCGGGCTCGCCGCCACCGCCGACCGCCTCTGGGTCGCCGACTCCGAGACCAGCGCCCTGCGCTGGGTGGATCCCGACGGCACCGTGCGCACCGCGGTCGGCACCGGCCTGTTCGACTTCGGGCACCGCGACGGCCCCGCCGGACAGGCCCTGTTCCAGCACCCGTTGGGCGTGACGGCGCTGCCCGACGGCTCGGTGGCCGTCAGCGACACGTACAACCACGCCCTGCGCCGCTACGACCCGGCGACGGGCGAGGTCACCACCCTGGCCACGGATCTGCGCGAGCCCAGTGCCGCGGTCCTGGCCGGCGAGGACATCGTGGTCGTGGAGTCGGCCCGGCACCGGCTGACCCGGCTGCGGCTGCCCGAAGAGGCGGTGCGGGTGGAGTCGGTCGCCCACCGGACGCAGCGCGCCGCCACCGAAGTGGCCCCGGGCACGCTCCGGTTGGACGTGATCTTCCAGGCGCCGCCCGGCCAGAAGCCGGACACGCGGTACGGTCCCGCGACGCGTCTGCTGGTCTCCGCCACCCCGCCCGGCCTGCTGCTGCGGGGCGAGGGCGCGGACACGGAACTCTCCCGCATCCTGCACCTCGATCCCGGGATCGGGGAGGGCGTCCTGCACATCTCGGCGATGGCCGCGTCCTGTGACGACGACCCCGCCCGCGAGTACCCGGCCTGCCATGTGCACCAGCAGGACTGGGGCGTGCCCGTCCGCCTCGTCGAAGGCGGAGCGGACCGCCTGCCCCTGGTACTCGCGGGCCTGGACGCTCAGGCGCCGTAGCCGTTGCTGTACCCGTCGTTGCGCCGGTGTCCCCCCTCGTCGATCACGGTCGGCGGTGTGGTGGGCGGTACCACCACCCGCCTGCGCCGGGCGATGCTGCTGAACGTGGTCACGCCGATCAATCCGACGATCATCAGGATGACCCCGACGAGATCGAGATTGACGCCCTCCATGTTCCAATCCGTTGCGAACGTGAGGATGGCTCCCACGGCGATGAGGATGATGCACCCGCCGAGGCCCATGAGTTGTCGCCTCCCTGTCCGGTGGTTCCGGTCGCTGGCGGGTACCCCGTCCTGCCGCGGACTACCCCTCCAAGAAGGCGACCAGCGTGTTCGCCAGGAGGAACGGGTCGTCGGCGCCGCACAGTTCGCGTGCGCTGTGCATGGAGAGGATCGCCACGCCGATGTCTACGGTGCGGATGCCGTGCCGGGCCGCGGTGATCGGTCCGATGGTGGTGCCGCAGGGCATGGAGTTGTTGGAGACGAAGGACTGGAAGGGCACTCCGGCGCGTTCGCAGGCGGCGGCGAACGCCGCGCGGCCCGAACCGTCCGTGGCGTAGCGGTTGTTGACGTTGACCTTGAGGATCGGTCCGCCGTTGATCCGCGGGTGGTGCGTGGGGTCGTGCCGCTCCGCGTAGTTGGGGTGCACGGCGTGCCCGGTGTCGGAGGAGAGGCACACGGTCCCGGCGAAGGCACGAGCCTTGTCCTCGTAGGACCCTCCGCGGGCGAACACCGAGCGCTCCAGCACTCCGCCGAGCAGCGGTCCGTCCGCGCCGGTGTCGGACTGCGAGCCGTTCTCCTCGTGGTCGAAGGCGGCGAGGACGGGGATGTACGGCAGGTCCGGGCCGGACACGGCCGTCAGCGCCGCCACCGCTGCGTGCACGGAGAGCAGGTTGTCCATGCGCGGCCCGGCCAGCAGTTCGCGGTCGCGGCCGAGGTAGGCGGGCGGTTCGACGGAATGCACCATCAGGTCCCAGCCGGTGACCTCGCCCGCCGCCAGTCCGCTCTCCTCCTCCAGGAAGGCGATCAGGTCGCCGTCGCGGACGTCGTCGCCGAGTCCCCAGACCGGCTGGAGGTGGCGCTGCTTGTCGAGCTTGAGGCCCTCGGAGGAGACCGCGCGGTCCAGGTGGATGGCGAGTTGGGGGACGCGCAGCAGGGGCCGGTCGATGTTCACCAGCCGGGTCGAGCCGTCGCGCAGGGTCAGCCGGCCGGCCAGGCCCAGATCGCGGTCGAGCCAGGAGTTGAGCAGGGGTCCGCCGTAGACCTCCACGGCCACCTGCCGCCACCCGTGCGCCCCGGAGTCGGGCAGCGGCTTGACGCGCAGGTTGGGGGAGTCGGTGTGCGCGCCGACGATCCGGAACGGGGTGTGCGCCGCGGCGCCCTCGGGCACGTACCAGGCCACGATCGCGCCACCCCGTACGACGTACTTGCCGCCGCTCGTCCCGTCCCAGGCGTCCGTCTCGGCGACCTGGCGGAATCCTGCCTTCTCCAGCCGCTCGGCGGTGTTCGCCACGGCGTGGTACGGCGACGGTCCGGCCGCCAGGAAGGACATGAGGTCGTCGGTGTGGCCGCGGTCGAAGCGGGAGGGTTCGCTCATGGGGTTCACCTTAACGACGTACCAGGGCCCGCCCCCCGTTTGTGAGGAGGCGGGCCCTGGCGGGAAAAGAGGTGGGGGCTAGAAGGCTGCTTCGTCCAGCTCCATCAGGTCGAGCTCGACGCCCTGGGCGAGCTTGCGCGCACCGGTGACACCGGGCAGGACGTTGGCCGCGAAGAACTTCGCCGCCGCGATCTTGCCGGTGTAGAAGGGTTTGTCCTTGGCGGAGGCCGTCTCCAGCTTCTCGGCCGCCACGGCGGCGCCCTTGAGCAGCAGGTAGCCGACGACGACGTCACCGGAGGCCATCAGCAGGCGGGTGGTGTTGAGGCCGACCTTGTAGATGTTCTTGACGTCCTGCTCGGTGGCGGCCAGGTCGGTCAGCATCAGGCCGACGATCGCCTCCAGTTCGACGGCGGCCTTGGCCAGGTGCTCGCGGGCACCGGCCAGTTCCTCGCCGCCGGTGCCGAGTGCCAGGAACTTCTTGATGTCCTCGGCGAGGCCGTTCAGCGCGGCGCCCTGGTTGCGGACGATCTTCCGGAAGAAGAAGTCCTGGCCCTGGATGGCGGTGGTGCCCTCGTAGAGGGTGTCGATCTTGGCGTCCCGGATGTACTGCTCGATCGGGTACTCCTGGAGGAACCCGGAGCCGCCGAAGGTCTGCAGCGACTGGGCGAGCTGCTCGTAGCCCTTCTCGGAGCCGTAGCCCTTCACGATCGGCAGGAGCAGGTCGTTGAGCGCGTGCTCGGCCTTGGCGTCCTCGCCGGCGGCCTCCTTGACGGCGATGGCGTCCTGGATGGAGGCGGTGTAGAGGACGAGGGCGCGCATGCCCTCGGCGTACGCCTTCTGCGTCATCAGCGCGCGGCGCACGTCGGGGTGGTGGGTGATGGTGACCTTGGGCGCGGTCTTGTCCATGAAGTTCGCCAGGTCCGGACCCTGGACGCGCTCCTTGGCGTACTCCAGGGCGTTGAGGTAGCCGGTGGAGAGCGTGGAGATGGCCTTCGTGCCGACCATCATGCGGGCGAACTCGATGATGCGGAACATCTGGCGGATGCCGTCGTGCTTGTCGCCGATCAGCCAGCCCTTGGCGGGGTGCTGGTCGCCGAAGGTCATCTCGCAGGTGTTGGAGGCCTTCAGGCCCATCTTGTGCTCGACGTTGGTGGCGTAGACGCCGTTGCGCTCGCCCAGCTCGCCGGTCTCGAAATCGAAGAGGTACTTCGGGACCAGGAAGAGGGACAGGCCCTTGGTGCCGGGGCCGTGGCCCTCGGGGCGGGCGAGGACGTAATGGAGGATGTTCTCCTCCATGTCGTGCTCACCGGAGGTGATGAAGCGCTTCACGCCCTCGATGTGCCAGGAGCCGTCCTCCTGCTGGACGGCCTTGGTGCGCCCGGCGCCGACGTCGGAGCCCGCGTCGGGCTCGGTCAGCACCATGGTGGAGCCCCAGGTCCGCTCGACGGCGATCTGGGCGATCTTCTTCTGGACGTCATTGCCCTCGTCGTAGAGGATCCCGGCGAAGGCCGGCCCGGAGGAGTACATCCACACGGCCGGGTTGGCGCCGAGGATCAGCTCCGCGTACGACCAGATCAGCGACGGGGGAGCGGTGGTGCCGCCGATCTCCTCCGGGAGGCCGAGACGCCAGTACTCGGACTCCATGAACGCCTTGTAGCTCTTCTTGAAGGACGCGGGGACCGGCGCGGTGTTCGTCTCCGGGTCGAAGACCGGCGGGTTGCGGTCGGCGTCGGCGAAGGACGCCGCGAGGTCGTTCTCCGCGAGGCGGGTCATCTCCTCGAGGATGCTCTTCGCGGTGTCCGTGTCCATCTCGGCGAAGGGTCCGGTGCCGTACAGCTTGTCGCGCCCGAGCACCTCGAAGAGGTTGAACTCGATGTCGCGGAGATTCGACTTGTAGTGCCCCATGGCGACGGCTCCGTAGAGGGATCGGCGAGGCACTGGATCCTCGCGCTAGTTCACGTACCAACAAGTAGCTCCGATGATGCTACCCGTCGGTAATAAGGCGCAACCTCGATCCGGCCATCTGTGACGGGTCACACCGGAATGGTCAGCGTGGCCGTGTACCCCTTCCCGGTACTGCCCGTGACCGTCGCCAGCTGCTGATCGTGGCCGTCGCTGAAAATGTTGTCCGTCTCGATGGAGAGCTGACTGAGGTTCGCCACACTTCGGCTGTAGCCGTCCGTCGCGTACACCGCCTCGCAGACGTCCTGGGGCAGCGCGAGCTGCGAGGTGCTGGTGACGGAGGTCGCCGAGACGGCGTCGGCGAGGCTGCCGTAGACCTCGAAGTGGATGTGCGGCCAGCGGGCGGTGTAGCAGGCCGGGAAGATGCTCGTGAAGGTGACCCGGCCCTCGTCGTCGGTCTCCTGGACGCCCCGCAGGTAGTTCTCCTCCGTGACACCCTCCGAGTACAGGGAGTAGTTGCCGTCCCGGTCGCAGTGCCACAGGTAGACCGCGGCGCCCGCCTTGGGCGTCCCGCAGCCGGAGGCGGCGTCGACGACCGTGAGCGTGATCGTCAGGGGTACGCCCTCGGCGGTGCCGCCGGCCGAGTCGCCGAAGCTGGAGGTGATGTCGCCGCGCACGACACCGCTCTCTTTCAGCACGTTGACCCCGTTGGAACCGTCGCCGGGGTAGGGACCGGCGGTCTCCTCGGGGATCACGGCACACTCGGCGGAGGAAGCGGCGGACGGGGACCCGGCCGAGGAGGCGGCGGCGGGGCTCGCGGAGGTGTCGTCCTCGGCGGAGCAGCCCACCAGCGGGATCAGGCCCGCCCCCGTCATCAGCCGGATCATCCGTCGGCGGGCGAGCACGGGAAGGTCGTAGGAGAGCCCCCGGTCGTGCTCGTGGACCTCGTCGTCGCGGTGGCTGCGCATGGTCTGCCTCCTGGGCTCGGCTTCCGGCGTCGGACGTTACGTGCGCGCGCTGTGCGGTGGCTGTCAGGTCGCTGTCGGTTCGCCCGGCCCGCCGTACCGGCCCTCCGCCTCCGTACCGGCCCTCCGCCTCCGTCCGCTCGGTAGGCTTGCGCGCATGTATGGATACGGCCAGCCCATGGACGGCGGCGCCGCACAACAGGGCTACGCCCCGCCGCAGCAGCCCATGTCCGGCGGCTACGGCCAGCAGCCCCCGCTCTACCCCGAGCCGTCCCCGCCCTCGCTCGCGGACGCGGTGCGGGCCTTCACCACGGGCCAGATGTCCGCGGAGGACTTCCAGCAGGTCTTCGCGACCTCGAAGGTCTACTGCCCCCGCGGTGACAACCCCGGCTTCCTCGCCCTGCACAACACCCAGCAGCCGGTGATCCCGATGTTCACCTCCCTCAAGGAGCTGCGCCGGTACGCGGGCAAGGAGTCCAAGTACTTCGTCATCACCGGCGCCGAGGTGATCGACCTGCTGCCGACCGGCTACGGCTTCGTCCTCGACATGGAGGGCGAGCACCGCATGGTCTTCGACGCGAAGGCGGTCGAGCAGATGGTGGACTTCGCGATGCGCCGGATGTACGGCTAGCCGGACCGCACCGGGCGGGGGGCCGGAATATCCCCCTCCCCGTTGTCACAGGCATGCCATAGAGTGCCCCCTGGCAGCCGCGCCCCGCACGTCACCGCCTTCCCGCGGTCCACGTCCGGGTGCCGCGCGGCGCTCTCATCATCTCCCGGCCTCGCCGGGACTTCTGTGGGGGTTCAACACTGTGCGCATGCGCAGCATTTCGACCGCGACGTCGCTCGCGGTCCTGTTCAGCTCGGCGGCGCTGAGCGTCGTGACCGCCGGTCCCGCGTCGGCGGCCGGCGCCGTGGTCAGCGCGCCCGGCGGCATCGTCGCGGACGGCGTCCACCGGCGGGTCTTCGTCGGCGACAGCGCGGCCGGCACGGTCGTGGCCGCCGACTGGTCCGGTGCCGTGCTCGAATCGGTGAGCGGCGTCCCCGGCGTCACCGACCTGGCCCTGTCGGACGACGGCAGCACCCTGTACGCGGCCTCACCCGAGCTGCACGAGATCGTGGCGCTGGACGCGGCCACCCTCGACGAGAAGGCCCGCTACACCGTCGCCACCACGGACGGCCCGCGCTACGTGGCCTTCGCCGGCGGGAAGGTCTGGTTCAGCTACGGCGACCAGTGGGACGGCGACCTCGGTTCCGTCGACCCGGCGGTGGACCCGGCGAGCGGCGCCGACCCGGTGGCGCTGGCCCAGGTGCCGACCGAGGGCACGGGCTCGGGGCTGTGGGGGCAGGCCCTGCTGGACACCGACCCGCTGCGACCGGGCCTGCTGGCCGTCGGCGAGACCGGGGACTCCACGGGCACCGAGGCCGTCCTCGACGTGTCGAGCGGCACGCCGGTGGTGACCGCCTGGCACGACTACTCGTACGCCCTGAACGACGGCGTCGGGGACATCGACCTCGCCGCGGGCAGCGACCAGGTGCTGATCAACGGCACCGACCGGCACGCCTACGCGAACGGGACCCTCACCAAGGCCGGTGCCTACCCGGCCGGGCAGCGGGCCGACATCGACCGCGTCGGAAACGTCGCCCAGATCTCGGGCACGAAGGTCGCGATCTACCGGCCGAACGCCACGCAGCCGGTGCGGACGTTCAGCATGGGCACGCAGGGCGCGGTCGAGGTGGCCTGGGCCCCGGACTCCTCCCGGCTCTTCGCCCTGGTCCCGAGCGGCAGCGGCTACGCCCTGAAGGCGCTCACCCAGCCGACCCTCAACGCGCCCACCCTCACGGTCAACGCACCCTCGACCGCCACCCGCGCCAAGCAGCTCACCGTCACCGGCAAGATCTCGGCGACCGTGGCGCTGCCCGCCGGCGTCCAGCTGAGCGTCACCCGTACCGACGTGGAGAGCCCCGACGGCAAGGCGCTGGCCCCGGTGACGGTCAAGGCCGACGGCACGTACTCCTTCACCAACACCCCGCCGGCCGGCGGCAAGGTCAAGTACACGGTGAAGTACGCGGGCGACGCCGCGCACACCGCGGTGAGCGCCTCCGACACCGTCGAGGTCTCCCGTGCCTCGACCTCGCTCAGCCTGAACAACAACGGCAAGCTGTACAGCCACGGCGCCGACGTCAAGTTCACCGCGCACCTCGGCACGACGTACAAGAACCGCTCGGTCGAGATCTGGGCCAACCCCTTCGGCGGTGACAAGCCGAACAAGCTGATCAAGAGCGGCACGGTCAACTCCGACGGCAACATCGCCGCATGGGTGGACATGACCCGGGACACCACCGTCACCGCGGTGTTCAAGGGCGACGCCCGCTACAAGCCGAAGACGGTGGACGTCACGGCGTACGCCAAGGTGAAGGTCTCCACCGCCGTCTCCAAGCACTACAAGACGGCGAAGATCGGGTCGACGACGTACTACTGGTTCCACAAGAACACCGACCCGCTGCTCACCACGACGATGTCCTACTACCCGGGCCGCCAGCAGCGCTTCGACCTCCAGGTCTACCACCAGGGCACGTGGTACTCGGCGGACTCGCAGTACTTCCCGCTCGGCACCAGCGGGAAGTCGGCCGTGACCCTGGGGGCGCCCGGTGAGTCGGGAATCCGGGCGCGGATGCGGTCGGTGTACGTCAACGGCTCGTCCGGTGACAGCGTGAACTCGACGACGTACGGGTCCTGGAAGTACCTGTACTTCAGCAACTGAGGGTGAACGCGGAAGCCCGGGGGGAATGCCCTCCCGGGCTTCCGCCGTTACGGGTGGCAGGAAGTTCAATGCTCAACTAAACTCGGATGTACGTCGCCCAAGGAGGTACCGACATGCCTGCAGTGACCGTCGAGAACCCGCTGACGCTGCCCCGAGTCGCCGCACCCGCGGAGGCCGTGGCCCGTCCCGTGCTCGCCGTCACGACCGCGCCGAGCGGTTTCGAGGGCGAGGGCTTCCCGGTGCGCCGCGCGTTCGCCGGGATCGATTACCGCCATCTGGACCCGTTCATCATGATGGACCAGATGGGTGAGGTGGAGTATCAGCCGGGCGAGCCGAAAGGCACCCCATGGCATCCCCACCGCGGCTTCGAGACCGTCACCTACATCATCGACGGCATCTTCGACCACCAGGACAGCCAGGGCGGTGGCGGCACCATCACCAACGGCGACACCCAGTGGATGACCGCCGGGTCCGGACTGCTGCACATCGAGGCGCCGCCGGAACACCTGGTGATGTCCGGCGGCCTCTTCCACGGCCTCCAGCTGTGGGTGAACCTGCCGGCCAAGGACAAGATGATGCCCCCGCGCTACCAGGACATCCGAGGCGGCAACGTGCAGCTGCTGACCACACCCGACGGCGGCGCGCTGCTGCGCGTGATCGCCGGTGAGCTGGACGGACACGCCGGTCCCGGCATCACCCACACCCCGATCACGATGGTGCACGCGACCCTGGCGCCGGGCGCTGAGCTGACCCTGCCCTGGCGCGAGGACTTCAACGGCCTGGCGTACGTGCTGGCGGGCAAGGGCGCGGTCGGTGCCGAGCGCCGTCCGATCCACCTGGGCCAGACCGCGGTCTTCGGCACCGGCGGTTCGCTGACCGTCCGCGCGGACGACAAGCAGGACTCCCACACCCCGGACCTGGAAGTCGTCCTCCTCGGCGGGCAGCCCATCCGCGAGCCCATGGCCCACTACGGCCCCTTCGTCATGAACACCCGCGAGGAGCTCCAGCAGGCGTTCGAGGACTTCCAGAAGGGCCGCCTCGGCACCGTCCCGGCCGTCCACGGGATGACCGAGGGCGGGCTGTAGGCCGCGTACTGACATCTCGTCACCCGGGTGGGTCCGCCGGAAGGCGGGCCCACCCCGCGCGTGATCGGGTGGGAGGGTGCAGGACTCCCGAGCGCTGCTTCCCGAACCCGTGCGGCGGGTCGGGGCCTGGTGTGCCGTGGCGCTGCTGGTCGCCGGGGTGGTGTACGTCGGTATCCGGCTGTGCGCGGAGTTCCGTACGGCCATCGTGCCGGTGCTGCTCGCGCTGCTCGGCAGCGCCCTGCTCGGGCCCTTCCACCGGCGCCTGGTCAAGGCGGGCGTCAACCGGTCGATCGCGGCCGCCGTCACCTGCGTCGCCGTGGTGGCCGTGGTCGGCGGGGCCGTGTACCTCGTGGTGGCCGCGCTCGTCGACTCCGGTGACGAGATCGTCGCCTCGCTCCGGACCGCCGCCGAGGATCTCGCCGATCACTTCGGGGCCGCCGGTACCTCGCTGGACGACATCGCCTCCAACGCCCGGGGACTGCTCTCCAAGTTCGGCGGCACCGCCGCCTCGGGCGTCATCAGCGGGGTCAGCGTCGTCGGCGAGACCATCGCCATGGCCGTACTGGCGCTGCTGCTCGTCTTCTTCTTCCTGCGCGACTCCGACCGGGCCGCCGGCACCCTGCGGACGATGGCGCCGCGCGGGACCGCCGACACCGTGGAGGCGATGGCGCGACGGGCCTTCGAGGCGATCGAGGGGTTCATGCGGGGGACCACCTTCATCGCGTTCATCGACGCGGTCTGCATCCTGGTGGGCCTGCTGATCCTGGACGTGCCGGGCGCCGTCGGACTCGCCGCCCTGGTCTTCGTCGGCGCCTACATCCCCTACCTCGGCGCCTTCCTCTCCGGCGCGGTCGCCGTCCTCGTCGCGCTCGCCGACCGGGGATTCGTGATCGCGCTGTGGGTGCTCGGCGTCGTGCTCGCCGTACAGGTGCTGGAGGGGCATGTGCTCCAGCCGATGATCCAGAGCCGCACCGTGCAGATGCACCCGGCGGTGGTGATGCTGACGATCACCGCGGGCGCCTCGGTGGCCGGCATCCTCGGGATGCTGCTGGCGCTGCCGCTCACGGCGGCGGCCTTCGGGATCGTCCACGAGCTGCGCACGCGCGAGCCCGCACCCGAGGCGTAGTCCCTGACCTACGTCCCCGTCCCGTCCTGTTCGGCCAGTTCGAACCAGATGCTCTTGCCCTCGCCCCGCGGATCCACCCCCCAGGTGTCCGCGAGCAGCTCGATCAGCATCAGGCCCCGGCCGGAGGAGGCCAGCTCACCGGGGCGGCGCTTGTGCGGCAGGTCGTCGCTGGTGTCGGTGACCTCCACGCGCATCCGGCGCCCGCCCGCCTCACCGCCCACCTCGGCCAGCAGCAGGGCGTCGGCGTCGGTGTGCACGAGGACGTTCGTCAGCGTCTCGGACAGCAGCAGCACCGCCGAGTCGATCTGGTCGTCGGAGGGCCAGTCGTGCAGCAGCTCCCGCAACAGCTGCCGGGCCACCGCGACCCGCTCGGGCTCGTCCTGGGCCACCGTCAGCATCGTGCGGCGCACGGCGGGCCGTACGGCGACGGACTCCCCGCAACCGCAGCCCTCCCCGTCACGGCACAGCAGCACCACGGCTATGTCGTCCTCGCGCCGGTCGGCCAGCGGACCGGTGGTGTGGTGCGAGGAGGGCCCGTGCACCGCCTGCACCAGGGCGTCCGCCAGCTCCTCGGGGCCGCCCTGGTGCGCCTCCAGGATCGAGCGGATCCGCTTCCAGCCGGTCTCCATGTCGTGGCCGCCGGTCTCGATCAGACCGTCGGTGCACAGCAGCATCGTCTCGCCGGGCTCCATCACGACCCTGGTCGTCGGGTAGTCCGCGTCCGGATCGATGCCGAGCGGCAGCCCGCCCGCCGTGGGGCGGGTCAGCACCGTGCCGTCCGCCAGCCGGATCGCCGGGTCCGGGTGCCCGGCGCGGGCGATCTCCAGGGCCGCCGTCGCGGGGTCGACCTCGACGTACAGGCAGGTCGCGAAGCGCAGGTCGAGGGAGTCGGGGTCGCCGTCCGTCATGCCGTGCAGGAAGCGGGAGGCGCGGGAGAGCACGGCGTCGGGGCGGTGCCCCTCGGAGGCGTAGGCGCGCAGGGCGATCCGCAGCTGGCCCATCAGCCCGGCGGCCCGTACGTCATGGCCCTGCACATCCCCGATGACCAGGGCGAACCGGTCTCCTCCCGGCAGCGGGATCATGTCGTACCAGTCACCGCCGACCTGGAGGCCGCCGCCGGTGGGCACGTAGCGGGCGGCGACGCTCATGCCCGGTATCTCCCGGGGGGCGAGCATGGGCAGCATGGAGCGCTGGAGGCCGTCGGTGAGTTCCCGCTGGGTCTCCGCGGCCCCCGCCCGGGACAGCGCCTGCGCCAGCATCCGGGCCACCGTCGTCAGCACCGAGCGTTCGTCGGGGGTGAAGGCGACCGGATAGGTGAACGCGGCCATCCAGGCGCCCATCGTGCGCCCGGCCACCGTCAGCGGCAGGAACGCCCAGGAGCGGCGGCCGAAGTGGGCGGCGAGCGGCCAGGTCAGCGGGTAGCGGGAGCGGTACTGCTCGGGGGAGGAGAGATAGACCGCCCGGCCGGTGCGCACCACCTCGGCGGCCGGGTAGTCGGTCTGGAGGGACATGTGCGAGAAGGGGCCCTCGTCGCCGGGCTGCTGCCCGTGGTGGCCGATGATCGTCAGCCGGTCCGCCTCCACGCCGAACACCGCGAGCCCGTCCGGGGAGAACCCCGGCATCGACAGCCCCGCCGCGACCCGCAGCACCTCCTCGGTGGACCGTGCCTCCGCCAGCGCCCGGCCCGCGTCCAGCAGGAACGCCTCCCGGGAGCGCCGCCAGTCCCCGTTGACCGCACGCCGCCCGGCCGGGGTGCCCGGCGTCGGCTCGGTGACCTCCTGGAGGGTGCCGATCATCTCGTAGGACCGCTTGTCGGGGTCGAAGCCGGGTTTGAAGCGGCTGCGGGTGATGCGGACGACCTCGCCCCGCTCGTCCATGATCCGCACCCGTACCTCGCCGAGCGTGTTCTCGGCGACGGCGAGCTGGATCACCCCGGTGATCTCGTTCCAGTCGACGGGGTGGAGCCGGGCGCGCACCTCGGACTCGCGGAGCGTGGCCGGCTCCGCGGGCAGCCCGAGCAGCCTGGCCGCCTCGGCGTCCACCGTGACCAGACCGGTGGCGGTGGACCAGTGCCATTGACCGGTCGCCAGAGCGGCGAGTACCTCCTCCACGGCGGGCAGGGGCTCACCAGTGCGCATTGACCCACTCTAAGAACAGGAGATCGAAGGCTGCCACCGAAGACCGCCGACAATGGTGGGGAGCCGATCATCACGTGCCCGGTACGCTGGGGGTGTTTCACGTGAAACACGACCCCGATCCGCGAAGACTGGATGAACGACGATGCATCGGTACAGGTCCCACACCTGCGGCGAGCTCCGCGCCTCTGACGTCGGCAGCGACGTCCGGCTGAGCGGCTGGCTGCACAATCGGCGCGACCTGGGCGGCATCCTCTTCATCGATCTGCGCGACCACTACGGCATCACGCAGCTCGTCGCGCGCCCCGGCACCCCCGCCTACGAGGCCCTGGACAAGCTGTCCAAGGAGTCCACGGTCCGGGTGGACGGCAAGGTCGTCTCGCGGGGCACGGAGAACGTCAACCCCGACCTGCCCACCGGTGAGATCGAGGTCGAGGTCGGCGAGGTCGAGCTGCTCGGCGCGGCCGCCCCGCTGCCGTTCACGATCAACACCGAGGACGGCGTCAACGAGGAGCGGCGCCTGGAGTACCGCTTCCTCGACCTGCGCCGCGAGCGCATGCACCGCAACATCATGCTGCGTACGGCGGTCATCTCGGCGATCCGGCACAAGATGACGGCGCTGGGCTTCAACGAGATGGCGACCCCGATCCTGTCCGCGACCTCCCCCGAGGGCGCCCGTGACTTCGTGGTCCCCTCTCGGCTGAACCCGGGCAAGTTCTACGCCCTCCCCCAGGCGCCGCAGCAGTTCAAGCAGCTGCTGATGATCTCGGGCTTCGACCGCTACTTCCAGATCGCGCCCTGCTTCCGCGACGAGGACGCCCGTGCCGACCGGTCGCCGGGCGAGTTCTACCAGCTCGACGTCGAGATGAGCTTCGTCGAGCAGGAGGACGTCTTCCAGCCGATCGAGAAGCTCATGACGGAGCTGTTCGAGGAGTTCGGCGGCGGCCGCCCTGTCACCTCCCCCTTCCCGCGGATCCCGTTCCGTGAGGCGATGCTGAAGTACGGCTCCGACAAGCCGGACCTGCGGGCCCAGCTGGAGCTCGCCGACATCACGGACGTCTTCGAGGGCTCGGAGTTCAAGGCGTTCGCCGGCAAGCACGTGCGCGCGCTGGCGGTGCCGGACGTCTCCGCGCAGCCCCGGAAGTTCTTCGACCAGCTCGGTGACTTCGCGGTCTCGCAGGGCGCCAAGGGCCTGGCCTGGGTGCGCGTGGCCGAGGACGGCTCGCTGTCCGGCCCGATCGCGAAGTTCCTGACCGAGGAGAACGTCGCGGAGCTGACCAAGCGGCTGTCCCTGGCCGCCGGTCACGCCGTGTTCTTCGGCGCCGGGGAGTTCGACGAGGTCTCGAAGATCATGGGCGCGGTGCGGGTGGAAGCCGCCAAGCGGGCGGGCCAGTTCGAGACGGACGTCTTCCGGTTCTGCTGGATCGTCGACTTCCCGATGTACGAGAAGGACGAGGAGACCGGGAAGATCGACTTCTCGCACAACCCCTTCTCGATGCCGCAGGGCGGACTTGAGGCCCTGGAGACCCAGGACCCGCTGGACATCCTGGGCTGGCAGTACGACATCGTCTGCAACGGCGTCGAGCTGTCCTCCGGCGCGATCCGGAACCACGAGCCGGAAATCATGCTCAAGGCCTTCGAGATCGCGGGCTACGACCGTGACACCGTCGAGGAGCAGTTCGCCGGCATGCTGCGCGCCTTCCGTTTCGGCGCCCCGCCGCACGGCGGTATCGCCCCGGGCGTCGACCGCATCGTGATGCTGCTCGCGGACGAGCCCAACATCCGCGAGACGATCGCCTTCCCGCTCAACGGCAACGCCCAGGACCTGATGATGGGCGCGCCGACGGAGCTGGACGAGACCCGGCTGAGGGAACTCCACCTGTCGGTGCGCAAGCCGCAGCCGAAGTAGTTCCACCTCGGGTGACGTAGGACGCCGGCGCCGAGAACCGACTTGGGTTCTCGGCGCCGGCGTCGTTCCACCGGCTCGCGGCCTCAGAAACCCAGGTACGTGATCCTGACCAGCTCATCCGCTTTGCTTGCCACCCTGGCGAGAAAGTCGGCGGGCGCGGCCCGGGCGGCTTCTTCCGCTCCGAAGGCGTACTCCCACTTCCAGCTCAACCGCGCACTGCCTTCATGGCTTCGTCCAGTACGGCGGTCAGCTCCCGCAGAGCCTCCCGAGCGACGTCGGGATCCTCGTCCTCCAGCGTGCTCCGCGCGCGCTCGAAACGGACGGCCAGGTCAGGACGGCGGGCGATCTCGATGTCCCGGGCCCAAAGGAGGACCCAGCTCTGTACGGGGCTCAGAGACTCCCACTCCACGGCCTTGGCGAACGCCTCGTCCTTCGTGGCCTGCATCTCCTCCAAGCGGGCGGGAGCCACGACCGCGAGGGCCGTGCGCAGGGCGTCAGGGGTCTGCTCGGGGCGGGGGATCAGCTCGCGCCCGTGGTCGGCCAGTGTGCTCATGGTGTCCTCCAGGAGTACCCCTGCCAGGGTATCGGGGCCGGACTGGGCGAGGGCTCGCGTGGTCACACGGACTCCTTCGGGTCGGGTCGGCAGTCGCGGCAGCGGCCGGGGGTGGGGGCGCGGAACGCGCGGTTGCAGCCGTCGCAGGTCTGGAAGGGGTGTCTGGGTTCCGGGGCCGGGGGACGGAACGGGGGCAGGGGTGGGAGCTGGGCGGTCAGGCGGTGGGCCAGGAAGGCGGCCGGGCGGATCAAGGGCTCCAGCGGGAGGTTCTCGGTCAGGGCGTGCCGTACGGCGGTGGGAGTGAAATCGCGTTCCAGCCAGGCGGCGACGCCCGGGGCCAGGTGTTCGGCGTCGGTGGCCGAGAGGAGGAGGCGGGGGTCGTGGCGGCGGAGGCCGGCGAGGACGTCGACGGCTGTCTGGAGGAGCGCCGGGGAGGTGTACGAGGGTTGGGGCACGGCGGGGAGGCGCCGTTTGCGGGGCGGCGGCTTGTCCGGGGCCGGGCGTCGGGCGGGCCTGGTGGACGTGTCGGGTGGGGTGGTGCGGTGGCCCGGCCTGTTGCTGGAGACCGTGCGGGTGACGATCCGGCCGGTGGGGGCCCGTAAGCGGGTGCGGCGCAGGTAGCCGTGGGTTTCGAGTTCGCGCAGGGCTGCGGCGATGCGGGTGGGGCCCTCCGGGAAGCGGGCGGCGAGGGTCTTGATGTCGATCGCCGTGCCCGGTCGCACCGACTGGATGTAGCAGCCCAGCCCGATCGCGAGCAGCGACAGCTCCTTGTGCTGGGCGAGGTCGTTGCCGATCACAGTGAAGTTCTCGGTGAGGCGGACGTTGTCGTGGACCACGCCGGAGTTCGGGCGCTCGGAGGGGTCATCAACTGCTGGCCCTCGGAGTCGGGTAAGTGAGCGTAACCATGTATAAGTGAGTGTCGTTGTCAGAGCGTGAATCTCACGGAATGGGCGAAGACGCAGGGCGTGCATCCGCAGACCGCGTATCGCTGGTTCCGTGAGGGGACGCTGCCGGTACCGGCCCAGCGGGTCGGCCCGCGCACGATCCTCGTGAACGTGGGGGCCAACGCCGCGCCCGAGGCAATCGGTGGGCTGGGTTTGTATGCCCGCGTCTCCTCGCACGATCAGAAGGACGATCTGGAGCGCCAGGTCGCCCGGCTGGCCCGGTGGGCTGCCACCGCAGGTCACCGGGTGGTGCGGGTGGAGTCCGAAATCGCCTCCGGCATGAACGGCGCCCGTTCCAAGGCCAAGCGGCTGCTTTCCGATCCTGCTGTGCAGGCGGTGGTGGTGGAGCACAAGGACCGCCTCGGTCGGATGAACGTCGAGCTGGTCGAGGCCGCCCTGTCCGCGACCGGGCGCCGCCTGGTCGTGCTGGACGACAGCGAGGTCGAGAACGACCTGGTGCGGGACATGGTGGAGGTGCTGACCTCGTTCTGTGCCCGCCTGTACGGGCCCCGGTCGGCGAAGAACCGTGCCCGCAAGGCGCTGGAGGCCGCCGAGCATGGCTGACCAGCGCAGGCCGCTGCGGCAGATTGCCCGGCCGTTCGTCGCCGACGGCCCGACGGGCGTCAGCATCCGCGACCGTCTCAAGGGACTGACGGCCGGGGACGAGAAGGTGTTGCGCCTGGTCGGCGCGCACCTGGGCACGCTGGCCTCGCGTGATCTGGCCCGAAGATGCCGTGACGGTCTGGAGCATTCCACCGACACGTGGGCTGGGCGCAAACGTGATCTGACGGCGTTGTCGTCCTCCCGCTGGGCCGGTTCGATCACGTCCAGCACGCACGACCAGTGGGGACTGTCCCGGCGTGCGCAGCACGCACACCTGCAATCCCTGGATGCCGGTATCCGCATGATCCGGCACCGGCTGTCCCTGCCCGTCGCAGAGAGGGGCAGCCGGGGCAAGCCCGGCGGCTACCGGTCCTCGCACGAGTGGTTCCGCAAGTCCCGGCGCCTGGCGATCCTCGAAGAGCGGTACGAACAGGTCACGGCCGAACGCGACGCCGGACGCGTGTCGATCACACGCGGGGGCCGCCGACTGCTGGGCACCCGTCACCACCTCACCGCCGCGAACCTGACCGAGACACAGTGGCGGGCACAGTGGGAGGCGGCGCGGTGGTTCCTGACCGCCGACGGCGAGTCCGGCAAAAGGTTCGGGAACGAGACGATCCGCGTCAGCCCCGACGGCGAGATCAGCATCAAGCTGCCCGCCCCCCTCGCCGAGCACGCAAACGCGAAGCACGGCCGGTACGTGCTGGCTGCGAAGGTCGCCTTCTGGCACCGGGGCGACGAATGGCAAGCCCGGATCGAAGCGAACCGGTCCGTGGCCTACCGCATCCACCTGGACACGGTCCGGGGCCGCTGGTACCTCGACGCCTCCTGGACCCGCAAAGAACTCCCCGTCGTGCCACTAGCCACGCTGCGCGCGGACGGCGTGATCGCCGTGGACACCAACGCCGACCACCTCGCCGCATGGCGCCTCGACGAACACGGCAACCCAGTCGGCACACCCCGCCGCTTCGACTACCAGCTCACCGGCAGCACTTCGCACCGCGACGCCCAGCTCCGCCACGCCCTCACCCGCCTCCTGCACTGGGCCAAACAAACCGGCGTGCAGGCCATCGCGATCGAAGACCTCGACTTCACCGACTCCACCACCCGCGAGAAACACGGCCGCCGCAAGCGATTTAGGCAGCTCATCTCGGGCATCCCCACCGGCCGCCTGCGCGCCCGCCTGCTGTCCATGTGCGCGGAAGCCGGCATCGGCGTGATCGCCGTCGATCCCGCCTACACCAGCGTCTGGGGCGCCCAGCACTGGCAAGCCCCCCTCACCAGCAGAACTCACAAGACCAGCCGACACGCCGCCGCCTCGGTGGCCATCGGCAGGCGCGCCCTCGGATACCGGATCAGGCGACGGACGACACCGCCCCGTGCACACCAGAGCGATGTGCACGGGCATCGGACCACCCAGGCCCGAACCGGCGACCGAGGGAGCGAGGAAAACCGCCCCCGCGTTCCCGGACCACGGACACGATCCGTGCGCGCCGGACGCGGAGCGAACGCGGTGGACCAGAACACCCAAGACCGTTCGGGGTGTTCGGCTGAGCATGGGTTCTGGCAACAGGACTCACTCCCGCTCAGTCTCTAGGAACGGTGCTTTCTCCCCAGTGGGTGGTTCATAGGGAGCGCAGGTATGACCGGAGCGTGGGGCGTCAGGCTTTGGTGACTCCGGTGCTAGTGCAGCGAGTTCGACTTCGGCCCATACCGTCTTGCGGGGTGGCAGGTCCCGGGTCACTCCCCAGCGGTCGGCTAGCGCGGTCACGAGGATCAGGCCACGGCCGGTTTCGGCGGTGTCCGCGGTGGTGGGCTGCGGGTGCGGCAGCCAGTCACCGAGTGTGTCGGTGACCTCGATACGGAGGGTGTCGCCGACCACGTAGAGCAGGAGCTGGAAGTTCCGGCCGGGGACGCGGCCGTGGGTGGCCGCGTTGTTCGCCAGCTCGGCGACGATGTTCGCCGCCGGGTCCAACGGGAGTCCCCAGCTGCGCAGTTCCTCCGTCGCGAGCAGACGGGCGAGGCGGGCGCCGCGGGGTGTGGGGGACAGCAGGACGCGGAAGTTGCGGATGGGGCCCTCGGGTTGGGCGAGTTCCTGAATCACGTCACTCAGCGTGGCCGGAACTCCCTACCGTGAGGAGTGACGTCATGGTTGCGTACGGTGACTGTCCAGCGGTTGTCCGGTGCTGTCCGGGCTTGTCGGGGCGGTGCGTACGGGTAGGGGCGTGGCTGGTACGAGGCGGTACGACGGAGGGGCGGCGCGGGACATGTCGGTGGACGCGGAGGCGGGACGGCTCAGGACGGAGGCGGATGAGCCGGGGTGGGAGGTGGATCCGGACGATGAGTGGGGCGTGGCCGTAGTCGCCACCGTGGGGCGGCAGTTGAAGCTGCGGCGGGAGGCGGTGGGGATGCGGGCCGCGGAGTTCGGGAAGCGGCTCGGGTACGGCGAGGACATGGTGTACAAGATCGAGGGCGGGAAGCGGATCCCCAGGCCCGAGTATCTGGACATGGCCGACGAGGTGTTGGGAGCGGGTGGGTTAATCGCGGCGATGAAGGAGGACGTGGACAAGGTCCGGTACCCCAAGAAGGTGCGGGCTTTGGCGGAGATGGAGGCCAAGGCGGCCGAGATCGGGGTGTATGAGTGCAACATCATCGCGGGACTGTTGCAGACGCCTGACCACGCCCGGCACGTCATCAAGGCAGCGCAGCCGCCCTACTCACTCGACGACGTGGAACGCATGGTGGCCGCTCGTCTGGCTCGGCAGACGGTCTTCGACCGCGACCCTGCGCCGTCGATTCACTTCGTGCTGGAAGAGGCCCCGCTGCGCCGACGAGTCGGAGGCACAATGGTGTGGCGACAGCAGCTCGAACGTCTGCTGGAGGTGGGGCGGTTGCACTTCGTCACGCTTCAGGTCATGCCGACGAACACCGAGGCCCATCCTGGTCTGGACGGCAGGATCGAGTTGTTGAAGTTCCCGGACGGGACGGCCGCAGGTCGTTCTGACGGTGCGTTCAGCGGGCGGCCGATCACTGACCCGAAGCAGCTGCACATCCTTGAGCTGCGGTATGGCACCATCCGGGCGCAGGCGCTCTCGTCACGGGAGTCGCTGGCCTTCATCGAGCAACTGCTGGGAGAAACATGATCCGCAAGGCCTCTGCCCGGGACGCCTCCGAACTGGCGTGGTTCAAGAGCAGTTACAGCGGCGGCACCGACGGCGAGTCCTGCGTTGAGGTCGCCACGACCCCCGGCGCCATCCACGTCCGCGACTCCAAGCACCGCGACGCCAGCCCCCGCCTCGCGCTGGCGCCGCAGGCCTGGGCTGACTTCGTGGCGTACGCGTCGGGGCGCTGACACTCGACTTCAAGCGCCCCGAACGGCTCGTCTATGAAAGGAACTTGTAGCCGCCGAAGCCAGTCGCGATCTTTGTGCGGGAGCCGAAGGAACCCTTCCCGTCTCCGCTGTTGCGCCACAGGTAGCCGCTGCTGTCGCGGGAGACGAGGTCCGGCTTGCCGTCGTCGGTGATGTCGCCGACGCCGACGACGGCGTTGTAGGCGCTGCCCCAGTTGGTGAACAGCTTCACGCGGGAGGCGAAGGTGCCGTCGCCCTTGCCGTTGTAGCGGTAGAGGGTGTTGGTCTTGTCCTGGGCGAGCAGGTCCGCCTTGCCGTCGCCGGTGATGTCGCCGACGCCCACGATCTTCTTGTACGTCTTCCAGTTGTCGTAGAGCTTCACGCGGGCGGCGAGCTTGCCCGTGCTGGTGCCCTTGTAGAGGTAGACGGCGCCGGTGGAGGCGTTGCGGGCCAGCAGGTCCGGACGTCCGTCACCGCTGAGGTCACCGGGTGAGGTCAGCACGTCGTACTGGGTCCAGCCGCTGGTGGCGAGGGCGGTGTACGACGTCGACGGCTTGACCGCCGAGCCGCAGCCCGGCTTGTAGAGGCGCAGGGCGCCGCTGCTGTAGCGGACGAGGACGTCGTTGCACCGGTCGCCGCTCAGGTCACCGAAGGGGACGGCCTTGATGGTGGTGGGCCAGCCGGTGCCGTTGACCTTGCCGGAGAACGTTCCGGTGGTGTGCTTGCCCAGCTGGTAGGTCAGCGTGCCGGACGTGTTGAGGGTGAGCAGGTCGCCTGTGCCGTCGGGAGTGGCCGACGGGCCGCTGAAGTCCCGGCCGACCGCCGCGCCGCCGGTGACGGAGACGGTTCGGGAGGCCAGCTGCACGGCCTGGGCCGCGCCCTCCTGGACGGCGCTCAGCCTCCAGGTCAGAGGGCCGTTGGGAGCGAGACCCCCGGATGTCGTACGGCCGTTCCAGCTCGCCGTGACCTTCAGGTCGCCGGTCGTGCTGCCGAGGGTACGGAGCGTCCTGCCCGCTCGGTCGGTGATCGTCACCGACCAGGACGAGACGGGCCTGCTGAGCGTCCAGGTGGGCGCCCAGGCGGCGGAGGATGCGGTGGTGCCCTTGAGGGCGACGGTGCCCGGGACGGAGGAGTTGGTGACGGCGAGTGCCGGCCACGCGGTGCGGGAGCCGTACAGTCGCCCGTTGGCGCTGCCGCTCGCGGTGCCGGACCAGACGGCGGTCGCGGTGCCGTCGGCCCCGACGCTGAGTCGGCCGAAGACGTTGCCGCTCGCGGAACCGGGTATCTGAGCGGCGGCCGTCCACGTCCCGTCACTGCGCGCGGCTTCCATCAGCACGCGCCCACTGCCGCTCGTCTGCGGCCAGAGCACCCGTATGGTGCCGTCGTCGCCGATGGCGGTGTCGTACGACTCGGGAACGTACGACGTGGACAGGGTCCGAACGGCCGACCAGGTGCCGGTGTCCGCCTCGCGGGTGGCCGTGCGGGTGCCGAACGTAGTGGTCCAGTCGACCCAGACGAGGGTGACGTCGCCGTCCGGGGCGATGAGCGGCTCGGGTGTGCTGACGAGGTTGTCCGTGCCGGCCACGGTCTCGGGGGAGGACCAGGTGCCGTCCTCGGCCCGGGTGGCGGTGCGGATGGTCTGCGGTACCGACTCGTCGACGCGGCCCTGCCAGACGAGGGTCACCGAACCGTCGTCGGCCGCCGCGATCTCCGGTTCGCTGAGCGACTGGTAGGTGCCGCTTGCCGCGACGGGCGCGGTCCACTCCGTGGTACCGGCCTTCCGGGACACGGTCCGGATCTGGGACGTCTCACCGAGGAACTGCCGGTAGGCGACGACGGTCGTGCCATCGGGCGTGACGGCCACGCTCGGTGAGTGAGCCGCGAGGGCGCCGTCCGCGGCTGCGGTGCTGAGCTGCACGGGTGCTGACCAGGTGCCGTCGGCGCCGCGGGTGGCGGTGCTGACTTCCCACTTGGACGCGGCGTTGGCACGGGTCCCCCAGACCGCGGTGAGGGTGCCGTCGGGGGCCTCGGCGAGATCGATGCCGCCGTCCGACCAACCCTCGTCGGTGCCGATCAGCTCGACGGGCTTGGACCAGGCGGACTTGTCGGCCGCGAGGACGGAGCTGACGATCCGGATGTTGTTGACGCCCGAGCCGGGCGAGGTCTCGTTCGGGAACTCCACCCAGAGAGCGGTCACGGTGCCGTCCGAGGAAGCGTGCAGGGCGACCCTCCCGGCCTCGGTCGGGGTGGTCGCCAGGAGGGTCGGAGTTCCCCAGGCGGAGCCGTCGGCGGCGCGCACCGCGGCGTACAGCGTGCGTTCGTTTCCGGTTGGGCCCGTGAACTGGTTCCACACGGCCACGGCGGAGCCGTCGGCCGCGGTGACCACCTCGCGTACGGAGGTGTTGACGTCGGTACCGGTGATGGCGGTGGCGGTGCCCCAGGGGGCGATCGGAGCCGCGGCGGCGGTGCCCGGAAGAACCGTGCTACCGGTCATGGCGAGTGCAGCCGAAGAGATCGCGACCGCGAGACGGCGGCGCGACAGGGCGAATCTGCCCACGTGAGGTTCCCTCCCCGCGAGGGCCCCTCGCCCTCGAACAAGTGGCCGGATACTACCAGCGGTTGATCATGGCGCAGGGAGTCAGTGGCGGTCCGTGGAGCCGGAGAGTTTGCGGGTGCGGCGGCGGAGGGCCGGGCCGAGGCGGACCAGGACGCGCTTTTCCATGCCCGTTACGCGGCGTTCGAGGGCGGCGAGTTGCTTGCGGGTGGCTTCCAGCTGCTGGACGGTGGCGTCGAGCCGGTCGGCCGTCTGCGCGGCCCGCTTCTCGGCGGCGGTCAGCTTGGCCCGGAGTTCGGCGTTCTTCTTGGTGGCCGCCGTGAGCTTCGTGGTGAGCTTGTCCTCGGAGACGGTGATCAGCTCGCGCAGCCGGCTGACGCGGTAGCGCATCCGGCCGTCCTCGGTGCCGTCCCAGACCTCCATGGAGGCGGGCAGGTCCAGGGAGGCGACGCGGGCCTCGTAGGCGGCACCGCCGTCGCCGTGCTGGTAGGCGTTGTCCAGGCCGTTGCGGGTGAGGAAGGCGGTGATGCGCTCGAACCGCTCCGCGTGCCCCTTGACCATGGCCGAGAAGTCGGCGGCCTCGTACAGGTCGCGCGGGTCGGTGTCGGCGGGCAGCGTGGAGAGCGGGCGGTGCGGGATGCCGAAGTACCGGCACAGCTCCAGGGTGCGCGAGTCGTGGGTGAGGACGACGGCGGGCGTACCGGCCAGCAGGGCGGCGATGTTGCCGTGGATGCGGGTGCCGTAGGCGAAGTCGTAGCCGCGCAGCTCGTCGATCCAGGTCGCCGCGTCCAGCGGCATGCGCACCTTGTTCTCGCGCAGCAGGGCGTGGCTGAGCTGGAGCGGGAAGGCGTCCTCGAAGCCCGACTCGGGCGTGGTGTCGCCCCACAGCAGCAGTTCGGCGTCGACGAGGTTCTGCGCGTAGTAGGTCAGGTTCGGATAGTGCGCGTGGGCGTGGGCGGCTATCCCGGCGACGGGGCCGACGGGTATCGCGTTCGGGGAGAGGTTGATCGCCAGACGCGAGCCGGCGGTGATCTCCGTGGCGCGGATCTCCGGAAACCTGTCGCCGTACAGGAACATCGACGGGCAGCCCATGATGTCGATGCCGTCGTCCGGGACGCCGTGGTCCCTCAGGTAGCTCGCGGTCAGCTCGCCGCGGACGCCGATGGAGGCGGACCGGTCGAGGACGGCCCGCGCGAAGCGCTTCACGGAGGCTTCCATCGGCTTGAGTATCTCGGTCGCGTAGTCGTCGGTGGCCTGGGCGCCGACGCCGAACACCACCACGGGGATAGTCAGCTGCTCGATCAGCGTGGAGAGCCGGTCCAGGGATCCCTGGAACTGCGGGCGGAAGGCGTTGGCGAGCGGGACGACGAAGACGTCGTACTGCTCGTTGATCTCCGCGGCGCGCTCGGCGGAGGGGTTGGTGCGGATGCCGTTGGAGGTGACCTCGGTGTCCGGCGTCGTCAGCATCTTGTGCGCGGAGTCGCTGAAGAGCAGATTGCCGGTGTTCGTCCCGATGAGGTCCTGGTGGATGAACTCCGTGGGACTGGCGACCCGGAAAGGGCTCTTGCCGGAGCGGATCAGGATGCGCTTCACGACGTTCCTTGATGCTGAGGGTCGCCAATGAGGCGAACGGTGACACTTAATGAATCGAACACTATCCGTACGTAAACGAATAGTGAAGGACTTGTCACCGTTCGCCCGAGGGGGTCCGTCAGCGGGCCACGTACTGGGTCAGGATGGCCTGGACCTCGTAGATGTCGACGCCCTTGGTGAAGGTCTTGGTGATGGGGAGCTGGGCGCCGGAGACCCAGATCTTCAGCTCGGCGTCGAGGTCGAAGGTGCCGGCCGTCTCCACCGCGAAGTGCGTGATGCTGCGGTAGGGGATGGAGTGGTACTCCGTCTTCTTGCCGGTGATGCCCTGCTTGTCGACCAGGATCAGGCGGCGGTCGGTCAGCAGGATGGTGTCGCGGACCAGCAGGTAGGCGGCGTGCACCTGCTCACCCTGACCCAGCAGCCGGGCGTAGTCCTGCGCGGCCTGCGCCGGGTCGATCGGGTGTGCGTTGCCGAAAAGAGCCATGAGAGGACCCCCCACTCGAATGTCACACGGCCTTGACCGGCGATGTGATCTTGGCCAGATATATCTGGTGAGTGAGGGGTCCGAGAAGGGCTGTTACGCGGCTGTGTCCCCGCCGAAGCGTTCCTTGTACGTCTGCAGGTCCTCGTCCGTGAGCTTGGCGAACAGCACCGGCGGGACCGTGAAGGGCGTGCCGGCCGGGACGGAGGTCAGGGACTTCGCCTCGTCCGCCGAGACCCAGGCGGCGGTGTCGTCGGCGAGCGCGAAGGCCTGGCGCATGGCCGCCGAGGTCGCCGGGATGAAGGGCTCCGAGACCACCGCGTACAGGTGGATCAGGTTCATCGCGGTACGCAGCGTCAGGGCCGCGGCGTCCTTGTCGGTCTTGATCTCCAGCCAGGGGGCCTTCTCCTCCAGGTAGGAGTTGCCCGCCGACCACAGCGCGCGCAGCGCGGCCGCGGCCTTGCGGAACTGGAGGGCCTCCATCTGCTGCTCGTACTCCGCGAGCAGGCGGGCGATCTCCTCGCCGAGGCGGGCCTCCGCCTCGCCGGGCTCGCCGCCGGCCGGGACGTCCTCGCCGAAGCGCTTCTTGGAGAAGGACAGCACGCGGTTGACGAAATTGCCCAGGGTGTCGGCCAGGTCCTTGTTCACCGTCGCCGTGAAGTGCTCCCAGGTGAAGGACGAGTCGTCCGACTCCGGGGCATTGGCGATCAGGAAGTAGCGCCAGTAGTCGGCGGGGAGGATGTCCAGGGCCTGGTCGGTGAAGACGCCGCGCTTCTGGCTCGTGGAGAACTTGCCGCCGTAGTACGTCAGCCAGTTGAACGCCTTGACGTAGTCGACCTTCTTCCACGGCTCGCGCACGCCCAGCTCGGTGGCCGGGAACATCACCGTGTGGAACGGGACGTTGTCCTTCGCCATGAACTCGGTGTAGCGGACGGTGTCGTCCGCCTCGTACCACCAGGACTTCCAGTCCCGGGTCTCCCCGGCGGGGGCCGCGTCCGCCCACTCCTTCGTCGCGCCGATGTACTCGATCGGGGCGTCGAACCAGACGTAGAAGACCTTGCCCTCCGCCGCCAGCTCCGGCCAGGTGTCGGCCGGGACGGGGACGCCCCAGTCCAGGTCACGGGTGATGGCGCGGTCGAGCAGGCCCTCGTTCAGCCACTTGCGGGCGATGGAGGAGGCGAGCTGGGGCCAGTCGTCCTCGTGGCGGGCGACCCACTCCTCGACCTCGTGCTGGAGCTTGGACTGCAGGAGGAAGAGGTGCTTGGTCTCGCGGACCTCCAGGTCGGTGGAGCCGGAGATCGCCGAGCGCGGGTTGATCAGGTCGGTGGGGTCCAGGACGCGGGTGCAGTTCTCGCACTGGTCGCCGCGGGCCTTGTCGTAGCCGCAGTGGGGGCAGGTGCCCTCGACGTAGCGGTCCGGGAGGAAGCGGCCGTCGGTGGGGCTGTACACCTGGCGGATGGCGCGCTCTTCGATGAAGCCGTTCTCGTTCAGGCGGCGGGCGAAGTGCTGGGTGATCTCCACGTTCTGCGGGCTGGAGCTGCGGCCGAAGTAGTCGAAGGCCAGCGCGAAGCCGTCGTAGACCGCCTTCTGCGCGTCGTGCGCCTGCGCGCAGAACTCGGCCACCGGCAGGCCCTGCTCCTTCGCGGCCAGTTCGGCGGGGGTGCCGTGCTCGTCGGTGGCGCAGATGTACAGGACGTCGTGGCCGCGCTGGCGGAGGTACCGGGCGTACACGTCCGCCGGGAGCATGGACCCCACCATGTTGCCCAGGTGCTTGATCCCGTTGATGTAGGGAAGGGCGCTGGTGATGAGGTGTCGAGCCATGGTTTGGCTGCTCCCGGGTCGGTTGTTTTTCGAACCTTGAAATCGTAGCCGACACGGGTGGGCCGCCCGCTTCCCGTTTTGAGGGGTGGGAAGGGGGCGGCCGTCGTCTTTTCGGGTTCGGTTTCTTCGGCTTCGGTTACGGCTTCCAGTTCGCGAGTACGCCGGTGTAGAGCTCGGTGTCGGTGAGCTCGCGGGGGGTGGGGCCCGCGTGGAAGAAGGACGTGTTGCCGGTCTTCAGTTTGCGGAGGTAGTCGAAGGCCTTGTTGTCGTGCTCCCCGAAGGCGACGAAGGCGAAGTGGATGTGGGGGTGGTTCTTCGCGGCGTCGGTGAGGGCCTGGGTGGCGGGGGTCTTCGCGTCCGGGGCGCCGTCGGTCTGGAAGATCACGAGGGCGGGGGTGGCGGGGGTGGCGGGGGTGTCCGGGGTGCCGGAGGTGTCAACGGTGTCGGCGGTCGTCTTCTGGTGGTGGGTGACGACTTCCTCCACCGCTACGTGGTAGCTGGTGCGGCCCATGCGGCCCAGGGCCGCGTGCAGCTCGTCGATCTTGTTCTCGTGGTCGGTGAGGGTGAGTTCGCCGGTGCCGTCGAGTTCGGTGGAGAAGAAGGTGACGTGGACCGTGGCCTCGGGGTCGAGGTGGGCGGCGAGGGCGAGGGTCTGCTCGGCGAGGGCCTGGGCGGAGCCGTCCTTGTAGTACGGGCGCATGGAGGCGGAGCGGTCGAGGACGAGGTGGACCTTGGCTCGGGTGCCGGTGAGGTTGTTCTTCTTGAGGGTGGTGGTGGCTGCCTTGTAGGCGGTGGCCAGGCTGGGGGCGGTGGTCTTCAGGTGGGTGAGGGTGGTGGCGGGGGCCGGCGGGGTGGGCTCCGGTTCGGCCTCGGCTTCGCCTTCGGCCGGGTTGTTCCCACCCGCACCACCCGTGCGGGTCTCGTTGTCAGGTGCGGGTGGCCCCTGTGGGGCGTCCTCGCCGTCGGCGGCCGCGGGTTCCTCCGCCACCTGCTCCGACTCCGCGACCGGCTCCGCCGCTACGACTGGCTTGGGCTCCTCGTCTGCGACGGGCTTCGCCGTCTCCGCCTTCGGCTCGGGCGTCTCGGCCGCTGCCTCGGGCTCAGGCTCGGTCACCGGCTCGGGCGTCTTGGTCACCGGCTCGGGCGTCTCCGCTTCCGCCACCGGCGCAGCCTCGGTCACCGGCTCGGGCGTCTCGGCTTCCGCCACCGGCTCAGCCTCGGGCGTCTCCGCTTCCGCCACCGGCTCAGCCTCGGTCACCGGCTCGGGCGTCTCCGCTTCCGCCACCGGCTCAGCCTCGGTCACCGGCTCGGGCGTCTCCGCCTCCGCCACCGGCTCGAGCTCGATCACCACCACCGGCTTCTCCGGCGCCGGCTCCGGCTCTGCCGTCTCCGACGTGGTCGTCTGCTTCGGGACCGTGACGTTGTCGAAGGCCGCCGCTACCAGGTCGTGCTCGTCGTCCGTTGCCGGGCGGGGCTCCGGGACCTGGGTGGTGGGGGCAGCCGCCGGTGCCGGGGTCGGGGTGGGGTCGGCCGCCGGGGTCGGCGCAGGCTGCGTCGGCACGGTCGGCTTTGTCCCTTCCGCACCCTCTGCCTCGGCCGTGCGTCCCTTGCGGGAGCGGCCCAATGCGTTCCGCAGGAGAGTGAGAATGCCCATGTGCGCAACCCTTCGGATGAGTTGTAGCCCGTCAATCCCTGGCCAGGACGGACACGTAAGGTTAGCCGCCCCCGGCGATGATCTTCGGCTGCCCTCCCCCGAGTCACGTCGCTCGTGTCAACCGAGCGACCGATACCTCCAGTTCACGCGTCGTTCATCGCTCGTCCCCGCGTTCGCACAAACGCCCACCTACCGTCCGTCACGCTGGATCCAAGGGGAAGCAAGGGGAGAACAACGTGCGCATTCCGCTGCCGCTCATCAGGACGAACGGTTCCCATCCCGGCGGTCGTTCCGCCATGACCTGCCGTTTCCGGTGTGGTGACGCCTGTTTCCACGAGGTGCCCAACACCACCGCCAACCCGTACGTCGGCGACGTCATCGCCGGCGCCCTGAGCCGCCGTAGCGTGATGCGTGCCGCCGCCGTCGTGACCGCCGCGGCCGCCGCCGGTACCGCCGTCACCGTCGCTGCCGCGCCCGCCGCCGAGGCCGCACCCGCCGGCACGGGCAAGCCCGGCACCGCCAAGGGTGCCCGGGGTCTGCGCTTCACGGCCGTCGCGCCCAACACCGCCGACGCCGTCACCGTGCCCGAGGGCTACGGCCAGAACGTCGTCATCCGCTGGGGTGAGCCGATTCTGCGCGGCGCGCCCGCCTTCGACCCGGAGAAGCAGACCGCCCGGGCGCAGGCCCAGCAGTTCGGCTACAACTGCGACTACCTCGCCCTGCTGCCGCTGCCCGGCGAGTACAACCGGCAGATCCTCGTCGCCAACCACGAGTACACCGACGAGATCCTGATGTTCCGCGGCTACGACGCCGCCAACCCCACCCGCGAGCAGGTCGAGATCGCCTGGGCCGCGCACGGGCTGTCCGCCGTCGTGGTGGAGGGGAACAAGAAGAACGGGCAGCTCAAGCCCGTTCCCCGGCACCCCCTCAACCGGCGGATCACCGCCACCACCGAGTTCCGGATCACCGGCCCCGCCGCCGGGTCCGACCTGCTGAAGACCTCCGCCGACCCGTCCGGCACCAAGGTCCTGGGCACCCTCAACAACTGCGCCGGCGGCACCACCCCGTGGGGCACCACGCTGCACGGCGAGGAGAACTTCAACCAGTACTTCGCCAACAGCAGCCGGGCCACCGACAAGCGGTACGGCATCGGCACCGGCGCCACCGAGCGCAAGTGGGAACTGTTCGACAAGCGCTTCGACGTGGCCCAGGAGCCCAACGAGGTGCACCGCTTCGGCTATGTCGTCGAGCTCGACCCGTACGACCCGCACTCCACGCCGCGCAAGCACACCGCGCTCGGCCGCTTCAAGCACGAGGGCGCCACCGTGCGGCTCACGCACGACGGCCGTCCCGTCGTCTACAGCGGTGACGACGAGCGGTTCGACTACTTCTACAAGTTCGTCGGCACCAAGCGGATGAAGAAGGGTGCCGGCCGCGCGGTGCGCGAGCACAATCTCTCGCTGCTCGACGAGGGAACCCTCTACGTCGCCAAGCTCACCGGTGACTCGCCCGCCATCGAGATCGACGGCACCGGCAAGCTCCCGGCCGACGGTGAGTTCGACGGCTCCGGCGAGTGGATTCCGCTGGCCACCGCCACCGCCAAGGGCGCCGTCAGCCACGTCGAGGGCATGACCGCCGAGGAGGTGTTCGTCTTCACCCGGCTCGCCGGTGACAAGGTCGGCGCCACCAAGATGGACCGGCCCGAGGACGTCGAGCCCAACCCGCACACCGGCAAGGTGTACATCGCCCTCACCAACAACTCCAACCGCGGCAAGGCCGGCTACGCCGCCGCCGACGAGGCCAACCCGCGCAACAGCAACAAGCACGGCCAGATCCTGGAGCTGACCGAGCGCTGGAACCGCGCCGACAGCACCCGGTTCGCGTGGAGCCTGTTCCTGGTCGCCGGTGACCCCAGCGACCCGGCGACCTACTTCGCGGGCTTCCCGAAGGACCAGGTCAGCCCGATCTCCTGCCCGGACAACGTCGCCTTCGACCCGTACGGCAACCTGTGGATCTCCACCGACGGCGCCCAGCTGGGCTCGCACGACGGCCTGTTCGGTGTCGCCACGCGCGGCGACCGGCGCGGTGAGCTCAAGCAGTTCCTGACCGTGCCGAAGGGCGCCGAGACCTGCGGTCCGATCGTCCAGGACCGCCGCGTCCTGGTCGCCGTGCAGCACCCGGGCGAGATCGACGGCGCGACGGTCGAGACCCCGGCCTCCACCTGGCCCGACGGGCCCGGCACCTACGTCCGCCCGTCCGTGGTGGCCGTGTGGCGCAAGGACGGCCGCGACATCGGCGTCTGACCCGCACAGGTGAGCGGGTGAGCCGGGGCCGGGCCCGGACCGGCGCGGCGGCGGCCGCGTCCGTCCGTGCCCGGCCGCTCAGCGCGGGGTGGCGATGGCTCTGGCCGCCGCCACTTCCTGCCGCAGCGGCTCCAGCACGCTGCCCGACGGTCCGGTGAGGTCGGTGCGGACCGCGTACAGCACCTCCGCCTGCCGCAGTCCCTCCGACAGCTCCCTCAGCTGCCGGGCGACCTGGACTACCTCCGCCTGCGACGGCGGCACCGCTCCGTGCTTGACCCGGACCCGGGCCGCCGTCGTCGCGTCGACGATCCGTTCCACGGCGACCACCAGCGGCCACCAGGCGGCGGCCCGGCGGCCGGTGGGCGGCGGTTCGGTCAGGGCGCGCTGGAACTCCGTACGGATGACGGACAGATCCCGGTACAGGCCGCGGCGCATCCGCGCGCGGGCGGCCGGGTCGACGGCGTCCGCGCCGAAGGCGCCCTCCACGTAGCGGGCGGTGGCCGCCACCGCCTCCGCGAGCCGGTCGCCGACCCGGGTGTGCCAGCTCTCCGGCCACAGCAGGTACCCGGCGACCAGCGCGATGCCGCAGCCCATCAGCGAGTCCACCAGCCGGGGCAGGAGCAGGGCGGTGCCCTGCTGGTTCAGCGTGTCGGACAGGAGCAGGATCACCGGGGTGATGGCCGCGGTCTGATAGCCGTAGCCGCGCGGCGTGAGGGCCGGGATCAGCGGGGCGAGCAGCAGCATCACCGGCACGTCCCACCAGCCCCGGGGCACCTGCGAGAGCACCGCCGCCGCGACGACCAGTCCGGCGACCGTGCCGAGCGCGCGCAGCAGGGCCCGGGAGAAGACCGAGCCGAAGTCGGGCTTCATCACGAAGGTGATGGTCAGCGCCACCCAGTAGGAGCGCGACACCGGCACGATCGACACCAGCACCTGGGCCACCCCGATGCACAGGGCGAGCCGCAGGCCGTAGCGCCAGGAGGCGGCGGACAGGGCAACGCTGCGGGCGGCGCGGGCGGCCCGGATGCCGAGGGCCGCGGGGCGGCCGAGCCGGTCGTCGATGCCGCGGGGGTCCACGTCGGGGGCGGCGACCACGTCGGCGGCATGGCGCAGGGCGTGGTCGACGGCGCGCCCGGTCTCGGTCGTCGGGACGGGGAGGCTGAGTCCTATCGGGCCGGTGAAGCCGGTCTCCACGGCCTGCGCGAGATGCCGTACCGCTTGGGAGAGTTCGGGGGGCAGGGGCCTGCCGTCCTGGTGGGCGGCGGGGGCGGCCTCCACGATGGGGATCACCGCGTTCAACTGGGCCAGCAAGCGGGTCAGTTCGGGGCTGCGGCCGTGGTGGCGGGTGCGCCGGGCGAGGACGAGGTCGTAGGACTGGTTCAGGGACTGGGTGACGGTGTGCCGCACGGCGTCGTACGACTCCGTCCGGCCCGTCGCCGCCAGCAGATCGGCGACCGTGCGGTACGTGTCCGCCACCGCCGTCCGCTCCGGCACCCCGCCGCGCAGCGGCCAGGCGAGCAGCGCCAGCAGCAGTACGAGCAGCCCGCCGCCGGTCATCAGCACCGGCGCCAGCCACCACGGGCCGGGCATCGGCAGCCCCGCCCCGACCACCGAGTTCAGCAGCAGGAGCAGCCCCGACACGGAGGCCACCGCGCCGATCGTCGAGATCATCCCGGAGACCAGCGCGACAGCCGTCACGGCGGCGACCGCCAGCCACCCGTGCCCGAACACCAGCGCGCCCAGGGTGATGCCGACGGCGCCGAAGAGCTGCGGTACGGCGATGTTGAGGAGCCGCATGCGGTAGGCGTCGGCGGTGTCCCCGATCACCCCGGACAGCGCACCCATGGAGGCGAGCGCCCCGTACGCCGGTTCGCCGGCGGCGAGTCCGACGGCGAGCGGCAGCGCCATCGCGACGGCCGCCCGTGCCACGGCCGCCCGGTTGACGGGGGCCGGCTGTGCCTGGAGGTTCCGGACCAGCCAGTCGGGAGGGGTGAGGCCGATGGGGAACTCGCGGGACATGCGCCCATTATGGGCGGACGGCGGGAATCAGCCGGGCCCGTGCGGCGTGACACCGGCGAGCACGGCCCGGTGGTCCTCAAGGACGGGGCGCCGCCGGAGACTGCCTGTACCGGGCGATCAGCCAGGTGGTGAGTGCCACCGCCAGGCCGACGGCGACCAGCAGCCAGGACACCGTGCGCAGGGTCGCGGTGAGCGCGTCGTACACCGCCTCCGCGGCCGGGCGGTGCACGGTGTCGGGCAGGTCGGCCAGGGTCAGCCGGCGGCCCAGGAAGACGGCGAGGGCGAGGAACGCGCCGCCCAGCGCGGTGCCGAGCGCGGTCGCGGTCACCGCGCGACGGCGGCAGGCGGCGACGGCGATCCCGGCGACGGCGAGCAGCGCGGCCGTGACGGGCAGCCAGAATCCGGCGACCTCCACCACGGACAACCCCCGGCGCAGCCGCTCCAGTTCACCGGCGGGGAGCACGGCGATCTCGGTGTGCTCGACCGGGATCCGGTGCGCCAGCGGCACGTGGTCGGCGGCCAGTTGCTGCTTCACCTCGGCGGCGACCGGGGCGAGATCGACCCGCACCTCGCCCTCGCCGCCGTCGCGCACGGCGTGCAGGACCGCGTCGTGGACGGCCCGGTTGCCGCTGTCCCAGGCGGCGCGGAAGGCGGCGGTGCCGGTGAAGGACCGCACCGCGTCGTGCACGAAGGGCCGCATCGGCGCCCCGGCGTCCGTCTCCCGCACGATCCCGTCACCCACCGTGTCCGCGACCGCGTCCCGCACGGCCGGGTCGGCGGCCAGCGGTGCCATCGCGGTGACGTACCGGCCGGTGTCGGCGAGCCCGTACGACACCCAGGCGGCCAGCGCGCCGAACGGCACCAGGAGGCAGGCCAGCGCGATCAGCGCGGCCGAGAGGGCGTTGTGCAGCCGGGAGGACACGCCTTCAGGCAAGCCGGACGGGGCCGGGCCCGCCAGCGGTGAGCGGCCGTCCGGCCGAGCGGTCCGACCCCTTGGGGGAACTGGGCTCCCGGCTCTCCGGTGGAGGGTTCACCCGAACGGGTGTTTCCTGGTGCTGGGGAGAAGGAGGCGATCATGCGCACCACTCCGGCCCTGCGGACCCTGGCCGTGGCCCTGCTCACCGGCGGCTCCCTGATCGCCGCCACAGCGGGCGCGACGGCAGCCGCGGCAGCACCGCCCAGCTACGCCGACGGACACGGCGGTGGCGGCCATGGCGGTCCGATCTGGGGCACCGTCGTTTCCCACACGAAGCTCAACGTCAGGCTGGAACCGACCGTTCACTCGCCCGTCGTGGACCGGCTCCCGCCGGGCAGCCAGGACCGCGTGGAGTGCAAGGTCCGCGGCCAGAGCGTCAACGGCAACCCGCATTGGTACTGGCTGGAGGGCGCCCAGGGCTGGGCCAGCGCCGCCTTCGTCGACACCGGCGGGGCACGGGTGCCGAACTGCGCGGACCCCTGTCCGGTATGGAAGGACGGGTCCTGGACCAACTGGGAGGACCCGTACGTCAACGACTCCTGGAGCGCGTCCGGCTCGTGGAGCGCGTCCGGCTCGTGGAGCTGGAGCGCCTCCGGATCGTCGTCCAGCGGCTGGAGCCTGCTGGGCGGCTGGTGAGGGGAAGGTGAGGGAGCGCGTGGGCCCCGGCAGCAGTGCCGGGGCCCACGCGTGGGGGTCAGCGGGGCAGTGGATTGCCCTCGCCGTCCTCGTGCGTGTAGTAGCGGTAGAAGAACACCGCGAAGACTCCCGCCGTGACCAGCAGGCTCATCGTCACGGACCTGAGGACCGTGGCGCCGGCCTGGCTGTACAGGAAGCCGAAGGCCGCGCCCGCGAAGGCGGACTTCGTCAGCGAGTGCAGCTCCCTCTTCAGCCTGGGCGCCAGCACGGCCACCGCGATGCACAGCACCATGAACGTGATCGCGGTGGTGAAGCCGAACAGGATGTTCCAGCCGGTGATCTCACCGCCGTCGCGCCGGTTGGCCGCGGCCCAGTAGCCGTAGACCAGACCGAGGACGACCGGGATGCCGAACCGCGCGAGGGTGTGGGTGCGCTCGCTGAGGACGTCGGATGTGACCGTCACCCCGGTCGTTCGCCGGCCGGGTCTGGGTGCCGCATGAGCCATGGGAGCACCTCCTCCTTGGGGTCTTGTCCGCCCCCGGCTTCCAGAGCACACCCGAGGCGGGGAGCCTGGCAACTCGAAGATGCGGTGCGTACGGCCGCGTGTTTCGCTGGCGGCATGAGCGGGCGCGGACTGAGACCGGTGAGCGGTCCCCCGGCTCGCCCCCGGAGGCTTGTGGCCACCGCGTCCCCGGACCGTATCCAGCGGCACCAGATCCTGCGGGTGGGCGGCCGGAGCGTGACCTGGGTGCCGCCGCTGCTGCTGCTCGTCGCGATCGTCGCGACCGACTGGAACACCGCCCGGGACTTCCGGATCATCTCCTGGGTGGTCCTCGTCCCGGGTATCGCCGCGGCGATCTGCGGGGTGTGGGGCACCGCCGCGTTCGCGGTGCTCACCACGACCACCTACTTCGTCGCGGACAGCACCTGGCCGCAGGAGTTCCAGGCCGGGCTCGCCGACTTCCTGCTCTGCGCGATCGGCGGCGTCCTGGCCACGCTGGCCTGCGCCGTCCGGGTGCGCGGCGAGCGGCGGATGCTGCACATGCGGGACGTCACCGACACCATCCGCCGTACCGTGCTGCGTCCGCTGCCGCCGGGCTGGGGCGGCCTGGACCACGCCGCCGTCTATCTCACGGCCGACGTCGAGGCGGCGGTGGGCGGCGACTTCTACGACATCCAGCCCGGCCCGCACGGCACCCGCGTCCTCCTCGGTGACGTCCAGGGCAAGGGGCTCGGCGCGGTGGAGGCGGCCGCGGCCCTGCTCGGCACCTTCCGCGAGTCCGCGTACCACGAGCCGGACCTCGCCACCGTCGCCGAACGCCTGGAGATCCGTATGGTCCGGCACGCCGCCCACTGCGCGGCCCTCGGCCGGGAGGACGCCGACCGCTTCGCCACCGCCGTCCTGCTGAGCTTCCCCGCCGACGACCCCGGCACCCTGGAATCGGTCGTCTTCGGCCATGACCCGCCCCTGGTCGCGGGCCCCTCGGGGGTCCGGCAACTGCCCCCGGGCGAGGCCCTTCCGCTGGGCCTGGGTGAACTGACCCGCCCCGCGGGCCCGCCCCCGGTGCTCCGCTGCGCCCTGGCCCCCGGCGAGACGGTGCTGCTGACCACCGACGGCGTCACCGAGGCCCGGGACGCCACCGGCGCCTTCTACCCGCTCGCCGACGAGGTCGCCCGCGCCGTGGCCGCCGACCCCCGCCTCACCGACCCGCACCTGCTGGTCGCCTTCGTCCGCGACGGCACCCTGCGCCACTGCGGCGGCCTGCTGGCCGATGACACCACGGTGTTCGCCGTACGACGGGCGGGGTGAAAGCCCGTTACGGTGCTGCCGTACGTGATCGACGGGGGATGGGGAGGGACCGATGCCCGGAACCGTGCTGCTGCTCGCCGCCGCCCCGGCGGGCAAGGGCTGTCTGGTGGACGCGGCGTCCGTGCTCCCCGTCCTCGCGGCGGTACCGCCCGCGGTGCTCGCGGGCACGGACACGGCGAACGTCGTCGAACTCGCCGACCCCCTCGAACCGCAGGCCGTGCTGACCCGGCTGCGCGCCGCCGCCGCGGCTCCCGGTCCGCTCACCGTGTTCCTCACCGGCCAGCTCCAACTGGACCGCAGGCAACGGCTGGTGCACCTGGCGCTGGCCCGCACGACCGCGTCGACCGTGCGCTACACGGCCCTGCCCTGGCACTGGATCCGGGAGGAGCTGCGGCTGCGCGCGCCCGGCAGCACCAGCCTGGTGCTCGATCTGCACGCGGACGCGGCGGCCTGGGAGCTGCTGCGGACCCAGCCGCTGGACTGCGGGCGCACCAGCGCGGTCTACGGCCGGATCGCGCCGCCCCCGCGGCGGCGGACGGTGGCGGCACCCTCGTACATGAAGGCGGTCGCCACGATTCTGCGCAGCGGCCGGCGGCCGGAGCTGGCGCAGCTGCATCAGCAGGCGTGGGCGCGGGTGGGCCCGGAGGGGTACGGGGACCTCGTCCTCGGGGCCGTCGGCGCCCCCGCGCCGGACCCCCACTCCGTCATCACCGAGGCCGTGAACGCCGGCCGGCACGGTGACGCCGACGCGCTCGCCGCCCACCATGAGCGCAGCGCCGTGCGCGCCCACGGGCCGGGCTCGCCCGAGGCCCTGCACTGGGCCGAAGTCCGGGCCGATCTGGCGATGTTCGCCGGGGACGCCGTCCGCAGCTGCCGTGCCTGGCTCCAGGTGGCGTCCGCCCGGCTGGCCGCGGGGCAGTCGGCGGCGGACCCGGACGTCGAGTCCGCCGTGGACCGGGCCCACCACCAGTGGGGCCGCATCGACGACCCGGCGCTCGCCCGTGAACTGGGGCCCGCGCTGGCCGAGTTGCGGACCCGGGTGCCGGGACAGCGGCAGGGCGCGCTGGACCACGTCCAGCGGCAGCTGCAGCGGCTCGGCTCGTGAAGATGAACCTGAAGATGAAGTAGTCACGCCACCGACAAGAAGGACAGCGCCCCCGACACCAGGGTCCGCACCCCCGTCGGCACCGTGGCCAGGTCGGGGGCGAAGAGCGGGCTGTGGTTGCTCGGCACCGACTCCGAGCGGGCCGGCACATCGTCGCCGGGTGCCGCGTCCCAGAGCGCGGGCGGGGTGCTCGTCACGAACCAGTAGGAGTACGGCAGCTCGCCCACGGCCAGGTGCGAGAAGTCCTCGCTGCCCATCGCCGGGCCGGGGTCGAACACGGCGTCGGCGCCGAAGACCTCGCGGTGCGCCGCGGCCACCCGGTGGTCGGTGTCGGCGTCGTTGACGGTCACGGCGAACGTCCCGCTCACCGTCACCTCCGGCTCGCGCGGGCAGCCGGCGGCCAGGCACTCCCCGGCCGCCATCCGCCGGATCGCCGCGAGCATCCGGTCCCGGACGGCCTCGGACTGCGTCCGCAGATTGAGGGAGATGCGGGCGGTGGCCGGGATGACGTTGGCCGCCGTACCGGCCTCGATCCGCCCGACGGTCAGCACGGCCTGCTCCCGCGGGGCCATCTCCCGGCTGACCACGGACTGCAGGCGCGTGACGAGGAACGCGGCCGTCACCACCGGATCGACCGTCGTCTCGGGCCGCGAGCCGTGCCCGCCCCGCCCGTGCACCACGATCTCCACATCCGTCGTCGCCGACATGATCAGCCCTGGCACATGCGCGATCCCGCCCACCGGACCCGGCGCCACATGCTGGCCGAGCAGCACGTCGGGACGGGGGAACCGGTCGTAGAGCCCGTCCGCCACCATCGCCGCCGCCCCGCCGCCGTACTCCTCCGCGGGCTGCCCCACCATCAGCAGCGTCCCCGACCAGGCGTCCCGCCCCGCCGCCAGCGCCTCGGCGGCCCCGGCCAGCCAGGTGACGTGCAGGTCGTGCCCGCAGGCGTGCATCACCCCGGGCACGGTGGAGGCGTACGGCAGGCCGGTCTGTTCCTCGACGGGCAGGGCGTCCATGTCGGCGCGCAGCAGGACGGTGGGCCCCTCGCCGTTGCGCAGCAGCCCCACGACGCCGGTACGGCCGATCCCCTCGGCCGTCTCGAACCCCGCCGCGGTCAGCCGCGCCGCGAGCCGGACCGCCGTGCGGTGCTCCCGGAAGGACAGCTCCGGGTGCCGGTGCAGGTCCCGGTAGAAGTCCTCGAGGCCGGTGACGGGGAGATCGGAGGTGAGATCCAGCGCGGCACGAGCGGCGGGGGAGGTCATGGCTTCAGCCTGTCAGACCTCATGACGTCCGTCACCTGTGCGCAGCCGGGTGGTCACTCCCGGCTATGTGACGCGGTTCCGCCGCCATCGGACACACCGCCCCCGGTTCCCGGACCGGCTCCGCGGCTCTCGCCGGACCGGCGTTCGCGGCCAGGGTCAGCGCGGCCACCGCCACCACGGCGGCGGCGACGCCTCGGGCGTAACGCTCGGTGGTGCTGGTGCGTTCGAGCACGGCGACCTCGCAACAGCGATGTATGGACGCGATGTATTAAGCGGTTCCGGTAAGCAGGCTTAATTCCCGGTTTAACCTAGGGGCTGTCCGAGGCGAACGGCAAGGGGCACCAGGGGAGTTGGGCATGTCGGAGCGCGACGACCCGGTGACGATCGGGCGCCGGGTGCAGCAGCTGCGGGCGGAACGCGGGCTGACCCAGAAGCAGTTGGCGGAACCCGCCTACACGCCCGCCTACGTCTCCACCCTGGAGGCCGGGCGGGTGCGGGCCTCCGACGAGGCGCTGCGGCACATCGCCGAACGGCTCGGCGTGGCCTACGACGAGCTGGTCACCGGGCGCTCCGCCCGGCTCGCCACCGAGCTGCGGCTCCAGCTCACCGGCGCCCAGCGCATCCTGGCCACCGGCGCCACCGGCGCCACCGAGGCCGCCGCCGAGGCGTTCACGGCGGTGCTCGGCGAGGCGGAGACGCACGGGCTGGTCGAGGAACGGGTGGCCGCGCTGCTCGGGCTCGGCGAGTGCGGTATCGACACCGGCGACCTGGACGCCGCCCGCCGCCACTTCGAGCAGGCCGAGCAGGCGCTCGGGGCGGCCCCGCTGCCGACGCGGGTCCCGGCGCTGCGCGGACGGGCCGTCGCCCACTACCTCGCCGGGGAGCTGCGGTACGCCGTCTACCTGCTGGAGTCCACCCTCGACGAGCTGAACCGGGGCGGACTGCACGACCCCGACGCGCTGTTGCTGCTCTACGCCAGTGTCATCGGCCCGTACATGGACCTGGGCGCGCACGCGCGCGCCGCCCAGGCCGCCGAGCTGGCGCTCGCCCTGGCGCCGCGGGCCGGGGACCCGGCGCTGGTCGCCCGGATGCACCGGTCCGTGGCCCGCACCCTGCTCGCCGAGGGGCGGATCGCCGAGGCCGACGCCTCCCTGGCCAAGGCGGCCGAGCTGTACCGCGGGCTCCAGATCCGTACCGAGCTGGCGCACTGCCACTGGATGCGCGGGTACGTCTGCGCGCAGAACGGCGAGCTGGACCGGGCCGAGGCCGAGCTGCGGGAGGCGCGGGCCATGCTGTCGGCCAAGCGCGCCGCCCTCTACACCAGCCAGGTCGCCGTCGAACTGGCCGACGTCCTGCACCGGCGCGGCAAGTCCGACGAGGCCGCCGCCCTGCTCCACGAGGTGCTGGCCGACCTCAGCTCCGAACGCGGCGCCCTGCACTCCGCCGCCGCCCACCGGCTGCTCGGCATCATCGCCGAGGACGCCCGCGACACCGAGGCCGCCGAGGAGCACTACGTCCGCGCGCTCAGCCTGCTGGAGCGGGCCGGCGCGGCCGGTGACCTGGCCGACCTGTGCCGGCTGCTCGGCGACCTGCTCCGCCGTACCGGCCGGGTGGAGGCCGCCCTGGACGCGTACCGGACGGGTCTCGGGCACCGTACGGCCCCCGGCACCACCACCCTCGGACCCGCACCCGCACAGCCTCCGCTGTGACCGCGCACAGCACCTGCGGTTAGCCTGCCCGGGGCACAGGGCGAGCGGGATCTTGGGGCGGGCACGTGGCGAATCAACGGACGATGGTCTACGGCGGCCTGCGCGCCCTCGTGTACACCGTGGTCGGCGGATCCGCGCTGCTCGCCATCGCCACCGTCGCGTCCGTGCTGGGGCCCACCCTCGCGCTCGACCTGTACACGCCCGCCGTGGCCGCCTGGTGGACGGTGTTCACCGCCATCGCCGTGCAGAGCGTGCCCTTCCTGCTGCTCGGCACCGTGGTGTCGGCGGCGATCGGGGCCTTCGTGCCCGAGCGGGTCTTCACCCGGCTGCTGCCGCGCAACCCGGCGCTCGCCGTGCCGGTGGCCGGTGCGGCCGGGGTCGTGCTGCCGGGGTGCGAGTGCGCGTCCGTGCCGGTGGCCGACAGCCTGATGCGCCGGGGGGTCGCCCCCGCCGCCGCGCTCGCCTTCCTGCTCTCGGCGCCCGCGATCAACCCGGTGGTGCTCGTCGCCACCGCCGTCGCCTTCCCCGGACAGCCCGAGATGGTGCTGGGGCGGCTCGTCGCCTCACTGGCCACGGCGGTGGTCATGGGATGGCTGTGGGTGCGCTTCGGGCGCGAGGAGTGGCTGCGGCCCGGCAAACGCCGCGGGCACGACCACGGCTCCGGGGCGGGGGCCTTCGTCGCCGGACTCCAGCACGACTTCCTGCACGCGGGCGGCTTCCTGGTGGTGGGCGCGGCGGCAGCGGCCACCTTCAGCATCGTGGTGCCCCGCTCCCTGCTGGACGTGCCCGGGTGGGCGGCCGTCCTGATGCTGGCGGTGCTGGCCGTGCTGCTGTGCGTGTGCAGCGAGGCGGACGCCTTCGTCGCCGCCTCGCTGAGCGGCTTCTCGCCGACCGCCCGGCTGGCGTTCATGGTGGTCGGCCCGATGGTCGACCTGAAGCTCATCGCGTTGCAGACGGGCACCTTCGGGCGGGCCTTCGCGATCCGATTCTCGGCGGCGACCTGGGTGGTCGCCGTGACGAGCAGTGCGCTCGTGGGGTGGTGGCTGCTGTGAGGCGGTACGGACCGGCGGTCCTGCTGCTGCTCCTCGGCGCGGCGGTGCTGCGGATCTCGCTGTTCAGCGAGGTGTATCTGCGCTACGTCCAGCCCGGGCTGCGGCCGTACCTGGTCGTGTCGGCGGCGGTGCTGGTGGTGCTGGGGCTGGTGGCGGCGGGGCGTTCCGCTGATGCGGGTCCCGGTCCCCGGGTCGCCTGGCTGCTCGCGCTGCCCGCCCTGGCCCTGCTGCTCTTCCCGCCGCCCGCCCTCGGCTCCTACAGCGCCGAGCGCGAGGCCGCCGAGCGGGCCGCCCAGGGCGTCGGGACCTTTCCCGCGCTGCCCGCCGGGGACCCGGTCGACCTGACCCTCGGGGAGTTCGCCTCCCGGGCGATCTACGACAGCGAACGGTCGCTGAAGGGCCGCACCGTCCGGCTGACCGGGTTCGTCACCCACGACGCCGACGGCACCTGGTACGTCACCCGGCTGCTGGTCTCCTGCTGTGCCGCCGACGCCACCGCCGGCAAGGTCGAGATCCGGGGCGCCGCCGCCGCGCCGGACGACACCTGGGTCACGGTCACCGGCACCTGGCACCCCGAGGGGACACTCGGCGGCGACGACGCCTGGCCGGCCGTGCTCGACGCGGAGTCGGTGCGGCGGATCGCGCAGCCGGCCAACCCCTACGAGAAGCGGTGAGCGCGTTTCGCCCCCTGGGCGCCGGGTAGTCGGGCGGAGTCCGGGGGCGGACGGCCGCAGGGCCGTCGAGCACGGGGGACGGTGTGCGTCGCGCCGACGGTGTGAGGAGGCGGTGACCGTGCGGCCCAGGGACGACCACCGCGGTGCCGCAGGCGGCGACGGCCGTCCGGCCGAGGGCAACGGCCCCGCAGAGATCCCGCGTCGGCTCTGTGCCGTCGCGCTGGAACTGCTCCCGGTGACCGGAGCCAGTGTCTCGCTGCACGACGACGAGATGCCGGTGCGGCTGTGCGCGACCGGCGCGCAGGCCGCGTATGTGACGGACCTCCAGGCCACCTTGGGCGACGGACCCTGCTCCAGCGCGGTGCGCAGCGGGCGGCCGGTGCTCGCCTCCGACCTGACGCAGGGGCAGGACGTGGACCGCTGGCCGGTCTTCGCCGAGGAGGCCACGGAGGCCGGGGTGCTGGCGGCGTACTCGCTGCCGCTCGGCGACGACGCGGTCTGCGTGGGCACGCTCGACCTGTACCGCGACACCCCCGGCGGGCTCTCCGCCACCGAGCTGCGGACGGCGCGGGCCCTGGCGGGAGCCATGACCATGGCGGTGATGGCGCTGTCCCGGGACAGCGGCGACGGCGAGGGCTGGGAGGGCGGGGCGGACGGTCAGGGGCGGTCCGGCTGGCTGGACGGGCTGGCGCCCGACCACGACGGCATCTACCAGGCCATCGGCATGGTGATGGCCCAGCTCGGCGTCGGCGCCCACGAGGCCGTGGCCCGACTGCGCGGCCACGCCTTCGCCCGAGGGCGCACGGTGGCGGACGTGGCCCGCGACGTGGTGAGCCACCGGCTGCGGTTCTCCCCGGGCGCCTAGTCGCCCTCCACCGCCGACAGCCACAGCTTCACGTACCGCTCGACGTCGACGTCCAACGCCACGTCCACCAGCCGCTGTTCCCGCTCCCCGTCGTGGATCTCCGCCTCGCCGGGACGCGCGCGGCGGTCCACGATCGTCTGGCCCCGGGTCGGGCCCGGCGCCAACGAGACCTCCACCGGGAGGAGTTCGGTGGTGATGCCGGCCGGGTCGACGACCGCGCATACGGCGCCCGCGTCACCGAGACCGCCGGACGGCGTGGGGTCGCCCGACAGGGCCGGGTCGCGGTGGGCGAGGAGTTCCCCGGCCAGCCGCAGCCGCGGCTGCGCACTCGCCCGCAGCCGCTCCACGTCCCCCGCCGGGACCAGCACCCGCTGGAACACGTCGAGGCCGTACATCGTGATCGGCACCCCCGCGGTGAGCAGCACCGCCGCCGCCTCGGGGTCGTGCCACACGTTGAACTCGGCGACCGGGGTGGCGTTCCCGGTCGCCACCGCCCCGCCCATGAACACGATCCGCTCGATGTTCCGCACCACCTCGGGGTGCGTACGCAGCAACAGGGCGATGTTCGTCAGCGGCGCGGTCGGAATCAGCGTCACCGGCCGGGGCGACGCCAGGATCTCGCGGCGCAGCAGCGTCACCGCGTCCACGTCCACCGGCCGCCGGGTCGGCGCGGGCAGGCCCAGGTCGCCCATCCCGTCCTGGCCGTGGACGTGGCGCGCCGTGCGCACCGGCTCGATCAGCGGCCGCTCGGCACCCCGCGCGACCGGGATGTCCCCGGCACCGGCGTGCTCCAGCACCGTCAGCGTGTTGCGGACGACACCCTCGACGTCGGTGTTCCCCGCCACGCAGGTCACCGCCCGCACATCGAGGCCCGGATGCCGTACGGCGAACAGCAGGGCCAGGGCGTCGTCGACACCGGTGTCGCAGTCGATGACCACCGGAATGGGCTGACCGGTCACGGGCGCTCCCTCATCGTCGGTCCCTACCCGACCGACCTTAGAGCCTGCCGCCCGGATCATCCCGCCGCCCCGAACTCCGGCACGCGCGACCGGCCGAGAGGTGCCGCACCTCGCGACCGGGCCGATCGGGGCGACGGGGCCCGGAGCGTGGGGCACGCCCCGGCCGGGGGGCGCCCCGGACCCGATACGGACGCCAGGATCCGGAGCCTGGAGCACGGCCCCCCGGCGGGTGCTCCGGGCCGATCCGGGCGAGGGGGTCCGGAGGCCGGAGCGCGCCCCCGGCCGGGTGCTCCGGGCCGATCCGGGCGAGGGTCGGAGGCTGGGACGTGCCCCTCGGCCGGGTGCCCCGCTCGCCCGGACGGACTGGCGCGCTGGTGGACGGCCCCGCGTGTTGGTCCGAGAGGTGGCGCATCTCGCGTCCGGGCCGATCCGGACGGCAGGGCCCGGAGGCTGGAGCACGGCTCCCCCCGGGCGGGTGCTCCGGGCCGATCCGGACGACGGGGCCCGGAGGCTGGAGCACGCCCCCCCCGGGCGGGTGTCCCAGGCCGATCCGGACGCCGGGTCCGCGGCGTGGAGCACGCCCCCGCATCTCGCGTCCGGGCCGATCCGGACGGCAGGGCCTGGAGGCTGGAGCACGCCCCCGGGCCGGGTGTCCCGGGGCGGTCCGGGCGACGGGGCCGGAGGCTGGAGCACGGCCCCCGGCCGGGTGCCGGGCTCACCCGGACGGACCGGCGCGCTGGTGGACGGGCGCGCGTGATGGTGCCTTGAAAGTACGCCGTCGATCATCGCCGGTCCGCCGGCCCCCGCTCGCAGCCCTCAGGAGGCTCCCCTATGCCCCGACCCCCGGCCCGCACCCGCGCTCTCGCCGCCCCGGCCCTCGCCCTGGGCGCCCTGCTGACCGCGACCGCCTGCGGTGCCGAGGGACCGGACGCCACCGCCAAGCCCCCGGCGAGCGCTTCCCCCGCCTCCCCCACCGCCGTCCCGAGTGCCCCCGCCCCGTCCCGGGCGTCCGCTCCCGCCCTCACCGAGGCGCAGGCCCGAGCGGCCCTGATCACCGAGGCGGACCTCGGGGAGCCCTGGTCGGCGACCCAGGGCGCCGCCACCTGGCGGGACGGCATGCTCAAGGCGAGCACCGACCGGGCCGACTGCCGGCGGCTGCTGGACGTCCTCTACACGGAGGAGTTCTTCGGCCCCGAGGCCCGCACCCGCGCGGTGACCGGGCTGGACGACGACTGGGACGGCGCCCAGCTCCGCTACCAGGTCGTGGCGCACCCGGCCGAAGAGGTCGACCGCACCCTGGCCTGGCTGCGGTCCCTGCCCGAAAGGTGCGGCGAGTTCACGGCGGTGACCGCGGCCGGGAAGCGGCAGTACGCCGAGGTGTACGAGACCGACCTGCCGGACGCCGGCGACGCCCGCCAGGGCCTGCGCATCATGCTGAGCACCCCCGACGACACCACCCTCACGCTCGACCTGGCCGCGGTCCGCGTCGGCGACGACACGCTGGTCCTCACCAACGGCGGCCTCGGCGACGTACCGGCGGAAGCGACCTGGACGGCGACCGACCTCGGGGCGCGCAGGCTGGCGGAGGTACGGAGACTGGGGCGCGTGGAGGTGTGATCGCGCCTTGCCGCACTGGGCGCCGCCCGAAGTGGACAGTGTTCTCGTTGCCGCCCTGTTCCGCCTCGCAGAGGAGACCGTGTGCCCGACCTCTCGTCCCGCAACCCCGACTGGTGGCGCCAGGCCGTCGTCTACCAGGTGTATCCGCGCAGCTTCGCCGACGCCGACGGTGACGGGTTCGGCGACATCCGGGGTGTCACCGAGCGGCTCGCCCATCTCGCCACCCTCGGTGTCGACGCCCTGTGGCTGAGCCCCTTCTACCCCTCCGAGCTCGCCGACGGCGGGTACGACGTCGCCGATCACCGCGATGTCGACCCCCGCCTCGGCACCCTCGACGACTTCGACGCCCTGGTCGAGGAGGCCCATCGCCTCGGGCTGAAGGTCATGGTCGACATCGTGCCCAACCACACCTCCCACCAGCACGTCTGGTTCCAGCAGGCGCTCGTGGACGGGCCCGGTTCGGCCGCGCGGGAGCGGTACGTCTTCCGGGACGGCCGCGGCGCTCACGGTGAACTCCCGCCCACCGACTGGCAGTCCGTCTTCGGCGGCAGCGCCTGGCAGCGGGTGCCGGACGGGCAGTGGTACCTGCATCTGTTCGCGGCCCAGCAGCCGGACCTGAACTGGGCGCACGACGAGGTCCGCGCCGACTTCCGCACCACCCTGCGCTTCTGGGCCGACCGCGGCGTGGACGGCTTCCGGATCGACGTCGCCCACGCCCTCGCCAAGGACCTGGCCGAGCCCCTGCGCGACCTCGGCGATCCGGCGCTGAGCGGGGAGGAGGCCCTGGCCGGGATGCCCCCCGGCAGCCATCCCTTCTTCGACCGCGACGAGGTCCACGAGATCTACCGCGACTGGCGGCGGCTCCTCGACAGCTACTCCCCACCTCGCATGGCCGTCGCCGAAGCCTGGGTCCCGGGCCCCCGACGGGTCCTGTACGCCCGCCCCGAGGAACTCGGCCAGGCGTTCAACTTCGAATACCTGCAAGCCGCCTGGGACGCCCGGGAACTGCGGCGCGTCATCGGCGACTCCCTCGCCCAGGCCCATGCCGCCGGCGCCTCCGCCACCTGGGTGCTGTCCAACCACGACGTCGTCCGGCACGCCTCCCGCCTGATGCTCCCGCCGGGCACCGACGACAACGCCTGGCTGCTGTCCGGCGGCCGGGCCCCGGCCGTGGACCGGTCGGCCGGGCTGCGGCGCGCCCGGGCCGCCACCCTGCTGATGCTCGCGCTGCCGGGATCCGCGTACGTCTACCAGGGCGAGGAACTCGGGCTGCCCGAGGTCGCCGATCTACCGGTGACCGTCCTCCAGGACCCGATCTGGGAGCAGACCGGACGGGTGCGCAAGGGGCGGGACGGGTGCCGGGTGCCGCTGCCGTGGACCACCGGCGGCCCGTCCTACGGGTTCGGCGGGTCCGGTGCCTGGCTGCCGCAGCCGGAGTGGTTCGCCGAGTACTCCGTCGAGGCCCAGGACGGAGTGGAGGGGGCGACTCTCGAGCTGTACCGGCGGGCGCTGCGGCTGCGGCGCAAGCTGCTGGAGGGGGAGTTCCTGACCTGGGCCGAGGACGGGCCGGAGGGCGTGCTCCAGTTCGCCCGGTCCGACGGGTGGCGGTGCGTCGCCAACCTGTCGGGGGAGCCGGTGCCGCTTCCGGCGGGCGAGGTCGTCATCAGCAGCTCCCCGCTGGAGCCGGACGGACGGCTGGGCAACGACACGACCGTCTGGCTCACCTGACCGGCGCCCGGGGCTCGTCCGTACGGCCCACCTGCGCAGGTCCGTTGCGGGGGTGGCCGCGAGAATCACAGCAGGTGTGTCGCCCCCGGTGCGAGGAGCTCTGCCGACGATGAACAGATACCGCACGACCGTGTCCGGGCTCGCCCTGGCGGGCGCCCTGCTGGCGGGGGCGCCGGGGCAGGCTCGCGCGGAGAGCGGGGGCGAGTTGTGGGGCGCCGCCACCATCGAGCCGGGCCGGGAGGGCGTCGTCGAGGTCGCCGGGTACACCGGGCCCGGCCTCGGCGCCGGATCGGCGCTGACACTGACGGCTCCCGCCCCGGCCGTCGTCACGGGCACGCCCCTCGACGCCCGCGGCTACCGCGGTGCCGTCGGCAGCGGCGGCCACAGCGGCACGTACACCTTCGGCGGGCCCTCGGCGGGCGTGCCGTGGCGGGGCCGCGGCTTCCCGTTCGTGCTGGCGGTGCCCGCGGAGGCGGTCCCCGGCACCCGGCTCACCGGCTGCGCGCTGGTGCTGACGGACGCGGAGGGCGTGCCGCGGGACCGGGGCAGCTGCGCGGTCACCGTGGGCCTGCCCGCGCCGACGCTGCTGCGGCCACGGCCGGGCGGGACGCTGAGCGCGCGCCCGGAGACCTCCGGGACCGCCTACCCGGGCGCGCAGGTCACCGTGCGGGACGCCCTGGAGAACGAGGTCTGCTCCACGACCGCCACCGCCGACGGCGACTGGTCCTGCGTGCCGGGCCTCCCGCTCGCGGCGGGCCCGGGGCTGCTCCAGGCGGTGGCCACGCTGAACGGTGCCGGGGCGGTGAGCGAGCAGATCGCCGTGACGGTCGAGGGCAGAGCCGAGAAGAAGAACAAGAAACCGAACGAGAAACCGAACAAGAAAGCAGACACCCATAAGGAGCCTAATCGGCTGATTGGGTGATAATTGGGCTATGAGTGCTTCGATGGTTGACCTTGCGGCCGCGGGAAGCGACGTCCTCAACGTGGTCGCCGCTTTCGCCGGTGGTCTGTTCATCGCCGGCGCACTGGTGTTCGCCGTGCAGTTCGGCATGCGGGTCATGGACCGGGAGCTTCCGCACCCGAGCCCCGAGGAACAGCCGACGCTGCCCGTCGGTGGGCCCATCCGGGAGATCAGTGAGATGCGGGAGGCGGAGGAGATACCGCTGGCGGCGGGCGGTGAGCGGCTCATGCCGCACGAGCTCCGGCGGCAGAGCACCAGGCGCGGCGCGGACCAGAAGCGCAAGCGCTGGCTTCCGGGGTCGAGTGGGTCCTTCGGAAGCGGCGGTCTCGGGCACGTCTGAGCCGTGGCCGCTCACCGGCCGGTCGCGTGGAACCGGGGTTACCGGCCCGCGGGGGACATGCCGGGCTTGCCGGGTGCCGTGGCGAGGGCCCAGATCACGAAGACGTCCAGCGCGATCATGAGGATCGACCAGACGGGCTGGTAGGGCAGGAAGAGGAAGTGCGCCACCAGGCTCAGGGACGCCAGGAAGATGCCGGTCATCCGGGCCCACCAGGCGCCCTTGAGGATGCCGTAGCCGACGGCCGCGGCCAGTGCGCCCAGGCAGATCAGGATGACGCCCCAGCCGGTGAGGCTGATCTCGTAGACGTACTCGCCGATGCGGTCGTACACGTCGTCCGCGGCGAGCGCGGAGATGCCCTGGAGGATGGCGACGATGCCGTTGACCATCATCAGGACACCGGCGAAGACCAGCCCGCCGGTCTGCCAGTCGGTGCCGGGTCCACCGGGCCCGGCGGAGCCCCTGGTCCCGGGCGCGGTCCCGGCCGGACGGTGGGCGTCGTCCCAGACGGGTGCCTCCTGCGAGGGCGCCTGAGAGTGGCGCCCCCCGCCGGCCGGCGGCGTGGCGTGCGGCTGCTGGGTCATGGACCTACCCCGCTTCCTTCATAGGCAGTCATTGCCCCCACCCTCCGCGCGCCCCGGCCCTCCGGCCACGGGGGTGGACCGTCCGGGTGACCGACTCGCGGGCCTGCGCCCACTGACGGGAACCCGGAGCCCAGACCTACAGGGACCCGAAGCCCTGCCATACGGGGTCAGGGCTCCGCAGCCCTCTCGGTCAGGGCTCTGGGGTGCCCGTTCGGCGGGCGTAGGCGCGGGCTGCGCGGGCTCTGTCGCCGCAGCGGGTGGAGCACCAGTGGCGGCGGCCGTGGCGCAGGAGGTAGCGGTTGCAGGGGGGTGAGCCGCAGGCGGTGAGGCGGTCGGCGTCGGGGCCGGTCAGCAGGTCGGCGGCGTTCGTGGCGAGGTTCGCCAGCGCGTGGTCGAGGATCTGGTCGACGGGGTGGGCGGTGGCCCGGTACAGCCCGCGGCCGGTGTCCCAGTGCAGCAGCGCCGCGGCCGGAGCCCGCCTGAGCGCGTCATTGACCGCGGCCAGCGCCCCCGTGGGCGCGGGCGCCTCGTCGAGGCGGGCGGCGAGCAGCGCCCGGATCTGCTCGCGCAGCGACCGCAACTGCGCGGCGCACATCTCCCGGATGCCCGCGTCCGCGGGCGCGAGCCCGCGCTCCTCCAGCCACCGCCCAGCGCCCCCGGGGGTGCCGAGGAAGTCGACGTAATGCCCCCCGGGCAAGGCGATCGCGCTGTTGGCGAAGTCGAGCGCCGGGTACTGCTCCGCGCCGGGTGCGGGCGGGAGCGCACCGTCGACAGCAACGGTCTGTGTCATGACTCTCATGGTACGTCTTGCTTCCAACCGTGAGACAGGTCTACCGTCTCTCACGGATAGACGATTCACCATCCGTGAGGAGAACTTGATCCATGTCCATACCCCTGCCCGTGCGCGTCCTCGGCGGCCCGACCGCCTTCTTCGAGTACGGCGGCCTGACCTTCCTCACCGACCCGACCTTCGACGCCCCCGGCGAGTACGGCGGCCCGGGCCGCCCCACCCTGCGCAAGCTGACCCCGGCCCCGGTCACCCCCGCCGACCTGGGCCGTATCGACGTGGTGCTGCTCTCCCACGACGAGCACGCGGACAACCTCGACCACGCGGGCCGCGCCCTGCTGGCCGACGTCCCGCTCACCCTGACCACCCCCGGCGGCGGCAGCCGGCTCGGCGGCAACGCCAAGGGCATGGCGGACTGGGAGACGCTCGACCTCGACCGCCCCGGCGGCGGCACCGTCACGGTCACGGCCGTACCGGCGATCCACGGCCCCGGCCCCCGGGAGGCGGTGGAACCGCTCACCGGCGAGGTCGTCGGATTCGTGCTGACCGGCGAGGGCCTGCCCTCGGTCTACGTCAGCGGCGACAACGCCTCCCTGGAAGCGGTCAAGGAGATCGCGGACCGCTTCGGCCCCGTCGACACCGCCGTCCTCTTCGCAGGCGCCCCCCGCTTCCCGGTCCTCTTCGACAACGCCCCGCTCGTCCTGGACAGCGCCCAGGCCGCCGAGGCCGCCCGCCTCCTCGGCGCCCGCCGGGTGGTCCCCGTCCACTACGACAGCTGGGCCCATTTCACCGAGGGGCGCGAGGAGCTGGTGGCCGCGTTCGCCGAGGCCGGCCTTCAGGAGGTGCTCGACCTTCACGGCTGAAGCGGCATGCTCCAGCAGTTGGAGGAGGCCTGCCTGCCCTTGAGGCGGTCCGTGAGCCACTCGACCGCGTCGCCCTGGTCGGTGAGCAGCGGGGTGAAGTGGTTGAGCAGGGCGCTGCCGGAGTCGGGCAGGCGCACCGGGTCGTAGGTCACGTTCGCGCCCTTCGCGCACCAGTCGGTCGCCAGGCGCCGGGACTGGGCGTGGGGGACCAGGTTGTCGCTGACCCCGGTCGCCACCCGTACCGGAGTGGCCGGCTTCAGGGCGCCGATGCGCTGGCTGTTGAGGAAGGACTTCAGTGCCGGGGTGGCGGCGATGATGTCGCTGACCGAGCGGCCGTCCGTCGTCCACGCCGTGCTTCTGGCCCCGCCGTACCCGAACAGCGCGTCGCCCACGCACATCGTCGACAGGTCGTTGAGCGCCGCCTTGCCCGCCGCGTTCAGGTGGGCGTCCGCGATCGGCTTCAGGGCCGGTTCGGACTGGACGAACCCGTTGAGGGACCAGCCGAGCGCGCCGGCCAGTTCGCTGCCGTCGATCGCCCGGGTGACCTCGGTCAGGTCGGCGGGCGGGGCGCCGGAGTACGTCCCGGCGAGGTTGACGTCGGGGGCGTAGGAGGGCTGGAGCTCCGCGGCGGCCGCGCTCGCCCCGCCGCCCTGGCTGTACCCGAACAGCCCCACCCGGGACCGGTCCGTCACCGAGGCCCCGCTCACCGCACGGGCGGCCCGGGCGGCGTCCAGCAGGGCGTGGGCCCCGTCGACCCGGTTGACGTAGGTGTGCAGCCGGTCGGTCGCGCCGAGTCCGGCGTAGTCGGTGACGACGACGGCCGTACCGGTGGCGAGCAGGCGGTAGATCGCCAGGTCCTCGTAGCCGACGGAGACCGTCTCGCCGTTGAACCGGAGCGGGTGCTCCAGGCCCATGGACGCGGCGCACTGGTCGCCCTGGCCCATCGTGCCGGGCGCGAGCGCCACCAGCGGGCGGGGGCCCTCGCCCTTCCAGGTTGCGGCGGGTTCGATGTAGGCGCCGGTCACGGCGACCGGGCGGCCGGTGGAATCGGTGGACTTGTACATCAGGCGGGTGGCCCGGCCCGGCAGCGGGCCGTTCAGGCTCGGCAGCCTCAGGGCCAGCTTGAGCGGCTCGCTGCGCACGAGGGCGCCGTCGGCGGCGGGCAGGGTGGCGGGCGGGTGGTAGAACGCGGGGATGGTGACCCCTCGGGACACGACCTCGTCGGCCGCCGTGGCGGCGGTGCCGGTGAGGGTCTGGGCGCCGAGGCAGGCGGCGGCGATGACGCCCCCGGCCACGAGCCGTCTGCGTGCGGGCATGGCGAACCTCCTGGTGAAGCGGCTGGCAGGAAGGTGCGGAAGGGCTCGCCAGGGACCGTACCGTCGGTAACACCTCAAGGGGTACCGGCCGGTAGGTTACGTTTCAGTAATGTGAGGCGGGGAGGGGCCCTCGTCCCGTGGAGTGAGGCGCGCAGCGGCGCGTACTGCGTTTTCAGTACGCCGCAGTGTCGGCAGCCGCACGACGACACGGCACCCCCTGCCCGGAGAGCCTGGAGGCACCTTCGACATCCAGATGTGGAGACCTCCCCCGTGGCTGCTTTCCTTTACCGATGGGGCCGCCTGGCCTTCCGGCGGCGCTGGTACGTCGTCCTGGTCTGGGCGGCGGTGCTGGCCGCCGTCGGGCTCGGCGCCATGAAGGCCCCGGGCGCCGCCGACGAGGAGTTCTCCATGCCGGGGATCGAGTCGCAGCAGGCGTTCGACCTGATGGAGGAGCGCTTCCCCGGCACCACGGCGGACGGCGCGACCGCCCGGGTCGTCTTCGTCGCGCCGGGCGGTGAGAAGGTCACCGCGACCGAGCACAAGGAGGCCGTCGAGGCGGCGGTCGCCGAACTCGCCGGCGGCTCCCAGGTGGCCGGTGCCGTCGACCCCTTCCAGGCGGGCGCGGTCAGCGAGGACGGCACCACCGCGTACTCGACCGTCACCTATGAGGTCGGCCCCGCCGACCTCACCGACGCGAGCACGGCCCAGCTGGATCAGACCCTGGAGCAGGCCCGGGACGCCGGGCTCACCGTCGAGGCCGGCGGGACCGCCCTGGAGGACGGCGGCGGACCCGGCGGCGCGGCCGAGGCGATCGGTATCGCCATCGCGGCCGTGGTGCTGCTGGTCACCTTCGGCTCGCTGGCCGCGGCCGGGCTGCCGCTGCTGACCGCCGTGATCGGCGTCGGCGTGAGCATGGCCACGATCCTGGCCCTGTCCAGCGCCCTGGGCCTGTCCACCACCACCGGCACCCTGGCGATGATGCTGGGCCTGGCCGTCGGCATCGACTACGCCCTGTTCGTCGTCTCCCGCTACCGCGAGGAGCGCGCCAAGGGGGCCGCGCCCCAGGAGGCCGCCGCCCTCGCCACCGGCACCGCCGGATCCGCGGTCGTCTTCGCGGGCCTCACCGTCGTCATCGCCCTCGCCGGACTCTCCGTGGTCGGCATCCCGATGCTCACCAAGATGGGGCTCGCCGCGGCGGGCGCGGTCGTCGTCGGCGTACTGATCGCGCTGACCCTCGTCCCGGCCTTCCTCGGCTTCTGGCCCGACGCCGTGCTCTCCCGCCGGGCCCGCCGCCGCGGCCGTACCGAGGAGACCGCCCAGGACAACGGCGGCACCCGCTGGGCCCGGTTCGTGCTGCGCCGCCCGCTGCCCGTGCTGCTGCTCGGCGTCGTGGGCCTCGGCGCCCTCGCGATACCCGTGGCCGACCTCCAGCTCGGCATGCCCGGCGACGAGGCCAAGTCCACCTCGACGACCGAGCGGCGGGCCTACGACGCGCTCGCCGAGGGGTTCGGGCCCGGCTTCAACGGGCCGCTGACCGTCGTCGTCGACGCCCGGGGCGCCGAGGACCCCAAGGCCGCCACGGCCACCGTCGCCGAAAGGATCGGCTCCACCGAGGGCGTGGTCTCCGTGTCGCCCGCCCGCTTCAACGAGGCCGGTGACACCGCCGTCCTCTCCGTCGTACCGGCCACCGCCCCCACCGACGAGAAGACCAAGGACCTGGTCACCACCATTCGCGGCGAGCGGCCGGACGTGGAGTCCGCGACCGGGGCGAGCTTCGAGGTCACCGGCACCACCGCGCTGAACATCGACATCGCCGAGAAGGTGCAGTCCGCGCTGGTGCCGTATCTGATCGTCGTGGTCGGGCTCGCCGTCGTCCTGCTGCTGGTGGTCTTCCGGTCCGTGCTGGTCCCGCTGAAGGCGGCCCTCGGCTTCCTGCTCTCGGTGCTCGCCTCCCTCGGCACGGTGGTCGTGGTCTTCCAGCAGGGCCACGGCGCGGGACTGCTGGGCGTGGAGACCACCGGACCGATCATGAGCCTGATGCCGATCTTCCTGGTGGGCATCGTCTTCGGACTCGCGATGGACTACGAGGTCTTCCTGGTCTCCCGGATGCGGGAGGCGTACGTCCACGGGGAGAGCCCGGCCCAGGCCGTGACCTCCGGCTTCCGGCACAGCGCCCGGGTGGTCACGGCCGCCGCGCTGATCATGATCGCGGTGTTCGCCGGGTTCATCGGCGAGAGCGACTCCATGATCAAGATGATCGGTTTCGGGCTCGCCTCCGCCGTCCTGTTCGACGCCTTCGTCGTCCGGATGGCGATCGTGCCCGCGGTCCTCGCCCTGCTCGGCGACCGGGCCTGGTGGCTGCCGAAGTGGCTGGACCGGATCCTGCCCCGGGTCGACGTGGAGGGCGAGGCGCTCAGCCGCCCCGCCGAGCCCGCACCGGCCCCGGCCGAGAAAGAGGTCGCCCGCGCCTGAGCCGGGCCGACGGGCCGCCCGCGAGCCGGGCGGCCCGTCCGTCGTCCACCATGGACCTCAGTACCTGACCGGGAGAGCCCCCGATGAGCAAGAGCCTGGAGCGTTACGCCGACCGCTTCGAGCAGTACGCGGCACGCTTCCCGCACATCCTCGACGTGATGATGGTCGTCGCGCTGATCGGCTGTGCGGTCCTCGGCACCCAGCTCAGCCTCCCCGGCAGCCGGCCCCCCGGCTCCGGCCGGCCCACCGAGATCCTCCTCGGCCTGAGCTGCCTCGTCCTGCTCAAGTACCGCACCCATCCGCGCACGGTCCTCGTCGTGGTCGCCCTGATCACCCTCGCCGCCATCACCCGCGGCTATCTGCTCACCCCGCTGCTGCTGGCCCCGCTGCTCGCGGCGCTGTACTGGCTGGCGGTGCTCTGCGAGCCGAAGACCGTCCGGGTCTTCGGCACCGTCATCGTGGTGGCGCTGAGCACGGCGAACGTGATCGCCGACTCCATGGACGGCCTCACCGTGGTCCTGCAGGTGATCGGCCCGGTCTTCTGGCTGGCGCTGCCGCTCGCCGCCGGGCGGATGACCCAGTTGCGGCGCGCCTACCTGGAGTCCGTGCAGGCCCGCGCCGAGCACGCCGAGCGCACCCGGGAGGAGGAGGCGCGCCTGCGCGTCACCGAGGAGCGCATGCGCATCGCCCGCGAGCTGCACGACGTCGTCGCCCACCACCTGGCCCTGGCCAACGCCCAGGCCGGCACCGCCGCCCACCTCGCGCGCCGCGACCCCGAGCAGACCCAGAAGATCCTCGACGACCTCACCGGCACCACCTCCTCGGCGCTGCGCGAGCTGAAGGCCACCCTCGGCCTGCTGCGCGACGACGACCACCCGAGCAACGGGGGCCTGGAGCCCGCCCCCGGCCTGGCCCGGCTGCCCGAGCTGATCTCGGCGTGCGCCTCGGCGGGCCTCGACGTCACCGTCACCACTCAGGGCGTACCGCGGTCCCTGTCGCCCGGCGTGGACCTGACCGCGTACCGGATCGTGCAGGAGGCCCTGACCAACGTCTCCAAGCACGCCGCCGCCCGCAGCGCCCGCGTCCGCTTCACCTACGCCGACTCCCGGCTGCTCATCACGGTCAGCAACGACGGACCGGTCGGTCCCGCCCCGCGCTCCGGCGGCTTCGGGCTGATGGGCATGCGTGAACGCGCCCACTCCATCGGCGGCGAACTGTGCGCGGGCCCGCGCCCCGAGGGCGGCTTCGAGGTCACCACCGCACTGCCGTTGCAGCCGTCCGCCGCCGTCCCAGAAGGAGACCGTCCATGACCATCAGGGTGCTGCTCGCCGACGACCAGGCCCTGTTGCGGGCCACCTTCCGGATCCTGCTCGACTCCTGCCCCGACATGGAGGTCGTCGGCGAGGCGTCCGACGGCGCCGAGGCGCTGGAACTGGCCCGCGCCCACCACCCCGACGTCGTCCTCATGGACATCCGGATGCCCGGCACGGACGGCCTGTCCGGCACCTCCGCGATCTGCGCCGACCCCGGCCTCACCGCCACGAAGGTGCTGATCCTCACCACCTTCGAGACCGAGGAATACGTCGCCCAGGCGCTGCGGGCCGGGGCGAGCGGGTTCCTCGGCAAGGACGTCACCGCGGACGCCCTGCTGGCCGGCATCCGCACGGTGGCCTCCGGCGAGGCGCTGCTCTCTCCTGGCGCCACCCGCACCCTGATCACCCGCTTCCTCACCTCTCCCGCACCGGGCACCCAGTCGGCGCCGCCCGAGCGGCTGGCCGAACTCACGGTCCGGGAGCGGGAGGTGATGGCGCTGGCGGCGGAGGGCAAGTCGAACGGGGAGATCGCGGACCTGCTCACGGTGAGCCCTCTGACCGTCCGCACCCACATCCATCGCGCGATGACCAAGCTGCACGCCCGCGACCGGGCCCAACTGGTCGTCATCGCGTACCAGACGGGGCTGGTGCAGGCGGGTCCGGGGTGAGGGCCGCTTCGGTTGTACGGCGCCGCGGTTTCACTGCGGTGGGCAGTGATCGACCGAGCCGGGCGCCGTCGAGCGGGCCCAGACGGTCGTCATCGCGGATCGGGGCCGGTGCGGAGGGTGCGGGGTGAGGGCCGCCTCGGTCGTACGGCGCATAGCTCCCCCGGGGCGCGGTGATGACCGAAACAGGCGCCGTCGAGCGGGCTCAGACGGTTGTCATCGCGGTTCGGGCGGACCCGGTGCAGGCGGCTCCGGGGGGTGCAGGGTGAAGGCCGCCTCCGTCGTGCGGCACAGGGCCTCGACCGCGGTGCGCAGTGACCGCCAGGACGCGAGCCCCAGCAGGACCCCGGCCACGGCCGCCGGCCACCACCAGGCGCCGAGCACCGTGAACGCCGCGCTCCAGGCGAGCGCCTCGCAGGCCGCGTCGTAGGAGTCGCGGGTCTCCGCCAGCGCGGCGCGCGGTGCCTCCTCCGCGCCGAGCAGGAGGGCCGTCCAGCCGCTCGTCACGTCCCCGCCCGTGTCCCGCGCGACCTGCGCCTCCGTGCGCCGGAACCGGTCGCCGCACCAGGTGGGGGAGCCTGGGCGGTCTGCCGAGCGGGCGCGGGCGGCCCGCGCGTCGAGCCGGTCGGCGCGCAGGGCATGGCCGTCGGCGCGGGCCCGCACCGACTGCCGGGCCAGCACATCCGGCGGCACCCAGCGCGCCGCCCGCCAGGCGGTCACCCGCCGCCCCACCGGCATCAGCCACCAGGGCCAGGCCCCGGACGCCAGCGCCCCGATCGCGGCGGCCGCATACGGCACCGCGAACGCCGCGGCGACCACCGGTACCGCGAACAGCACCAGCGAGGCGATCCCGTCGGCGGTCAGCCCGCCGCTCGTGCGCAGGGCGTCGGCGATCCGCGCGCGGGCGAGCGGGACGTCGTTCCACCGGCTGTGCCCGAGGGCCCCGCCGCCGACCAGCGCGACCACGACGAACAGCGCCGCGGGCAGCAGCCGGCGCAGGAACCAGCCGTCGGGTATGCGTTTTTGCAGCTCCGCGAGGAGTCCCACCACGGTCAGTCCACCAGGCGCATCGGCTGCCCGTGCAGCGCGCAGGCCGGGGTGGCGGCCGGGCCCTCCTCGCGCAGGTCGACCCGGCCGCAGCGGCGCGTGGGGCACACCCAGCCGGCCGACCGGGGCGTCGGAGCGCCGGGCCAGCCGCCGACGCCCAGCGTGGGATCAAGCCCGAGTCCGCCCGGCACCCCGGCCGCCTCGACCGCGTGGTGCAGGGCGCGTACGCCGTCCCGCCACTCGGGGCTCGCGGGATCCGCGTCCCGTACGGCCGGGAAGGCGGCCTCCCAGGCACCGGGCCCGACCAGGTCGCGCAGATCGTCCATGTTGCGGCACAGATACTCGACGGCGTCCTCGTACACCTGCCGCGCCATCGCCCCGTCGCCCACGGCGGCCTCCCTGCAACTCACGAGAACCACTGCCCCCTGACAGGCGGTCAGACTAATGTAACGAGCGATGACGGAGCTTCGGGATCGAGTGGTCGCACGTCTCGTCACGGCCCAGAGCGCCCGCGATCCCGCGCCGCTGCGCGCGGCGGAGGCGGCGGCCGACGCGCTGGCCCTGCTGCGGGAGGCCGCGCCGGTGCCCGAGGGCACGATCGACCTCGAATCGGTCGCGGCGGTGTTCTGGACCTTTTGGTTCCGGCACGGGGGCGACGAGGACCCCGAGGCCCAGCTGAATCTGACGGTCGTCTTCGGCACGTTCGGTTTCCTGTGCCCCCGGCTGCCCGCGGAGGCCAATCTCCCCGACGCCCTCCGTCAGGGCTTCGATCCCGGGGACCCCTCCCACGAAGCCCGGTTCGCCCACCTGATCAGCTCGGCGTACGGGGAGGAAGTCACCGGCGAGGGCGGGGCGGTGGCCCTCGACCGCTCGCTGGCGTGGGCGGAGACGGCCCTCGATCACGTGCGGGACGACGACCACGCGGGGTTCGTGGAGGTCGCGGTCCAGGCCCTGGAACTCCACGTCCTCCGCTTCCAGCGCGAGGCGGAGCCCTGCTCCCTGGCGGCGGCCGCCCGCTACGGCCGCGCGGTGTGCGAACGCCTGCCCCTCCTCGACCCCGACCTCGCGCGGGCCGCCGCCTCGGTCGCCCTGCGCACGGTCGTGGACGCGGCCCGGCTGCTCGGAGTCCCCGAACTGGCCGTCGTGGAGCGGCTGGTGGCCATGGCACCGGACGGCTCGCTCACCCAGGAGAACTCCGACGGCCTCGCGACGCTCCGCCTGCTGGTCGCCCAGCCCGTCACCTGGCCCGGCGAACGCGATCTCCGGATCGGCGCGGCCATCGCGGAGGCGGGCGTCGCCGAACAGGACCCGAGCCGCATCGCCTGCGCCGTACGACGCCTGCGCACAGCCCGTGCCGCCACCCCCACCGACCACCCCGCCCACGCCTGGACCACCACAGCCCTGGCCCAGGCCCTCACGGCCCTCGCCCGAGCCCGCGACGACCGGGAAGCGGCCCGGGAAGCGGCCCAACTCCTGCGGTCAGCAGGCGCCTTGACCGAGCCCGGCGCCACCGGCCCGAAGTCCCAGGACGGTGACGAGGCGTTGGAGGCGATAGAACTGCTCGACTCCGCCGGCCTGTTGGGCGACGAACAGCGGGCCGTGCTCGACGCCTACCGGGAGTTGGAGTCCGACGGGTCGCCGGTCGCCCTGGGCCGGTTCGTCGAGCAGGTGCGTCGGCACACCACCCGTACCGGTGGCCCGCCCGACGTCGACGTCGAGATCCTCGACCTGGCCTCCGGTTTCGTCCCCGACGACACCGCCGACGCCCGCATAGCCCGCTACCGGGCGGCCCTCCCCGCCCACGGCACCCGCCGCCACGCCTACGTCGCCGTCCTGGCCGCCCTCACCGGCATGCGCGCACAGGCGCTGCGGCCGACGGCGCCCGCCCGCGCCGACCTCCTCGCGGCGGAGTCCCGGGAACTCACCGAGGAGGTGGCCGCACAGGCCCCGCCCGGCTTCCCGGCGACGGACCTGCTGCGCCGGGAAGCCTACGAGGCAGCCCTGCCCATCGCCGTCGTGTCGGTGAGCGGCGAGCCCCTGCCGGACGAACTCGTCAAGCTCACCGCGCAGTTGTCCCGTATGCAGGACATCCGTCTCGACGCCCCCGAGAACCTCGACTCCGACATCGCGGTCATCCGGGAGATGTTCGGGGACGTCGACGAGGACGACACCTCCCTGCGCCCCTACCTCGCCGCGGCCCTCGGCAGCGCCCTGTCCGCCCGGTCCGCCGGGCGGAGCGACCCGGCCACCCTGGACGAGGTCGTCGAGCTGCTGCGCTACGCCCGCACCCACGCCCCCGATATGGCGGGCCACCTCGACAAGCTCCTCGCCGACGCCCTGACCGCCCTGTCCGTGGGCCGCTTCGACCCGGAGAACGCCCGCGAGGCCTCCGCCCTGCTCGCCTCGGCCACCTCCCCGGCCCCCACGGACGGACCCCAACCCCCGTACGGCGAAGTGGCGTTGACGGAGACCGACCACGCCGTCCTCGCGGCCCGCACCGAGTTCCACAGCGCCCTCCAGAACTACCTCCTCGGCCATGAACCGGCCCAGCTGGAGCGGGCCCGGCGGACCGCCGCCCGGATGCGCGAGCTGACCCGCGGACCCTCGACCGGCGACCGCCCCTGGTACGACCTGATGGGCGACGCCTACGCCGACCTGGTCGAGACCGTCGGCCCCGGCGGCGGCCCCCGCGGCGACCTGGGCGACGAGATCGTCGAGCAGTGCCGCCGTACCTTCGCGGCCTGCCCCGCCGGACATCCGATGCGGCCCATGGCCGGTACGACACTGGCCAGGGCGCTCGTCCAGCGCGCGCTGCTGCTCCGCCCGGCCGAACCGCAGCGGGCGGCGGCCCTGGTGGCGGAGGCGGACGAACTGGGGCGCGTGCTCGGCGAGGGGACGCCCAAGGGGGCGCCGGACATCGCCGGGACGATCCGTATGTTCGTCGACCTCATGGCCCGGGGACGGCTCCCCGAGGCGACGACCTCGCAGGCGCCGGGCAGGCCGCCGGCGGACCTGTTCGAGACGGTCATGGGCCCCCTGCGGGACCGCTTCGCCGGTGCCGCGGACCCCAGGATGTGGCGGGACCCGGCGGTCCCGGTGTGGATGCGGGCCCACGGCGAGATCGCGGCCGCGGCCGGTGCGCTGGGCAGGCCCCGGCCCCGGGTCGACCTCGCCCTCGACCACCTCGAAGCAGGCGTCGAGGCGATGGCCGGGCTCACCGACCGGGGCAGTGACCAGCGGTCCGCCGAGCACGGCCTGTCCACGTTCGAGGGGGACATCCGGACGATCGTCGAGCTGATCCTCACGCACCTCGTCGGACGGGACCTGGCGGCGCGGCTGCCGGGGGAGTTGGCTGGTCTCAAGGCCGTGACCGAGCGGGCGGCGGCGGGCGACGACCCGGACGCGGTACGCGAGGCCCTCGCGGCCCTGCGCCTGCCGTCCGCGCACGCCCGCACCGCCTCCGGACCGGAGGTGGACCGGGCCGCCGAACTCCTCGACCGGGGGCGCGGGCTGCTGCTGGCCCGGCGCATCGAGGCCCGCGCCGACCTCGACGCCCTGCGCGCCGGGCACCCGGATCTGGCGGCCGAGTTCGAACGACTGACGGACGCGCTTGCCGCCGGTCCCGGGGATGGCGGGGCCCCGGCCGGACCCGCCGGGTTCGAGCGGCTGACGGACGCGCTCGGCGCTGGTCCCGAGGACACCGACGCCCTGGCCGGACCCGCCGGGTATGAGCGGCTGACGGACGCGCTCGGCGCCGGTCCCGAGGGCGCCGACGCTCCGGCCGGACCCGTCGGGTTCGATCGGCTGACGGACACGCTCGCGGCCGGTCCCGAGGGCGCCCTCGCCCCCGCCGGGCACGCCGAGTGGGCCCGGCTCGCGGCCTTGCGTGCCTCACGCGAACTCGACGCGCTGATCGCCCGTATCCGGACCGCGCCCGGCTTCGAGGACTTCCTGCGGCCCCTGGCCGCACCGCAGTTGCGGGACCTCGCGGCCGACGGCCCGGTCGTGGTCCTGAACCAGGGCCGCCGCCACTGCCATGCCCTCGTCGTCACCGCCCGCTCGATCACCGCCCTGCACCTCGACGTCGGGGCCGACGAGGTCGCGGGCGCCGCCCGGCGGCTGCGGGACGCCGTCGACGCCATCAACGCCCAGGGCACCGCCCGGCCCTCCCCCCGGCAACTGGTCGCCGCGGGCACCACGGTCCGCGAGACGCTGGCGTGGACCTGGCACCAGGTCGTCCGTCCGGTCCTGGACCTGGTGGGCGCCGCGGAGCCGGTCCCCCGGCACGGCAGCTGGCCCCGCCTGTGGTGGGTGCCGACCGGCGCCTTCGGCGCACTGCCCCTGCACGCGGCCCAGTGCACGGCACCGGACTGCGCGCAGGACGGCTGCGGAGCGGCGCTGGACGCGGTGGTGTCGTCTTACGTCCCGGGCCTGAAGACCCTCGCCCACGCCCGCTCCCGGGCCCGCCGCCGGCCCGGCCCCGGCGGTGCCCTGCTGGTCGCCGAGCCGGAACAGGAACTCCCGGGAGTAGCCGCGGCCACCGCCTACGCCGCCGGACTCCTCGGCGCGCCCGCCCCGCTGATCGGTGCGGCCGCCACCCGCGAGGCCGTCCTCGGCGCCCTGCACCACGCCTCCTGGGCTCACTTCGGCTGCCACGCGGCCACCGACCCCGCGGAACCCTCCGGCGCCCTGCTCCGCCTGCCGAGCGGTGAGCCGGTGTCGGTGCTGGAGATCTGCCGGGCCCGGCCGAGCGCGGCGCGGCTGGCGTTCCTGGCGGCCTGCGGCACCGCCCGGACGGCGGAACGCCTCACCGACGAGGCCATCCACATCACCAGCTCGTTCCTGCTGGCCGGGTTCCCCGCGGCGGTCGGCACCCTGTGGACCATCGACAGCACCCACGCGGACCACATGACCCGCGACTTCTACCGGCGTACGACGGCCCCGGACACCCCGGGCGCGGCCCGAGCCCTGCACGAGGCGGTCCGCGGACTCCGCCGCCGCATCCCCGACCGGCCGCACGTGTGGGCGGCGTACGTGCACGCGGGGACCTAGATTCGCGGGTGGTGGCGTATTCCCGATGACCCATCGGAATTCCGATGCCCGGGATCAGAATCCTCATTGGAGACCTATGGGTCGACGGGCTTACGTTCGAGGTCCACCTCAACCTCTGGAGATCACCCCATGTCGAAGATCCTGTTCGTGCTGACCGGCGTCGACCACTGGACGCTCGCCGACGGCACCCGCCACCCCACCGGCTTCTGGGCCGAGGAGGTCGTCGCCCCCTACCAGCGGTTCAAGGCCGAGGGCCACGAGATCGTCGTCGCCACGCCCGGCGGAGTCGTGCCCGTCGTCGACCGGGGCAGCCTCGCCCCGGAGGCCAACGGCGGCCAGGAGGGCGCGGACGAGACCGCCCGGGCCCTCGACGCGATGACCGAGCTGAAGAACCCGGTCGGCCTGGCGGACGTCGACCTCGACGACTACGCCGCCGTCTTCTACCCCGGCGGCCACGGCCCCATGGAGGACCTGGCGGTCGACGCCGTCTCCGGCCGGCTCCTTGTCGACGCCCTGGACTCCGGCAAGCCGCTCGGCGTGGTCTGCCACGGCCCGGCCGCGCTGCTCGCCGCCACCCGCGAGGACGGCGCCAACGCCTTCGCCGGCTACCGGATCGCCGCCTTCACCGACGCCGAGGAGACCCAGGCCGGGCTCGCCGGCAAGGCGAAGTGGCTGCTGCAGTCGCGGCTCGTGGAGGCGGGCGTGCAGGTCGAGGCGGGCGAGCCGTGGGCGCCGCACGTGGTCGTCGACCGCAACCTGGTGACCGGCCAGAACCCGGCCTCCTCGGCCCCGCTCGCGGCCGAGCTGCTGAAGAGGCTGAGCTGAGCGCGTCCCCGGGAACGGGCATCCAGGACCTCAACCTGGCCCGGACGTTCCTGGCCGTCTACCGCTCCGGCTCCTTCACCGCCGCCGCGCAGCTGCTGGGCATCTCCCAGCCCACGGTGACCACGCAGGTGAAGGCCCTGGAGCGGCAGTCGGGCCGCGAGCTCTTCGCCCGCCTGCCCAGGGGCGTGGCGCCCACGCCGTACGCCCATGACCTGGCGGCGCGGATCGCGGGCCCGCTCGACGCGCTGCTGGAGGCCACCGGCCACGGCCCGGCGGAGTCGGGCCCGCCCGCGCCGGTCCACCTCGCGGGCCCGGCCGAACTCCTCTGCCTGCGCGTCCTGCCCGCGCTGGCGCCGCTGGTCGCGGAGGGGCTGCGGCTGCGGGTGACACCGGGCCTGACGGATCCCCTGCTCGACGAACTGCGCGCGGGCCGCCACGACCTGGTCCTGGCCACCACCCGCCCGCGCGGCCGTACCCTGCTCGCGACCCCGCTGGCCGACGAGGAGTTCGTGCTGGTCGCCGCGCCGGTGTGGGCGGACCGCATCGGCGGCCGGGTGACGGCCGAGGGCCCCGGTGTCCTGCACACCGTCCCGCTCATCGCCTACGCCGAGGACCTGCCCATCCTCCGCCGCTACTGGCGGCACGTCTTCGGCCGGCGCCTGAACTGCCGCGCCGCCGTCACCCTGCCCGACCTGCGAGGCGTCCTGGCGGCGGTCACCGCGGGCGCGGGCTTCTCGGTCCTGCCCCGCTACCTGTGCGAACACGAACTCGCCTCGGCCGCCCTCACCCTCCTGCACGACCCCGAGGACCCACCGATCAACACGGCGTACGTGGTCCAGCGCCCGGGACCCACCGGAAACCTCGATGTCACCCGGGTCCGGGACACCTTGCTGCGCGCGGGCCCCACCTGGTGACACGGGGTGGGACCCACGCTCTCCGGGGTCAGCTTGCGGTGCAGCTGACCGTGGGCCAGTTCCGGTTGCCGTTGTGCTGGATGGTGACGCCCCAGTTGTTGCCGCTGCCGTTGGGCCTGGCGGTCAGGACTTGTGGACTGGGGTAACTGGCGCTGACGTTCCAGGTGGAGAGGACCCTCGCGGGCGAGGGCACATTCATCGTGACGGTCCAGTTGCTGGAGCCGGTGACCGAGACGTTGAGGTTGTAGCGGTCGCTCCACTGCTGGCCGGCGGACAGGGCGGCCGTACAGCTGCCACCGCCCCCGCCGGAACCGGTCGGCGCCACCGCCCGGCCGGTCTGCGGGGAGATCATCCCGGCGCAGAGATTACGGCTCGCCAGTCCCTGCGCGATGCGCGGGATCGCCGCCAGGGAGTTGGCGGACCAGTCGTGCATCAGCATGACCTGTCCGTTGGTGAGCCGCCCCGCGGCCGCCACGATCGCGTCCGTGGTCGCGCCGTTCCAGTCCTGGGAGTCGACGTCCCAGATGACCTCGGTCAGACCGTACTTGGCGGCCACGGCCTTCACGGTCGCGTTGGTCTCGCCGTACGGCGGACGGAAGAGCACCGGCGTACCGCCGCCCGCGTTGCTGATCGCCTGCTGGGTACGGGAGAGCTCGGAGTCGATCTGCGCCTGGCTGAGCTGGGTCAGATGCGGGTGCGTGTAGCTGTGGTTGGCCACCCACATGCCCGCGTTCACCTGGGCGCGGACCTGCGCCGGGCTGGCGGCGGCGTACTGGCCCTGGTTGAACATCGTGGCCCGAAGGCCGTTCTGGGTGAGGGCGTTCAGCAGGGCCGGGGTGCTGCCGGACGGGCCGTCGTCGAAGGTGAGGGCGACGTAGCCGTTGCAGGTCGCGGCCTGTGCCGGGGTGGGATTGGCGGTGCTGACGGTGATCGTGCTCGCTACGGCCAGTGCGGCCACCGCGAGTTTCGCGATCAAGGGACGCATGGTCGGGCCTCCTTCGCGGTCAGCTCGCCGTGCAGGAGACGGTGGGCCAGGTGTGGTTGCCGTTGTGCTGGATGGTGGCGCCCCAGTTGTTGCCGCTGCCGTTGGGCCTGGCGGTGAGGACTTGTGGACTGGGGTAACTGGCGCTGACGTTCCAGGTGGAGAGGACCTTCGCCGGGGAGGGGACGTTCATGGTGACGGTCCAGTTGCTGGACCCGGTGACCGAGACGTTGAGGTTGTAGCGGTCGCTCCACTGCTGGCCGGCGGAGAGCGTGGCGGAGCAGCCGGTGCCGCCACCGCCGCCCCCGCCGCCCGAACCGGTGCCGCCCACCGTGATGTTGGAGCTGCCGCTGCTCTGGTAGCCCTCGGTCGCCATGATCATGTAGTAGTTGAAGCTGCCGAGCGGCATTCCGGCGCGGGCCCACGCGTCGAAGTGGTTGCCGGTCGTGATGGTGCCGCCCGTCCGCTTCGACTGCCGGACGCTCCAGTACTGGTCGAAGGTCTTGGTGCCCTCGACGGAGGGGGCGTTGTACCGGGTCGTCTTGTAGATGTCGTACGTGCCGCCGTCGGTGGTGACCGTGCCCTTGAAGGTGCCGGTGGGGCGGTAGGTGCCCCAGTTGTCGACGATGTAGTACTCCACGAGCGGATTCGCGGTCCATCCGTAGAGCGTCAGGTAGGCGTTGCCGGACGGGTTGAAGGTGCCGGAGTAGGTCACGGTCCGGCGCGCGCCGTTGGCCCAGCCCTTCCCGGCGACGAAGTTCCCGGTGTTGCGCCAGCTGGTGCTGTAGTTGCCGCCGGAGCCGAGGTTCATGGAGACCGTGCCCTGGGCGTCGGTCCAGAACGAGTAGTAGTAGCCGTTGTTGGTACCGGTCTGGTTCGTGGTGACGACGGTGTCCGCGTGGGCGGTCACCGATCCGATGGCGAGCAGCAGGACGGCACAGGCGCTGCTGATGAGCAGTCGGAGCCGTGTGAGTGAGTTCTTCATGCGGCGGAGTGTTGGCCGGGGCACGACAAGTGTCAATGGTTTCGGTTTTTGTTACGAAACATTCGGAGGCGTGAAATCGGCTATTGCTGCATTTCACCAGCCTTTCCGATGCCGCCTGACTTTTTTCTCGCCGTCTACCTGATCATGTGGCCCGAGCTTAATTCCGAAAGATTTCGTGGAAATCATCGATCGTGGGTGAGCGAGACACAGCGTCTTGCGTCAATCGGGCGTAGGGGGTACGGTCCAGGAGTCTCGCCAAGACGAGACGTCTCGTCTCGTCTCGTAGATGATCCATCGAAAGGGACCCACTTGTTCCATGCTCCCGAAGCACCCTCCCCCGTCGCCGTCCCCCAGCTCACCGTCACCGAGGTCAGCAAGCGCTACGGCACCCGGCTCGTCCTGGACCGTGTGTCGTTCACCGTCCGGCCCGGTGAGCGGGCCGGGGTCGTCGGGGACAACGGCTCCGGCAAGTCCACGCTCCTGCGGCTGCTCGCCGGCGCCGTACCACCCGACAACGGCGACCTCACCGTCGTAGCACCGGGCGGGATCGGTCATCTGGCGCAGACCCTGGACCTGCCCGACACGGCACGCGTCGGTGACGCCGTCGACCTGGCGCTGTCCGAACTGCGCACCCTGGAGCGCCGGTTGCGGGAGGCCGGGGCCGAACTCGCCGACTCCTCGGCGTACGAGCACTATGCCGCGCTGGAGGCGGAGTTCGAGGCGCGCGGCGGTTACGACGCGGACCGCCGGGTCGACGTGACCCTGCGCCACCTGGGCGAGTCGGCCGCCCTGGACCGGTCCCGCAGGCTCGGCACCCTCTCCGGCGGCCAGCGCTCACGGCTGGCCCTGGCGGCGACGCTGGCCTCCTCGCCGGAGTTGCTCCTCCTCGACGAGCCGACCAACGACCTGGACGACGAGGCGGTGGCCTGGCTGGAGGAGCGGCTGCGCGCCCACCGGGGCACGCTTGTCGCCGTGACCCACGACCGGACCTTCCTGGACCGCGTGACGGACACCATCCTGGAGGTGGACGCCGGAACCGTCCGCCGCTACGGCGACGGCTACGAGGGATACCTGACCGCCAAGGCCGCCGAACGCGCCCGCCAGGAACGGGAGTACACCGAATGGCGGGCGAAGGTGGCCCGCCAGTCCCGGCTCGCCGACTCCCACATCGGGCGCCTGGACGCGATCCCCCGCAAGGCGCCGTGGGCGTTCAGCGGGGCGGGCGCCTTCCGGGCCCGCTCCCGGGCGCACGGGGCGATGAGCCGGATCCGCAACGCGCGGGAACGGGTGCAGCGGCTCACGGAGAACCCGGTGCCCGCACCGCCGGAACCGCTGCGGTTCGCCGCTCGGATCGAGGGTTCGGCGGACCGGGCGGTGGAGGCGGCCGACGTGTGGGTGCCTGGACGCCTGCTGCTGGACTCCCTGCACGTGCCCGCGGGCGGCCGACTGCTGGTCACCGGACCCAACGGCGCCGGGAAATCAACACTGTTGCGGGTCCTGGCCGGTGAACTGGCCCCGGAGCCCGGCGCGACGGTACGGCGGCCCGCGCGAGCCGGGCTGCTCCGCCAGGTGACACCGCGGACGCCGAGCGAGGACGACCTCTCCCTGGCGGCGGCCTTCGGGGCGCACCGGGCGCAGGAGCTGCTCTCGCTGGGCCTCTTCCGCGAGCCCGACCTGGACCAGCGGGTGCGGGACCTCTCCACGGGCCAGCGCCGCCGCCTGGAACTGGCCCGCCTCCTGACCGAGCCGCACGACGCGCTCCTCCTCGACGAGCCGACGAACCATCTGGCCCCGGCCCTGGTGGAGGACCTGCAAGCGGCCCTGGCCGACTACACGGGAACAGTGATCATCGTGACCCACGACCGCCGCCTCCGCTCGGCCCTATCCGGCCCCACCCTGGAACTGAGCCCGATCTGACGACCGTCCCGCCCCCTGCCCTGCCCCGGCCCCCGATTCCCCGTGCACGGCTATGGGAAGTTCTGGGGTGCGTCGTTACCCTCCGCCCATGATTCCCACGGTGGTCTGGGGCACAGGCAACGTCGGGCGCGCGGCCGTGCGGGCCGTCGCGGCCCACCCGATGCTCCGCCTGGTGGCCGTGCTGGTCTCCACTGCCGCCAAGGTCGGCAAGGACGCGGGCGAACTCGGCGGCCTCGGCCGCACCCTCGGCGTGACGGCGACCGACGACGTGGACGGCGTCCTCTCCGCAGGCCCGCGCGCGGTCGTGTACGCCGCCTCCGGTGACGTACGCCCGGACGGCGCGATCGAGGACATCAGCCGCGCCCTGCGCGCCGGCGCCGTCGTCGTCACCCCCTCCCTGTACGGCATGTACGACTGCACCAACGCCCCCGACGAGATCCGTGCCGGCCTGCTCGAAGCCGCCAGGGCCGGGGGCGGCGCCCTGTTCGTCTCCGGCGTGGACCCCGGGTGGGCCAACGACGTACTCCCGCTCCTGGTCAGCGGGTTGGGATCCGACATCGACGCGGTCCGCTGCCAGGAGATCTTCGACTACTCGACGTACGACCAGGAGGAATCGGTCCGCCATCTCATCGGCATGGGGCACCCGCTGGACTACCAGCCGCTGATGCTCGCCGAGGGCATCCCCACGATGATCTGGGGCGGCCAGCTGCGGATGATGGCCCGCGCCATGGGCGCCCAACTCGACCACACCGAAGAGCACTTGGAGCGCCGGCCGCTCGACGCGCCCGTCCACACGGACACCATGGGGGAGTTCGCGGCCGGTACCCAGGGCGCGGTGCGTCTCGAAGTGCGCGGCATGGTGGCGGGCGAGCCCCGCCTCGTCATCGAGCACATCACCCGCATCCACCCCGGCTGCGCCCCGGACTGGCCGGTGCCGCCCGGCGGCGGCGCGGGCGCACACCGCGTGATCATCGAGGGCCGCCCCCGCATCGAGGTCACGGTCGAGGCCACGGACGAGGGGGACAACCGAGCCGCCGGCGGCAACGCCACGGCGGCCGGCCGTCTGGTGAACGCCGTCGACTGGCTCGTAGCAGCCGAACCGGGTCTCTACGACGCCCTCGACGTCCCGCTGCGCCCAGCCGTGGGCCGACTCGGAAAGAGGTGACCATGCGGATCGACATTCCCGAGGGCGCCGAGCCCCTCGCGTACGTCTGGGGCGAGATGGTGCCTGGGATCGGCCCGGCGGCCAGTGCCTTCTCCCTCGCCGTCTATGAGCACACGACGCTCGGGCTGCGTGAGTTCGAGGCCGCCCGGTTGCGCGTCGCGCAGATCAACGGGTGCCTGTTCTGCCTGGACTGGCGCACCGAACGCGACGGGCAGAAGGTCGAGGAGGGCTTCCTCGACGCGGTCGCCCGGTGGCGTACGACGGACGCCTTCGACGAACGGACCCGGCTGGCCGCGGAGTACGCGGAGCGCTACGCACTAGACCACCACGGCCTGGACGGGGACTTCTGGGAGCGGATGACGGCGCACTACAGCCAGGCGGAGATCGTGGAGCTGAGCATGAGCATCGGCTCCTGGCTGGCATTCGGCCGCCTCAACCATGTGCTGGGGCTGGACAGCGTCTGCGTCCTGCCGTCGGCGCGCGGTTGAAGGGTGGGGGACAAGGGTGGGGACAAGGGTGTGGGCCGGGACCCGGAGGCCCCGGCCCACAGTCATGCGGGATCACGGGCGGCTCAGAAATCCTCGGCGATGATCCTCTCGATGTTGCGTTCGGCGAGCGCGGTGATGGTCACGAACGGATTGACGGTGACATTGCCGGGGATCAGCGCGCCGTCCATCACATAGAGCCCCGCATAGCCGTGCAGCCGACCGTAGTTGTCGGTCGCCCGGTTGAGGACCGCGCCACCGAGCGGGTGGTACGTGAGATGGTCGCCCCAGATCTTGTGGGCGCCGAAGAGGTCCGTGCGGTAGATGATGCCCTCGGTGGCGTTGATCCTGTCGAAGATCGTCTTCGCCATGGTGATCGACGGCTGCTTCCACGCCGTCTGCCAGTTCAGCTCCACCTTCCCCGCCGCCGCGTTCCAGGTGAACCGGCCGCGGTGGGGGTTGTCGGTGATCGACAGATAGAACGACGCCCAGGTCTCGATGCCCGTCGGCAGCGGCGCCACCTCGGCGAACGCCCCGCCCGCTGCCCAGTTGTCGATGCCCGCCGTCGGGATCGACGACTGCAGCGCGCCGGTCGGGTCCCACAGGTGGTTGGCCCGGCCGCACATGACGTTGCCGTTCTCGCCCCAGCCGTTGCCGATCTCGCCGTTGAGGTGCGGCAGTGCGCCCGTGGCCTTCAGCCGGACCAGCAGCTTGCTGGTGCCGACGCTTCCGGCGGCGAAGAACACCCGCCGGGCCCGTACCGACTTGGTGGCGATGACGGCGCCGCCCGTGTCGAGCTGCTCGACGGTCACGGCGTAGCCGCCGGTGGCGGGCGTGACGGCGGTGACCCGGTGCAGCGGTGAGATGGACACCCGGCCGGTCGCGCGGGCCTGCGCGAGGTAGGTCCTCGGCAAGGACTTCTTGCCGTGGTTGTTGCCGTAGAGGATCTCGCCGGCCAGCGCCGACTTGGGCACCGCTCCGGCCGCCTCCCGCTTCATGTAGTCCCAGTCGTAGACGTTGGGCACGAACAGGAAGCGGAAACCGGACCGTCCCGCGTGCTTGCGGCCGACGCGGGCGTACCCGTAGCACTCCGCGGTCTCGAGCCAGGCGGGGTCGATGCCGCTGACGCCGAGGGTGCTGTTGGCGCGCGGGTAGTACACGTCGTACATCTCGGCGACGTCGACGGAGGGCAGGATTCCGGGGAAACGGGAGCGCAGCGGCGTGACCGCCATCCCGCCGTTGACGAGCGACCCGCCGCCGACGCCCCGCCCCTGGTACACGACGATGCCGCCCATGTCCTCGGCGTCCAGGATCCCCGTGTACCGCGGCACGTCCTTGTCGAGCGGGAAGCCGAGGAAGTTGCTCAGCGGCTGCCTGGTCCGGGTGCGGAGCCAGAAGGACCGGTGGTCCGGGCTGGTGGTGTTGGCGAATACGTTGCCGTCCGTCCCCGGGGTGTCCCAGGCCATGCCCATTTCCACCATGCGGACGTCCACCCCGGCCTGAGCGAGCCGCAACGCGGTGACGGAACCGCCGTATCCGGTGCCGATGACGAGAGCGTCGACCTGCTCTTCGAGAGGGAGCGCCGCAGCGGCGGGCAGCTCGAATGCCCCCAATGCGGCGGCGCCAAAAATAGAACCAGTTCTACCAATGAAACGTCGTCGGGAAAGTTCTCTTCCTTCCGGTCTGACGTCTGCTTCGGATCTCATGTAGATCCCCTTTCGTTTTGCTCGATCGAAACGGGTTCTACTGAAGTAAACGAAACAAGTCACGAGAAACCTGCCGGTAACTTGACTGCCGATCGCAGGGTTGACGGACGGGGTTTGACGCAACAGGGGCACCCCATGGCGCACGCGCCGCAACACGCCGAAGTCGGCCTTCCGGGTGGTGGTGCGCGAGAGTTAATCGAGCCGCGCTCAGTAGTAGTACTGCGGACAGTGCGGGCCGGACATTCGCGTGACGCCTCGGCCGCACTTTTCCCAGGGCCTGCCCGGCGGTGGAGGCACTGGTGCGCCGTTTTGAGCGTGCTGGGTGCGTCGCCCGTGACCCGACGCCGACCAGCAGGCCCTCCCGTACCGGATATCCCCAGGTGGCGGCCCGGACCCGGGCAACGGATACCCAGATCATCAAGTCGTCCCGGCTCCGGCGATACCGAGAGGCGCGGACGCCTGCCAGGCGAGCCGGCGATCTTCCGGCGGCGGTCTGCCGTTCCGTCGAACGCGCCGGGCGACCGTATCCGCCGCCTGCTCAGATTCCTGAGCCATCCAGCCCATTAAGTATTCCTATGTAATTCAAGGTCCATTCAGCGATTCCGGAGAACCGGCTCAGCGGAATCATCGACCGGCACACTCCTCAGTAATATTCCGACGGCAGAAAACAGGCGATTCTGCGCAACCGGGATCTGCCAGACCACCCGCACAAGGAGTTGGCCCCTCGATGACGCTGAACATTCCTGACGCGCCCCTGCGGCGCACCATGTCGATGTGGATCGCGGCGGTGGTGGCCGTGGTCATCGCCGCCGTGATCCTCGCTCTGACGCCAACGCGCGCAAATGCCATTGCCACCCCCGTGCCCATGGGCACGACCCTGGCCACCTACGGAGTACTGGGTGGTGCGACCGTCACCAACACCGGCCCCACGGTGATCGAAGGGCTCAACGTCGGTGTGAGCCCCGGTGCGGCCATCACCGGGTTCCCGCCCGGCAGCGTGACCCCGCCCGGGACCCTGCACAGTGCTGATGCCCACGCGGGCCAGGCCAAGACCGAGCTGACCACGGCGTACAACCAGGCCGCCGGGCAGGCGCTGACGGACGCGGTGTACAACGACGCTCCCCACGAGTTCGGTGGCCAGACGCTGACGGCGGGCCTCTACAGGGCGAACAGCAGCGCGGAGATCACCGGCACCCTCACCCTGGACGCCCAGGGCAACCCCGATGCCGTCTGGGTGTTCCAGATCGGTTCGACGCTGACGACGGCGGCCGAGAACAGCACGGTGCGCCTCGTCAACGGCGCCTCGCCGTGCAATGTGTTCTGGCAGGTGGGCAGTTCGGCCACGCTCGGCACCAACACCTCGTTCGTGGGCACGATCCTGGCCAACACCTCGATCAGCGCCACCACGGGGGCGGTCATCAACGGCCGGCTGCTGGCCGATGCGGGCGGTACCGGTGGCGGCGCCGTGACGCTGGACACGAACAGGATCTTCCTGGGGCCGTGCGGGACCGGGGGCACGGGTGGCACGACCGGTGGCGTGATCACGGGTGGTGTGATCGCCGGTACGACGACGGGTGGCACCACGGGCGGTACCACGGGCGGCATCATCGGCGGTGTGCCGACGGGTGGCGGAACCGGCGGCGTCCTGGGTGGTGTTCTCGGCGGCGTCCTGACGGGCGGAACCACCGGAGGCGCCCTGGGCGGCCTCGTCGCGGGCACGACGGGCAGCGTCACGGGTGGCGGAACGGGTGGTGCGACCGGTGGCGGTGCGACCGGGGGCGGTGCGACCGGGGGCAATGGGCACGACCACGGGCACGACCACGGCGGGAAGCCCGGAGACCATGATCACGGTGGAAAGCCGGGCGGCGGCCACGGTCATGACGAAAAGCCTGAGAAGCCTGGAAAGCCTGGCAAGCCCGAGGGCTACGGCAGCGATCACGAAGGTGACCACAAGAAGACTGCCTGACCCCGACCCCCATGCCCCCATGGGAGCGAGCATGACGAGCGGCGCGCGGCGGATCGTTGTCGATTCCGTCGCGCGCCGTTGGCGAATTCTCAGGAGAAGCGATGAGAGAAGCCAGGACCGGAGTGGCCAAGCCTTTGCCCGGTCTCCTGAAAGCGGGAACGACCGCCGCGGTGATCCTTTGCCTGGCGACGGCCCTGATCCATGTTCTCCTCGTGTTTCTGCACGTGGCACCACCGAACCCCCTCTCCCGGCAGTACACCCGCCAGGTAGACGCGTGGGTCTTCCCCCTGTTCGAACAGAACTGGCGGCTCTTCGCTCCGGATCCCGAGTCGGTCAACCGGAAGATTTCGGCGAGGACCATGCGCACCGGCCCGGACGGCAGGGCGCAGGTGAGCGGCTGGTTCGATCTGACGGCCGTCGACAACGCGGCGGTGAAGCACAACGCGTTCCCGAGCCATACGGCGCAGAACACGCTGCGCAGGGCCTGGAGTTCCTACGTGGAAACCCACGGGAGTGACGATGTCCCCCGCTCGGAGCGGGCGCTGATGATCCAGCAGTACCTGACCAACATCGCCGCAGAACGCATCGCCGGCCACCGGGGCGGCGCCTTCGAGTCGGTCCAGCTGCGGGTGGTCACGGTGCCCATCGCCGTGCCCGGCGCCGCCGCGGGCCCGGCCGCCGCCGCACCGACGTCTGCCGAAACGCGGTACCTGCCCTGGCGGAAGGTGACCTCCCATGGAAACTGAGCAGCCGCGCGCCCCGCACCGGATCGTTGCGCTCCTCACCGTCCTGACCGAGCAGCCGGTCTCGCTCTACGCCGCGGCGGTCCTGCGCATCGGGTACGGACTCCTCTACCTCGTCTTCCTGTTGCGCGAGTTCCCGCACCGCGACGAGATCTGGGGCCCCGGGTCCCCGTGGACGCCCGAGCTGGCGAGGCAGCTGTTCGACCAGACGGGGTGGGCCAGCATCCTCACCCTCTCCGACAGCCGGGCGTACTTCGAGACGTGCTACGTGCTGGCAGTCATCACGTCAGCGCTGTTCATGCTGGGCTGGCGGACCAGAGCGGTGTCCGCGCTGTTCGCGGTGGTGGTGGCCTCGTTCCACGCCAGAGCCATCTTGATGACCGACGGCGGAGACAACCTGGTCCTCCTGATGGCCAGCTACCTGGTCTTCACCGCCTGCGGCAGACGCTGGTCCCTGGACGCAAGAAGAACCCGCCGGCGAGCCGCCACGACCAAGACCACGAGTCCGCCGACGTCCGGGCTCCGATACACGCACCGGACGTTGACGGCCGTACTCCACAACTGCGCCATGTTCGTCATCGCGGCCCAGGTCTGCTTCCTCTACGGATCCGCGGGCCTCTACAAGGTGCAGGGCGCCACCTGGGCCAACGGCACCGCCCTGCACTACGTCCTGAACCTCGACCTGTTCCGCCCCTGGCCCGAACTCTCGCTCATGGTGGACCAGCACGAGGTCTTGATCAGCATCGCCTGCTACCTGACGGTGCTGCTGCAGGTGGCGTTCCCCTTCGTCCTGTTCGGACGCCTCAAGTACCCGGTCCTGACGCTGCTGTTGGGCATGCACGCAAGCATCGCCGTACTCATGGGCCTGCCGCTCTTCTCAGCCGCGATGATCATCGCGGACGCAACCTTCCTACCGGACCGCTTCTACCAATCCCTGCCCCGCCGCCGCCGACCCACGAGCAGGCAACCGGATGCCAGGAGCAAGGCGGAAGATCCACCCCGCGCAGAACAACCCCTCGTGCCGCCCCAGCCAACGGCCTCACATCTGTGACAAGGGAAAACCACGAGCCATGGGTTGCCGGAGAGGTGCCGTACCGGCAGCTCACCCCAGCGGTCGGCGGTGCCGGTCCGGATCGCGTAGTAGAGGCGTTCGTTGGGACCGTCTCCTGGAAACGGACGAGGCGCTAGCAGCCTGCTGCCGGCCTCGCGGAACGAACCGGGATCTCGACGCCGATCCCTTCGATGCCCACGGCATCCCTGTGCTGCCCTTCCACACCCCTGTGGATGACGCTCATCTACTTCGAGTACACGCGTGACTCCGACGTGCTGTGCAGCGGGCCGTCAGGGGCGCTCCAGGCGCTTGCCGATCACACGGCTGCTCTGCTCGATGAACGAGTCCATGGCCGCACGGCACCGGTCTCGCCGGGCTCGGTACTCGGGCTCTTCCGTGTCTCCCCGTCGCCAGTAGGCTCCCAGAGCCTGGCCGGCGTCGTTCACCTCTCGTAGCGCGGCCAGCAGCCCGGCGTCGTGGGCCAGGATCTGCAGCCGTGCGGATGCCAGACGATGACTCGCCAGATCCCACTCGATCACGCGGCCCTCAAGGTTCAGTACTTGCTCTTCCCAGACGCGGTTGAGGAAATCTCCGCTCGAAGCAGCGATTTGGGCGCAAGCATCCATCAGCAGCTCGACAGTCTTGGCGCGTGCCTCACTGCGTTTGTTCAGGTGTTGTCCCAGCAGAGCAATCGCCGCGCCGGTAATGGTTGCCAGAAGCGTCCCCCATGCGTCCATGCCAAGAAGACTTCCCTCACCGACGCGCATTCCAACTGTCTTGGCGCCTCGCAGGGCTCCGTACAGGGCTGCTCACCTGCGCTCATGCGCGGCCGGTCTTGGGAGCGGCTTCGAGGGAAAGACCTCAAGTGCATCTCAGTGAGTCGGAGGGGGTTACTCATGAGCGGTACATCACGGGCGCGTGACGACAGGACAGAGCCGGGTCCGCTGCCCGAGCGCGGCTCCGATCGTTTCAGCGATGATCCCCTTGATCCCCTCGCCTCGCTGCTGGCCAAGGTCAACGAGGGGGAGCACATTCCGACTCCTGGAGATAACGCGGGCGGCGAAGACCGCGACCCCCATGACGAGGAATGGCGGGAACATGACCGCCACGGCCCTTATGCGCAGGGGCGTCGCCGGAGGAACTAGCGCATAGGACTGGACGTGAGGGCTGCTCGCGAGAGCGGTAGCAAGCACACCTGCCACACCCTCTCGACGCGCTCGGGTGCCACGCTCAAGGACACGATGGTCAGGGCGGGCCAGTCCTCCGGGAAAGCCGCGCTGATCTATCAGCACTCCGGCGAGGAGCGGCAGTGCGAGGTGCGACGACCTGTTTTGCGCCGAGCGTGCGAAGCACCATAGGGGCGACCCCGCGCACCACAGCGAGTAGGTCACCGAGAGCTAATGGTGCGCGCCCCGCCCACCGGGCTGGACAACAAAGAACCCCCGGGTCGATGACCTGGGGGTTTCGCATGGAGCGGGTGACGAGAATCGAACTCGCGCTCTCAGCTTGGGAAGCTGATGTTCTACCATTAAACTACACCCGCGTAAGACCCCGACCGGAGTCGGTGTCGAATGCTCGCTCACTGTACCTCATGGCAGACCCCCGGTGCTCAGGCCGCGGGGTCTGACTGTGCTTCAGGGGTGGGATGCGGCTGCGGGCGCCCGGAGTTGGGGCGTACGGTGGAGGTGTGGGAGTGGGTTCGGGTGGGTCGGAGTGCCGCCTGGAGGGCCGTCCCTTTCATCCCGTAATGTGGGCTTTTGTCGCCCGGCGGGCAGCAGCCGGGCGCGGCTCTTGGGGAAGGGACTCGAAGGACTTGATGGAGCACACCGTCGTCCGTTGTGCCGATGGGCACGTATTCAGCACCGCCTCGTTCCCGATGCAGCAGGCCGAGCGGCTCGGTCCCGGACGACTGGTCCGGTGTCCGCGTTGTGCCCGGCTCCGCAGTGTCGTGCCGGTGCCGGTGGCGTTGGAGCCGGCAGTCAGCAGTAGTAAGCGGTAGCGAGCAGCAGTAGGCCGTAGCAAGTCAGACCTGGGGCGCAGGCGCGCGGGTGCCGTCCGATTCGGTCGGTCCGCGCGCCTTGCGTATCCTCGGGACGTGCTTCTCTCAGACAAGGACATCCGGGCCGAGATCGACGCCGGGCGGGTACGGATCGATCCCTACGACCAGACCATGGTGCAGCCGTCCAGCATCGACGTACGGCTGGACCGGTACTTCCGGGTGTTCGAGAACCACCGGTACCCGCACATCGACCCCTCCATCGAGCAGGCCGACCTCACACGGCTCGTGGAGCCCGAGGGCGACGAGCCGTTCATCCTCCATCCCGGGGAGTTCGTGCTCGCCTCCACGTACGAGGTCATCTCGCTGCCCGACGATCTCGCCTCGCGGCTGGAGGGGAAGAGTTCCCTCGGGCGGCTCGGGCTCGTCACCCACTCCACCGCCGGGTTCATCGACCCCGGGTTCTCCGGGCACGTCACGCTGGAGCTGAGCAATCTCGCCACGCTCCCCATCAAGCTCTGGCCCGGCATGAAGATCGGGCAGCTGTGCATGTTCCGGCTCAGCTCGCCCGCCGAGTTCCCCTACGGCAGCGAGCGGTACGGATCCCGGTACCAGGGGCAGCGCGGCCCGACCGCCTCCCGGTCCTTCCTGAACTTCCATCGGACCCAGGTGTGAGCATGAGCGGCATACGGGAGAACCTCACCTACGAGCGGTTCGGCGTCGCCATCCGCGAGCTCGCGCAGACCATCGCCGACGACGGCTACGAGCCCGACATCGTCCTCTCCATCGCGCGCGGCGGTGTCTTCGTCGCCGGCGGGCTCGCGTACGCCCTGGACTGCAAGAACATCCACCTGGTGAACGTCGAGTTCTACACCGGAGTGGGCACCACGCTGGACATGCCCGTCATGCTCGCTCCCGTCCCCAACGCCATCGACTTCTCCGACAAGAAGATCCTGATCACCGACGACGTCGCCGACACCGGCAAGACGCTCAAGCTGGTGCACGACTTCTGCCTCGACCACGTCGCCGAGGTCCGCTCCGCCGTCGTCTACGAGAAGTCCCACTCCCTCGTGAAGTGCGAGTACGTGTGGAAGCGGACCGACGACTGGATCAACTTCCCGTGGAGTGTCCTGCCGCCGGTCAGCAGGTCGGGGGAAGTGGCCAAGGAGAACAAGGAAGCGCTCTGACCTGCGGTCACTGCGGTCACTGGGGTCACGTACGCTTCCTCTGATCAAATTCTGGTCATTCGCATACTCCGTGGGGGATGTTCATGCGCTCAGCCATGCGCCTTGCCGTGCTCGGAACCAGCGTCGCGCTGGTCGCCGGGGTTACCGGTGCCACCGCCCGGGCAGCGGACGGTGGCTCGGGCGACATCACGATCGACAAGGTCGTCGTCAACGGCGGCAAGCCGGTCGTGGTCGGTACCACCAACGTCGTGTCCGCCAAGGTCTCCGTCACCGCGTCGGACGACTCGGGCATCGACGAGACCACGTACATCAGCGCCTACGGCCCGACGCCGAACTACGACCAGATCTGGTACGACGACGGCGAGATCAGCTGCGTCAAGGTGAGCGCCACCACCTCGACCTGCACCGGCACGCTGACGTTCGACCCGCAGGGCGGCTCCGCCATCAACGGCAACAACGCGGCGGCCACCTGGCGGCTCAGCACGCTGGTCGCCGCCCTGGACTCCGACTACATCCACCGGGACGCGGCCACCACCTTCCAGGTGCAGCGCTACTCCAAGCTGACGGTCAACGCCTCGCCGGAGCCGGTGAAGAAGGGCCGGACCATCACGGTCACCGGCAAGCTCTCCCGGGCCAACTGGGAGGACAACCTGTACCACGGCTACGCCAACCAGTCGGTGAAGCTGCAGTTCCGCAAGAAGGGCAGCAGCACCTACACCACGGTGAAGACGATCAAGTCCAGTTCGACGGGCAGCCTCAAGACGACGGTCACCGCCGCCACCGACGGCTACTTCCGCTACAGCTTCGCGGGCACGAGCACGACTCCGGCGGTCAGCGCGGCCGGCGACTTCGTGGACGTCCAGTAGTCGCACAGCACAAAGACACAGCAGCGGAAAGGGCCCCCGGCGTGCACTGCACGCCGGGGGCCCTTTCCGCGTTCGTCCTGCATGCGTCCTAGAACGTGCCCAGCTTCACGATCGACAGCAGCGCCACCAGCTGGATCGCCGACGCGCCCAGCGCCTTCGGCCACGGCAGGTCGTGGGAGCGGCTGACCATCATCGTCAGCAGGGCGCCGGCCGCGACCCAGGTCGCCCAACCGAGGACCTGCACGAAGGCCGCGTCGCCGCCGAGGAACATGGCGACCACCAGGCGCGGGGCGTCCGTCAGCGACATGATCAGCATCGACAGGCCGACCGTCGGCTGCCAGGCGCCGTTGCCGCCGATCTGACGGGCCAGGGTGTGGGTGACCACGCCCAGGATGAAGGCGGACAGGACCATCGCGATCGCCGTGGTCAGCACGATCGGGACCGCGTTGGACAGGGTCGCGCTGATCGCGTCCTCACGAGCGCCGTCGAAGCCGAAGACCGCGAGCAGGCCGTAGAGGAACGTCACGACCAGGGCGGGGCCCCACATCGCGTAGTCCCGCATCTGGAGGAACGTCCTCGCGGGGGACAGGACGATGCCCCTCAGGAGGTCCTTCCAGTGCAGGCGGGGCCCGACCGGGGCCGCGCCGGCGTGGTAGGTCTGGCCCTGGGAGTAGGGGTCCTCGTGGATCGAGAACGCCTGCGTGTGGCCAGGGTTGTTCGCCGCGTACGGGTCAGGGCCCTGCGGGTGGTGTGCGCCGCCGTCGCCGAAGTACTCCGGCTCGCCCTGACCGCCGTAGCCGCCGCCCTGGCCGCCGTAGCCCTGGCCATGGCCCTGACCGCCGTAGCCGCCGTGGTACGGCTGCTGCGGCGGCGGGGGGTAGCCCTGCGACGGCCCCTGCTGCCCGTACGGAGGTTGTTGCCCTCGCGCCTGCGGGGCCCGGTTGTCCCGGCCGCCGCGTCCGATCCTGAATCCAGCCACGTCTTCGAACGTACCTGGTCCCGGAGAGTGGCGTGCCGGGCCCGGGCTTCCGGGCCCGGCTTTGCGGCCGAGCTGTGACATCCCCTAAGGGACCCTACGGGGGACTTGGGGGGTGGGTCAGGGACCGGCGGCTCAACCCTTCAGTACGGTGCCGAAGTACGTCGTGCCCGACGGGCCCCCCAGCGTGGTGCTGCTGAAGGACTTCGCGCCGGTCGCCGTCGTACCCGTGGAGGTGCCGCGCAGCACCCACACCGCGCCCGCGCCGTCGTTCTCGCCCCGCGCGCCCGCGATCAGCTCGGCGCGGCCGTCCTGGTCGGCATCGGTGAGGAAGACCGAGTCGCCGAAGTAGTCGTAGGACTCGGCGGTGCCGGGGACGCCGGTGGTGTCCTGGGAGAAGGACTTGGCTCCGGTGCCGGTCAGGCCGGAGGCGGAGCCGCGCAGGACGACGACCGAGCCCGCGTCGGCCTTCGAGCCCAGGGACTCGTCCGCCACGCCGACCGCGATGTCCTGGTATCCGTCGCCGTTGGTGTCGCCCGCGGCCACGCTCCAGCCGAAGCGGTCGTTCTTCTCGGCGGTGCCGGGCACGCCCGTGGTGTCCTGGGTGAAGCGGGCCGGGGTGCGGGTGCTCAGGCCGGTCGACGCGCCGTAGGTGACGGTGATCGCGCCGCCGAGGCCGCCGTTGGGCTCGTCGGTGGACTTCTCCGAGAAGTTGCCGGTGACGATGTCGCCGTAGCCGTCCTTGTTGACGTCGGCGATGGCCGCCGCGTAGCCGCCCGCGACCTTGCTGCCCGGGACCAGGCCCGAGGCGGAGCCCTTGTAGAGGACGCCGCGGGTGCGGACGCCGTCGGTGATGTCCTCGTAACCCATGACCAGCAGGTCGGTCCTGCCGTCGCCGGTGACGTCGCCCGCGGCGATCTGGTCGGTGGTGACTCCGGTCCGCTCGTAGGTGTCGATGCCGGTGAGTCCCGCGGCCTGGCCGGTGCGGGTGAACGGGCCCTCGACGATGTTCAGTTCGGGCAGCGCCAGGTTGGCCGCGGCCAGGTCGGTGTCGCCGTCGCCGTCGAAGTCGCCGGTGGCGACGGACCAACCGAGCTCGTTGCGGTGCTCCGGCAGCGGCGAGCTGATGTCCGTCCCGCCGGTGATCCCGCTCGCCCCGCCCCACAGCACCGTCAGCGCGCCGTACTCGTCGGTCGTGCCGATCCGCTCGCCGTGCACGCCGACCACGATGTCGGTGTAGCCGTCGCCGTCCAGGTCACCGGTGGTGAGGCGGTCGCCGAAGGAGTCGCCGTACTCGGGGGTCCCGGGGATGCCGGTGGTGGCCTGGCTGATGATCTGGCGCTTGGTCGTGTCGAGGCCGCTCGCGGTGCCGTAGACGACCCCGACGTAACCGGCGTTCGACTTGGTGCCGATCTTGGCCAGGGGTGCGCCGATGGCGAGGTCGCGGTAGCCGTCGCCGTTGAAGTCGCCGGACAGGCCCGAGGGCGCGGCGGCGGCCGAGCCGGCCGGGAGGGCGCAGAGCAGACCGGTGGTCAGGGCCGTGGCCAGGAGGAGAGCCGTCTTGTTGTGCATCAGGTTCCGTTCGTGAAGGGAGAGCGGCCTCAGTCCGCGAAGGTTCCGCCGAGCTCCGGCAGGACGAAGGCGCCGGTGGCCGTCGGGGTGGCCGTGGTGCCGCGCAGGACCAGGGAGGTGTTCGCGGCGCCGATGCCCAGGTCGGCCTTGCCGTCGTGCGTCACATCGCGCAGGCGCAGGGTGTGGCCGAAGGAGGCATGGGAGTCCGCGGGGCCGTTCACGGTCTGCGGGATCCAGGCGGAGCGCAGGCCGTCCAGGCCGCCGGGGCCGCCGTGGAACAGGGTCACCCCGCCCTGGTCCTCCTTGCCGCTGACGTCCTCGTGCGGGACGCCGACCGCGAGGTCCGGGTAGCCGTCACCGTTCACGTCGCCCGCCGAGAGGGCGTAGCCGAAGTTGTCGCCCGCCTCGGCGCTGCCCGAGACACCGGTGGTGGCCTGGTTGTACATCGCCGAGCCGCTCGGGCCGGCGGACGTGCCGAGCCAGACGAGGAGGGAGCCCTTCCCGTCGTGGGAGTCGGGCCTGCCGAAGGCGATGTCGCCGTAGCCGTTCTTGTCGAAGTCGCCGATCGCGGCGGTCGTCGCGGTGACCGTCTTGGACGGGCCGGAGGTCAGGCCGCCCGAGGCGCCCTTGAGGTACCAGGCGCGCTCGACGGGCTGCCCGTCGACGAACTGCTCGCCGAGGACGACCAGGTCGGTCCGCCCGTCGCCGTTGACCTTTCCGGCGGCGAGACTGTACGAGTACCAGCCCGCCCCTTCCTTGTCGATCTCGCTGACGGCGCCGGTCGTACCGGACTTGCTGAAGCCGCCCCGGTACAACCAGGTCTCGCCGCCGCCGACCACCGCGAGGTCGGGCGAGCCGTCGCCGTTGAAGTCGCCGGTGGCGAGGTCGCGGCCGAAGTGGCCCTGGGCGCCGGACTTCAGGACCAGGCTGGTGCCGCCGGACAGGCCGGAGGCGGAGCCCCAGACGACGGTGACCGAGCCGCGGTACTGGTGGCTGCTCACATCCTCGGTCGGGTTGCCGACGACCAGGTCCGCGTAGCCGTCCTTGTTGAGGTCGGCGCCGGCGAGGGAGTCGCCGAACCGGTCGCCGTCCTCGTCGGTGCCGGGGATGCCGGCGGTGTCCTGGTGGATGGCCTTCGGGTGCGCGGTGTCGAGGCCGTTCGCGGTGCCGTAGACGACGGTGACCGTGCCACCGTGCTGCCCGACGCCGTTGTAGCCGCCGTATGCCACGTCGCGGTGGCCGTCGCCGTTGAAGTCGTCGTAGTGCTTGGCGACGGCCGCCGCGGCGGGGGCGGTGAGGAACAGCGGGGTGACGCCGGTGGCGAGGAGGGCCGCGGCGAGTGCGGTGGCGGTGCGTCGGGACATGACGGAGGTCTCCTGACGGGCTCGGGGTGGGGTCACCTGGCGAGGTCCCAGCCGAACGTCGAGCCCTTGAGGCCGGCGCCGGCGGCGGTGAGGGACTTGGCGCCGGTGGTGGTCAGGCCGGAGGCGGTGCCGCGCAGGTAGGTGACGGAGCCGTTGCTGTTCTCGTAGCCCGCGCCGGTCACCAGGTCGGCCTTGCCGGTCTTGTCGAGGTCGAGCAGCCGGACGGACATGCCGAAGGCGTCGCCGGTCTCGGCGGAGCCGGGCACGCCCGCGGTGTTCTGGGTGTACGACTTGGCGCCGGTGGTCCGCAGTCCGGTGGCCGAGCCGAACAGGACGGTCACCGAGCCGGCGTCGCGGGCCGAGCCGATGTCCTCGCCCCAGGCGCCGACGACGACGTCGGCGTACTTGTCGCCGTTGATGTCGCCGACGTCGACCGCGGAGCCGAACAGGTCGGCCTCCTCGTCGGTGCCGGGCACGCCCGGGGTGTCCTGGTGGACGACGGTGGGCGTCTGCTGCGGGTCGGGGCCGTTCGGGCCGCCGTACCAGACGGTGATGCGGCCGCCCTTGGGGGCGGCGGGGCCCGCGTGGTCGCCGAGGACGAGGTCGCCGTAGCCGTCGCCGTTGATGTCGCCGCTCGCGCCGAGGGAGCCGTCGGCCTTCGGCAGGGCCACCATGGCGTAGTCGGACTCGGGGTGCTGGTCCCAGCCGCCGAGGTCGTGGTGGAAGTAGCGGATGTCGCCGCCCACGTCGCCGTCGTGCGCGAACGGGTACACGCGCTCGGCCTTCCCGTCGCCGGTCAGGTCCCCCGCGACGACCTCGTACGTCGTGCCCAGCTCGTAGACGCCGGAGTGGCCGACCGGGGTGCCGGTGCGGGTGAAGGGGCCCTGGTAGAGGTGGGTGTGGGTCTGGCCGGTGGCGGTGACGTCCGTGTCGCCGTCGCCGTCGAAGTCGCCGGTGGCGACGCCCCGGGAGTAGCCGCCCCACTCGGCGAGCTGCTCCGCCGGGGGCTGCGGCAGCGCCGAGCCGCCGGTCAGGCCCGCGGAACCGCCCCAGATGACGGTGGCGCTGCCGACGCCCTTGCGGGTGCCGATGCTCTCGAACTCGGCGCCCACGACCAGGTCGGCGTAGCCGTCCTTGTTCAGGTCGCCGGTGGCGAGGCTCGCGCCGAAGCGGTCGTCGGACTCGGCGGTGCCGGGAACTCCGGTGGAGTTCTGGGTGATCACGGTCTTCTTGGTGGACGGAACGCCCGAGGACGAGCCGTACAGCACGACCACGGCACCGGCGCTGCTCGCCGAGCCGACGTCGGCGCCCATGGCGCCGATGGCGATGTCCCGGTAGCCGTCGCCGTTGAAGTCGCTAGCCAGCCCGGAGGGGGCGGCGACGGCGGGGGTCGCGGGCAGGACGGTGAGCACGCCGGTGGTGAGTGCGGCGGCGATCACGAGAGTGCGCAAGAGGGGACTCCAGTCGGGGGGCCCGCACCGTCGGGTGCGGGCCCAAGGGGGGGTACGGCGGGTCAGTCGGCGAAGTTCGCGCCGAAGTACGGCGTGCCGGTCGTCGAGACGCCCGAGGTGCTCGGCGAGATGGCCCGGGAGCCGGTGGTGGTGATCTTCGTGCCGTTGGACGGCAGGTAGGTGACGGCGCCGTTGTAGGCGTTCTCGCCCGAGCCGACGGCCAGGTCGGCGCGGCCGTCGCCGGTGAGGTCGTCGAGCTTGACGTCCAGGCCGAAGAAGTCGTCGTCCTCGTCGGTGCCGGGCACGCCCGCGGTGCTCTGGGCGAAGGACTGGGCGCCGGAGCCGGTGTTCAGGCCGTCGGCGGTGCCGTAGAGGATGGTGACCGCGCCGGTGTTCGCGGCTTCGGCGATGTTCTCGCCCGCGACTCCGATGGCGAGGTCGAGGAAACCGTCGCCGTTGATGTCGCCGAGGTCGAGCTCGTGGCCGAACCAGTCGTTGCCCTCGGCGGTGCCGGGGACGTTGCCGGTGTCCTGGGTGATGCCGGTGGCGGTGCCGGGACCGGTGGCCGTGCCGTACGTCACCCAGACCTTGCCGCCCTTGCCGGAGTCGGGGACGGTCGTGCCGTCGCCGAGGGTGGGGTTCCAGGACGCGCCGCTGACGATGTCGCCGAAGCCGTCGCCGTCGATGTCGCCGATGGCGGTGATCACACCGGGCTTGATGGTCTTGATGCCGGCCGTGGACAGGCCACTGGTGGACCCGGGGAGGTAGTAGTTGCGGTTCCAGCCGTACTCGGTCTGAGTCTCGAAGCCGTCGACGACCAGGTCGGTGCGGCCGTCGCCGCTGACGTCGCCGGCGGTCAGGTTCATCGGGCCGCCCGCGTCCGAGCCCATGATCGGGGGCTTGACGGTGTAGCGGCCGCCCGCGGTGCCGGTGGCGGAGAAACCGCCCTTGAAGACGTGGACCGTGGCGGTGTTGGTGCCGACGGCCAGATCGGCCTTGCCATCGCCGTCGAAGTCCCCGGCGGCGAGGTTCTCGCCCCAGCGGTCGTGCGAGGAGGGGGCCGGGTCGGCGACGGTGACGCCCTTGCCGGTGATCCCGGAGGCCGAGCCCCACAGGATGGCCAGACTGCCGCCGTCGGTGTCGCCGCCGATGTCCTCGCCGGCCGAGCCGACGGCGATGTCGTCGTAGCCGTCGCCGTTGAAGTCGGCGTAGGCGGTGTCGTGGCCGAAGTGGTCGCCGGCCTCGGCGGTGCCCGGGGTGCCGGTGGTGTTCTGGCTGACGGTGGCGCGCTTGGTGGACGTGACCCCGGTGGCGGAGCCGTAGAGGACGACCAGCTGGCCCGCCCCCTTCTTGCCGCTGACGTAGGCGCCCTCCGCGGAGAAGGCGAGGTCCCCGACCCCGTCGCCGTTGAAGTCGGCCTGGGCGACGGCGGTGGAGTCCGCGGCCGTCGCGGTGGCGGCCGTAAAGGTGAGCAGCCCGCCCGTCAGAGCGGCGGCGGTGGCCGTCGCGAGGGCGAGTCGCAGCGTCTGGTGCATGCGGGTTCTCCTGCTGCATGCGGGGGATGCCTGGCGGGGCATCCGCAGTCAATGGGGTGCGGCCGGTCGCGTTCGCCGGGAGTTGTCCCGCGATTCACGTCTCGGTCGGCGATCAAGAGACCCGCACTGATGCGTAAGGGTTGTACGTGCGTTCGGTAAATTTTTGAACCACCTGTGAGCCGCCCGAGCGTCAGCGGCTCAGGAACGCGGCCGTCGAGAAGGTGACCGCCGGTTCCCGCGCGACCAGGCCCTGTTCCGTGCCCGGATACACGGCCACCGTGTCGCGCGTCTCGCTCGCGTACGTCCGCACGGTCAGGTCGGCCCGGCCGTCGCCGTCGAGGTCGGCGACGGACACCACACGGGTGGTGCCGGACGCGGCCGGTTCGACGGTGACCATGCCCCGGGTCGACAGTCCTGCCGTACGGCCGGGGAAGAGCCGCAGGCGGGCGCCGCTGGAGACGAGTTCGCTCAGCCCGTCGCCGTCGAAGTCGGCGGCGTCGAGCATCGAACCGGCGGAGGCGAGGGCGGCGCGGGCGGTGGTGGGGAGGTCGTAGTGCAGGGACGTTTCGCCCATGGTCCCGACGGCGGCGTCCAGCGCCTTGCCCTCGCCGAAGGCGCCGAGGGCGACGTCGATCCCGGCGGGCAGGGCGGCGCCGGCGCCGGTCGGGCCCTCGGGGCCGCCAAGGACCACGGTGGAGGGGCCGGAGCCCTCCGCGGTACGGATCAGCAGGTCGTCGTCGCCGTCGAGGTCGACGTCGGCGGCCGGGCCGGTGGGGAGGTTGCCGGGGGCGGCGATCGGGGCGGCGGCGGCCTCGGGGGCGCCCTCGCGGCTGAACGGGCCGCGCAGGAAGCTCAGCCGGCCGCCGGAGGCGTGCAGGACCAGATCCTCGGCGCCGTCGCCGTCGAAGTCCCCGCACACCGGCCGGTCCGGCCAGTCGTTGCCGACGCGGGCCCGGGCGGGGACGACCAGGACGACGCCCTTGCCGGTCAGGCCCCTGGGCGAGCCGAAGAGCAACTGGAGCGGGACCGGCGGCTGCCCCTGGCCGTCGTAGGGCGGGTCGGTGGCGATGACGAGGTCGGTGAACCCGTCGCCGTCCAGGTCGCAGCCGGTCTCCGCCTCGAACAGCGCCGGGAGCCGGCCGTCGGTCGCGGCGGCGTGTTCCGCGGGGCTCAGGAGCTGGCGGGCGCCGGGGAGGAGGCCGCGGGGGCCGCCGTAGACGATGCCGATGCCCGGGTCGTCGGCGTGCGGCTGCGGCCTGGCCAGTTCGTCGAGGACGAGGTCGCGGTGGCCGTCGCCGTTGAAGTCGTCCGGGGTGCGGCTGCCGTCGCCGCGCGGGACCGGCAGTACGGCCGGGGCGTCGGCGGCCCGTACCGACGGAGAGGGAGTCCGGGTGGGGGCCGCGGTGGCCGGGGCATCGGTGTCCGGGGCGGGCCCGCAGGCGGCGAGCAGGAACAGGGCAGCCACACAGGTCCCGCTGCTTCGCACGCGCACCGCTCACCTCGTCAGCATCACTGGCAACGACCTCGACATGATGCATGTGTTCGAGCGAGGGCGACAGGGGTGGGGTGGGTACGCCCCACCCTGCCGCTAGGTACGCGTACTCATGTCCGGCCGCGCCCGTCGGGCCACTGTGGATCTCACCGCACCACGGACGACGATCTCAGGGGACTGACCATGCCGAAGGACTCCCGCCCGCGCCGGCTGCTCGCGCTCGCCACGGACAGCTGGCCCGCCCGGGGATATCTGGGCGTCTGCGCGGCCTCGCTCGGTGCCGCGTTCGTCTTCCCGGACAGCCTCTTCGCCTCGGCCCATCTGCTGCTCACGGCGCCGCTGTCCACCATGACGATCGCCCTCCCCTTCGGCCCGGGCACCGAGGGCGGCGGACCGGCCCAGGCGCTCGCCCTGTCCTTCTCGGCCGGATGGCTGCTGCTGTCCGCACTGGTCAACGCGGCCGCGGTCGGCACGCTCAGCCACCACATCCGCGACAGCCGCGCAGCGCGGCACGCGTGAAGTCGGCGACGACCGCCCCGGCTGCACCGACCATCCCGATCGCCCCGACCACCCGCACCCGCCAGACAAAGGACACAGCCATGGAGCGCTCCTCCCGCCCCCGCCCCCGCCGTCTTCGCGCCCTGCTGGCCCCCGCCACCGACAACTGGCTCTCGCGCGGGTATCTCGCGCTGGTCGCGGCGTCGGTCGGGTTCTTCCTGTACGCCGCCTATCTCTCGCCGGACCCGGGCTTCGCCGGCATCTATCCGCTGATCACCACGGCGCCGTTCAGCTTCCTCGCCCTGCTGGTGACGACGCCCGTGCAGGCGGTGGAGTGGCTAGGCCCGGCCGTCTTCAGCGCGGCAGCGGCGGCGGCCGGACTGGTCAACGCCACCGTGCTCGGACTGCTGGTGCGCCGGGTGCGCGTCCCGCAGCCCCGCCCGGCGGCCTGAGCATCACTGCTGGGGCGTCACTGGTACGGCTGCTGCTGCTGCGGCTGCCCGTACTGCTGGGCGGCGCCCCCCGCGCCCTGCGCCTGCAGCTGCTCGGCCTGTTCCTTCGTCACCTTCTGCTCGGCGCCGCAGAAGGTGCACTGAGTGGCGTACTTCGTCGAGACCGGGAACAGCGGCACGAAGAAGAGCGTGAACTTGGTGACCCGCTTGCGCAGCGTGTGCGCGGCGGGGTTGCCGCACTGGGCGCAGATCAGGGTGAGTATCGCCAGCTGGTACAGGTAGCCCTTGGTACCGAAGATGATCATGCCGCAGCCTTCCCGGATCGGTTCCTTGGTCCCAGTGTGGGCCATCACGGCAAACGCCCCCCACCCGGGCGGGCAGGGGGCGTCCGGCGTAGCGCGGCGGCCGTTACTTCACCGGCTCCGGCTCCGGCTCGCTCTCCGTCTCCGCGGCGTCCTCCGGGTCGGCCGGGGTCTTCACGGACTCCAGCAGGAGCTGGGCGACGTCGACGACCTGGATCGACTCCTTGGCCTTGCCCTCGTTCTTCTTGCCGTTGACGGAGTCGGTCAGCATCACCAGGCAGAACGGGCAGGCCGTCGAGACGATGTCCGGGTTCACGGACAGCGCCTCGTCCACACGCTCGTTGTTGATGCGCTTGCCGATCCGCTCCTCCATCCACATCCGCGCGCCACCGGCGCCGCAGCAGAAGCCCCGCTCCTTGTGGCGGTGCATCTCCTCGTTGCGCAGGCCGGGGACGTTGGCGATGATCTCGCGCGGCGGGGTGTAGATCTTGTTGTGGCGGCCCAGGTAGCAGGGGTCGTGGTAGGTGATGATGCCCTCGACCGGGGTCACCGGGACCAGCTTGCCCTCGTCCACCAGGTGCTGCAGCAGCTGGGTGTGGTGGATGACCTCGTAGTCGCCGCCGAGCTGCGGGTACTCGTTGCCGAGCGTGTTGAGGCAGTGCGGGCAGGTGGCGACGATCTTCTTGGCCGACTTCGGCTTCTTGGTCGCCTCGTCCTCGTCATCCTCGCCGAACGCCATGTTCAGCGCGGCCACGTTCTCCATGCCGAGCTCCTGGAACAGGGGCTCGTTGCCGAGGCGGCGGGCGGAGTCACCGGTGCACTTCTCGTCGCCGCCCATGATGGCGAAGGTGACGCCCGCCATGTGGAGGAGCTCCGCGAAGGCCTTGGTGGTCTTCTTGGCGCGGTCCTCCAGGGCGCCGGCGCAGCCCACCCAGTACAGGTACTCGACCTCGGACAGGTCCTCGATGTCCTTGCCGACGACCGGCACCTCGAAGTCGACTTCCTTCGTCCACTCCAGGCGCTGCTTCTTGGCCAGGCCCCAGGGGTTGCCCTTCTTCTCCAGGTTCTTGAGCATCGTGCCCGCCTCGGACGGGAACGCCGACTCGATCATCACCTGGTAGCGGCGCATGTCGACGATGTGGTCGATGTGCTCGATGTCCACCGGGCACTGCTCCACGCAGGCGCCGCAGGTGGTGCAGGACCACAGGACGTCCGGGTCGATGACGCCGTTCTCCTCGGCGGTGCCGATGAGGGGGCGCTCGGCCTCGGCCAGCGCGGCGGCGGGCACCTGGGCCAGCTGCTCCTCGGATGCCTTCTCCTCGCCCTCCATCGTCTTGCCGCCGCCCGCGAGCAGGTACGGCGCCTTGGCGTGCGCGTGGTCGCGCAGCGACATGATGAGGAGCTTCGGGGAGAGCGGCTTGCCGGTGTTCCAGGCCGGGCACTGCGACTGGCAGCGGCCGCACTCGGTGCAGGTGGAGAAGTCCAGCAGGCCCTTCCAGGAGAACTGCTCGACCTGGGAGACACCGAAGACGTCGTCCTCGCCGGGGTCGGTGAAGTCGATCGGCTTGCCGCCGGAGGTCATCGGCAGCAGCGCGCCCAGCGAGGTGGCGCCGTCGGCGTTGCGCTTGAACCAGATGTTCGGGAAGGCCAGGAAGCGGTGCCAGGCCACGCCCATGTCGGTCTTCAGGGCGACCGTGATCATCCAGATGAAGGAGGCCGCGATCTTCAGGGCCGCGAAGAAGTAGGTGAGGTTCTGGAGCGTGGAGAGGTCCAGGCCCTCCAGGGCGGAGACCACGGGGTACGAGATGAAGAACGAGGCCTCGTAGCTGTCCACGTGGTGCTGGGCGCCCTCGAGCGCGTGCAGCATGAAGATGCAGACGCCGACGGTGAGGATGACCGCCTCGACGAAGTACGCCTGGCCCGTGTTGGAGCCCGCGAACCGGGACTTGCGGCCCGCCTTGCCCGGCCGCGACAGCTGCCGGATGACGATCAGCACCAGGATGCCGAGGACCGTCATGGTGCCGATGAACTCGACGAAGACGTTGTACGGCGCCCATTCGCCGATGACCGGCAGCAGCCAGTCGGCCTGGAAGAGCTGGCCGATGGCGTTCACGATGGTCAGCAGCAGCGTGTAGAAGCCGATCGCCACGAACCAGTGCGCGATGCCGACGATGCCCCAGCGGTTCATCCGGGTGTGGCCGAGGAACTCCTTGGCCACGGTGACGGTCCGCAGGACGGGGTCGTCGGTCCGGGCCCCCGCCGGGAGCGGCTGGCCGAGCATCATGAAGCGGACGATCTGCAGGATGGCACGGCCGAACAGGGCGACGCCGACTGCCATGAGGACCATCGACACGATGATCGCGGCGAGTTGCATTTCGGGGCTCCTCGGGCCTGCGAGCTTCTTCGGGGAGGACACTTAGCGGTATTACTAAGCGGTAACTTATGCAGTCCGTCTGAGACTACCCCCATCCTCCGTCGCACTGTAGTCAGCGCCTCGGTGATCTGTGTCGCTGAGGGTTGCCTTAAGAACCGATCGTGTTATTCACGCCAAATTAGTACATATGGCACTAATTTAGAGCCGTGCTCTACGGGATCGCCGCCGCCACCGCCGCCCTGCTCCTCTCCGCCGTCCTCACTGCCCTGGTCCGGGCTCCCTTCCTGCGCCTGGGGCTGCTGGACCGGCGGTGCCGGCGGGCCCTGCCGCTGGGCGGCGGTGTGGCCGTCGTGCTCGTCACCTGTCTGGTCGCGGTGACCGGCGACCGGACGGGCTTCGCTCCCCTCGGCTCGGACATCGCCCGGCTGCTCGTCGCGGCCGCGGCGGTCGCCGCGCTCGGCCTGGTCGCCGACGTGCGGCGGGTCAAGGCGCGGTTCCTGGTGGGCGGTACGGCCGTGGCGGCGGCCTGTGCGGTGCCGTACGAGGAGACCGGGGTGCTGGGCGGTCTGGCCGCCGTCGGCTGGATCGTGGGCGTGACGCTCGCCTTCCGGTCGCTCGATCACGCGGACGCGCTCGCCGGGACCGTGGCCGTGGTCACCGCCTTCGGGGTGGGCGTCTGTGCGGCGGCCGAGGTGATGGACGGGCTCGCGGTGCTGCTGAGCGTGCTGGCCGCCGCGCTCACCGGGTTCCTCATGCACAACTGGCCCCCCGCGCGCGTGGGACTCGGCGCCTGCGGCTCCCTGTTCACCGGGTTCCTGCTCGCCTCGGCGGCCGTGCTGACCCGCGCCGGGTACGAGGGCTCCGCCAGCGCGGGGGCGCTCTTCGCCCTCACCGCCGTCGCGAGCGCCGACGTCGTCCTGGTGGTCGCGGCGCGCCGGCTCGCCGGGCGGCCGGTGCTGCGCGGCGGGCCCGACCATCTCGCCCACCGGCTGCGGCGGCTCGGGCTCACCGCGCAGGGGGCGGCCGTCTTCCTCGGTGCGGGCGCCTTCGGCGGAGTACTCGTCGGGGTGCTGGTGCACCTGGGGTGGATCGCCGCGTCGGCGGCGCTGTGGGTGGGCGGCGTCGCCTTGCTCGCCGTACTCCTGCTGCTGAAAGTCAAGCGGGCGCGCCCTCGTCCCACGGCTTCTATGCAGGTCAGGCCGCAGTTGCGTGTAAGGAACGGATAAGAGTTGAGCCCTGGTGACTCAGGTCTGTTGACCGGGAGGGGCGGGTCATGCACACTTGAGTCCGTTCCACTCAAGTCAGCTGGAGGATCAACCATGGCACGTGCGGTCGGCATCGACCTGGGCACGACTAACTCCGTCGTCAGCGTTCTGGAGGGCGGCGAGCCCACCGTCATCACCAACGCCGAGGGCGCCAGGACCACGCCGTCCGTCGTCGCCTTCGCGAAGAACGGCGAAGTGCTCGTCGGCGAGGTGGCCAAGCGTCAGGCGGTCACCAACGTGGACCGGACCATCCGGTCCGTGAAGCGCCACATGGGCACCGACTGGAAGATCGAGCTGGACGGGAAGCCCTTCAACCCGCAGCAGATCTCCGCCTTCATCCTGCAGAAGCTGAAGCGGGACGCCGAGGCCTACCTGGGCGAGAAGGTGACCGACGCGGTCATCACCGTCCCGGCGTACTTCAACGACTCCGAGCGCCAGGCCACCAAGGAGGCCGGTGAGATCGCGGGTCTGAACGTCCTGCGCATCGTCAACGAGCCGACCGCGGCGGCGCTCGCCTACGGCCTCGACAAGGACGACCAGACGATCCTCGTCTTCGACCTCGGCGGCGGCACCTTCGACGTGTCCCTGCTGGAGATCGGTGACGGCGTCGTCGAGGTAAAGGCCACCAACGGCGACAACCACCTCGGTGGTGACGACTGGGACCAGCGCGTCGTCGACTACCTGGTGCAGCAGTTCAAGTCCGGTCACGGCGTGGACCTCGCCAAGGACAAGATGGCCCTGCAGCGCCTGCGCGAGGCCGCCGAGAAGGCCAAGATCGAGCTGTCCTCCTCCACCGAGACCTCGATCAACCTGCCCTACATCACGGCGTCCGCCGAGGGCCCGCTGCACCTGGACGAGAAGCTCACCCGGGCTCAGTTCCAGCAGCTGACGGCCGACCTGCTGGAGCGCTGCAAGACGCCGTTCCACAACGTCATCAAGGACGCCGGGATCGCCCTCTCCGAGATCGACCACGTCGTTCTCGTCGGTGGCTCGACCCGTATGCCGGCCGTCGCCGAGCTCGTCAAGGAGCTGACCGGTGGCAACGAGGCCAACAAGGGCGTCAACCCGGACGAGGTCGTCGCCATCGGTGCCGCCCTCCAGGCCGGTGTCCTCAAGGGTGAGGTCAAGGACGTCCTGCTCCTCGACGTGACCCCGCTGTCCCTCGGCATCGAGACCAAGGGCGGCATCATGACCAAGCTGATCGAGCGCAACACCACGATCCCGACCAAGCGCTCCGAGATCTTCACGACGGCCGAGGACAACCAGCCGTCCGTGCAGATCCAGGTCTACCAGGGCGAGCGCGAGATCGCGGCGTACAACAAGAAGCTCGGGATGTTCGAGCTGACCGGTCTGCCGCCCGCCCCGCGCGGCGTCCCGCAGATCGAGGTCGCCTTCGACATCGACGCCAACGGCATCATGCACGTGACCGCGAAGGACCTCGGCACGGGCAAGGAGCAGAAGATGACCGTCACCGGCGGCTCCTCGCTGCCGAAGGACGAGGTCGACCGCATGCGCCAGGAGGCCGAGCAGTACGCGGAGGAGGACCACAAGCGCCGCGAGGCCGCCGAGACCCGCAACCAGGGCGAGCAGCTCGTCTACCAGACCGAGAAATTCCTCAAGGACAACGAGGACAAGGTCCCGGGCGAGATCAAGACCGAGGTCGAGGCGTCCGTCGAGGAGCTGAAGGCCGCGCTCAAGGGCGAGGACATCGCCGAGATCCGCACCGCCACCGAGAAGGTCGCCGCGGTCTCGCAGAAGCTCGGCCAGGCGATGTACGCCGACGCCCAGGGCGCCCAGGCCGCGGGCGGCCCGTCCGCCGGCGACGAGGCCCCGAAGGCCGACGACGATGTCGTCGACGCCGAGATCGTCGACGACGAGCGCAAGGACGGTGCCGCGTGACCGAGGAGACCCCGGGCTTCGAGGAGAAGCCCGACGTCCCCTCCGGCGCGACCCCCGACGACGCCGAGCCGCAGGCCGCCACCCCGTCGGACGACGAGGGGGCGGCCCCGGCCGGGGACGCAAACCAGATCGCCGGTCTGACGGCCCAGCTGGACCAGGTACGCAAGGCGCTCGAAGAGCGCACCGCGGACCTCCAGCGGCTCCAGGCCGAGTTCCAGAACTACCGCCGCCGCGTGGAGCGGGACCGGATCACGGTGCGGGAGATCGCCGTCGCGAACCTCCTGACCGAACTCCTCCCGGTGCTCGACGACATCGGCCGCGCCCGGGAACACGGCGAGCTCGTCGGTGGCTTCAAGTCCGTCGCGGAGTCGCTGGAGACCGTCGCGGCGAAGATGGGTCTGCAGCAGTTCGGCAAGGAGGGCGAGCCCTTCGACCCGACGATCCACGAGGCCCTGATGCACAGCTACGCGCCGGATGTCACCGAGACGACCTGCGTCGCGATCCTCCAGCCGGGGTATCGCATCGGCGAGCGCACCATCCGCCCCGCGCGGGTGGCCGTCGCCGAACCGCAGCCGGGCGCGCAGACGGTGAAGGCCGAGGAGGCGTCCGAGGCCGGCGAGGAGAAGGACAGCAGCTCTGAAGAGGGCTGATCACGGGAAGGAGGGACGTCGGGGATGAGCACCAAGGACTTCATCGAGAAGGACTACTACAAGGTCCTCGGCGTCCCCAAGGACGCCACCGAGGCCGAGATCAAGAAGGCGTACCGCAAACTCGCCCGCGAGTACCACCCGGACGCCAACAAGGGCAACACCAAGGCCGAGGAGCGCTTCAAGGAGATCTCCGAGGCCAACGACATCCTCGGCGACCCCAAGAAGCGCAAGGAGTACGACGAGGCCCGCGCCCTCTTCGGCAACGGCGGGTTCCGTCCGGGGCCGGGAGCGGGCGGCGGCTCGTTCAACTTCGACCTGGGCGACCTCTTCGGCGGCGCCGCCCAGGGCGGCCAGGGAGCCGGCGGCTTCGGCGGCGGACTCGGTGACGTCTTCGGGGGCCTGTTCAACCGGGGCGGCTCGGGTACCACCCGGGTCCAGCCCAGGCGCGGCCAGGACATCGACACCGAGGTCACGCTCACCTTCACCGAGGCGATCGAGGGCGCGACCGTGCCCCTCAGGATGTCCTCGCAGTCTCCGTGCAAGGCCTGTTCGGGCACCGGCGACAAGAACGGCAACCCGCGGGTGTGCCCGACCTGTGTCGGCACCGGACAGGTGGCCCGGGGCTCCGGCGGCGGTTTCTCGCTGACCGACCCCTGCCCGGACTGCAAGGGCCGCGGTCTGATCGCGGAGACCCCCTGCGAGATCTGCAAGGGCAGCGGTCGCGCGAAGTCGTCGCGGACCATGCAGGTGCGCATCCCGGCCGGGGTGAGCGACAACCAGCGCATCCGGCTGCGCGGCAAGGGCGCGCCCGGTGAGCGGGGCGGCCCGGCCGGAGACCTGTACGTCACGGTGCATGTGGACACCCACCCGGTGTTCGGCCGCAAGGGCGACAACCTCACGGTGACCGTCCCGGTGACGTATCCGGAGGCGGCCCTCGGCGGCGAGGTCAGGGTGCCCACCCTGGGCGGACCGCCGGTCACCCTGAAGCTGCCGCCCGGCACCCCCAACGGCCGCACCATGCGGGCCCGGGGCAAGGGCGCGGTCCGCAAGGACGGCACCCGCGGGGACCTGCTGGTCACCGTCGAGGTGAGTGTCCCGAAGGACCTGACGGGGAAGGCTCGGGACGCACTGGAGGCGTATCGCGAGGCGACCGCGGGTGAGGATCCGCGGGCGGAGCTGTTCCAGTCCGCGAAGGGAGCTTGATGCCAGATGGACGGCCGTCGACGCAACCCGTATGAGCTGACCGAGGAGACCCCGGTCTACGTCATCTCGGTGGCGGCCCAGCTCTCCGGTCTGCACCCGCAGACGCTGCGCCAGTACGACCGGCTCGGCCTCGTCTCCCCGGACCGCACCGCCGGACGGGGCCGGCGCTACTCGGCCCGCGACATCGAACTGCTCCGCCAGGTGCAGCAGTTGTCGCAGGACGAGGGCATCAACCTGGCCGGCATCAAGCGGATCATCGAGCTGGAGAACCAGGTGGCGGCCCTGCAGAACCGGGTCGCCGAACTCCAGTCGGCCCTGGACGGCGCGGCCACGGCGATGCAGCAGCGGGAAGCCGCGGTGCACGCGTCGTACCGCCGCGACCTGGTGCCGTATCAGGATGTCCAGCAGACCAGCGCGCTGGTGGTGTGGCGGCCCAAGCGGCAGCAGTCGGACTGACCGCGGCACGCAAGCGCACGAAGGAACCGGGCCCACCGCGGTGGGCCCGGTTTTCTCATGCCGGTTCTCTCATGGCGCCGAGTCGGGTGTCGTCAGGTCCAGTTCGGTGGCGACGACGATCTGCGCCTCGCCGGTCCACTGGAAGGACGAGTTCCCGTCGTCGTCCACGGCGTCGACGATGAAGCAGGACTCCTCACCGTCCGGGACGGTCTCGTACTGGTACGAGGTGGTGCCGGCGGACACGTAGTAGCCCGGGTAGAGGGAACACACGCGCTCCTCCTCGTCGCCCCAGAGCTCACCCCGGCGGACGACGTAACGCGCCAGATCGGGCGTGGGATTGGGGTCCCAGCTGACGTGGAAGCCGTACTCGGTCGGCACGACGGTCACCCCGGTCACCGCGGACGGCGGGGTGAGGTCCGGGCCCTCGCCGCTGACGGCCGCGGACCGTGCGGACTCGTTTCCTGCCGCGTCGAGCGAGCTCACCCGGTAGTAGTAGGTGGCGTCCTCCTCGGTCGAGGAGTCCACGAAGGAGCCCTCGGCAGTGCCGCCGACCCGCGTGTACGTCCCGTCCGCCGTCGCCGCCCGGTACACCCGGTAGGAGGCAGCTCCCGTGACGGTGGTCCACCTGACCCGGAGCCCGTCCATCTCGGAAGCGGTGCTCAGCCCGCCCGGCACACCGGGCGCCGTCCGGTCGGCCGTCGTGACGGCGAGGGAAGCGGTCTTCGGCGACACGTTCCCTGCCTTGTCGTAGGCGTGGACGGCGTACTCGTAGGCGGCCCCGGTCACGGGGAGGGTCGAGTCGGTGTACGACGTCGACGTCGTCGTCGCCAGCGGAGTGCCGGGATACGCACCGCCCTTGGCGCGCCGGTAGATCCGGTACCCCGCGAGGTCCATCTCCTTGTTCTTCGCCCAGGTCACCTTCGCCTTGCCGGTGGTCTGGTCGTACGTCGCCGCGGCGCCCGCCGGGGTGAGCGGGCCGACCTTGTCGACGCTCGCCGAAGTGCGGGGTGTGTAGGCGAACTTGACCTTGGCGGAGCCGGTCCAGTTGACGTAGTCGACGCGCAGGGTGTGCTTGCCCTTGGGGATGGTGACGTCGACGGTCTTGGAGACGGTGGTGGAGGTGTTCGTCCACAGGCTGATCTTGCGGGCGTTCTCGGTGCCGGGGTCCAGGTAGACCCGGATGCCGTCGAGGCCGGAGGCGCTGAGGGTGAACGGCCCCCCGGAGCCGAAGTCCCGGGTCACGGTCCAGCGGACGCCGAAGTTGTTCGACGGCAGCCCGGACGCGGGGGCGCCCGTGCCCCAGTTCTGGTCGATCACGCTGTCGCAGTCCGTCTTCTTCGGGGTGCCGGAGAAGGTGGTGTTCGCGTAGAACGTCCGCTTGAAGACGGGGGAGGTGCAACTGACCGCCGCGGAGGCGGGGGTGACGACGGCGGCGAGCAGGCCCGCCGCGGTGGCGAGCACGGTCGCGGCGGCCGTGCTTCTGGCTGGGTTCATTCGGTCCTCTGAGGTAGGGCAGCCATGGGACGGCTGTCGTGATCACGACCCGCGAGGAGGCGGGTTGGTTGTACGGAGGGGTCGTAACGGCTGTTTGGAGGGGGTTCCGCCATACCTTCACAAGCCAAGCGGAGCGTGGTGTTGCGCACTCGTTAAGTGATTCCGCTTGACGCGGGATGGCACCGCCGCGTTGGCTTTTCAGTCACCTGGGTCGCAATGCTGCGCCCTCGTCCGGAAGGCACCAGAAGTGAGCTCCCCAATGCGTCGTACCGCCATATGTCTGGCCGCGTCCTCGATGGCCCTCTCGCTCTCCGCCTGCGGCGCCCTGGGAGTGACGGGAGACAGCGCCGACGCGAGCCCGACCAAGGGGAACGACATCACGGTGGGCCTCCTCCTGCCGGAGAAGGCCAACACCCGCTACGACAAGTTCGACCACCCCATCATCCGGGCCAAGGTGGCCGAGCTCACTGACAACAAGGGCCAGGTCGCGTACGCCAACGCCGACGCCAGCGCCGCCAATCAGAGCCGGCAGATGCAGAAGATGATCGACGACGAGGTCGACGTCATCCTGCTGGACGCGGTGGACTCCCAGGCCATCGCCACCGACGTGCAGAAGGCCAAGGACGCCGGCATCCCGGTCATCGCCTACGACCGCCTGGCCGAGGGCCCGATCGACGCGTACATCTCCTTCGACAACGAACTCGTCGGCGAGGTGCAGGGCCGCTCCCTGATGGCCGAGCTCGGCGGTGACGTCGACACCTCGACGAAGATCGTCATGATGAACGGCTCGCCCACCGACCCGAACGCCAAGCAGTTCAAGGCGGGCGCGCTCTCCGAGCTCCAGGGCCAGGTGACGATCGCCAAGTCCTACGACACCAAGGACTGGAAGCCGGAGAACGCCGAGGCCAACATGGCCGAGGCGATCGAGGAGATCGGCGCCGCCAACATCGCGGCCGTCTACTCCGCCAACGACGGCATGGCCGGCGGTGTCATCAAGGCCCTGGAGGCCGCGGGCGTCACCGAGCTGCCGCCGATCACCGGCCAGGACGCCGAACTCGACGCCGTGCAGCGGATCGTCACCGGCGAGCAGTACATGAGCGTGTACAAGTCCTACCCGGAGGAGGCCGAGGCCGCCGCCGAGATGGCCGTGGCCAGGATCCAGGGCAAGGACATCAAGTTCGACTCGCTCACCGCGGACCGCGTGGACAGCCCCACCACCCAGGACATCCCCGCCCAGCTCGTCCCGGTGGTCGCGCTGACGCGGGAGAACATCAAGGAGACCGTCGTCGAGGACGGCATCTACAAGCTCTCCGAGATCTGCGCCGCCAAGTACGAGGCGGCGTGCGACGAGATCGGGCTCACGTAACCACCGCCGGGGCCGCCGAGGCGTGTTGCGGACCACGTCCCGTCCGCGCATAGTTTGCGCTGCGGAAGACGCTGGAACCGGGGGTGGGATGGACGATGGCCGGGCACGGGACGGACGGGCATCCACACGGTGCTGACCGACTGTGCGAGGCCGGGGATCGGGTGTATTCCCGGGCCGTACGGCGCGGCCGTGTGCCCCGCGAGGACGCGGAGGCGGTGCCCTGCCTGCTGGAACTGGCGCTGCTGCACCCGGACCCCGACGACATGGCCTGGCTGGTGCCGACCTCTCCGCAGGAGGTCATGACCCGGCTGCTGCGCGGGGTGTACGACGAGGTCAGCACCAGCCAGCGGCGGATGGGCTCGGCGGTCGCCGCCTTCGAGTGGTACGCGGGGCTCGGCCCGCAGCCGCACAACGGCCCCGCGGAGGGCAGCGCGATCCGTGTCCTGGACGGGCTGTCCCGGATCCAGGCCGCGATGGACGAGGCCACCGACGCCTGCACCACCGAGGTGCTCACCGTGCAGCCGGGCGGCATCCGCCCCGAGCACGAGCTGACCGAGGGCCTGCACCGCGCGATGGCCCTGCGCGCCCGCGGGGTGCGGATGCGCGACCTGTACACGCATGTGGCCCGGCACGGGCAGGGGCTGCTCAACTACCTGGAGCTGATGGGCGACACGGTCGAGGCGCGCACCCTGGAGGAGGTCATCGACCGGCTGATCCTCTTCGACCGCACGGTCGCCTTCATCCCCGCCAACGCCGACCGCACCCTCGCCCTGGAGCTGCGCCACCCCGCGCTCGTGCAGTACCTGGTGACGGTCTTCGAACGGCTGTGGCGCCTGGCGATCCCGCTCACCGCGCCGCTGCCCGAGACCGGCATCGAGGGCATCTCCTCCCGGGAGCGGTCCATCGCCGCCCTGCTCGCCGAGGGCCATCAGGACGCGGTGATCGCCGAGCGCCTCGGCATCAGCGTCCGCACCTGCCGCGCCCATATCGCCCGGCTCTCGGAGACGCTCGGCGCGGCCAGCCGTACCCAGCTCGGCGTCCGGATCGCCCAGGCCGGCCTGGACGGACCGCCCCGGCCGGGCGGCCTCGGACCGGTCAGCCTTCCCGGTGTTCCCGGCCGAGGATCCCCGACCGCCCGATGAGATAGCCGAGCTGGGCCCGGCTCTCACTGCCGAGCGTCGCCGCGAGCTTGGCGATGTGCACCCGGGCGGTACGGACGTTCATGCCGAGCCGGTCCGCGATGGCGGTGTCGGTGTGGCCCTCCACCAGGAGCCGGGCGATGGCGCGCTGGCGCGGGGTGATGCCGTTGAGCGTCGGCTGCTGGACCGCCTCGGGGTACATCGGCGTCGCCAGCTGCCACAGCCGGTCGAAGGTGGTGGCGAAGTAGGAGATCAGGGCCGGGTGGCGGATCTCCAGGGCGTGGGTGGCGTCGGCGTTCGCCGGGATGAAGGCCACCGTGCGGTCCACGCAGATCAGCCGGTCGGTGACCTCGTCCAGGGTGCGCGCCTCGACATCGCCCACCAGTTCCTCGTACCGCGCCATGACCTGGGGGGAGTGGCGCAGGGTGTGCGGGTAGAGGGTGCGGATGCGGCCGCCGCGGTCGAGCAGGTCCTGGTCGCGGGCCATGGCGGCGAGGTGGGTGGCGGGGTTGGTGCGGGAGCCGTAACTGGTGTGCGGCTGGATGCTGAGCACTTCGCGCTCGGCCTCGGCCATGGCCTCGGTGAGGACATCGTTGATGCGCCGCTTGCCGCCGATCACCTCGATCAGCGGCTGCCGGTCGTCGGCCGCGTGCCGGCCGTCGATCCGCATCCAGGCCTCGAAGGTCTCCGCGAGGGCCAGTTCGCGCCGGCGCTCCTCGGCGACGCGTTCCGCGGAGGCGCGCAGCAGCCGGTGCAGGGCGGTGGCCGGGGCGACCGGCTCCAGCAGGCCGATGTCCCCCACGGTCGGCTGGAGCAGCCCCGCATCGACCAGGCAAGGGGCCTGGGCGGCCTCCTGAGCGCCTATCGGGCCGTGCCGCAGGGCGTACTCGTACAGGCGTGCGCCGGGCGCGCACAGCTCGTCCACGCCGTGTTCGGGGTGCCCGGTGCCGTTCACTGCTCGCGGTCCAGGATCCCGGACTGTGCGATGAGGTAGCCGAGCTGGGCCCGGCTGCCGCTGCCGAGGGCGTTGGCGAGCTTGGCTATGTGGGCCCGGCAGGTGCGGACGTTCATGCCCAGGCGCCGGGCGATGGCCTCGTCGACATGGCCCTCCACGAGCAGCTTGGCGATGGAGTGCTGGATGTCGGTGATGCCGTCCGGGTCGGCCTCGTAGGGGGCGCCGGCGCTCAGCGGGACCGCGCGGCTCCACATGAACTCGAACACCTTGATGAGGTAGCCCACGAGGCCGGGGTGGCGCAGTTCCAGGGCGACCTGCCGGTCGTCCCGGATGGGGATGAAGGCGACCGCCTCGTCGCAGATGATGAGCCGCTCGACCAGTTCGTCGATGGTGCGGTACTCCGCCTTGCCGTCGGCGAAGTGGTCGACCCAGGCGAGCCGTTCGGGGCTGTAGCGGGCGGTGTGCTGGTAGAGGGTGCGGATCCGTACCCCGCGTTCGATCAGCAGCTTGTCCCGCTCCAGCGCCTCGACGAGCCGGCGCTCGGGGTGCCGGTGGCTGGGCTGGACGGTGAGCATCTCGTTCTGGCACTGGGCGATGGCCAGGTCGAGCGCCGCGTTGATGCGGTCGAGGCCTTCCAATACGGTGATGGAGTGGGTGGACGCCGCGCCCTGGGCGCTGAGGGCCATGAACGGCTCGAAAGCGTTGGCCAGTTCGATCGAGAGCCGGCGGTGCTCGGTGATCTCCCGCTCTATGGGATTGAGCCGCTGTGCCAGGGCGACCGCGGGCGGCACCGGGCGCAGCCAGCTCGCGTCGTCGGGGTCGGGGTGGAGCAGGGCGAACTCCATCAGGCACGGGGCGGATTCCGTGTCCGAGCGGGCGATACGTCCCATGCGCAACGCGTTCGCGTAAAGACGACCGCCTTCCTCGCACAGCTCCGTCACAGCGTGGGGATGCGTCGCTTTAGTCCGATTCATTGCTAAATCTCCACCCCCCAGGGTCCTGAACATGCAGGAACATGATGCACCGATCGTGTGGCCATGACGTGCCCGAATGAGCCATCGTCTTATCCGACGGGGGAAGAGGGGACCTTCAAGTGAGGACGAAGCCGACTATGCGTAAGAGAATGCTTCGCTCGGTACTTGTCGCCGCCTTCTCCGCCGTTGTGGCCTTCGGATCGCTGAGTGGGCTCTCGGGTGTGAACGGTGACAGTGCCTGGTCGAGTCCGGCCGCCGGCGCGGCTGGGGGCGATACTCCTGTCCACACGGATGACAGCGCGTGGAGCTGACGTGACGACCCCACCCGACGACCGCTCCTTCCGTCGCGAGATGGCCACCGCCTACCGCTCCGGCTGGCACTTCATCGATCTGGTCACCGCCATCCCCCACCCTGGTGACTCGCTGATGGTGACTGTCTTCGGAGAACCGGTCGTCGTCACCCGGGACGAGGACGAGGACCTGCGTGCCTACCGGTGTCTGCGACGGCCCCGGGGGGCGCCGCAGCCGGTGCGCTGTGCCATCCGATACGGAATGATCTTTGTGAACCTGGACCAGCGGGACCACGAGCAACTGGTGGACCCGGAGGTCCCGGTGGACCGGACCATCTCAGCCACCCCCCGCAGTGCCTGACGCGATTCCCCCGTCGTAACAGATCGCTCAGGTGCTTCCCCCCGCAGCGGCGTCACCGTGACCTGAACACGGTGACGCCGCTGCAGTTTTGCGGGACATGTCTGGTTATCCGCCTGATCCCGTGCTGGCCGAAAACCGTCCGTCGCGCCCGGTCAGCCGCGCCCCATGGCCCGCTCCAGTTCGATCTCGATCACCACGCGCGCCGGATTCGGCGCCGGCGTCCGCTGGTAGCGCTCGGCGTAGCGCCGCTCGGCCTCCGCGATCCGCTCCGGCTCGGTGCGCACCCGCGCCCGCCCCTCCAGCGTCGCCCACCGCCGCCCGGCCACCTGGCACACCGCGACCCGCGCCCCGGCGGGCCCGGCGGCCAGCACATGGGCCACCTTGGCGCTCGTCCTGTTCGTGATCACCCGGGCCAGACCCGCCTCCGGGTCGTACGTCACCCCGACCGGCACCACATGCGGGCTGCCGTCCGGGCGCGGCGTCGTCAGCGTGCACAGGTGCCGCTCCCGCCAGAAGCTGAGATACGGCTCGTCGGGGGCACCCGGGTCCACGGAATAGCTCATGCCGCCGGAACTTAGCCGCCGGAACCTCCCGGCACTATTCGGGTCCCACCTTGAGTGGAATAGACTCAACTTTGTGTACGTTGGCTGAGTCAGCGTGGATAAGGGCTCTCGACAGGAGGAGAAGTCGACTGTGGACGCAGAGCTGACCAACAGGAGCCGGGACGCCATCAACGCGGCCGGCAACCGGGCCGTGACGGAGGGCCACCCCGACCTCACACCCGCCCATCTGCTCCTGGCTCTGCTGCAGGGGCAAGGCCGCGGGCAGGACACCGCGAACATCACCGACCTGCTGACCGCCGTGGAGGCCGACCAGGCGGCCGTGCGCGCCGGGGCCGAGAGGGTGCTCGCCGGCCTGCCCAGCGTCACCGGCTCCACCGTGGCGCCCCCGCAGCCCAACCGGGAGCTGCTCGCGGCGATCGCCGAGGCGCAGGCCAAGGCCCAGGAGCTGGGGGACGAGTACCTCTCCACCGAGCACCTGCTCATCGGTATCGCGGCGAAGGGCGGCCCGGCCGCCGACGTACTCTCCCAGCAGGGCGCCACCGCGAAGAAGCTGCTGGAGGCGTTTCGGAAGGCAAGGGGAGGACGCCGGGTGACCACAGCCGATCCGGAGGGCCAGTACAAGGCCCTGGAGAAGTTCGGTACCGACCTCACGGCCGCCGCACGGGAGGGCAAGCTCGACCCCGTCATCGGCCGGGACCAGGAGATCCGCCGGGTCGTCCAGGTGCTGTCCCGCCGTACCAAGAACAACCCCGTCCTCATCGGCGAGCCCGGCGTCGGCAAGACCGCCGTCGTGGAGGGCCTCGCCCAGCGGATCGTGAAGGGGGACGTGCCCGAGTCGCTGAAGGACAAGCGGCTGGTGGCGCTGGACCTCGGCGCGATGGTCGCCGGGGCCAAGTACCGGGGCGAGTTCGAGGAGCGGCTGAAGACCGTGCTCGCGGAGATCAAGGACTCCGACGGTCAGATCATCACGTTCATCGACGAGCTGCACACCGTCGTGGGCGCCGGCGCCGGCGGCGACTCCGCCATGGACGCCGGGAACATGCTCAAGCCCATGCTCGCCCGCGGTGAGCTGCGCATGGTCGGCGCCACCACCCTCGACGAGTACCGCGAGCGGATCGAGAAGGACCCCGCGCTGGAGCGCCGCTTCCAGCAGGTGCTGGTCGCCGAGCCGACGGTCGAGGACACGATCGCCATCCTGCGCGGACTCAAGGGCCGCTACGAGGCCCACCACAAAGTCGTGATCGCCGACAGCGCGCTGGTCGCCGCCGCCACCCTCTCCGACCGCTACATCACCTCCCGCTTTCTCCCCGACAAGGCCATCGACCTGGTCGACGAGGCGGCCTCCCGCCTCCGGATGGAGATCGACTCCTCGCCCGTCGAGATCGACGAACTCCAGCGCGCCGTCGACCGGTTGAAGATGGAGGAGCTGGCGCTGAGCAAGGAGACCGACCCCGCCTCCCGGGAGCGCCTGGAGCGGCTGCGCCGTGACCTCGCCGACAAGGAGGAGGAGCTGCGCGGCCTGACCGCCCGCTGGGAGAAGGAGAAGCAGTCCCTCAACCGGGTCGGTGAGCTGAAGGAGAAGCTCGACGAACTGCGCGGCCAAGCCGAACGGGCCCAGCGCGACGGCGACTTCGACACCGCCTCCAAGCTGCTCTACGGCGAGATCCCGACCCTGGAGCGGGACCTGGAGGCAGCCTCCGAGGCCGAGGAGGAGGCCGCCAAGGACACCATGGTCAAGGAGGAGGTCGGGCCGGACGACATCGCCGACACCGTGGCCGCCTGGACCGGCATCCCGGCGGGACGCCTGCTGGAGGGCGAGACCCAGAAACTGCTGCGCATGGAGGAGGAGCTGGGCCGCAGGCTCATCGGCCAGACGGAGGCGGTCCAGGCCGTGTCCGACGCCGTACGGCGCACCCGCGCGGGCATCGCCGACCCCGACCGGCCCACCGGCTCCTTCCTCTTCCTCGGCCCCACCGGCGTCGGCAAGACCGAGCTGGCCAAGGCGCTGGCCGACTTCCTCTTCGACGACGAGCGGGCCATGGTCCGCATCGACATGTCGGAGTACGGCGAGAAGCACAGCGTGTCCCGGCTGGTGGGCGCGCCTCCCGGTTACGTCGGGTACGAGGAGGGCGGCCAGCTGACGGAGGCGGTGCGCAGGCGGCCGTACTCCGTGGTGCTGCTGGACGAGGTGGAGAAGGCGCACCCCGAGGTCTTCGACATCCTGCTCCAGGTGCTGGACGACGGACGGCTCACCGACGGACAGGGCCGCACGGTCGACTTCCGCAACACCATCCTCGTGCTGACCTCGAACCTCGGCAGCCAGTTCCTGGTCGACCCGATCAGCACCGAGCTGGAGAAGAAGGAACAGGTCCTGGAGGTGGTGCGGACCGCCTTCAAGCCGGAGTTCCTCAACCGCCTGGACGACCTGGTCGTCTTCTCGGCGCTCGGCAAGGACGAGCTGCGCCGGATCGCCCGCCTCCAGATCGACCGCCTGGCCAAGCGGCTCGCCGAGCGCCGCCTCACCCTGGAGATCACCGACGAGGCCCTGACCTGGCTCGCCGACGAGGGCAACGACCCCGCCTACGGCGCCCGGCCGCTGCGCCGCCTGATCCAGACGGCCATCGGCGACCGCCTCGCCAAGGAGATCCTGGCCGGCGAGATCAAGGACGGCGACACGGTCCGCGTGGACACCTTCGGCGACGGTCTGATCGTAGGACCGGCGACCGGAAAAACGCTCTGAGCTGAAATCCGCCAACCGCAGGTGAACCATGCGGGGCGGGGCTTGCCACCCCCCTCCCCGCATGGGAGAGGATGGCGGGATCCGTACGAAGGGAAATACACGGTGACCATCGACCCGTCCTCGATTCCGAACTTCGGGGGCCAGCCCGAGCCGCAGCCCCAAGGTCCGGCGGGCCCCGTCGTCCCGGATCAGGACCTCGTGAAGCAGCTCCTCGACCAGATGGAGCTCAAGTACGTCGTCGACGACGAGGGTGACCTCGCGGCGCCGTGGGAGCAGTTCCGTACGTATTTCATGTTCCGCGGCGAGGGTGAGCAGCAGATCTTCTCGGTGCGGACGTTCTACGACCGCCCCCACCAGATCGACGAGAAGCCGCAGCTGCTGGAGTCCATCGACGACTGGAACCGGCGCACCCTGTGGCCCAAGCTGTACACCCACACCCACGACGACGGCACCGTCCGCCTGATCGGCGAGGCGCAGATGCTGATCGGCACCGGCGTCAGCCTGGAGCACTTCGTCTCCTCCACGGTCAGCTGGGTGCGCGCCGCCATCGAGTTCGACAAGTGGCTGGTGGAGCAGCTCGGCCTGGAGCAGGAGGTCAACGACACCGAGAAGCCCGAGGGCGACGAGGAGTAACCGGCCCGGACCCACGGGAGCCCGTCCGGGGCACCGACCGACTCGGTCGCGTGCCCGGGGCGGGCTCTTGCCGTACGCGCCGGTCAACCGGTCGACCGGTGTCAGCCGGCCAGGTGCTTCAGGCGCCGCGCGGCCTCCGCCAGCACCTCGGTCCGCTTGCAGAAGGCGAACCGGACGAAGGGCGCGCCCTCGTCCCGGTGGTCGTAGAAGACGGCGTTGGGGATGGCGACGACCCCGGCGCGCTCGGGCAGGGCGCGGCAGAAGGCGAAGCCGTCCGACTCGCCGAGCGGGCGGATGTCGGTGGTGATGAAGTAGGTGCCCGACGGGGTGAACACCCCGAAGCCCGCGTCCCGCAGGCCCGCCGCGAGCAGGTCCCGCTTGGCCTGCATGTCCGCGCGGAACCCGGCGAGGAAGGAGTCGGGCAGCGCGAGCGCCTCGGCGACGGCGTACTGGAAGGGCCCGGAGGCCACGTACGTCAGGTACTGCTTCGCCGAACGTACGGCCGCCACCAGCCCGGGAGCCGCGGTCACCCAGCCGACCTTCCAGCCGGTGAACGAGAAGCTCTTGCCCGCGGAGCCGATGGTGACCGTCCGCTCCCGCATCCCGGGGAAGCCGGCCAGCGGCAGGTGCTCGGCGCCGTCGAAGACCAGGTGCTCGTACACCTCGTCCGTCACCACCAGCAGGTCCCGCGCCACGGCCAGCTCCGCCACCGCGGCCAGCTCCTCACGGCTGAGGACCGTGCCGGTGGGGTTGTGCGGGGTGTTGATCAGCAGCAGCCGGGTGCGGTCGGTGACCGCGGCGCGCAGCTCGTCGAGGTCGAGACGGAAGCGTCCCTGGTCCGGGCGCAGGGTGACCGGGACCCGGCGGCCACCCGCCATCGCGATACAGGCCGCGTAGGAGTCGTAGTACGGCTCCAGCGCCACCACCTCGTCGCCCGGCTCCAGCAGCGCCAGCAAGGACGCGGCGATCGCCTCCGTCGCCCCCGCCGTCACCAGGACCTCGGTGTCCGGGTCGTAGGACAGGCCGTACCGGCGCTCCTGGTGCGCGGCGACCGCGGTGCGCAGCTCGGGCACGCCGGGGCCCGGCGGGTACTGGTTGCCGCGTCCGTCGCGCAGCGCGCGCACCGCCGCCTCCCGGATTTCCTCGGGACCGTCGGTGTCGGGGAATCCCTGGCCCAGGTTGATGGCTCCGGTGGTCAGGGCCAGCGCCGACATCTCGGCGAAGATCGTCGTTCCGAACTCGGCGAGGCTGCGGTTGAGAAGGGGACGCGCGCGTGAGGTCATGGCGGTCATCCTGCGCCGAAGCTCTGGAGTTCCTCAACTCTGCTTTGGGCCGCGAGCGGGAGGGGCATTTCCCGGTCACGCAGCTGGCGAGGCGCCCACGGGGGGCCGCTTCGGGGGAGCTGCGCCAAACGGGAGGAGGGTGACGTCATGCCCATGGCTATCGGCATCATCCTGGTGGTTCTGTTCGCGGGTCTGATCATGCTGGCGATCGTGGGTGCCGGTAACCGGCAGATGGCCCACGGCAGCCGGCGCTCGTCCCGCCGTCACGACGGCACCGACGGCGGCAGCGGCGGCTGGTGGGCCGGGGGCGGGGACAGCGGCGGCTCGTCGTGCGGGGGCGGATCGTCGTCCTGCGGTGGGGGCGGCGGGGGCGGATGCGGGGGAGGCAGCTGACACGGGGCAGCTGAGCTCCGGCAGGGGGAACCGCATCCGGACCGGCGGGGCCCGCCCACGAGGGCGGGTCCCGCCGTCGTGGGCGCGGCTGGGGCCGTGCTCCGGCGTACGACCCAGCCGACACGGCGCACGCGGGGGTTGAACAGTTGCGCTGTGCAGCCCCCTGAGGGATGGAAACCCTACGAAGTTGGGTAAAAACGCTGTGGTGGCGCCGCCGTTCATGATTCCCTCTAAATCACCAACGCAGCCCTCGTACGCCCCGCGGCCACCCCCCTGACTCGCCGACCGGGCTGACCGGGCCGATCTCCCGGTGCCGACCGGGATGCGCCGGACCACACCTCCCCTTTTCTTTGCTCGCTAGCGGAGCCGATCCATGCTCACGACCCTGAACACCGCCTACACCGACACGCGCGCGGCCGACCTCGCCTGGGCCCTGGGGCGTGAGCCGCTCCCCGCACTGGCCACCCTCGACCTCGAACTGTGCTCGGCGAAGCTCCAGTTGAGACTCCTCGGCGCGTCCCACCAGGTCATCCTGGAGGAGGAGCGGGGCAACTCCTCGGAGACGGTGGCGTGCATCCCGGGCAGCAGCACGCCCCTCCCGCTGGGCGTCGCCAAGCGCGTCGGCGACTGGGAGTACGAGTTCGCCGCCCGCGTCGAGGTGCTGGCGCCGGGTCAGTTCGCCGGGCGCGCCCAGGAGTTGCTCGCGCTGGTCGCCGACCATCCGCATGGTCTGGCCGGCGTCTTCCCCGGCAGCCCGCACGCGTTCACCGCGATGCTGGCGCACTGGCGCGAGGGCCAGGTGCACTGGCGGACCTGGCATGCCTACCCGCAGGACGGCCAGTTGGTGGCGACCCGGAGCCGGGTCGGGGTCCGGGTTCCGGCAAGCGCCCTGAGCGCATCGGGGGTTTGAGACGGCAGTTCCACACGTGTGGGTGACAAAGCGTGACGCGCCCGTGACGTAACGTCGCAGCGTGATCGAACCGCACGCGCCCGCCCCGCCCGCCGCCCCGGCACCCTGGGGCGACCCGGCGCGGCTGCCCGTCCGGCCGGCGACGGGCCGGTTCCTGGTCCTCGCGTGCGTCTTCGTCTGCGCCGCCTGCGGACTGGTGTACGAACTCGAACTGGTCGCCCTCGCCTCCTACTTGATCGGCGACTCGGTCACCCAGGCCTCCGTGGTGTTGTCCGTCATGGTCTTCGCCATGGGCCTCGGCTCGCTCGTCGCCAAACGCCTGCGTTGGCACGCCGCCGCCGGGTTCGGCGCGATCGAGACGGTCCTCGCCCTGGTCGGCGGGTGCAGCGCGCCGGCGCTGTACGGCGTGTTCGCCTGGACCGGCGACTGGGGCGGCCCTTGGGGCGAGGGGCCCCGGGTGCTGCTGGTCGCCTTCTCCCTCGCCATCGGCCTGCTGATCGGCGCCGAAGTGCCGTTGCTGATGGAGCTGATCCAGCGCATCCGGCGGCAGGACGCGGGCGGCGCGGTGGCCGACCTGTTCGCCGCGGACTACGTCGGCGCGCTCGTCGGGGGCCTCGCCTTTCCGTTCCTCCTGCTGCCCCTGCTGGGCCAGTTGACCGGCGCCCTGATCACCGGCGCGGTCAACGCGCTGGCCGGCGGTGCCCTGGTGCTCGGCCTGTTCCGCGGTGACCTGACCCGGCGCGCCCGGCTGCTGCTGCTCGCCGGCAATCTCGTGGCCCTCGGCATCCTGGCCGCGGCCGCCGCCCATGTCGACGACTTCGAGCGGGCCGCCCGGCACGCGGTGTACGGCGCCGACGTCCGCGTGGCGGTCCAGACCGACGTCCAGGAGGTGGTCCTCACCGGCGGCACCCACGGCGACCCGGTCGACCTCTACCTCGACGGCCGCCTCCGGGTCAGCGGACGCGACGAGCACCGCTACCACGAGGCCCTGGTCCACCCGGCGATGAACGGTCCGCACGAGCGGGTGCTGATCCTGGGCGGCGGTGACGGGCTGGCGGCGCGAGAAGTGCTGCGGCAGCGCGGGGTGCGCCGGGTGGACATCGTGGAACTGGACGCCGAGGTGGTCCGGCTGGCCCGCGAGGACCCGGCCCTCAGCCGCCTCAACGGCCATGTCCACGCCGACCCCCGGGTGCGGGTCGTCACGGCGGACGCCTTCCGCCATCTGCGGGGAACGCCCACCGTCCGCTACGACGTCGTCGTCTCCGACCTCCCCGACCCGGGCATCACGGCGAGCACCAAGCTGTACTCGCAGGAGTTCTACGGCCTGGTCAGGCGGGTGCTGGCCGACGACGGACGCCTGGTGGTGCACACGGGCCCGGCGGTGTCCCGGCCCGGGGTCTTCTGGACGGTCGAGGCGACGCTGCGGGCGGCGGGCCTGCGGACGGCGCCGTACTGCGTGGCGGGGCGGGACCACGGCTTCGCGGCGGGTCCGGACCGCTCCGCCAGGCGGGCGGACGCACCGCACGACTGGGGCTTCGTCCTGGCGGCGCGGGGTTCCGCCCCGGTCCTGGGTCTGCCCCCGGAGGGGCCGCGCCTGCGCACCCTGACCGAGGCCCGTCTGCGGGAGGACGCAAAGGCGGCGGGGGTCTCTCGGGTACGGGGGCTGCCGGCGTCCACGCTGGTGCATCCGCGCTACTGATTGCGGCGACGAGGGGTGCGACGGCACCTTCCCTGGGTAGGCTCCGCTGACATGGAGCTTGACGTGTTCGTTCCGGTATCCACGGCTCGCTTGCGGGAGGCGCTGTCCGACCCCGCGCGGGTTGCCCGGGCGCTTCCCGGGCTCCAGCAGGACGCGGGCGCGCGGACCCCGATGAGCGGACGCCTGAAGGTACGGGTGGGCGGCCACACGATCACGTACCGCGGCGTCCTGCGGCTGGCACCGCGGGAGGACGGCACGTACGCGGTGGAGGGTGACGCGACCGAGGCGCGGGGGACGGGTTCGGTGAAGCTGTCCCTGACGCTGCGCGTGAGTGAGGCGGAGGACGGCTCGACGCTGACCTTCGACGCCACGGCGACGGCGGACGGCCGCATCGCCCAACTCCCGCCGGACCAGGTCGACTCGGCGATGACGAGACTACTGACCCGCTTCGCGGAAAACCTCCCGTCAACAGAGCCCCAGCCGGACGCGGCCCTTACACGTCCCGACCGGGAGCCCGCGGCGCCCGAGCCGGAGACGGCGGCGCCCGAGACTGCGGGGCCTGCTACCTCCGAGCCGGAGACCGCGGCGCCCAAGACCGCGGCGCCCAAGACCGCGGCGCCCGAGCCGGAGACCGCCGGAGCTGAGACCGCGGGGCCTGCTGCCTCCGAGTCGGAGGCTCCGGCGGCCGAGACCGCGAAGTCCGCCACTTCCGAGCGGGAGCCTGCGGCGCCCGAGAACACAAAGCCTGCTACCCCCGAGTCGAAGGCTCCGGCACCTGAGACCCCGGCACCTGACACCGCGGCGGCAGAGCCGGAAGCCCCGGCGGCTGAGACCGCGAAGCCCGCTACTCCCGAGCCGGAGACCCCGGCGCCCGAGGCCCCCGAGCCCGCGGATGTCGTAGAGACTCCGCCGGGCCCGCCCCCATCCCCGGACGGCGAGGAGGCTCCGCAGGCCGCCCCCGAAGCCGCGCACGCGCGCCGCACCATGATCGGCCGCAGCGCCGAAGAGGTCGACCACGCCCCGCCCCGCGGCCGCTACGCCCCCGTCCCGGCCCCCCACTCCACCGCCCCCGTCTCCGCGCTCCGCTGGGCGGCCCCCGCGGCGGCCCTCGCCGTGGCCTCCGCGATCGTCGTCAGCCGGGCCCTGAGGCGACGCCGGTAGGACCGACGCGGCTACTACGCCCCCGTCCCCGCGCTCCGCTGGGCGCCTCCTGAGGCGGTGCTCGCCGTGGCCTCCGCGATCGCCGTGAGTCGCGCGCTGCGGAGACGCCGCCCCCGCGCCCCAATTCATCGCCGCCGTCTCAGCGCTCCCCTGGGCGACCCCCGTGGCCGCCCTCGCCCTGCCTCCGTGATTGGCGTCAGCCGGGTCATCAGGAGACGCCCGTAGGGTCGACGTGGCGCGTAGGCCCTCTTGAACGGCCCAGTAGGGTCGTCCCGTGAGTGATGCAGAGATCACGCTGACCGCGGGCGACGCGGAGGTGACCGTACAACCGGGCAAGGGTGGCCGGATCGGAGGACTCCGTGTCGGCGGAACCGAACTCCTGCGCCAGGGCGACCGGTTCGGGTGCTTCCCTATGGTCCCGTGGTGCGGCCGCATCAGGGACGGCCGCTTCCGGGACGGCGCCGACGTCGTCCAGATGCCCCTGAACTCCCCGCCCCACGCCATCCACGGCACGGCCCGCGACGGCGCCTGGCGCACCGCCCGCCGGACACCGGACGAGGCGGTGATGACGTACGACCTGGTGGACCCGTGGCCGCACAGCGGACGGGTCACCCAGGTGGTGAGCCTGACCGAGAGCTCGTTGACGCTCACCATGTCGGTGGAGACGTACGAGGACTCCTTCCCGGCCCAGATCGGCTGGCACCCGTGGTTCAACCGCACCCTCGGCGGCGCGGACGCCACCCTCGACTTCGCCCCCGCCTGGCAGGAGGAGCGCGGCGAGGACCACCTGCCCACCGGTCACCGCATCGACCCGAAGCCGGGCCCGTGGGACGACTGCTTCGGCATGCCGGACGGCGTGGACGTCACCCTCACCTGGCCGGGCCGGCTCGCGCTGAGGGTGACCAGCCGCGAGAAATGGGTCGTCGTCTACGACGAGCAGGAGGCCGCCGTCTGCGTGGAGCCGCAGACCGGTCCGCCGAACGGACTGAACACCCTCCCCCGCCTGGTCACCCCGCTGGAGCCGCTGGAGGCCACGACCACCTGGAGCTGGACCCGCCTCCACGCCGAATAAGCTGTTCGGCATGACGGACGCACGTGGCGCACTGCTGCAACAGATCAAGGACAAGGCCGTGGTGCACGGCAAGGTGACCCTCTCCTCGGGGCTGGAGGCCGACTACTACGTCGACCTGCGCCGCATCACCCTCGACGGGGAGGCCGCCCCGCTGGTCGGCCAGGTGCTCCTTGACCTCACCGACGGCCTGGACTTCGACGCGGTCGGCGGCCTGACCATGGGCGCCGACCCGGTCGCCGCGGCGATGCTGCACGCCGCCGCGGCCCGCGGCCGCAAGCTGGACGCCTTCGTCGTCCGCAAGGCCGCCAAGGCGCACGGGCTCCAGCGCCGCGTCGAGGGTCCGGACATCGCGGGCCGCCGGGTGCTCGTCGTCGAGGACACCTCCACCACCGGCGGCTCCCCGCTGACCGCCGTGGAGGCCGTGCGCGAGGCCGGCGCCGAGGTCGTCGCCGTCGCCACGATCGTCGACCGGGCGACCGGGGCCGCCGAGAAGATCGAGGAGGGCGCCGGGGTGCCGTACCTTTTCGCCTACTCCAAGGACGAGCTGGGCCTGGACTGAGACGGCTCTCGGAGCATCCCGGTTCGTCTGGAAGGATGGGCGCGACGACGACGATGTCGCCTCCCCAGGTCTAGGTCAGGGCCGTCAGCACGCAGAACGCAACCCGCACATCACAAGGAGCGGACACATGCCCATCGCAACCCCCGAGGTCTACAACGAGATGCTCGACCGGGCGAAGGCAGGCAAGTTCGCCTACCCGGCCATCAACGTGACCTCCTCCCAGACCCTGCACGCTGCGCTGCGCGGCTTCGCGGAGGCCGAGAGCGACGGCATCGTCCAGATCTCCACCGGTGGCGCGGAGTTCCTCGGCGGCCAGCACAGCAAGGACATGGTCACCGGCGCCGTCGCCCTGGCCGAGTTCGCGCACATCGTCGCCGCCAAGTACGACGTCAACATCGCGCTGCACACCGACCACTGCCCGAAGGACAAGCTGGACGGCTACGTACGCCCGCTGCTCGCGGTCTCCGAGGAGCGCGTGAAGGCCGGCCGCAACCCGCTGTTCCAGTCGCACATGTGGGACGGCTCCGCCGAGACCCTGGCCGACAACCTGGCCATTGCCCAGGAGCTGCTGCCCCGCGCCGCCGCCGCGAAGATCATCCTCGAGGTCGAGATCACCCCGACCGGCGGCGAGGAGGACGGCGTCACCCACGAGATCAACGACGAGCTGTACACCACCGTCGACGACGCCCTGCGCACCGCCGAGGCCCTCGGCCTGGGTGAGAAGGGCCGCTACCTGCTGGCCGCCTCCTTCGGCAACGTGCACGGCGTCTACAAGCCGGGCAACGTCGTCCTCCGCCCCGAGCTGCTGAAGGACCTCCAGCAGGGCGTGGGCGAGAAGTACGGCAAGTCCAGCCCGTTCGACTTCGTCTTCCACGGCGGTTCCGGCTCCACCGCGGAGGAGATCGCCACCGCGCTGGAGAACGGCGTCGTGAAGATGAACCTCGACACCGACACCCAGTACGCCTTCACGCGTCCGGTCGCCGCCCACATGTTCCAGAACTACGACGGCGTCCTGAAGGTCGACGGCGAGGTCGGCAACAAGAAGACCTACGACCCGCGGACCTGGGGCAAGCTGGCCGAGGCGGGCATGGCCGCGCGCGTCGTCGAGGCCTGCGGGAACCTGCGCTCCACGGGCACCAAGATCAAGTAGTTCCTGAGTGCACTGCTGAGCCCGGCGCCTGCCTACGGCGCCGGGCTCGCTGTATACCTGGGGGCATGCGTGACGTCCGGATCGCCTCCGCGCAGGGCAAGTGGATCCTGCTCACCACCGTGCTCGGATCCAGCATGGCCCTGCTGGACTCGACGGTGGTCAACGTCGCCCTCCCGCGGATCGGCGAGGACCTGGACGCGAACCTCTCCGCCCTGCAGTGGACGGTCAACGCGTACATGCTCGCCCTGGCCGGGCTGATCCTGCTCGGTGGCTCCCTGGGCGACCGCTACGGCCGCCGCCGGATCTTCGTCATCGGCGTGATCTGGTTCGCGGTCGCCTCCCTGCTGTGCGGGCTCGCCCCGAACGCCGAGATCCTGATCGCCGCCCGCGCCCTCCAGGGCATCGGCGGGGCGCTGCTCACGCCCGGCTCCCTCGCCCTCATCCAGGCCTCCTTCCACCCCGACGACCGGGGCCGGGCGGTGGGCCTGTGGTCCGGGTTCGGCGGCATCGGGGCGGCCGTGGGGCCGTTCCTCGGCGGTTGGCTGGTGGACGGACCCGGCTGGCGGTGGGTGTTCCTGCTCAACGTGCCGCTGGCCCTGCTGTGCGTGCCGGTCGCCCTGCGCCATGTGCCGGAATCGGGCGACGGCAGCAAACACGGCCGCTTCGACGTGCTCGGTGCCGCCCTCGGCGCGCTGGCGCTCGCGCTGGTGACGTACGCGCTGATCGAGTCGGACTGGATCAGCGCGGCCCTGGGCGTCGCCCTCGGGATCGCCTTCGTCCAGGTCGAGAAGCGGCGCCCCGACCCGATGATGCCGCTCGGCATCTTCGCCTCCCGCCAGTTCACCGCCGTCAACCTGGTCACCCTGTGCGTGTACGCGGCCCTCGGCGGGTTCTTCTTCCTCGCCGCGCTCCAGCTCCAGGTCGTCTCGGGCTACTCGGCGCTCGCCGCGGGTACGGCCCTGCTGCCGACGACGGTCCTGATGCTGCTGCTCTCCGCCCGGTCCGGCGAGCTGGCCGACCGGATCGGCCCGCGGATCCCGCTCACCGCCGGGCCGCTGGTGTGCGCGGCCGGGCTGCTGCTGATGCTGCGGGTCGGGCCGGACGCCTCGTACGCGGCCGACGTGCTGCCCGCCGTCCTCGTCTTCGGGGCCGGCCTGGTCACCCTGGTCGCCCCGCTCACCTCCACCGTCCTCGCCTCCGTGGATGTCACGCGGGCGGGCCTGGCCAGCGGCATCAACAACGCGGCCGCCCGCGCCGCCGGTCTGGTGGCGGTGGCCGCGCTGCCGTTGCTGACCGGGATGGGGGAGGACGCCTACCGCTCCCCGGACGCCTTCGACGACTCCTTCGGCCGGGCCATGCTGCTGTGCGCCGGGGTGATGGTGGTGGGCTCCGCCGTGGCCTTCGCGACCGTACGACGGCTGCCGCCGGACTGCCGGCGGCCGGAGTGCCTCACCCATGGCTCGATCACCGCGCCGCCCCTGGAAGGGGAACGGGCCAAGGGACGCATCCCCTAGCGGATGCCTCAGACTGGAGCCCATGACGATTCACGAGAACCTCCTCGGGGGCCCGCCCCCGACCCACCTCCCCGACGACCCGGAGCCCCGTGAGCTCCTCGCGTCCGGCACGGCCCCCGCGGACGTCGCCGCGCAGTACCCGACGTCCTGCCTGGCCTGGGCCCAGCTGGCCGACGAGGCGTTCGAGCGGGGCAGCGTCGTGGAGTCGTACGCCTACGCCCGTACGGGCTACCACCGCGGTCTGGACGCCCTGCGCCGCAGCGGCTGGAAGGGCCACGGCCCGGTGCCGTGGGAGCACGAGCCGAACCGCGGCTTCCTGCGCGCCCTGCACGCCCTCGCCCGGGCCGCCGGTTCCATCGGCGAGCAGGAGGAGTACGAGCGCTGCACGCAGTTCCTGAAGGACTCCTCGCCGGCGGCCGCCCAGACACTGGGCTAGCCCGTCGGCGGGACGGCGCCTCGAGTGCGGGTCCGGCTGTGATCCAGTCGGGCCTTGCACTTTCCGGGGGACACACCGGAGGATTCGGGTGGGGACCGGGGCCCCCGTGTCGGTAACGGCAGGGGCGGACCGCTACCCGGAGTTACCACAGGAGACAGCGATGTCCCAAGAGGCTCACGAAACCCACGAGCCCGAGACCCCGCATCTCGACTTCGCCGGCACGACGCCGTACGAGGACTACGTCAAGGCGGATGTGCTCACCCACCTCCAGCACACCCTCTCCGACGATCCCGGAGAGATGGTCTTCCTGGTCACCACCCAGGTCATGGAGCTGTGGTTCACCGTCGTGGTCCATGAGTGGGAGACCGCCGCGCACGCCCTGCGCGAGGACCGGGTGGCGGTCGCGATCGACGCGCTGAAGCGCTCGGTGCGGGAGCTGGAGGCGCTCAACGCCTCCTGGAAGCCGCTGGGCCAGCTCACCCCGGCCCAGTTCAACTCCTACCGCTCTGCCCTCGGCGAGGGTTCCGGCTTCCAGTCGGCCATGTACCGCCGGATGGAATTCCTGCTCGGCGACAAGTCCGCGTCCATGCTCGTCCCGCACCGCGGCGCGCCCCGCGTCCACGCGGAACTGGAGAAGGCGCTGCACGAGCCGAGCCTGTACGACGAGGTGCTGCGGCTGCTGGCGCGGCGCGGGCACGCCATCCCCGAGGAGGTGCTGAAGCGCGACGTCTCCCAGCGCTACGAGCCCTCCGAAGCGGTCGAGGCCGCCTGGACCGCCGTCTACTCCGGCGACGCCGGTGACGAAGTCGCCCGGCTGGGCGAGGCGTTGACGGACGTCGCCGAGCTGGTGTGGCGCTGGCGCAACGACCACCTGGTCGCCACCCGGCGCGCGATGGGCGCGAAGACCGGCACCGGCGGCTCGGCCGGGGTGGCCTGGCTGGAAAAGCGGGCCCGCAAGAACGTCTTCCCCGAGCTGTGGACGGCGAGGTCCTATGTCTGAGCTGTCTGAGCTGTCCGCACGGGCGGAGAAGCTGGACGCGGCGGACGAACTCGCCCACAAGCGCGCCGAGTTCGCGCTCGACGAGGCCGTCTACCTGGACGGCAACTCGCTGGGCGCCCTGCCGGTGAACGTGCCGGAGAAGGTCGCGGACGTGGTCGCGCGGCAGTGGGGCGCCCTGCGCATCCGGTCCTGGGAGGAGAGCGGCTGGTGGACCGCGCCCGAGCGGATCGGCGACCGGATCGCTCCGCTGGTCGGGGCGGCGCCGGGGCAGATCGTGGTCGGCGACTCCACCAGCGTCAACGTCTTCAAGGCGCTGGTGGCGGCCGTGCGGATGGCGGGGGAGGGGCGCGACGAGATCCTCGTGGACGCCACGACCTTCCCCACGGACGGCTACCTCGCCGAGTCGGCGGCCCGGATGACCGGCCGCACACTGCGCCCGGTACGGCCGTCACAGGTGCCGGGGGCGCTCGGTCCCCGGACCGCGGCGGTGCTGCTGAACCACGTCGACTACCGCACGGGCCGGCTGCACGACCTGCCGTCGCTGACGGCGGCGGTACGGGCGGCGGGCGCCGTGGCGGTCTGGGACCTGTGCCACAGCGCGGGCGCGCTGCCGGTGGACCTGGACGCCCACGGCGTCGACCTGGCGGTGGGCTGCACGTACAAGTACCTGAACGGCGGCCCGGGTTCACCGGCCTACCTGTACGTACGACGTGACCTGCAGCCCCGTTTCGACTCCCCGCTGCCGGGCTGGAACTCCCACGCGGAGCCCTTCGGCATGCGCGGCGACTACGCACCGGCCGCGGGCGCCCTGCGCGGCCGGGTCGGCACCCCGGACATCCTCTCCATGCTCGCCCTGGAAGCGGCACTGGACGTCTGGCGGGACGTGTCGATCGCGTCGGTACGGGCCAAGTCGCTGGCGCTGACGGACTTCTTCCTGGAGTGCGTGGCGCAGTACGTGCCGGCGGGGCGCGTGGAGTCCCTGACCCCGGCCGCCCACGCGGAGCGCGGCAGCCAGGTCGCCCTGCGCTGCGCGGACGCGGGCACGGTGATGGAGCGCCTGATCGAGCGGGGCGTGGTGGGCGACTTCCGGGCCCCGGACGTCCTGCGCTTCGGCTTCACGCCGCTGTACGTCGGGTTCGCGGACGTGGAGAAGGCGGCGCGGACGCTGGGCGAACTGCTCGCCTGACCCGGGGGGCGGGGCGGCGCGGCGCCCACCCCGCCCCCGACAGAACCGTTTACCCCTCACCCAGCGTCACATCCCGGTGTCCGCGCACGTCACGGGCCTGATACCGTCCCCGCCAACGGCCGAGAACATCACCTGGTCCGCCAACTGTATTTCGCCGCTGAGAGGTTGGAGCATGCCGGACGACGCTGCCGCAGCCCGGGCCGCCGCAGAGGAGCAGTCGGCCTTCTCGCATCCGCCTGTCGACCCGGACACCACCGCCGCGTACGGCGACCACCCCGACCAGGTGATCGACTTCTACGCCCCGCGCACCGAGAGCCCCCTCGCCCCGCTGGTGGTCGTCCTGCACGGCGGCGCCTGGCGGGCCCCCTACGACCGTCGCCACATGACGCCGTTCGCCGCCTTCCTGGCCCGCCGGGGCTTCGCCGTGGCCAACGTCGAGTACCGCAAGGGAGCGGAGGGCGCCAGCGAGCTGGCCGGCCGCTGGCCCGACACCTTCGACGACGTGGCCGCCGCCCTGGACGCCCTCCCGGACCTGGTCCGCGAGGCCCTCCCGGGGGCAGACCCCCGCCGTACCGTCGTCACCGGCCACTCCGCCGGCGGCCATCTCGCGCTGTGGGCGGCGGCCCGGCACCTCCTGCCCGCCGACGCCCCCTGGCGCACCGTGGGCCCGCCCTTCCTGCGGGGTGTGGTGGCCCTCGCCCCCATCGCCGACTTCGCGGTCGCCGACAAGCTCGGCGTCTGCGGCGGCGCGGCCCGCCAACTCCTCGGCGGTGACGAGGGGTTCGCCGAGCGGCGGCCGTACGCCGATCCCGCGCTGCTGCTGCCCACCGGCATCGCCACCACCCTCGTGCAGGGCCGTACGGACATGGATGTCCCCCAGCTGGTCGCCGAGTCCTACGCGGACGCCGCGGCGAAGGCGGGCGAGGTGGTCGGGCTCACGCTGCTGGAGGACGTCGGCCACTTCCCGCTGATCGACCCGGCGGCGGACGCCTGCGCGGTGGTGGCGGAGGAGATCGCCCAGCTCGCCTGGTGAGCGCGGGTACGGCCGTAGTACTTGAGACGGACCCCGCGAGACCCTTCTCGCAGGTGACGACGGCGACCCGGGCCGCCGCCTACCGTGCTGCACGTGACCGACACGACCAGCAAGACCCACAGCCCGGAGTTCCGGCTGGCCGCGGACGCCCTGCGCGGGCTGCGGCGGGACCTGTTCCACGACGCCTTCGCCTACCGTCCGCTGCCCCGGATGCGCGTCGACGGCCCGCTGACCCGGCGGCTGCCCGGCCCGCTGCGGGAGTACGCGGCCTGGCTCCCGCACGCCGTGATCGTCGCGGCGGCCCTGCTCACCCTGCCGCTCGGCACCATCGACACGGGCAGCCCGTGGGTGCTGGCCGGTCCGCTCTGCGCGCTCCCCGTGCTGCTGACCATGGTGCGGCCCGTCGGGGCGTTCTGGCTGTCCATGGCCGCCACCCCGGTCGTCGGGGTGCTGGCCGGCAGCTGGGCCGACTGGCCGTGGACGGCCGGGGCCTTCGCCAGTCATCTGGCGGTGCTGACGGTCGTGGCCGTGCGCACCCGGCCGCGCACGGCGGGGTGGATGTGGGTGCTGACGGCGGCGTACGGCCTGGTGGCGGAGGCAACCGACTACGGCCCGAGTTACTACTACTACAGCACCAACACCGGCCCCATGCTGGTCGTCTCCGCGCTGGTGCTGCTCTGCGTGGCCGTCTGGCACATCCGCCGCGACGCCGAGCAGGAGGTCACCGCGCAGCAGACCGAGACCGCGCAGGAGCGCTCCCGGCGCACCCTGCTGGAGGAGCGCACCACGATCGCCCGCGAGCTGCACGACGTGGTCGCCCACCACATGTCGGTCGTCGCCATCCAGGCCGAGGCCGCCCCCTACCGGGTGCAGAACCCGCCGCCGGAGCTGGAGCGCGCCTTCGCCACCATCCGGGAGAACGCGGTCGCGGCCCTGACCGAACTGCGCCGCGTCCTGGGCGTCGTACGCGCCGAGGACTACGAGGCCCCCGACGCCCCGCAGCCCACCCTCGGCGACCTCGACGCCCTGCTCGCCAATGTGCGCGACGCCGGGCTCGGCGTCGACAAGACGGTGACCGGGGCGGTGCGGGAACTGCCGCAGGGCGTCGAGCTGTCGGCGTACCGAATAGTGCAGGAGGCGCTGAGCAACACCCTGCGGCACGCGCCCGGCGCGCGTGCGAAGGTCGAGATCGGATACGTCCTCGGCGGCCTGGGCCTGCGCGTGGTGAACACCCCGCCCCCCGCGCCCGCCCTGGTCAAGCCGTCGCCCGGGGCCGGCCACGGCATCACCGGCATGCGTGAGCGGGTGACGATGCTGAACGGCGGGATGACGGCCGGCCCGACGGACGACGGAGGCTACGAAGTGACCGTGTTCCTGCCGGTCGTGACCCCGGACGAGGGTGCCGCATGACGATCCGCGTACTGATCGCGGACGACCAGATGATGGTGCGCGAGGGCTTCTCGGTCCTGCTGAACGCGATGCCGGACATCGAGGTCGTCGGCGAGGCGGTGAACGGCAGGGAGGCCGTGGCCAAGGTCCGCGAACTCGCCCCCGACATCGTCCTGATGGACATCCGGATGCCCGAACTGAACGGCATCGAGGCGACCCGGGAGATCGTGGCGGCCGACGGGGCGGCGAAGGTGCTGGTGCTGACCACCTTCGATCTGGACGAGTACGTCTACCAGGCGCTGCGGGCCGGTGCCTCGGGCTTCCTGCTGAAGGACGCCTCGGCCCGCCAACTCGCCGACGGGGTAAGGGTGGTGGCCTCCGGCGAGGCCCTGCTGGCCCCTTCGGTCACCCGCCGTCTGATCACGGAGTTCTCCAAGCTCTCCGAGACCCCGCGGTCCTTCTCCGGCGCCCGGGCGGCCTACGGCGACCTCACCGAACGCGAGACGGAGGTCCTGGTGCTGATCGCCCAGGGCCTGTCCAACGCGGAGATCGCCGAGCGCCTGGTCGTGGCCGAGTCGACGATCAAGACGCATGTGAGCCGCGTCCTGGTGAAGCTCGGCCTCAGGGACCGCACCCAGGCGGCGGTGTTCGCGTACGAGGCGCGGCTGGTGACGCCGGGGTGATCAGCCGAACAGGGCGGCGGGGATCATCGTGAGGACGAGCAGGAGCATCAGGCCGCCGAGGCCGCCGAAGATGATCAGCGGGATCAGCAGGGTCGAGCGGCCCATGAGCATGCTCCGCTCGGTGCCGCTGAAGGGGTCGCGGGGGTCGTAGACGACCTCGACGGTGTCGCCCCGGTAACCGGGCGGCGTGTACCCGTACTTCTTGCCGCTCAGGTCGGTGAAGGCGTACACGTGCATCCCGTCGTGGTAGCCGTCGTACTCCGCCAGCACCGTGACACCGTGTCTGGGCAGCCGCCAGGCCGGCTTTCCGAACGGGGTCAGGCGCACTCCCACGTGGACGGAGACCGCGCCGAGAAGTCCGCACACCCAGATCAGGAAGATCATCTCGGCGTCGCCGGTGAGCGTGAGCAGTACGGTCTCCCCGGCGAACACGAGGATCAGCGCGAGCCAGCCGAGCCCGATCGCCCGCCGCAGCCGGACCTTGCGGCGCTCGTCGTCCAGGGTCCGGACGGTGACGAGGGCCGAACCGTCGACGGCGGGGCCGGACCCGTCCGGCAGGGCGGCGTTGACGGCCCCGGCGAAGGCGTCGGCGGCGGCCTCGCTGACGTCGTCGAGCCGGTGGACGGCCGGCCGGCTCCCGTGCGGCGCGGTCAGCACGACCTCGACGGACCGGCGCTCGCTGCGGACCTGGGCGACGGCCGCGAGGGGTATGCGGTGCTCCTCCTCCCGCACCCGCAGGACCAGGACGGACCCGTCGAGCTGGAGGGAGGTGTTCTTGCGGCCCCGCAACACCGGAACCGACGGCATGATCGACATGCGCGTGATCGTAAAGGGGGAGCCGAGCATTCCGGACCCCCTGGCCAGGGACGGGTCCGCCGGGCTAGCGTCCGGTCATGGGAGCCTTCGATCCGTGGGACCCGGCGTTTCTCGCCGACCCGTACCCCGCTTACGCCGAGCTGCGCGCCCGGGGCCGTGTGCAGTACTTCGAGCCCACGAACCAGTGGCTGGTGCCGCGGCACGCCGATGTGTCGGCGCTGCTGCGCGACCGGCGCCTGGGGCGGACGTACCAGCACCGCTTCACCCACGAGGAGTTCGGGCGGACCGCTCCGCCCGCCGAGCACGAGCCGTTCCACACCCTCAACGACCACGGGATGCTCGATCTGGAGCCGCCGGACCACACCCGGATCCGGCGCCTGGTGTCGAAGGCGTTCACCCCGAGGACGGTCGAGCGGCTCAAGCCGTACGTGACCCGGCTCGCCGGGGAGCTCGTCGACCGGCTGGTCGCGGCGGGCGGCGGGGATCTGCTCGCCGATGTCGCCGAGCCGCTGCCGGTCGCGGTGATCGCCGAGATGCTGGGCATCCCGGAGGCGGACCGGGCTCCGCTGCGGCCCTGGTCGGCCGACATCTGCGGGATGTACGAGCTGAACCCGTCCGAGGAGACGGCCACGAAGGCGGTGCGGGCGTCCGTCGAGTTCACGGAGTACTTGCGGGAACTGATCGCCCTGCGGCGCAAGGAGCCCGGTGACGACCTGATCTCCGGGCTGATCGCCGCCCACGACGAGGGTGACCGGCTCACCGAGCAGGAGATGATCTCCACGGCCGTCCTGCTGCTGAACGCCGGGCACGAGGCGACCGTCAACTCCACCGTCAACGGCTGGTACGCGCTCTTCCGCAACCCCGCCCAGCTCGCGGCCCTGCGCGCCGACCACTCCCTGGTCCCGTCCGCCGTGGAGGAGCTGATGCGCTACGACACGCCGCTGCAGCTCTTCGAGCGCTGGGTGCTGGACGAGATCGAGATCGACGGGACGACGATCCCCCGGGGCGCGGAGATCGCCATGCTCTTCGGCTCCGCCAACCACGACCCCGAGGTGTTCGCACACCCCGAGCGGCTGGACCTCACCCGCACCGAGAACCCGCACATCTCCTTCAGCGCCGGCATCCACTACTGCATCGGCGCACCGCTGGCCCGCATCGAACTGGCGGCCTCGATGACGGCGCTGCTGGAGCGGGCGCCGACGCTGAGCCTGGCGGCGGAGCCGGAACGGAAGCCGAACTTCGTGATCCGGGGGCTGGAAGGGCTCAGCGTGTCGGTGTGAGGCGCCGGATCAGGGCCCATACGCCGAGGGCGGCGGCGGTGCCGCCGAGCACCGCCAGCGGCAGTTCGGCGTAGAGCACGCTCCAGTCGGGGGCCTGTTCGAAGCGCCGGAACCGGCCCCGGGCGCCGGCCGACCACACGGCGAGTCCGGCGCCCGCGCCCAGCGCGGAGGTCAGACAGCCGCCGGCGGCTTGTGCGCGTTGTCCCATGCCCGGGAGTGACGCGCGCGGACCGCCCACGGGTTCCGTCGAGGCGTGGCGAGCCTCGGCCCGACGCAGGCCTGCTTCGAGTTCACCGACGGAGGGGTGGCGACGATGACGCAGCGCTGGAGGCTGCGCCCGAGGAGCGTGCCGACCGCCCCGGTCAAGGGGCCCCGGCCCCTTCGCGCCGCCCCGGCAAGGGGTCTCCGCTCGACCCGTCCGGGCTGCTTCGAGCAGGAGGTTCCCCTCAGCCTGTTCGGTCGCTGCCGGGAGGGGCTCCCTCAGCCCTTTCCTGCGCCCGGCCAAGGGGTCTCCGCTCGGCCCGTCGGGGCTGCCCCTGGCGTCCCCTCAGCCCGGTACCACCAGGCCGAGTGCCCCCTCCCATACCGTCCAGGTGCGTCGGCGGACCGGGCCCGCCTCCGTCGCGTCCGCCCGGTACCTGAAGTCCGCGCCGGACACCGTCACCCTGCGGCCCCGCGCCAGCAGCGGTGCCGCCTCCGCGCCCACCGACACCGGGCGGACCTCCACCGACGCCGTACCGGAGCCGTGCGGGGTCACCGAGACGCCCTCCACCGGCTGGTCCAGGTCCACCAGGGTCACCCCGTCCACCTCCACCCGGAGCCGGGTGGGACCCGGGCCCGACGGCACCGGGGCCGGGCGGGCCGGGACGAGGGTGCGGACCAGGGACTGGTACGTGCGCAGCCAGGGACGGCCGTCCACGGTCTCGGCGCTCCCCGTCGGCGGCAGGGAGGGAATCCGCAGCGCCCCCAGCACCACCCCGTCGCTGTCGTCCACCAGCAGGTCCAGGCGCCGCTCCACCCCGTCCAGGACCGCCCGGGCGGCCGCCACCGTGCCCGTGGGCACGCCCAGGGCGCCGGCCAGGGAGAGCGCGCCGCCCACCGGGACCACCGACAGCGCACATCCGGCCAGCTCCCGCCGACGGTGCAGCAGGGACACCGCGCGCATCAGCGCCCGGTCGTCGCCCACCACGACGGGCCGGCGCGACCCGCGGCGCGCGAGCATCCGGGCGAATTCCTCGGGTCCCTCCGGCAGGCACACCTTCGTCGCGGCACCCGCGCTGAGCACGTCTTTCGCGATCCGCACGGCCTCCCCGTCCGATTTCCGGGCGACCGGGTCGATGACCACCAGCAGCTGATCGGACGTCGCGAAAGTCACCACCTCGGCCATGCCTCGCTTCCTCGGGTAGCATCTTTGTGCAAGAGCCCCTTGCGCTATTGCGCCAGGGGCTTCGTCTATTCCGGGGCATCCGGTCCGACGGGTCGCGGCCGACACAGGTCGCCGGTGTACGTATGCCGTACGCCTCGACCTTGGACATGCCCCGCCCGGAAGGGGTGTACGCGCGTGCCCGCACTTGTGCTGCTCGGTGCTCAGTGGGGTGACGAAGGCAAGGGAAAGGCCACCGACCTGCTCGGTGGCTCGGTCGATTATGTGGTGCGCTACCAGGGCGGCAACAACGCCGGCCACACGGTGGTCGTGGGCGATCAGAAGTACGCCCTGCACCTTCTCCCTTCCGGAATCCTGTCCCCGGGGTGTACCCCGGTCATCGGCAACGGCGTCGTCGTCGACCCGTCGGTCCTGCTCTCCGAGCTGAGCGGGCTGAACGAGCGAGGCGTCGACACGTCCAAGCTCCTCATCAGCGGTAACGCGCACATCATCACGCCGTACAACGTCACCGTCGACAAGGTGACGGAACGCTTCCTCGGCAAGCGGAAGATCGGCACGACCGGGCGCGGCATCGGACCCACCTACGCGGACAAGATCAACCGCGTCGGTATCCGGGTGCAGGACCTCTATGACGAGTCCATCCTCCAGCAGAAGGTCGAGGCGGCGCTCGACGTCAAGAACCAGCTGCTGACCAAGCTGTACAACCGGCGCGCGATCGCCGTGGACCAGGTGGTCGAGGAGCTGCTGGCCTACGCCGAGCAGCTCAGGCCGTATGTCGCCGACACGGTGCTGGTCCTGAACCAGGCCCTGGAGGACGACAAGGTCGTGCTCTTCGAGGGCGGCCAGGGCACGCTGCTGGACATCGACCACGGCACGTACCCCTTCGTCACCTCGTCGAACCCGACCGCGGGCGGCGCCTGCACCGGCGCCGGCGTGGGCCCGACGAAGATCAGCCGGGTCATCGGCATCCTGAAGGCGTACACCACCCGCGTCGGCGCCGGTCCGTTCCCGACCGAGCTGCTCGACGAGGACGGCGAGGCGCTGCGCAGGATCGGCGGCGAGCGCGGGGTCACCACCGGCCGTGACCGGCGCTGCGGCTGGTTCGACGCGGTCATCGCCCGGTACGCGACCCGGGTCAACGGCCTGACCGACTTCTTCCTGACCAAGCTCGACGTGCTCACCGGCTGGGAGCAGATCCCGGTCTGCGTGGCGTACGAGATCGACGGCAAGCGGGTCGAGGAGCTGCCGTACTCGCAGTCCGACTTCCACCACGCGAAGCCGGTCTACGAGATGCTGCCGGGCTGGACCGAGGACATCAGCAAGGCGAAGTCCTTCTCCGACCTGCCGAAGAACGCCCAGGCGTACGTCAAGGCGCTGGAGGAGATGTCCGGCGCCCCGATCTCCGCGATCGGCGTGGGTCCGGGCCGGGACGAGACGATCGAGATCAACTCGTTCATCTGACCCGGACCGGCACAGCGGCGGAGCGGTGAGGAGGGGCGTCCCCGTCGGGGGCGCCCCTCTTCCGTGCCGCTCTGGATATATCGGGCATATCCTGAAGCGGGGGCACGGTCGAGGAGGCTGCGATGCGAGTGATGCTCAAAGCGACCATGGACACCGAGAAGGGCAACGAGGCCATCCGCAACGGCAGGATGCCCGAGGTGATGAAGAACGCGCTGGAGAAGCTCAGGCCGGAGGCCGCGTACTTCGGTCCGGAGGGCGGGCGCCGTACCTGCTGGATGGTCCTGGACCTCCAGGACAGCTCCCAACTCCCGCCGACGGCCGAACCGTTCTTTACCGAACTCAACGCCGAGGTCACCGTCACCCCGGTCATGAACGTCGAGGATCTGCAGAAGGGTCTCTCCCAGCTGGGCGGCTGACCTTCTCCCGCCTCAGCTGAAGATGATCATCGAGCCCTGCGCCAGGCTGCGGGTCGCCGCCGCGTGCAGGCCCAGCCAGACATGGCGTTCCCGGGCGAAGGGACTGGGATCGTACGGGGCCGGGACGGCCGGTTCCTCCAACTCCGTCGGAGCCGACGGCGGTTGGGGGGCCGCCGGGGGGTTCGCCGGGTCGATGCCGATCGACGGGGCCACGAACTCCAGCTCCCGCAGCAGGGCCTGGGAGGAGCCCAGGGGACCGCCCCCGGCGAGGAGTTCCTCGCTCGACAGGGGGTGCGGGAAGTCCACGGGCACATACGCCCCGGCGTGGTCGTAGTGCCAGACCAGGTGCGACTGCTGGGCCGTGGCCTCGAACATCTCCAGCAACTGCTCGTAGTCGCCGCCGAGTTCGTCCACCGGCGTCACCGGCAGTCCGCACACCTGGAGGAGATACGCCCGGCGCAGGAAGTGCAGGGCGTCGTAGTCGAACCCGGCCACCGGGGCGACCTCGCCGGTCAGGCCCGGCATGTACTGGTACACCGGCACCGGCGGGAGGCCGGCCTCGGCGAGCACCTTGTTGTATTGCGCGAGTTCCTCGGCGAACGGGTTGTCGGGGGTGTGGCACAACACGTCGACGAGCGGTACCAGCCACAGGTCACAGGCCAAAAGAGGACTCCTCGCGTAGCGCGGTGCAGTGCGGTGCAGTGCGGTGGTCAAGGAAGAGTAGTGGGTGCGGCCCGGGGTGAAACCCCCCAGTACCGGTCGCGGGCACGGGCTGTGCAGATCCCATACCCATCCCTGATCCCCTACCCCTCCCTCAGGGCGCGAGTCGCTCGATCAGGGAGAGGGAGTGGCTGTTGTACGCGGCGATGATCGAGCGCGCGGCGCCCGTGTCACGCGCGGACAGCGCGTCGACGAGTTCGGTGTGGCCGGACCACAGCTCGCCGCGCAGGTCGGTCAGCAGCCGCAGATGCTGCACGGCGCACACCCAGGACTGGACGCGCAGGCGGTGCAGGAAGTCGGCGAGGTAGGGATTGCCGAAGAGGGAGGCCAGCTCGCGCCAGAAGCGCAGGTCATAGCCTATGAGGACGGTGAGGTCACCGGCGCCGGCGGCCCGCTGGGCCTCTTCGCCGCGGCGGCGGACGCCGGCCAGGGCGGCGGCGATCCGGGGGTCCCCGGCCTGCCGGTACCCCCTGCGGCCTTCGTCGAGGGCCTGGAACATGCCGTCGGTGACCAGGGCGCGGGCCTCGATGATCCCGCGGTAGTCGTCGGCGGAGTACTCGTGCACCCGGAAGCCGCGGTGCTGGTCCGCCTCCAGCAGCCCCTGCGCGGACAGATCGACCAGCGCCTCGCGCACGGGGGTGGCGGAGACGCCGTACTGCTCGGCTATCTCCTTGACCGTGAACGCCTGCCCCGGCTGGAGCCGCCCGGCCAGCACCTCGTCCCGCAACGCGTCCGCGATCTGCTGCCGCAGGGTGCTACGGGTCACGGCGGCGTTGCCGCTGGAGCCGGGCATGGTCGGAACGTCTCCTTCTTCGCGCGGGGTGGCATGCACGCATATCTGCGAGCACGCCACCTTACGCGTTCGGGCTCCGCGGCCGCTCGGGGGCGACCCCGGCGACCGGACCGGCCCTTGACGGCTACCGCGTGTACTCGGCTACCGCGTGTACTCGTCGGCGACCGACAGCGCCGCGTCCAGCGCCGCCAGCCCTTCCTTGAGCTCGGCCTCGGAGACGTTGCACGGCGGCACGACATGGGTCCGGTTCATGTTCACGAAGGGCCACAGGCCGTGCTTCTTGGCGGCGGCGCCGAAGGCCGCCATCGGCGCGTTGGCCTCGCCCGCCGCGTTGTACGGCACCAGCGGCTCGCGCGTCTCCCGGTCCTTCACCAGCTCCAGCGCCCAGAACATCCCGACCCCGCGCACCTCGCCCACCGACGGATGCCGCTCCGCCAGTTCCCGCAGCGCCGGCCCGACCACGGACGCGCCCAGCCTGGCCGCGTTCGCGACGACACCCTCCTCCGCCATGACGTTGATCGTCGCGACGGCGGCGGCACAGGCCAGCGGATGCCCCGAGTACGTCAGACCGCCCGGGTACGGCCGCTTGCCGAAGGTCTCCGCGATGGCGCCCGAGATGGCCACACCGCCCAGCGGCACATACCCGGAGTTCACGCCCTTGGCGAAGGTCATCAGGTCCGGCACCACGCCGGCCAGGTCTGCCGCGAACCACTCACCGGTCCGCCCGAACCCGGCCATGACCTCGTCCAGGACGAAGACGATGCCGTACTTGTCGCATATCTCACGTACTCCGGCGAGATAGCCCGGCGGCGGCACCATGATCCCCGCCGTGCCCGGCACGGTCTCCAGCACGATCGCGGCGACGGTCGAGGGCCCCTCGAAGGCGATCGTCGTCTCCAGGTGCTCCAGCGCCCGCGCGCACTCCTGCTCCTCGGTCTCGGCGTAGAAGCGGGACCGGTAGAGGAAGGGCGCCCAGAAGTGGACGACTCCGGCGGAGGCGCTGTCGGACGCCCAGCGGCGGGGGTCGCCGGTGAGGTTCACGGCCTGCTGGGTGCCGCCGTGGTACGAGCGGTACGCCGACAGCACCTTCGTCCGCCCGGTGTGCAGCCGGGCCATCCGTACGGCGTGCTCGATGGCGTCGGCGCCGCCGTTGGTGAAGAAGATCTTGTCCAGGTCGCCCGGCGTCCGCTCGGCGATCAGCCGGGCCGCCTCCGACCGTGCCTCGACCGCGAACGCGGGCGCGAACGTCGTCATCCGCGCCGCCTGTTCCTGGATCGCGGCGACGACCTTCGGGTGCTGGTAGCCGATGTTCGTGTAGACGAGTCCGCTGGTGAAGTCGAGGTAGCGGTTGCCGTCGTAGTCCCAGAAGTACGACCCCTCCGCGCCGGCGACGGCGAGCGGGTCGATGAGCTCCTGCGCGGACCAGGAGTGGAACACATGGGCACGGTCCGCGGCCTTCACGGCGGCGCCGACCTCGGGGTTTGGCTGAGGGGTCATGCGCCCGAGGGTAAATGTCCGCGATGCGGAAGCGATATCGGCGTCCTGTCTGCGGGACGGGGGTTTCCGCGACAGGTTGTCGTGTGGCGGGGGCGGGTGCGGGGGCCTGCGGCGCTGTGATCTGTCGTTGTGCGGCGGAGTGGTCTGCTATTGACAGTGTGCTGTCCTTACGACAGGATGCTGTCATATCAACCGAGGTCCTGAGGAGGCACCCATGAGCCGCAATCCCGTCCACCTCGCCGTCTACGACACCTTCGCCGACTGGGAGACCGGGTACGCCACCGCCTTCCTCGCCCGCGCCGGCCACGACATCCGCACCGTCGGCCCCACCACCGCCCCCGTGCGCAGCACCGGCGGACTGGGCGTCCGGCCCGACCTCGCCCTGGACGAGGTACGGCCCGAGGACAGCGCGCTGCTGATCCTTCCGGGCGCGGACCTGTGGGACACCTCCGACGACCTCGCGCCCTTCGCCCGCAAGGCGCGGGAGTTCCTGGCCGCGGGGGTGCCCGTCGCCGCGATCTGCGGAGCCACCGCGGGGCTCGCGCGGGAGGGGCTGCTCGACGACCGGGACCACACCAGCGCCGTCTCCTTCTATCTCGCCGCGACGGGGTACGGCGGCGGTGAGCGCTACGTCGACGCCGATGCCGTCACCGACGGCGCTCTGATCACCGCGGGGCCCACCGAACCCGTCGCCTTCGCCCGCGAGATCCTCCGGCTCATCGGGGTGTACGACGGTGAGGTGCTGGACGCCTGGTACCGGCTGTTCCACGACTCCGACCCGGAGGCCTACGCCGTACTGGAGAAGGCCGGTGCGCAGTGAGCCGGGAGCGGCAGGACCTGCTGAGCCGGGGTGCGCTCGGGGTCTTCCGGCTCAACGGGCAATTCCTCGCCGTGGCGGAGGAGTTGGCGAAACCGGCCGGGATCACCGCGGCCTGGTGGCAGGTGCTCGGCGCGGTGCTGCGGGAGCCGTTGCCGGTCGCCGGGATCGCCCGCGCGATGGGGATCACCCGGCAGAGCGTGCAGCGGATCGCCGATCTGCTGGTGGAGCGGGGGCTCGCGGAGTACCGGCCCAACCCCGCCCACCGGCGCGCCAAACTGCTCGCGCCGACCGAGGAGGGGCTGGCGGCCGTCCGCCGGATCGACCCCGGGCACGCGGCGTTCGCCGACCGGCTCGCGCGGGCGTTCGGCGAGGCCGAACTCGCGGACGCCGTACGGCTGCTGGAACGGCTGTCGAAGGTGCTGGAGGAGACGGCCCCGGCTGTTACGGAACCGTAGACGCGGGCGCGCCTCCCGTCCCGTATGCCCGCACTATCGTGGGTTCGTCGTACGGGGCGGTTCGGGGGAGGGGCCTGCATGGACCAGCTGGGGCCGGGGGATCCGCAGCGGATCGGGGCGTACCGGCTGATCGCTCGGCTCGGCGCCGGGGGGATGGGACGCGTCTATCTCGCCCGGTCCGAGCGCGGACGTACGGTCGCGGTGAAGCTGGTGCGCGAGGAACTCGCCGCGCGGGAGGAGTTCCGGGCGCGGTTCCGGCAGGAGGTGCGGGCCGCGCGACGGGTCGGCGGGTACTGGACGGCGCCGGTCCTCGACGCCGACACCGAGGCGGCGGTGCCGTGGGTGGCCACCGGGTATGTCGCCGGGCCGAGCCTCGAGCAGGCGGTGGGGCGCGACCACGGGGCGCTGCCCGAGCGGTCGGTACGGATCCTCGCCGCCGGGCTCGCGCACGCGCTCGGCGACATCCACGCGGCCGGAATCGTCCACCGTGACCTCAAGCCCTCCAACGTCCTCGTCACCCTCGACGGGCCCCGCGTCATCGACTTCGGCATCGCCCGGGCCATGGAGACGATCACCGAGCCCGGCCTCACCCGCACCGGCGTACTCGTCGGCTCGCCGGGCTTCATGGCCCCCGAGCAGGTCCGGGGCGACCGCATCACGCCCGCGTGCGACGTCTTCTGCCTGGGGTCGGTCCTGGCCTACGCCGCGACCGGCCGCCTTCCCTTCGGCGCGGGCGGAAGCGGCGTCCACGCGCTGATGTTCCGCATCGCCCAGGAGGAGCCCGACCTGGAGGGCATGCCGGAGGGCATCGCCGACCTGGTCCGCGACTGCCTGCGCAAGGACCCCGCGGCGCGCCCGTCCCTGGCCCGGATCCTGGAACGTACGGGTGCCGAGGACACCGTCACGGACGGCCGCTCCCACGACCCCTGGCTGCCGAGCGCCCTGGTGGCCCAACTCGGCCGCCACGCGGTACACCTCCTGGACACGGAGGCCCCTCCGCCGCGGGACGAGGGGGCAGCCCCGTGGCAGCAGCAGGGGCCCGGGCTACGGGCGCCGGGGGAGCCGGGGGAGCCGGGCCGTCATGGTCCGGCACATCCGGCGCCGGGGCAACCGGGTCCCGCCGATGAGGGGCCTGCGCTTCCGGTGCCGGGGGAGCCGGATCGTCAGGGGCCTGCGCTTCCGGTGTCGGGGGAGTGGGGCCGTCAGGGGGGTCCCGGTCGTCCGGCGGCGGGTTATTCGGCGGCCGGGCATACGGTTCCGGAATCTCCGGGTGCCGGCCATCCGGCCTCCGGGGATCCGTCTTCGGGCCAGCCGGGTTCGGGCCAGCTGGGGCCCAGCCGAGGGGGTCCGGCGCTTTCAACGCCGGGAGAGCGAGGACCCGGTCATCCGGCTTCGGCGCATTCTGCGTCGGGGCAACAAGGTCCCGCCCTTCAGGGCCCTGCGCTTCCGGTGGCAGGGGAGCCGGGTCATCCGGGTCCGGCGCATCCGGCGTCGGGCCAACCCGGCCCCGCCCAGCAGGGCCCTGCGCTTCCCGTGTCGGGTGAGCCCGGTCCTGACAACCCGGCTCCTGCGCAGCCCGGTTCGGGGCTCCCGAGCGCCAGCCATCCGGCCCCCGGTTCCCCGGCATCCGGGCGGCCCTCTCCTGGTCCAGCGGGCTCCGTACCTCCGGCGTCGGGGCTCCCGGCCCCCGGCCGTGAGGCTCCTGCGCTTCCGGCGGCGGGGTTCCCGGCCTTCAGCCAGCCGGGCGCTGTTCATGAGGCTCCTACGCATCCAGCCCTGAGGAAGCCGGGCCCTGGCGATCAGGGTCCTGCGCACAGCGCGCCTGGCCATCCCGCCTCAGGTCTCCCGGCGCCCGGCCACTCCCCTTCGGTCCCCCCGGCGCCCGGCCATCCCGCTTCTGGTCTCCCGGCGCCCGGCCGATCCCCTTCGGTCCCCCCGGCGCCCGGCCATCCCGCTTCTGGTCTCCCGGCGCCCGGCCGATCCCCTTCGGTCCCCCCGGCGCCCGGCCACCCCGCGTCAGGCCCCCCGGCACCCGGCCACCCCCCTTCGGACCCCCCAGCACCCGCCCACGCCACCCCGCCGTACCCAGTGCCGGAAGAGCCGACCCCCGTTCACTCGGCCTCCGCGCATTCGGGCCCCCCGCACCCCGCGTACGGCCATCCGCAGCCCGGTCGCCAGCCCTCCGCTCACCCGTTCTCCGCCTATCAGTCCCCGCCACCCGCCTACTCCACCCCGCCCTACGGCCCACCCCCGCCCTACGGTCCGCCCCCGGCGGAGCCCGGGCGGCGGCGTTCTACCGTTCTGCTTCTCGCCGTTGCGGTCGTCGTCGCGGTGGCGGCCGGGGGGTCGGTGTATGGCCTCATGGACAGGGGCGAGGGGGGTCGGGTCGAGGGGGCGGGCGGTACGTCCACGCCTCGGGTGAGCGGGTCCGTCACACCGGGGCCCTCGACCGGGGAACCGTCTCCGACGGCATCGCGGGCGCCGGACGGACCCATCCCCTCCGACTACCTCGGCACCTGGTCCACCGCCCTCGACAACGACGCCGGTCACCACACCCGTCGGCTCACCCTCCGGCAGGGCGAGGTGGGTGACACCGTGCTCTCGCTCGTCGCGGACGGCGCGGACTACCACTGCGTCTTCCAGGCGAAGCTGGCCGGAGAACCCACCGAACAGGGCCCGTTGGCGATCGGCCCCTCCACCGTCACCGTCGGCGAACCGGCCTCCTCCTGCACCCCGGGCGCCGCGACGCGACTCACCCTCCTCGAAGACGGCAGCCTGGAACGGCTCAACCCGGACACCGGCGAGAAGCTGACGTACCTCAAGGAGTGATCGAACAGGCCTGATTACCGCGCTAGTTGAACGCTGCGCGAACGTCTGCGGACGTGTCCGGAATCCCACCCCCGCCGAACATATGGTGTCCGCACACGTGTCCGGCTCCAGGGAGTTGCGGGGGCACCCGATGGAGTTGCTGAGCGCAGAGAACGTCGTGGCCGTGGCGACGGCCCTGGCCGGCATCGCCGCCTCGGCCGTCATGGTCTGGTACGAACGCCGCGTACCGCGCCGCAAGCGGATCGGCTACCGCGTACAGATGGACAACCCCATCGGCGACGACGTGACATCCGGCCGCGCCAACGTCCGCATGGGCCTCTTCGACGAGGTCCCGGGCATGCACCAGGCGACCCTGGTCCTGCTCCGCATCGAGAACGACGGCTCCCAGGGCATCGGCCACGACGACTACACCAGCCGCGAACTGCACGGCCTGACCGCGGTGTTCACGAACCGCAGCATCCGCGGCGTCTCGGTCACCCAGCCCCCCGGCACCGACCACCTGATGAGCCACTTCACCCCGCACGCCGGCTTCGGCTACGACACCGGCGGCAACACCCTCCGCATCCCGCGCGTCCCCCTCAACCGGGGCGAGCACTTCAAGCTGCTCGTCTTGCTCTCGGGCGGCGACGTGGGCTGCGACATCCGCCTCATCGGCGGCATCCGGGACGGCGAGGTGCACCCCAACCGCAGCGCCACCCCGGACGACAAGCCACCGCTGTTCAGCCGGGCGGCCCGGCTGATCACCATCATGCTCACGGTCTCCGTCCTCACCCTCTCCACCATGGTCGTGATCCGCGACGACAGTCCGCCCCCGCTCGGCTGCGAACAGGGCAGCCTCACGATCACGGGCTCGACGGCCTTCGCACCGGTGGTCCGCGACCTGGCCAGGGAGTACGAGAAGGACTGCGAGGGCTCCACGATCACGGTGGAGGCACGCGGCAGCTCGGCGGGCGTCGGCGAACTGGCCGCGCTGGAGGGCGAGTCGAGGGGCGAGCGGGCCTCGATGATCGCGTTCCACGACGGACCCAGCAAGCGGGCCGACGGCTCACTGACCCGCCTGCCGATCGCTCTCTCCGTCTTCGCCGTGGTGGTGAACGACGCCCTGGAGTTCCCCGGCGGACTGACCCTGGCCGACGTACGGCGCATCTACTCGGGCGACCTCACGCACTGGGACCAGCTCGACCCGAAGCTGCCGCACTGGCGCATCGTCCTGGTGAGCCGGGACGCGGACTCCGGCACCCGCCAGGTCTTCCAGGACCAGGTCCTGGACGGCACCTGGGAGGGCGTACCGAGCACCTCGCTGGACTGCGACATCCGCACCGACCGCTCGGCCCCCGTCCGCTGCGAACTGGATTCCACGCAGGACGTGTTGAAGAAGGTGGCGGAGATCAGGGGCGCGATCGGCTACAGCGAGCTGAACCTCGCCACGGCCCAGCGGAACATCACGAGGGTCCCGCTGGACGGCGCCACGGCCTCGGTGGCGGCGGTGGAGGAGCCGACCCCGTACCCGTACTTCGGCGTCGAGTACGCGTACACCCACGGCGACCCGCCCGGCGGCTCCCTGGCCGGCAGCTTCCTCGACTACGTCCGCAACAGCGGCGAGAGCCTGATCCGCACCCACGACCACGTCCCGTGCTCGACCCCCGAGGGGGAACGGCTCTGCCGGGAGTCCGCGTAGCGGGCGTCGCCCGGGCCGCTGGCGTCACCTGGCCTCGGGCGGCCGCTGCCGCGGCATGTTCGGCCGCGCGGGACCTCCCGGCGGCAGCGGGAACCGTCCCTGGAGCACCGTCCCGTCCGTCCGGCCACCCCCGGCCACGGTCCCCTGGATCCCCATCGGCGCCGACCCCGTGCGGAACTCCACCATCCAGTCCGCCGTCTCCGTGCGCACCAGCTCCGTCACATCCTCCGAGAACCGCCGGAGCACCCCGAGACACCGCTCCGCGGCCTCGCTCGCCGTCCCGTCCGTCGGCCCCAGCACCTCCCGCACGCTCTCCGACGCCCAGTCGAACTGGAGCACCTGCAGCCGCCGCTGCACCGCCTGCGCCGTGGCCACGTCCCTTATCCACCCGGACGTCACCCCGAAGAACCGGTCCACCGCCACACAGGCCACCGCGAGCAGCAGCGCGAGATACCCCCACGGCGCCGCCCCGCCCATCGCCCCCGTCAGGTCCAGCAACGGCAGCGCGGCCCCCGCCACCGCGCCGGTCGCCGCACCCGCGCGCAGCACCCGTGCCCCGCGCCGCTTCCACACCCGGTCCGCGAGATACCAGGCCGCCGTCTCCAGCGCCCCGCGCTCCACCCACTGGTACAGCTCGTCCAGCCGTACCGCGGGCTCGCCCCAGTCGCCCAGCGGGAACGCCCGCCCCGTCAGATCGCCCGGCGGATACTCGGGCTGCATCTCCGGCTGACCCACCCGGCACTCCCTACCTGGTCCCTACGTGGTCCCTACCTGGTTCCTCATGCGCAGACACTTCCTACCGCCCAATGGGTGGCGAAGGGACAGCTTTCACCGCTTTTCCGCTCGGAAGTGGCCCTTGATCAGGTATAGACCCCACATTCGACTCACTCGAAAGAGTGCCGGGGCGATGGCTGGGCAGACCACGTAGGCTCGTTCCAGTAGCCGTACGACAAGGAGCTGATCGTGATCCCCGGTGGTGGCCAGCCCAACATGCAGCAGCTGCTCCAGCAGGCCCAGAAGATGCAGCAGGACCTGGCGAACGCTCAGGAGGAACTGGCGAGGACCGAGGTCGACGGCCAGGCCGGCGGCGGCCTGGTGAAGGCGACCGTCACCGGCGCCGGCGAACTGCGCGCCCTCAAGATCGACCCGAAGGCGGTGGACCCCGAGGACACCGAGACCCTCGCCGACCTGATCGTCGCGGCGGTGCACGCGGCCAACGAGAACGCCCAGACGCTCCAGCAGCAGAAGCTCGGCCCGCTGGCGCAGGGCCTCGGCGGCGGCATCCCCGGCCTGCCTTTCTAAGACGGCCCCGGGCCCTCTACCGTACGTAGTGAAGGAACCCCCAGGAAGGGCGGCAGTCCGTTGTACGAAGGCGTGGTCCAGGACCTGATCGACGAGCTGGGGCGGCTGCCCGGCGTCGGTCCCAAGAGCGCGCAGCGGATCGCCTTCCACATCCTCCAGGCGGAACCGACGGACGTACGGCGCCTCGCGCATGCCCTCCTGGAGGTCAAGGCGAAGGTCCGCTTCTGCGCGACCTGCGGGAACGTGGCGCAGGAAGAGCTGTGCAACATCTGCCGCGACGCCCGCCGCGACCTCGCGGTCATCTGCGTGGTGGAGGAGCCGAAGGACGTCGTCGCCATCGAGCGCACCCGCGAGTTCCGCGGCCGCTACCACGTCCTGGGCGGAGCGATCAGCCCGATCGAAGGTGTCGGTCCGGACGACCTGCGTATACGAGAACTTCTCGCGCGGTTGGCCGACGGTACGGTCACGGAGCTGATCCTGGCCACGGACCCCAATCTGGAAGGCGAGGCCACGGCCACGTACCTCGCCCGCATGATCAAGCCCATGGGCCTCAAGGTCACCCGCCTGGCCAGCGGCCTCCCGGTGGGTGGCGACCTGGAATACGCGGACGAGGTGACCCTCGGCCGCGCCTTCGAGGGGAGACGACTCCTAGATGTCTGACGCCACGCTGCACGCGACGAACCAGGACCCGGACGACTTCGCGGTCCAGATCGCGGACCAGGTCGAGAGCTTCCTCGTAGCGGTGACCGAGGTGGCGAAGGGCGACGAGCCGGAATCGGCGATCCCCTTCCTGCTGCTCGAGGTCTCCCAGCTGCTGCTCGCCGGCGGCCGGCTCGGCGCGCACGAGGACATCGTCCCCGACGAGCGCTACGAGCCCGACCTGGGCCCGGAGCCGGACGTGGACGGGCTGCGCGAGAACCTGGCCCGGATGCTGGACCCGGTGGACGTCTACTCGGAGGTCTTCGACCCGTACGAGCCCCGCAAGGCGCCCGTACCGGCCCGTATCTCCGACGACCTCGCCGACGTCATCACCGACCTGCGCCACGGCATGGCCCACTACCGCGCGGGCCGCACCACGGAAGCGCTGTGGTGGTGGCAGTTCTCCTACTTCTCCAACTGGGGCTCCACCGCGTCCGCGACCCTGCGCGCGCTGCAGTCCGTGCTCGCCCACATCCGCCTGAACCAGCCCCTGGCGGAGCTGGACGGCCTGGACACCGACCAGTCCGTGGGCGACGACACCCTGGAGTTCGAGGCCGGCCGCGTCATGGTGGAGGAGATCGCGGGGCCGCTGGGCCTGCGCGAGGTCAAATAGCCGTCCCCTGGGTGCTTGAACGTCAATGCACAGGGGCCTCCTGTGACGCTCGGCACTTTTCCCGGAGTGTTTCTCCGGGCATGCGCTGACCTGGGCGCCGGATCTCACCATGCGATACCGCGAAGGCGAAATTCACGCGCTCGTTAAACTGAGCCGACACACACGGACTGAGCGAGGAGCGCACGTGGGCCTTGTCGTGCAGAAGTACGGAGGCTCCTCCGTAGCCGATGCCGAGGGCATCAAGCGCGTCGCCAAGCGGATCGTGGAAGCGAAGAAGAACGGCCACCAGGTGGTCGTCGTCGTTTCCGCGATGGGCGACACGACGGACGAGCTGATCGATCTCGCCGAGCAGGTATCCCCGATGCCTGCCGGGCGTGAGTTCGACATGCTGCTGACCGCCGGAGAGCGGATCTCCATGGCCCTGCTGGCGATGGCGATCAAAAACCTGGGCCACGAGGCCCAGTCCTTCACCGGCAGCCAGGCAGGGGTCATCACCGACTCGGTCCACAACAAAGCCCGGATCATCGATGTCACGCCGGGCCGTATCCGGGAGTCCCTGGACAAGGGCAACATCGCCATCGTCGCCGGGTTCCAGGGCGTGAGCCAGGACAAGAAGGACATCACCACGCTCGGCCGGGGCGGTTCCGACACCACGGCCGTCGCCCTGGCCGCCGCCCTCGACGCCGAGGTCTGCGAGATCTACACCGACGTCGACGGCGTGTTCACCGCCGACCCGCGTGTGGTGAAGAAGGCGAAGAAGATCGACTGGATCTCCTTCGAGGACATGCTGGAGCTGGCCAGCTCCGGGTCGAAGGTGCTGCTCCACCGCTGTGTGGAGTACGCCCGCCGCTACAACATCCCGATCCACGTCCGGTCCAGCTTCAGCGGACTCCAGGGCACCTGGGTCAGCAGTGAGCCGATCAAGCAAGGGGACAAGAAGGTGGAGCAGGCCATCATCTCCGGTGTCGCGCACGACACCTCCGAGGCCAAGATCACGGTCGTCGGTGTGCCGGACAAGCCGGGCGAGGCCGCCGCGATCTTCCGTACGATCTCGGACTCCGAGATCAACATCGACATGATCGTGCAGAACGTGTCCGCCGCCTCCACCGGCCTGACGGACATCTCCTTCACCCTCCCCAAGTCCGAGGGCCGCAAGGCCATCGACGCCCTGGAGAAGAACAAGCACGGCATCGGCTTCGACTCGCTGCGCTACGACGACCAGATCGGCAAGATCTCCCTGGTCGGCGCGGGCATGAAGACCAACCCCGGCGTCACCGCCGACTTCTTCACCGCGCTGTCCGACGCCGGCGTGAACATCGAGCTGATCTCGACCTCCGAGATCCGCATCTCGGTCGTCACCCGGGCCGACGACGTCAACGAGGCCGTCCGCGCCGTCCACACCGCCTTCGGCCTGGACTCCGACAGCGACGAGGCCGTGGTGTACGGCGGCACCGGGCGATGAGCAGCGCCTGCCGTCACCTTCCCGCCTGCCGCGCGACGCCTGGCACGCACGCTCGCCGCGTTGCCGGAGTGCCCACGTGACTCCGCCACGCGGGCACTCCGGCGCCTTGCGATCGCACGCACCAGACGCCGCGCGGCCCGCCCTGCGGGCGGACGACGGGAAGGTGACGGCAGGCGCTGGACCGACGCTCGCGGTCGTGGGGGCGACCGGGGCCGTCGGCACGGTCATGCTGCAGATCCTGTCCCAGCACGCCGACATCTGGGGCGAGATCCGGCTGATCGCCTCGCCGCGCTCGGCCGGCCGCAAGCTGGCCGTGCGCGGGGAGCAGGTCGAGGTGGTGGCCCTGTCGGAGGAGGCCTTCGACGGGGTCGACATCGCCATGTTCGACGTACCCGACGAGGTCGCGGAGCGGTGGGCGCCGGTCGCCGCCGCGCGCGGCGCCGTGGTCGTCGACAACTCGGCCGCCTTCCGGATGGACCCGGAGGTGCCCCTCGTCGTCCCCGAGGTCAATGCGCACGCCGCCCGGATGCGGCCGCGCGGCATCATCGCCAACCCCAACTGCACGACCCTCTCGATGATCGTCGCCCTCGGCGCGCTGCACGCCGAGTTCGGCCTGCGCGAGCTGGTGGTGTCGTCGTACCAGGCCGTGAGCGGCGCGGGCCGGGCGGGCGTCGAGACCCTCCGGCAGCAGCTCTCCCTGGTCGCCGGCACCGAACTGGGGACCAGCCCCGGCGACGTACGGCGGGCCGTGGGCGACAACACCGGTCCCTTCCCGGAGCCGGTCGCGCTGAACGTCGTCCCGTGGGCCGGGACGCCGCGTGCCGACGGCTGGTCGTCGGAGGAGATGAAGGTCCGGGACGAGTCCCGCAAGATCCTCGGACTGCCCCGGCTCCCCGTGGCCGTCACCTGCGTCCGGGTCCCCGTGATCACCACGCACTCGCTGACCGTGCACGCCCGCTTCGAGGGCGAGGTCACGGTCGCCCGGGCCCGCGAGATCCTCGCCACGGCCCCCGGAGTCGTCCTCTTCGACAACCCGGAGGCGGGGGAGTTCCCCACCCCGGCCGACGTCGTCGGCACCGACCCCACCTGGGTGGGGCGGGTACGCCGGGCGCTGGACGATCCGACCGCGCTCGAGCTCTTCGTGTGCGGGGACAACCTGCGCAAGGGAGCGGCGCTGAACACCGCGCAGATCGCCGAGCTGGTGGCGGCGGAGTTTTCGTGACGGAGGCCGTCGGCCGAAAAACTCCGGGGCCTGCCACGAATCGTTTGTAGGATCTGCGTGAATGATGTGAGCCGGATGATGGTCCGTACCACTTGAACTGGACCTCTTCGGCGTTCGAAGATTTCCTCCCCGCCCTCCGCAACCGCGCGGAGGGCGGGGAGCGTCTTTGCGGTCGCCCTTCGGCGGGTGTGTGGACGCGTTTTTCTGGCGTGGGGACGCCATGAGCAGGGCGTGGGGACGTCCGTTCATATGGGACATAAGGGAAGAGCGGGACGCATGAGTGCATCTGAGGCGCCGTCAGTCGTGCTGCCTGACACAAACGTGACGTCCGGCACGTACAACCCTCTTGGGGGGAAGCGTGTCCAACAGGCGTGGCAGAGGTACTCGACTTTCATGCGGCGACGCGCGGCACGGCCCTCCGGCCCCCGCGCCCTTCCCGCCGCACCCGCATGCCCGGCTCGCCCGGCGGCATGCCGGTGATCGCGCCCATGCCCGCAGCGCGGCCGACCCGCATCCCCAGTCAGCGTGACGGCGCCGAGTACGGCGAGGACGCGGCGGCCGCCGGTACGACGGTCGACCATCTCACCGAGACCTACCGCGCCCACTACCGGTCGCTGCTGGGCCTCGCGGCGCTCCTCCTCGACGACACCGCCTCCTGCGAGGACGTCGTCCAGGAGGCGTTCATCCGCGTCCACTCGGCGCGCAAACGTGTCAGGGACCCGGAGAAGACCCTGGCGTACCTGCGCCAGACGGTCGTGAACCTCTCCCGCTCGGCCCTGCGCCGGCGCATCCTCGGCCTGAAGCTCCTGTCCAAGCCGATGCCGGACATGGCGAGCGCGGAGGAAGGGGCCTACGACCAGCTGGAGCGCGACTCCCTGATCAAGGCGATGAAGGGCCTGCAGCGCCGCCAGCGCGAGGTCCTCGTCCTGCGCTACTTCGCGGACATGACCGAGGCCCAGGTCGCCGAGACGCTCGGCATATCGCTGGGCTCGGTCAAGGCGTACGGCTCGCGCGGCATCGCGGCGCTGCGGGTCGCGATGGAGGCGCCCGCATGAGCGGCGACCATGACGAACGACGGCGTCACCCGGGCGTCCCGGACGGGGACCGGACGCCGAAGCAATCGCACGCTGGGAACGGAACTGTGAACCACGGCCCCGACGGCCAGAGCCCACTTGGGCTCGACTCGGACGATCTGGACCTGCGCAGGCTGCTGCACGACGCGGTGCAGGAGATCGAGCCGCGCGACGGCACACTGGACCATCTGCGGCGGGCGGTGCCCGCCCGGCGGGCCCGCAAGCGGCAGGCCCTCGTCGGCATGGCCGCCGCGGCCCTCTTCGTGGGTACGGCGGTTCCGGCGCTGGTGCACGTCTCGCAGACGACCGGCCCGGGCGCCAACCCCTCCGTGGCGGGCCACGGCACCCAGACGCAGGGCGGCGCCAGCCAGGGCGTGGACCCCGACACCGGCAACGACTCGTCCGGCGGCTCCTCCGAGAAGACCGAGGACAAGGGCAAGGAGAACGAGGAGAAGGAGAACGAGGGCAAGGGCGACGACGGCGGCGCCGACTCCGGCGGCTCGGCCGACCCGGCGGTGACCACCGGCACGGGCGCGGCCCTGTGTACGGCGGAGCAGCTGGCGGTCGCCGCGGCGGGCGCGGACGCGCCGGACGGCGCGGGCACGGTCTACGGCACGTTCCGCTTCACCAACTCCTCCCTCGTGGACTGCACAGTCACCAACCCCGGCTCGCTGAGCGCGGTGGCGGGCGGCGCGGCGGACCCGACGAAGATCTCCACGGCCCGGCACATCTCCGGCGACCCGGCCATGGCCCTGCCCGACCCCTCCCTGGAACTGACCTCCCTGCTGCTCAAGCCGGGCGCGTCCTACGAGGTCAAGTTCGCCTGGGTCGCCTCGGAGGCCTGCTCCACCACGGGCGACAACTCGGGCGGCACGGTCGGCGGCGGCGGCGAACCCACCCCGGACCCCAGCCCGTCCACCGGCACGGGCACGACCGAGGGCACCGCGACCGGCACCGACGGAGGCATGTCCACCCAGCTCCTCACCGAGGACGGCACGACGGACGGCACGGTGACGGTCACCAACACGGCAGAACCGGGCGCCCCCAGCGCCCAGGCCACCATCACGGGGGCCTGCGCGGGGACGGTGTACTGGACCGGGGTACTGGCCGGGGCGTAGGCCTCCGGCGGGGCGGCAGGATTCACGGCGGCGCGGGTTGCGGTTCGCGGCTGCGGCGGGGAGTCGCACTCGCTTGGCCGACTGAGCCGGCCGCCGTGCTGTTCTTGCGGTGTGGACCACTGAGGGCGGGGCCGCCAGGCAGCGGCCTCGTAGGTCTGCGGGACGGCTGTACCGGCCACCGCTGCGGCACAGCCGTATCCGCCCAGCTGCGGGGAGTTGCGCCGCTGGGCGGGCCCCACCCGGGAGCGGGCGCCCGCAGGGCTTGTGCGGCTGCGGGGGCTTCGAGTTGCCGTCCCCGCCGCCGCTGCGGGCCAGCCGTGTCCGCCTAGCTGCGGGCAGTCGTGCCGCTGGGGCGGCACGGGTGGGCGCTGGGGGTCCCCCCTCTGGGGGTCCCCCCCTCTGGGGGTCCCCCCTCTGGGGGAGGCACCCCGCCAGCGCCGGGCTGCGCGTCCTACCCGGCGGTCACCGGGACGCAGCGGCACTCCACCAGCGAGGGCGAGTGCCCCCCGGAGCGCCTCACACGCCAACCCGCTCGTCATCCTCCCGCGGCACCAGCCCAAGCTCCGCATCCCGCGCGAACTCCACCTCACGCCGGAACAACCGGAACCACATGAAGACCACGAACCCGGCGAAGACAAACCATTCCCCGGTATACCCGAGGTTCTGGAACGCCTTCAGATCCAACCCTGAGCCCCCCGGCGCACTCACCGGCACGGCCTTCATCCCGCCGTCCCCCTCATTAAGGGTCACCCACGCGTCATACACGTCGTAGGGCACAAGGTTCACCAAGGACGCCGCACTGATCGCCCCGGCCTGCCCCGCAGGCAACCCGCCCTGCCCAGGCACCCCGTTCTCCCCGGGCTGCTCGGACGCCTGCAAGGCCCCCGTCACGGTCACCACCCCCGACGGCGCGGCCGGCACCTTCGCGGCATCGGCATCCCCAGGCAGCCACCCCCGCACCACCGGCAGAGCCGAGCCCCCGGAGGTCCGCAGCAGCGTCACGACGTAGAACCCCCGCCGCTCGTCCAGCTCCCGATCCGGCACCAGCAACTGCGTCCCGTACCGCCCGGTCGCCGTGACCTGCTTCCCCACCGTCGACTTGTCCACAGGCAGCATCTCGGCAAGGGGTCGAGCAGCCTCCCGCTTGTCCGACGCGGCCCGCGCCTCGGCCCCCTGGTGGTCCGCCACCCGCTCCTCGAACCGGCTGAGCTGCCAGGACCCCATGAAGATGCAGAAGGGGATGGCGAGCAGCACGAAGACGTTGATCCCCCACCAACGGGGCGTCAGCAGAAACCGGTACACGCCACCACGGTACGGGCACCACCCCACCCCCCGACCCGCGGGGTCAGAACCGCCCGGTGAGATGACCCCGGTCCGCGGGCGGCTCGTACGGCTCGGGCCAGAAGTCCGTGACCCCGGTGATCAGCCCCCGCTCGTCCCCGGTGAAGAAGGAGATCCCCACATTCACCTCGTCCCCGTTCGTGAACCGTATCCAGCTCACGGCCTGCCCCGCCTCGGCGACGATCCGCTCGATCCGCACATGCCAGTCCCCGGGAAACTCCCGATTGAACAGTCCCGCGCCTCCGCGGCGGCCCAGAACTCCCCGACGGTCTTCCGCAATTCGGTCATGCCCCGCAGTGTGCACCCCACCACTGACAACGCCGCGGCGGTCACCGTCCAAGGAAGTTATCCACAGCAAGTTATCCACAGCCTGAGGACCGGGCCAGCGCGGTGTCGGTCCGGCCAGGCACTATGGGGCCATGACTGAGAGCAACGGGTCCGCCGCGCCGGATCAGCAGCAGAACCGGGACATGCCGGACTGGGAGAAGCGCTTCCGGGCGCCCAGGGTGTCCCTGCCGGACTGGGCGGAGGACGCCCCGGACCGCTCCCTGTTCGTGTCGAACGCGACGGGGACGTACGAGCTGTACGCCTGGGACCGCGCCACGGGCGAGCAGCGCCAGGTGACCAACCGCCCGAACGGCACGACGGACGGCGTGCTCTCCCCGGACGGCGCCTGGATCTGGTGGTTCGACGACAAGGACGGCGACGAGTTCGGCGTGTGGCGCCGCCAGGCGTTCACGGGTGGCGAGGACGAGCTGGCGACCCCGGGCCTGGACGCCTCCTACCCGGCGGGCCTGGCCCTCGGCCGAGACGGCCGTACGGCGATCGTGGGCCGCTCGACGGACGACGAGGGCACCACGATCCACGTCGCCCGCATCGGCGAGCCCCCGGCGGAGATCTACCGCCACCGCGAGTCCGCGGGCGTCGGCGACCTCTCCCACGACGGTTCGCTGATCGCCGTCGAGCACACGGAGCACGGCGACGCGATGCACTCCGCCCTGCGCGTCCTGCGCCCGGACGGCTCGGCGGTCGCCGAACTGGACGACACCCGGGGCGGCACCGTGGAGCTGGGCCTGGAGGTGCTGGGCTTCGCCCCGGTCGACGGCGACACCCGTCTCCTCGTCGGCCACCAGCGCCGCGGCCGCTGGGAACCGCTGGTGTGGGACGTGGCGACGGGCGAGGAGACGGACCTGTCCCTGGACCTCCCCGGCGATGTGAGCGCCGAGTGGTACCCGGACGGCTCGGGCCTGCTGGTGGCGCACAGCCACGAGGCCCGCAGCGAGCTCTTCCGCTACGACCTCACCACCCACGAACTGGCCAGGATCCCCACGCCCCAGGGCACGGTCTCGGGCGCGACGGCCCGCCCCGACGGCACCGTCGAGTTCCTGTGGTCCTCGGCGGCCGAGCCGTCGACGGTCCGCTCGACGACCGGCGAGGTGGTCCTGGACCCGCCGGGAATGAAGTCGCCGGGCTCGGTCCCGGTGGAGGACGTGTGGGTGGAGGGCCCCGGCGGCCGGATCCACGCGCTGATCCAGAAGCCGGCGAACCACACCGGCGGCCCCCTCCCCACGGTCTTCGACATCCACGGCGGCCCGACCTGGCACGACAGCGACGCCTTCGCCGCGGGCCCGGCGGCCTGGCTCGACCACGGCTACGCGGTCATCAGGGTCAACTACCGGGGCTCGACGGGCTACGGCCGGGCCTGGACGGACGCCCTGAAGCACCGGGTGGGCCTGATCGAGCTGGAGGACATCGAGGCAGTCCGGCAGTGGGCGGTCTCCTCCGGCCTGGCCGACCCCGCCCGCCTGATCCTCACCGGCGGCTCCTGGGGCGGCTACCTCACCCTGCTCGGCCTGGGCACCCAGCCGGACGCCTGGGCCCTGGGCATCGCGGCGGTCCCGGTGGCGGACTACGTCACGGCCTACCACGACGAGATGGAAGCGCTGAAGGCCCTGGACCGCACCCTCCTGGGCGGCACCCCCGAGGAGGTCCCCGACCGCTTCGAGGCCTCCTCCCCCCTCACCTACGTGGACAACGTGAAAGCCCCCGTCTACATCTCCGCAGGCGTGAACGACCCTCGCTGCCCGATCCGCCAGATCGACAACTACGTACAACGCCTGGCATCCCGCGGCGCACCCCACGAGGTCTACCGCTACGACGCCGGCCACGGCTCCCTGGTAGTCGACGAACGCATCAAACAAGTACGCCTGGAACTCGACTTCGCAGCCCGCCACCTAACCCCCTGACACCCCCATCCGGCCCACCCGCAGCCAACACTGCCACTGGGCCGGGCCCCACCCGGCAACAACACCCGCGCCAGCGGCGGTGTTCACGGCTCGCGCAAGCTGGACCACCCCTGCGACTCAGCCTGCGGCGCACCCACACCCGCCGCCGCTGCGCGTTGCCGATACCCGCCGTTACCGCAGCCCTACCCGCCCAACTGCGGGCAGTCGTGCCGCTGGGGCGGCACGGGTGGGCGCTGGGGGTCCCCCCTCTCGGGGAGGCACCCTGTCAGCGCAGGCCGCGTGTCCCACCCCGCGGTCACCTCCACACGCGGCACCCCGTCAGCGCCGGGCCGCGCGTCCCACCCGCCGGTGCCCCCGACACACCGGCACCCCGCCAGCACCCGGGCGCGCGCGTCCCACCCGGCGGCCACCCGCACCCACCGGCACCTACAAGGCGACCGACCCCGCCAGCCCCGGTGCCCCGCTCACGCCCCCGCCGACTCCCACCGCCTCCGCCCCAGCAACTCCGCCAGCCCCCTCCGCGTAGCAGCCAGCACCACCCGGTCCTCCCCGCGCAGGACATACGTGTCAGGCAGATCCCACACCAGCCCAGACCCCCCGGTCCCCGCGGACCCTCCGGACCCCCCAGCCCTTCCGATCCCCACAGACCCCCACCCACCCCAATCCCCGCCCCCACCGTCGGAACCGGCACCCGAAACAGGACCAGAACCCGAACCCGAACCCAGCCCCGATCCCCCCGCACCCCCCACCGCCGTATCCAACGCCAACACCCGCCAGGCCCCCGCCCGAAACGCCTCCCCCACAGTCCGCCCCTCCAACTGCGGATGCCCGCCCACCTCCACAGCCGCGAACAACAACACCCGCCGCTCGACCGGAATCGCACCCAGAATCTGCCGCCCCACCATCGCCCCGGCAAAGGCCGGCGCAGCCAGATGCGTCACGCTCCGGCTCCGAGTGGAGGCGGACGGATGCGCCGCCCGCAGCGTCCGGTACACGGCGGTCGCGAAGTCGTCGTCGTACAACCGCAGCACCACCCGCAGGTCCGGCCGGACCGACCGAGCCGCCAGCACAGCCTCGAGGTTCGTCGTATCCGCACTGGTCACCGCCAACAACGCATCCGCCCGATGAACCTTCGCCGCCTCCAGCACCCCCTCCTGCGTGACATCCCCCAGCACCACAGGCACCCGCAACCGCCGAGCCGTAGCCATCCCCCGAGCCTCCGGATCGGCCTCGACGCACACCACCGGAACATGCAGCTCCCGCAGCCGCGTCAGCACCCGCGTCCCGATCTTCCCCAGCCCGAGCAGCACCACATGCCCGCTCAGCCCCCGAGGCGGCTTCCGCAGCGCGGAGGCACTCCGAAAGGTCCCGAGCGCCTCCAGCACCGCCGCCAACAACACCGGCAACAACAGCAACCCCAGCAACCCGGACAGGAGTTGAAGCACCTGCCGCCCCGTCGACTCCTGCAGCGCCGGCTCATTGATGGCGAAGAGATCGAGCAGCGTCTCGTACGTGGCGTGCAGCGGATGATCCCCCGTAGCCACGGTCAACGCCCCGGCCAGCGCGAACACGCACCCCACCAGCCCCGCCAACGACCACCGCAGCCGCCGCGAGAACAGCGACCCGAACGCCGGCACCACCCCCCGCCCACCCGACATGGAAGGCCCCGAATACGACACCTGCTCCAGCACGACGGCCCCCCGCCCCCGCGCCTCCCGCACCGCCGCCTCGTCGGGCAGCAACAGCGGCCCCTGCTCCCCGCTCTCGGAAGAACCGGCATCGTTCCCCGGCCCGGAGAGCAACGCCAAGGTGGCCAGCCCGCCCGCCGCCACCCGCCCGTCCCCACCCGGCTGCCGCTCCACCGCCCGCAGCAGTAACCCATCGGTCTGTACGACCTTGCTGGTCCCGACGAGCGCGGTCGCGACCAGCGCGGGAGCGGCGGTGTCGGCGTCCGACAGTACGACGGTGGAGGCGTCGGAGACACCGTCCCCCGTGGCCAACGCGGCCGCCTGATCGAGGAGTGCCTCGATGTGCTGCCCCAACCGCCGGTTGTAGAGCCGTAGAACGAGCCGCAGCCGGGGATTGAGCCGCCGCGCGGTCAGGGCGGCGCGGATGTTGGTCTCGTCGTCCTCGAAGACGAGCGCGAGCGCGGCGGCCCGCTCCACCCCGACGTCCGCCAGCACCGCCTCCGTGACCTCGGTGGCCTCCACGACCCGCGCGCTGCCGACCGGCGCCCCGTTCCCCGCAGTCCCGTTCCCCGCCGCCCGGCTCACCGCGGCGCTGACCACCCGGTCGAGCAGCGCGGCCGAAGCGGCCCGCGCCCGCCCGACCACCGGCGGCCGCACCTCCCGCTCGGAGGGCGGTACGACGAGCGTGACCTGTTCGCCGTAGACGCCCCGCAGTTCGGCGGCGAGCCGATGCGCGAGCCCGTCGTCGCCGCACACCACCATGTGCGCGGCCGGCGCACCACCCGGCTGACCCTGACTCGGAACGCTCACCACGAGGGGAAAGACTGCCTCACCGGGACAAGTGGTTCCAGCATCCACCTGAACAAAGAACGCCAACTCCCCGTAGAAGAGGGGAGGAAGACGAGCAAGAGCCCACCGGAGGGACGCGACCGCCCGTGGCTACCACCACCCGCCCCCGACCCCCCGACCAGGACGAAGGCCGCCAGTCCGCGCCTCTGCTCCTCATCACACTGCTGCTGCTCGCCGTGCTCCTGCAGAACCCCCTGCGCGGAGCCCTGTCCGCCCCGGTGATGCAGAGCTGGACGACGGTCTTCGTGGCGGTGATGGTCCAGGCCCTGCCCTTCCTGGTGCTGGGCGTGCTGCTCTCGGCGGTGATCGCGGTGTTCGTCCCCCCGGCGTTCTTCGCCCGGGCCCTCCCCGCCCGCCCGGCCCTGGCGGTCCCGGTGGCGGGAGCGGCGGGAGCGGTCCTGCCGGGTTGCGAGTGCGCGTCGGTCCCCGTGACGGGCGCACTGGTCCGCCGGGGAGTGACCCCGGCCGCCGCCCTGGCCTTCCTCCTCTCGGCCCCCGCGATCAACCCGATCGTCCTGACCTCGACGGCGGTGGCCTTCCCCGGCACCCCGGAAATGGTCCTGGCCCGTCTGCTGGCGAGCCTGGTGACGGCCTGCGCGATGGGCTGGCTGTGGCTGCGCCTGGGCCGCGCGGACTGGCTGCGCCCACCGATCCGCTCGTCCCACGAGCGGCAGACCAGGGGAGCCGCCTTCTGGGGCTCGGTCCGTCACGACGTGATGCACGCCGGCGGCTTCCTGGTGGTGGGCGCGATGGCGGCGGCGACCTTGAAGGCGGCGGCACCGGAGACATGGCTGCGGCAACTGGCGTCCAACCCACCACTGGCGATCCTCGCCCTCGCGACCCTGGCCGTACTGCTCTCCCTCTGCTCGGAGGCGGACGCGTTCGTGGCGGCGTCCCTGACCCACTTCTCCCTGACGGCCAGGCTCACCTTCCTGGTCGTGGGCCCCATGATCGACCTGAAGCTCTTCGCGATGCAGGCGGGCACCTTCGGCCGCGCCTTCGCGCTGCGCTTCGCTCCGACCACCTTCGTGGTGGCGGTGGCGGTCTCGACGGCGACCGGCGCGGTGCTCCTGTGAAGCGCCAGGCCCAGGCGGCCCTCCTGTTCCTGCTGGGCGCGTCACTGCTGCACGCCGGCACGACGGACCTGTACCTCCGTTACGTGAAATCCGGCCTGCGCCCGCTGCTCCTGCTCTCCGCGGCCATCCTGATCGCGGCGGCCCTGGCCACGGTCTGGTACGAACGCAAGACCCCCACCCCGCCCACCCACCCGGAACCCCGCATCAGCTGGCTCCTGACCCTCCCGGTCCTGGCCCTGATCCTGGTGGCCCCACCGGCCCTGGGCTCATACAGCGCACTCCGCACCGGCACGGCCCTGCAAGAGCCGTACGGATACGAGGAGTTGCCACCCCACGACCCCACCCCCCTCTCCCTGCCGGACTACGCGGCGAGAGCGGTCTACGACCAGGGCCGCACCCTGAAGAACCGCCGCGTGGAGATCACCGGCTTCGTAGCCCTGTCCCCCTCGGGCACCCCCTACCTCGTCCGCATGACCCTGAACTGCTGCGCGGCGGACGCCCAGCCGATCAAGATCGCCCTGACGGGCCAGGTCCCCCCGGTACTCCGCCCGGACACCTGGCTACGCGTAACGGGCACCTACACCCCCCGCACCACGAAAGACCCGGTGAACGGCGCCCCCATCCCCTACCTGAAGGTGACGAGGGCAACCCCGACGCCACCCCCGGAGGACCCGTACGACGAAACGTGAACCCCTACCCCTGCTTGTCCCCGCTGGCCAGGGCGTACGCCACCAGAGCATTGGCATGCCCGTGCCCCACCCCGTGCTCCGCCTTGAGCCACCCCACCAGCTCCATGTGCTTACTGAGCCCAGCCCCCCGTATGAGCTCCATCCACTCCGGGATCGGCCGCCCGTACTTCTTCTCGATGGACGGAAAGTAACTGGCGGGACCCTTCACCACGGCGGTCATATCGAACCTCTCCTGTAGTGCCGAACGGCGTTACCGAAGAAGAGACTCCCCACCCCACCCAAACTCATCGGTCCCCAGAACACGACAAAGGACCCGGTGCAACCTACACACCAGGCCCTCTGTACAGCGTCGGGGTGGCGGGATTTGAACCCACGACCTCTTCGTCCCGAACGAAGCGCGCTGCCAAGCTGCGCTACACCCCGATGTCCCCGCTCGACGCGGTGACGTCGTTTACTTTAGCCCACCGGTGGCTGGAGACGAAATCCGGTTTTGGCGCGGTGGTGGGCCCGGTGGCGGACCATGTTGGGGCGGGTGTGGTCCAGGACGACCAGGAGGACGGCCAGGGCGTAGATGGACAGGCCGATCAGGAGGGCGTTGCCCAGGACGCTCTTGTAGCCGTGCAGGCCCACGTCGAGGAAGGGGTAGAGGTAGCGGGCCGGGGTGCCGGCCGGGAGCAGTTCGGCTCGGGTCAGGGAGAAGGCCAGGTACGCCAGGGGGTAGAGGAGCCAGGCCGCCGCCTGGCGCAGGTGCAGGCTGCCCGGTGCCGTCAGCAGGAGCCAGTCCAGGGCCGCCGCGACCGGGGTGATCGTGTGCAGGACGAGATTGGTCACCGCGTGCCAGCCCGTCGACGGTGCCGTGTCTCCCGTCATCGAGAACGGGCTCGACGCGTTCGCCAGGAGCAGGTGGTACACCAGGCCCGTGGTGGACACGTACAGCAGGGCCGCGCCCGTCAGGCCCGACGCCAGGGGGCGGCGGGCCGCCCATGCCCGGCGTGCCGCCAGCACCATGACCAGTGCCAGCAGGATGTTGCTCTGGATCGTGAAGTAGCTCAGCACCCGCAGGGGGCTGCCGAGAACCAGGTCGATCGTCACCGCCCCGGCCGCCAGCAGGGCGACCAGCAGGCGGAACGCGGCGGCCAGGCGGCGGCGTACGGGCTCCACCACGGCCGTGGCGGGAACGGGCGAGGGCAGGAACCCGGGAATGCCCGGGATCGCGGGCAGGTCCGGGATGTCCCTGGGTATGGGGGCGGTCATGCCCCCCACGCTAAGCAAATGGGGCATAACGGGCCATGCGGGTGGCCCGTGCGGGTTACCCCCACGTCAACCCCTTACCGCCGCTTCTCCACCAGCGTCAGCAGCGTCGCCTCCGGCGGGCACGCGAAGCGGAACGGGGTGTAGCGGTTGGCGCCGCAGCCCGCCGAGACGTGCAGGTACGCCCTGCGGCCGTCCGCCGTATGCGTCGAGAGGCCTTTCACCCGGTCGGTGTCCAGGTCGCAATTGGTGACCAGGGCGCCGTAGAAGGGGATGCAGAGCTGGCCGCCGTGCGTGTGGCCGGCCAGGACCAGGGGATAGCCGTCCGCCGTGAAGGCATCCAGGACGCGGAGGTACGGCGCGTGCACCACGGCCATCGAGAAGTCCGCCGTACCCGACGGGCCGCCCGCGACCTCGGCGTACCGGTCCCTCTTGATGTGCGGGTCGTCGAGCCCCGTCAGTTCCACCGACACGCCGTCGACCTTCAGGGCGCCGCGCGTGTTGGTCAGGTTCACCCAGCCCGCCGTGTCGAAGCCGTCGCGCAGGTCCTCCCACGGATTGTGGAGCGCGCCGACGGCCGGCGGGTTGCCGTTCAGACCGTGCTTGCCCTGCGCCTTCTCGATCAGGTAGAGGGCGGGGTTACGGAGCTTGGGGCCGTAGTAGTCGTTGGAGCCGAAGACGTACGCGCCCGGGAACTCCATCAGCGGGCCCAGCGCGTCCAGCACCTCCGGTACGCCCTCGGGGTCCGAGAGGTTGTCGCCGGTGTTGATCACGAAGTCGGGGCGCAGGCCCGCCAGCGAGCGCAGCCAGCGCTGCTTCTTGCGCTGTCCGCTCACCATGTGGATGTCGGAGACCTGCAGCACGCGCAGGGGACGCATACCGGCGGGGAGGACGGGGACCGTCACCCGCCGCAGGCGGAAGGAGCGGGCTTCGAAACCCGCCGAATACAGCAGACCGGCGGCGCCGGCCGCCGCCATTCCCAGGGGTACTCCGTATCGCGCGCGCATACCTCCATCGTGTCAGATCGTCCCAACTACCGTGTCCGGCCGCCCCTCAGGGGACCGCCGGGGGCGCCCCGCAAGGGACCGCCGGGGAAATCGAGGGGCTTTCTGCCGCCCGTACCTGCGACAATCGACGTCATGACCACGCTCAAGTCGAAGCTGCAGGATGACCTCAACTCCGCGATCAAGGGGCGCGACGAGCTCCGCTCCTCGACGCTCCGGCTGACGCTCGCCGCGATCACCAAGGAGGAGGTCGCGGGCAAGCAGAAGCGCGAGCTGTCCGACGACGAGGTCCTCAAGGTGATCACCAAGGAGGCGAAGAAGCGCCGCGAGGCCGCGGACGCCTTCGCCCAGGGTGGCCGTGCCGAGTCGGCCGAGCGGGAGAAGGCGGAGGGCGAGGTGCTCGCCGCGTACCTGCCCCAGCAGCTCAGCGACGAGGAGCTGGAGCGGATCGTCACCGAGGCCGTCGGTGAGGCCAGGGCGGCCGGTGCCGAGGGCCCGCGGGCCATGGGCGCGGTCATGAAGATCGTGAACCCGAAGGTGGCGGGTCAGGCGGAGGGCGGTCGCGTCGCCGCGGCCGTGAAGAAGCTCCTCGCGGGCTGACCGGCCCCGAGGGCGGACAGACCTACGGCCCCTTCCCCTCCGTAGAGGACCTCCGTGGAGGACCTCCGTAGAGGGAAAGGGGCCGTAGTCGTACCGCTCAGTTCAGTCCCGGCTGGCCTCAGTCCCGCCCGCCGTTCCCGTTCCCGTTCGTCTGCCCCTGGAAGAAGTCCTCCGGGATGGAGAACGACGGCGTCGGTACGGTCGTACCGCCGTCCGTGCCGGTGCTCGTGCCGCCATCGGTACCGGTGGTCGTGCCGCCGTCGACGATCCCGCCGAACAGGCCGCCGTTGTCGTTGCCGTTGTTGCCGTTCTCGTCGCCATTGCCGTTGTCGTTGTCACCGTCGCCGCCACGGTCACCGCCGCCGTCGCCGTCGCCGTCGCCACGGTCCCGGTCACCCGTGTCACCGCTCGGGATGTCGACGAGGCTGAACTCGGGGGCCTCCCTGCCCTCCAGCGCGCCGGTCATCATGTCGCGCCAGATCGGGCCGGGCACCTGGCCACCGAAGACCTTGGCGTGCCAGACGCCGCCGATGGTGATGTCCTGCATCTTCCGCTTGTGCGCGGGGTCGCCGACCCACACCGCACCGGCCATGTTCGGGGTGTAGCCCACGAACCAGGCCGCGAACCGCTCGTCCGTCGTACCCGTCTTACCGGCGCTGGCGCGGCCGGCGCCGAGGCCCGCCTGCTGGCCCGTACCGTCCTCGACCACGCCCCGCAGCAGGGTGTTGATGGTGTCGGCGGTCTTCTCCGACATCGCGCGCGAGCAGGTCGACTTCGGGACCTCCAGCGACTTGTCCTTGCCGCCGACGCTCTGGGTGATGGACTCGATGGCGACCGGCGTGCAGTACATCCCGCGCGAGGCGAAGGTGGCGTAGCCGTTCGCCATGGTCAGCGGGGACACCTCCTGGGTGCCGAGGGCGATGGAGGGGGCCTGCGCCATCTTGCCGCCGTCCGCGCGCTCGACGCCCATCTTCTCGGCCAGCTCCGTCACCGGGCAGATCCCGATGTCGCTGATCAGCTCGACGTAGTAGGTGTTGACCGACTTCGCGGTCGCTTCCCGCATGTCGTACGGGCCGACCTCGGACTCGTTCTCGTTCTCGAGCGGGACGCCCTTTTCGTCCCAGGTCCCGCCCTCGCAGGTCGACACCGGGGTCGGGTAGTCCATCTGGTACGGCGACCCGTACACCTTGTTCGGCGGCATCCCGCCCTCGATCGCCGCCGCGGCCACGATCGGCTTGAACGTCGAACCGGGCTGGTAGCCCGCGCCGCCGCCCATGGCCGCGTCGACCGAGAGATTGATCTGGGTCTCGTTCTTGCCGAAGCCGTACGGGCGGGACTGGCCCATGGCGAGGATCTTGCCGGTGCCGGGCTCGACGATGGTCGCCGCGGTCGCCACGTCGTCGCTCTGGTTGACGTGGTCCTTGACCGACTGCTGGACCGACTCCTGGGCCTGCGGGTCGAGGGTGGTCCGGACGGTCAGACCGCCCTGGTTCCAGATCTTGGCCCGGGCCTCCTTGGTCTTGCCGAAGACCGGGTCGCTCAGGAAGGCCGCGCGGACGTAGTCGCAGAAGAAGCCGGCGCCCTTGACGGCGGTGATGCAGCCGTTCTTCGGCTTGCTCACCTCCAGGCCCAGCGGCTTGTCCTTGGCCTTGTCGGCCTCCGCCTGGGAGATGTTGCCGACCTCGGCCATGCGCTGGAGCACGGTGTTGCGCCGCTTGGTGGCCTCGGCCTCGTCGTTGACGGGGTCGTAGCGCGAGGGCGACTGGACGATGCCGGCGAGGAGCGCGGCCTCCTGGAGCTTCAGGTCCTTCGCGGGCTTGGAGAAGTACCGCTGGGCGGCGGCCTCGACGCCGTAGGCCTGCTGGCCGAAGAACGTGATGTTCAGGTAGTTCTCGAGGATCTTCTTCTTGCCCAGCTCCTCCTCGACCTGGATCGCGTACTTCAGTTCGCGGATTTTGCGGCCGAGGGTCTGCTGGGTGGCCTCGGCGACCTTCGTCGGGTCGTCGCCGGCCTCCTCCACGAAGACGTTCTTCACGTACTGCTGGGTGAGCGTGGAGGCGCCCTCGGCGACCCCGCCGGTCTGCGCGTTGCGGTTCAGGGCGCGCAGGATGCCCTTCAGGTCGACCGCGCCGTGCTGGTAGAAGCGGGCGTCCTCGATCGCGACGATCGCCTTCTGCATGTACGGCGAGATGTCCTTGAGGTCGACCACCGTGCGGTCGCGTGAGTAGACCGTGGCGAGCGTGCCGCCCTTGGCGTCGAGGATCGTGGTGCGCTGACTCAGCGGCGGCGTCTTGAGGTTGGCGGGGAGCTCGTCGAAACTCTCGACCGAGCCCTTGGCGGCCAGCCCCAGCGCCCCGACCGCGGGCAGGGCGATGCCCGCCAGGACGGCTCCCGAGAGCACACTGACACCGAGGAACTTGGCGGCCTGCTGCGTTGGCGACAGACCACCGCCCGAGCGCTTCTTTGGCATAGGGGCAGCCTACGTTCTCATTCGCCGGACACGCGTATATGCCTTGGCCTAAGCTGCTCTCAACTGTCACAGCAGTAGGTCCACGTATCAATACGTCCGGCGACCCCGAATCGTTCCGGTCGGCCATCAGTTTTCTGATGGGGGCGTGTCCGAATCCGCCTTGTGTGTCACCTGGCGCCCGTTGTGACTCAACTGAACTGTCCCGCTTTGCCGGGATGATCACGCATGTCCCCAGCTCACTCCCCCGGGTGATCTGCCGCTTACCCATAGTCCGTTCGGACCATTCAAGATTGGGCCCGCTGGGGGTGTTGCGCTGTGCCCACCTTCCGTAACGTCCTCAACTGGCGGCGGTGAATATGCCGCTGCCGCCGTGGGGGAGCCTCGATTCGGGAGAGGACGGCGCCGGTATGGGCTGGGTAACCGACTGGAGTGCGCAGGCGGCCTGCCGCACTACCGATCCGGATGAACTGTTCGTTCAGGGAGCAGCGCAGAACAGGGCCAAGGCGGTGTGCACCGGGTGTCCGGTACGCACCGAATGCCTGGCCGATGCGCTCGACAATCGCGTCGAATTCGGCGTATGGGGAGGCATGACGGAGCGGGAGCGCCGCGCACTGCTGCGCAGGCGGCCCACCGTCACCTCGTGGCGCCGGCTGCTGGAGACGGCTCGTACGGAGTACGAGCGCGGGGCAGGAATCCTGCCCCTCGACGATGACGAGGTGTACGAGAACTACGCGGCGGTGAGCTGACGGCTCAGGTCGGTCAGGCCCCGGGGTTGGGCAGCTCCGGTCGGCCGGCCGCCAGCCGGTTTCCGATGTCGCGCAGTCCCGCGAGGTCATGCACGTCGCCGGGCAGCGCGGCCACTTCGGCCACCGCCACCTCGGGGTGGAGCGCGGCGAAGCGATCCCGCGTGCGCTGCTCACGGGAGAGCAGGTGCATACGGTCCGCGTGCAGCTTCAGCAGGCCGGCGGTTAGCTCGTCGGTGGAGGGCGCATCCTGGCCTGCCGTGACCGTGGCCATGGCGGCGGGGGAGCCTTCCTCGGCGGCCTCGGATGCGGGATCTGGTGAACTGCCGTACGTGTCGGGAGAGTTACGAAGTCCAGCTTTCCCGCCCTCCTGATCGACAATGCGGGACTCCTCAAGATTTTCCGCGGCGGCGAGCGCCCGCTCGGCGGACAGCCGGTCGGCGCCGCTGCCGTGGACACGGTTGAGCACCAGACCCGCGAGCGGCATGTCCTCGGCGGCCAGCCGTTCCACGAAGTACGCGGCCTCCCGCAGCGCGTCCCGCTCCGGCGCCGCGACCACCAGGAACGCCGTCCCGGGCGCCTGGAGCAGCTTGTACGTCGCGTCCGCGCGGGTACGGAAGCCGCCGAACATGGAGTCCATCGCGGCCACGAACGTCTGGACGTCCTTCAGCAGCTGACCCCCCAGCAGCTTGCCGAGGGCGCCGGTCATCATCGACATGCCGACGTTCAGGAACTTCATGCCCGCGCGCCCGCCCACCTTGGCGGGGGCGAGCAGCACCCGGATCAGCTTGCCGTCGAGGAACGAGCCGAGCCGCTTGGGCGCGTCCAGGAAGTCCAGCGCGGAGCGGGAGGGCGGCGTGTCGACGACGATGAGGTCCCACTCGTCCTTCGCCCGCAGCTGGCCCAGCTTCTCCATCGCCATGTACTCCTGCGTGCCCGCGAAGCCCGCCGAGAGCGACTGGTAGAACGGGTTGCCCAGGATCGCGGCGGCCCGCTCGGGGTCCGCGTGCGCCTCGACGATCTCGTCGAAGGTGCGCTTCATGTCGAGCATCATCGCGTGCAGTTCGCCGCTCGCCGAGTCGTCGAGACCCTTCACCCGGCGCGGGGTGTTGTCGAGCGAGTCGATGCCCATGGACTGGGCGAGCCGGCGCGCGGGGTCGATGGTGAGCACCACGACCTTCCGGCCGCGCTCGGCGGCCCGCAGGCCGAGCGCCGCCGCGGTGGTGGTCTTGCCGACGCCGCCGGACCCGCAGCACACGATGATGCGGGTCCCGGGGTCGTCCAGCAGCGGATCCACCTCCAGGGTGCGGGCGGGGGCGAGGTGGTGATGGGCGCCTGTCTGGGCTTCCGGGCTCATGTCATCCCCTGCTCTCGCAGCTCGGTGGCCAGTTCGTACAGCCCTGCCAGGTCCATACCCTCGGAGAGCAGCGGCAGTTCGTGCAACGGCAGGCCCAGTTCGCCGAGGACGGCCCGCTGCTCGTGCTCCAGGGTGAAGCGCTCGGCGTACTCCTCGGCCTGCCGCAGCAGCGGATCCACCAGCCGCTCCGCGTGCCCGCCGCGCCGCGCCCCGCCGAGGCCGGCCGCCGACAGGGACTGCGCGATGGCCGTACGGGGTGTGCCGCGTACGAGTTCCAGCTGGGCCGCGTCCAACACCTGGGGCCGCACCATGTTCACGATGACCCGGCCCACCGGCAGCCGCGCCGCGCGGAGTTCGGCGATGCCGTCCGCGGTCTCCTGGACCGGCATCTCCTCCAGCAGCGTCACCAGGTGCACGGCCGTCTCGGACGACTTCAGCACGCGCATGACCGCCTGCGCCTGATTGTGTATGGGGCCGATCTTGGCGAGGCCCGCGACCTCGTCGTTGACGTTCAGGAAGCGGGTGACACGGCCGGTGGGCGGGGCGTCCATGACGACGTGGTCGTACGCGAACCGCCCGCTCTTGTCCTTTCGCCGTACGGCCTCACAGGCCTTGCCCGTCAGCAGGACGTCCCGCAGCCCCGGGGCGACGGTGGTGGCGAAGTCGATGGCGCCGAGCTTCTTGAGCGCTCTGCCCGCGCCGCCCATCTTGTAGAACATCTGGAGGTAGTCCAGAAGGGCCAGTTCGGGGTCGATGGCCAGGGCATACACCTCCCCGCCCCCTGGAGCGACGGCGATCTTCCGCTCCTCATAGGGCAGCGCCTCAGTCTCGAAGAGCTGAGCGATACCTTGCCTGCCCTCCACCTCGACGAGAAGCGTCCGCTTCCCCTCGGTGGCGAGGGCGAGGGCTAGCGCGGCGGCGACCGTGGTCTTTCCGGTCCCGCCCTTGCCGCTGACGACCTGGAGCCTGCTCACGTATGCGAGCCTAACCAGTCGGCCGCCGGATCACTCCGGAGGCTGTGGACAACGTGTGCGCGGGGGCCGATACGGCAGCGGCTAAAGTCGGCCACATGACCAAGTGGGAATACGTAACCGTGCCGCTGCTCGTCCATGCCACGAAGCAGATTCTGGACACCTGGGGCGAGGACGGCTGGGAGCTCGTCCAGGTCGTGCCCGGGCCGAACAACCCGGAGCAGCTGGTGGCCTACCTGAAGCGGGAGAAGCGGGCGTGAGCGCGGTCGAGGCGAAGCTCGCCGAGCTGGGGCTGACGCTCCCGGAGGTCGTCCCTCCGCTCGCCGCGTACCAGCCGGCGGTGCAGTCGGGCGTGTACATCTACACCGCCGGTCAGCTTCCCATGGTGGAGGGCAAGCTGCCGGTCACCGGCAAGGTGGGCGCGGAGGTCACGCCGGAGGAGGCCAAGGAACTGGCCCGCATCTGCGCCCTCAACGCCCTCGCCGCGGTCAAGTCCGTCGCCGGTGACCTGGACCGGATCGCGCGCGTGGTGAAGGTCGTCGGTTTCGTCGCCTCGGCCGCCGACTTCACGGGCCAGCCCGCGGTCCTCAACGGCGCGAGCGAACTCCTGGGCGAGGTCCTGGGCGACAAGGGCGTCCACGCCCGCAGCGCGGTCGGCGTCGCGGTCCTGCCGCTGGACGCGCCGGTGGAGATCGAGATCCAGGTGGAACTGACACAGGCGTAACGGGCAGCGGCGGGCGGGCGGGGGCGGAGCCGGACCGGCTTCGCGAGGTCGGCCGCCACCGCCTGCGCCCGCATCCCGCCGGGGTGGGGCACGCCCGGCAGCGGCCGTCGTCCTGGCTCGCGCGACTGCGGCACCGCTGCGGCGGTGCCCGCCCGGCAGCGGTCGTTGTACGCCTTGCGCGCCTGCGGGACCTCGGGTTGCCGTACCCGCCGCCGCGCGTCGGCCAGCCGTACCAGCCGCCGCTGCGGGCAGTCGTGCCGCTGGGGCGGCACGGGTGGGCGCAGCGGCACCCCGTCAGCGCCGGGCCGCGCGTCCCACCCGGCGGTCACCTCCACACGCGGCACCCCGTCAGCGCCGGGCCGCGCGTCCCACCCCGCGGTCACCTCCACACGCGGCAGCCCATAGCGCCAGGCCCGTGACCCACCCGGCAGTCACTCCGACGCCGCGGCACTCCTCAGCGCCCGCCGTCCACCCCGCGTCACCCCTACGCGCGGGCAACCGAAACCCGGCCGGTGCAACCCCCCGCCGCTCACCCCAGGCACCTCTCGAACATCCGCGCGCCCCGAGATAGCCTCCGGACATGGCGAACGGTCAGTGGTACCCCCCGGAGTGGCCCGACCGCATCCGCGCGCTCGCGGAAGGCACCCTCACCCCCGTGCCCCCCAAGCGCGCGGCCACGGTCATGCTCCTGAAGGACACCGCCACCGGCACCCCCGCCGTCCACATGCTCCGCAGACGCGCCTCCATGGCCTTCGCCGGCGGCGCGTACGCGTACCCCGGCGGCGGCGTCGACCCCCGCGACGACGACCACCACGTCCGCTGGGCGGGCCCCACGCGCGCGTGGTGGGCGCAACGGCTCGGCGTCGACGAGAGCAGCGCCCAGGCGATCGTCTGCGCGGCCGTACGCGAGACGTACGAGGAAGCGGGCGTCCTGCTCGCGGGCCCGACCCCCGACTCCGTCGTCGGCGACACCACAGGCGCCGACTGGGAGGCCGACCGTGCCGCCCTCGTCGCCCGCGACCTGTCCTTCGCCGAGTTCCTCGACCGCCGGGGCCTGGTCCTCCGCTCCGACCTGCTCGGCGCCTGGACCCGCTGGATCACCCCGGAGTTCGAGTCCCGCCGCTACGACACATGGTTCTTCGTCGCCGCCCTCCCGGAGGGCCAGCGCACCCGCAACGCCTCCACGGAAGCCGACCGCACGGTGTGGATCCGGCCACAGGAGGCCGCGGAGTCGTACGACAAGGGCGAGTTGCTGATGATGCCGCCCACCATCGCCACCCTGCGCCAGCTGGCCCCCTGCGCCACGGCCGCCGAGGCGCTCGCCACCGCCCCCGCGCGGGACATGACGCCCGTCATCGCGCGTGCCCGCCTGGAGGACGGCGAGATCGTGCTGTCCTGGCCGGGCCACGACGAGTTCACCAAGCACATCCCGACCGAACCGACCGGGGGAGCCCTCGCATGACGGACGCACGCACCCTTCCCGGCCGGCCGCGAGGCGGGGTTCTCTCGGGCCCCGCCACCGCGCGCGCGGTGAACGTCCTCGCGCCCAACGCCTCCGCGATGACCCTGGACGGCACGAACACCTGGATCCTCTCCGAGCCCGACTCCGACCTCGCCGTCGTGATCGACCCCGGCCCGCTCGACGAAGGCCATCTGCGCAACGTCGTCGACACCGCCGAACGGGCCGGCAAGCGCGTCGCCCTCACCCTGCTGACGCACGGTCACCCCGACCACGCCGAGGGCGCCGCCCGCTTCGCCGAGCTGACCGGCACCAAGGTCCGCGCCCTGGACCCGGCGCTGCGGCTCGGCGACGAAGGGCTCGGCGCCGGTCAAGTGGTGCAGGTCGGAGGTCTGGAGCTGCGGGTCGTACCGACGCCCGGGCACACCGCCGACTCCCTGTGCTTCCATCTCCCGGCCGACCGGGCGGTCCTGACCGGCGACACCGTCCTGGGCCGCGGCACGACGGTCGTGGCACACCCCGACGGCCGCCTCGGCGACTACCTGGACTCCCTGCGCCGCCTGCGCTCGCTCACGGTCGACGACGGCGTCCACACGGTCCTCCCCGGCCACGGGCCCGTCCTGGAGGACGCCCAGGGCGCCGTCGAGTACTACCTCGCTCACCGCGCCCACCGCCTCGCCCAGATCGAGACGGCGGTCGAGGACGGCTACCGAACGCCCGCGGAGGTCGTGGGCCATGTCTACGCGGATGTGGACCGCTCGCTGTGGCCGGCCGCGGAGCTGTCGGTGCGGGCGCAGCTGGACTATCTGAGCGAGCACGGCCTGATCTAACCGGTTCAGCCGGTTCAGCCGGGGCGTGGCGTCTTCACGCCGTGCACGCGCGCGTACTCCTCGGCCAGCCAGGGGCCCAGGTCGTCGACGTACGACCGCAGCACCGCCGGATCGCCGGTCGGCTCGTACCCGAGGACGGCCGCCGCACGCATCTGCGCCGCCCGCCGCGGGTAGTACCCGCCGAACGCCTCCGCCATCTCGCCCAGGTCGCTGGTCCAGCCGTTCCACCGCGGCATGACCAGTGTGAACCCGGTGCGCACGAGATGGCGGGACATGAACCGTACGAGGGGCCGGCGCGCCTGGTCGGAGTCGGCGGCGCCCGCGATCCGCTCGCGCCAGCGGGGCAGCAGGAGCGCGAGGTCGCCGTTGGTCTCCCGGGCGAGCAGCGAGTCTGGCCGGTAGCGCGGCAGGTACTCGGCGAGATCCTCGCCCAGCAGCGGCGTGCACAGGCAGGCGAGGAACCAGCCCATGTCGTACCGCTCCGGCTCGCTCAGCACCCGCGCCCGGCTGTACAGCAGCGTGCCGACCCCGTCGATGCGCCGGAACTCCTTGTCGAGCCCCTCACCGAGCATCCGCGCGTCCTCGCGGTCCGCCTCCGTCGGCTCGGCGCGCAGCACCACCAGCAGGTCGAGATCGCTGCGCCCCACGCGCGCGGTGCCGCGCGGAATCGACCCGTAGAGGTACGCACTGTGCATCCGCGCCCCGAACACGTCGAGCAGCCCGTCCCGCGCGGCGGCGACGACCGGCCGGAAGTCGTGCGCGATCCGTCCGAGGGACCCCTCGCGGGCGACGTAGCCCTGGGAGTCGAGTCCGGGGCGCTGCACGGTTTCAGCCATGGATCAACTCTGCCCCGAGAGCGGACCTCGGGCAGCTCACTTTCGGCGCGGCGCGGCGCGGCCCGGCACGGGCCCGAGGCCCGGAGTACGACACAGGGCCCGCCCCACGAGGAGACGAGCCCTGAACTGAACAGCCGTGCGGCCGAGACCGAGCGTCAGCGCGACCGCTTCGCCAGGCGCTCGACGTCCAGCAGGATCACCGCGCGGGCCTCCAGGCGCAGCCAGCCGCGCTGGGCGAAGTCGGCGAGGGCCTTGTTGACCGTCTCGCGGGACGCGCCGACCAGCTGGGCCAGCTCCTCCTGCGTGAGGTCGTGGACGACGTGGATGCCCTCCTCGGACTGCACGCCGAAGCGGCGGGAGAGGTCCAGCAGCGCGCGGGCGACACGGCCGGGGACGTCCGAGAAGACGAGGTCGGACATCGCGTCGTTGGTGCGCCGCAGCCGGCGGGCGACGGCACGCAGCAGCGCGGTGGCCACCTCGGGGCGGACGTTCAGCCAGGGCTGGAGGTCGCCGTGGCCGAGGCCGAGCAGCTTGACCTCGGTCAGCGCGGTGGCGGTCGCCGTACGCGGGCCCGGGTCGAACAGCGACAGCTCGCCGATGAGCTCGCCGGGGCCGACGACGGCGAGCATGTTCTCGCGGCCGTCGGGGGAGGTGCGGTGGAGCTTGACCTTGCCCTCGGTGACGACGTAGAGCCGGTCACCGGGGTCGCCCTCGTGGAACAGGGAGTCACCGCGCGCGAGGGTCACCTCACTCATGGAGGCGCGGAGCTCCGCGGACTGCTCGTCATCGAGCGCCGCGAAGAGCGGGTTGCGCCGCAGAACGTCGTCCACGAGTTCTCTCCTTGTCGACCTGCTCAGGGGATCTTGCTCCCCCTTGGTACCAGGGGACCGTGTTCCCCGTTTTGCCGGACGGTCCAAACAGTGTGATCTGTCACAAGGATGCCGCACACGTGTCCCGGGGTAAGCGGCAGGGGTCCAATTGGGCGCCGATCTTCAGGGCTCGGGGCGGATGTCAGTGTCGGGCTCTAGGCTGGCCGGGTGTCCAAAACGCCGGTGAGAGCACAGGCCAAGGGGGCTGGGCGGGTGGTTGTACGTCGTGATTCCGCTGTGGGCGAACAAGACCCCGGTGGCGCAAGGAAACCGGCAAAAGCGGCAAAGCGTACGCCGGCTGTGGCGAAGAAGACGGCGCCCGTAAAACAAACCGCCGTGAAGCAGGCTGCCGCCAAACAGACCGCCGTGAAGCCCGCGAAGGCCGAGTCGCGCACCGCCCTGGTCCGCCGGGCCCGCCGCATCAACCGCGAACTCGCCGAGGTCTACCCGTACGCCCATCCCGAGCTGGACTTCGAGAACCCCTTCCAGCTCCTGGTCGCCACGGTCCTGTCGGCCCAGACCACGGACCTGCGGGTCAACCAGACCACCCCGTCCCTGTTCGCGAAGTACCCGACCCCCGAGGACCTGGCCGCGGCCAACCCCGAGGAGGTCGAGGAGATCCTGCGCCCGTGCGGGTTCTTCCGGGCCAAGACCCGATCGGTCATAGGGCTGTCCAAGGCCCTGTCGGAGGAGTTCGGCGGCGAGGTGCCGGGACGGCTCGAGGACCTCGTCAAGCTGCCCGGCGTCGGCCGCAAGACCGCCTTCGTGGTGCTCGGCAACGCCTTCGGGCGGCCCGGCATCACCGTGGACACCCATTTCCAGCGGCTGGTACGGCGCTGGCAGTGGACCGAGCAGACCGACGCCGACAAGATCGAGGCGGAGATCGGCGCGCTGTTCCCCAAGAGCGACTGGACCGACCTCTCGCACCACGTGATCTGGCACGGCCGCCGTATCTGCCACGCCCGCAAACCGGCCTGCGGCGCCTGCCCCATCGCCCCGCTCTGCCCCGCGTACGGCGAGGGCGAGACTGACCCGGAGAAGGCGCAGAAGCTGCTCAAGTACGAGAAGGGCGGTTTCCCCGGCCAGCGTCTGAAGCCCCCGCAGGCCTATCTGGACGCGGGCGGCAGGGCGGCCCCGCCGCTGGGGACCGGATGACGGGCGGCCGTCGGCAGCGAGGCCCGGGGTCGTCCCTGGAGCGGCCTCAGGGGTCTTCTCAGGGGCGATCTCAGGGGCCGGCCCAGGAACGATCCAGGCGGGGCCCGGCGTTGGACACGGCAGAACGACGGGGGTGGCGATGACGCGCGCGAGCAACACACAGGGCGGGCCGGTGGCGCTCAGCAAGGAGGGCCTGCCCGGCTGGCTGGATCCGGTGGTGCGCGCCGTGGAGACGGTCCAGCCGGTGCAGCTGAGCCGGTTCCTGCCGCCGGAGGACGGCGCCGGGCGGCAGTCCGCGGTGCTGATCCTGTTCGGTGAGGGCGAGCGCGGCCCCGAACTGCTGCTGATGGAGCGGGCGAGCTCGCTGCGCTCGCACGCGGGCCAGCCCTCCTTCCCCGGCGGTGCCCTCGACCCCGAGGACGGCGACCCGAAGGCCGACGGGCCGCTGCGAGCCGCTCTGCGTGAGGCCGAGGAGGAGACCGGGCTCGATCCGTCCGGCGTGCAGCTCTTCGGCGTCCTGCCCCGGCTGTACATCCCGGTCAGCGGCTTCGTCGTCACCCCGGTGCTGGGCTGGTGGCGCGAGCCGACTCCGGTCGGTGTCGTCGATCCGAACGAGACGGCCCGGGTCTTCACCGTCCCCGTGGCGGATCTCACGGATCCCGCCAACCGCGTCACCACCGTCCACCCCAGCGGCCACCGCGGTCCGGCATTTCTGGTCGAATCGGCCCTGGTGTGGGGGTTCACCGCCGGGATCATCGACCGGTTGCTGCACTTCGCGGGCTGGGAGCTGCCCTGGGACCGGGAGAACCAGGTCCCGCTGGACTGGCGGTCATGACAGGGTGGACGCCGTGTTCCGCAATCCGGGGGGCGTGAAGTGACGAGGCGAGGCTTGAAGCGGTGAACGTGCTGGACATCCTGCTGCTGGTCGCCGCGGTGTGGTTCGCGATCGTCGGCTACCGCCAGGGCTTCGTCGTCGGCATCCTGTCGGTGATCGGTTTCCTCGGCGGCGGTCTCGTCGCCGTCTATCTGCTCCCGGTGATCTGGGACGCCATGACGGACAACTCAGAGGTGAGCACGACCGCCGCCGTCGTCGCCGTGATCGTCGTCATCGTCTGCGCCTCCGTCGGCCAGGCACTGACCACCCACCTGGGCAACAAGCTGCGCCGGTACATCACCTGGTCCCCGGCCCGCGCCCTGGACGCCACCGGCGGCGCCCTGGTCAACGTCGTCGCGATGCTCCTGGTGGCCTGGCTGATCGGCTCGGCGCTGGCCGGCACCACCCTGCCGACGCTCGGCAAGGAGGTCCGCAACTCCAAGGTGTTGCTCGGGGTCTCCCGGGCGCTGCCCGCGCAGGCCGACACCTGGTTCGCGGACTTCTCCTCGGTCCTCGCGCAGAACGGCTTCCCGCAGGTCTTCAGCCCGTTCTCGAACGAGCCCATCACCGATGTCCAGCCCCCCGACCCGGCCCTGGCGAACAGCAAGGTCGCCGCCCGCGCGAAGCGATCCATCGTCAAGGTCGTGGGCACCGCCGACAGTTGCGGCAAGGTCCTGGAGGGCACCGGCTTCGTCTACGCCGACCGCCGGGTGATGACCAACGCGCATGTGGTGGGCGGCGTCGACGAACCCACCGTCCAGATAGGGGGGGAGGGCCGCAAGTACGACGCGCGGGTCGTCCTGTACGACTGGAAGCGCGACATCGCCGTACTCGACGTACCCGATCTGGACGCGCCCGCGCTGAAGTTCACCTCCACCGACGCCCGCAGCGGCGACGACGCGATCATCGCCGGCTTCCCGGAGAACGGCGCGTACGACGTGCGCGCGGCCCGGGTCCGCGGCCGTCTCCCGGCCAACGGCCCGGACATCTACCACCGCGGCACCGTGCACCGCGACGTCTACTCGCTGTACGCGATCGTCCGCCAGGGCAACTCCGGCGGCCCGCTGCTCACGCCCGACGGCAAGGTGTACGGCGTGGTCTTCGCGAAGTCACTCGACGACGCCGACACCGGCTACGCGCTCACCGCGGACGAGATCCAGGACGACATCGCCGCCGGCCGCACCGCCAACCAGCAGGTGGACAGCGACAGCTGCGCGCTGTGAGCCGGGTGGAACCCGCCCGAGGAGTTCAGCCGCGGGGGTGACGCAGGCGTACCGAGACCCAGCGGGCCCGGCGGCGCAGGATGCGCGGAATGCCCACCCTGGGGTCGGTGCCCGCGAGCTGCGGGGCGGCACCGCCTTGGCGGGGGCTCCGGGCGTTGCCCGAGCGGCGAGTGCGTGCTACGTCACTGTAGTCGTGCGTCCAGCCCATACCCCGACGTCTGCCCCCGCCCCAAGGTCGATAACCGCTCCCAGGGCCCCCAATTGGCCTATGCGCCGGGCAATTGGCTGTTCGTAGTACAGGTGTTCAGATGCGGATACCGGGTGCGTCGGAACGGTCACCGATCCGGTTCGGGATCCTTCAGCCAATTGATCAGTTCGGTAGAGAAAGCGACCGGGTCCTCTTCCTGCGGGAAGTGTCCGAGTCCGTCGAACAGGCGCCAGCGGTAGGGGGCTTCGACGTACTCACCGGATCCGGCCGCGCTGCGGGTGCGCATCACCGGGTCGAGCGAACCGTGCAGATGAAGGGTCGGCACCCGGACCGGGCGCTTCATCCGCCGGTTGAACTGGATGCCGTCGGGACGGGCCAGGGAGCGGACCATCCAGCGGTACGGCTCGATCGAGCAGTGCGCGGCGGAAGGGATGCACATCGCGCGGCGGTACGTGTCCACCGCGTCGTCCTCCGGCAGCCGCGGCCCGGACCAGTCCCGGACGAGCCGGCCCACCAGCGCCCCGTCGTCGGCGGTGAGCCGGCGCTCCGGGATCCAGGGCCGCTGGAACCCCCAGATGTAGGAGCCCGCGGCCGTCTGCTTGACGTCGGAGAGCATCGCCGAGCGCCAGCGCCGCGGATGCGGCATGGACGCCACCGCCAGCCGCCGCACCAGCTTGGGGCGCATCACGGCCGCCGTCCACGCCAGATAGCCGCCGAGGTCGTGGCCGACGAGGGCGGCGTCCGGCTCGCCCAGGGAGCGGATCACGCCGGTGATGTCGAGCGCCAGGTTGGCGGGGTCGTAGCCGCGCGGGGTGCGGTCGCTGCCGCCGACGCCGCGCAGGTCCATGGCGACGGCCCGGAACCCGGCATCGGCGAGCGCCGGCAACTGGTGCCGCCAGGTCCACCAGAACTGCGGGAATCCGTGCAGGAGCAGGACCAGCGGCCCGTCACCCATCTCGGCGATATGGAAGCGCGCGCCATTGGCGGCCACGTCCCGATGGGTCCAGGGACCATCGAGTCGTACGACCGAGGCGGGTTGTGCCGAAGGGGTGGGGGCCGGGTCCGTCATGACGATGAGCGTGCCACAGCCTCGATGGCGGCGGGCGACCGGTCCTCCAGGGCCGGCGCCGGACGCGGGTGCGGCTTGGCCTTCTGCAGGACGCCCGCGGACTCCTTCATCGAGGCGGCGACCTTCTGGGGGCCCTTGCTCTTCTTGGCCTTCTTCGCGAACAGGACCCCGATCAGCGCGAGGACCACGGCGATCAGGACGTTCGCGGCGAAGGACAGCAGGAAGCAGATGGCGAGATTCCAGTCGCTCCAGGTGTGAATGCCGTACGCCAGTGCGAAGTTGAGCATCGGCAGGGAGAACACCAGCACCCCGCCCGCCACCATGAACGCGCCGCCGCTGGTCGCCCCGCGCTTGACGTCCTGCTTGAGCTGGGCCTTGGCCAGCGCGATCTCGTCGTGCACCAGCGCCGACATGTCGGTCGTCGCCGAGGCGAACAGCTGGCCGATGCTGCGTTCGGCGCCGACCGGGCTGCCGTCGGGTGCGCTCATCGCGTTCTCCCTGTTCTGACCCTGTGGGTGAGGTCTCGTCTTTTGTACCGTCCCGTCAGATCATGCCCGACGGTCGTCCTCCTCGCCTGCCCCACCCGTCACTTCGGCAAGCCGTGCCTGTTCGGCGGCCTTTACTTCGGCGAGCCGGCGGTGCTCGGCGGCCTTGGCGTCGTGGATGGCCGCCATCCGCAGGTGGTACGCCGGGTCGTCCTCCTCGTAGATGTCGGGGATGCCGGAGAGGTCCTCGTCGCGCTCCTCGGCCTCGGTCAGCTGGCGGTACCGGCGGTTCCGCATCTTCAGCAGCACCGACGCCAGCGTGGCCGCGATGAGGGAGCCCAGCAGAACGGCCGCCTTGACCTCGTCGGTCAGGGCGGTGTCGCCCTCGAAGGCGAGTTCGCCGATGAGCAGCGAGACGGTGAAGCCGATCCCGGCCAGGGACGCCACGGCGAACACATCGGCCCAGGCCAGGTCGTCACTGAGCGACGCCTTGGTGAAGCGGGCCGTGAGCCAGGTACCGCCGAAGATGCCGACCGCCTTGCCGACCACGAGTCCGAGCACCACCCCCAGCGTCTCGGGCTGGGTGAACACCTCGCCGAGCGCCCCGCCGGAGAGGGTGACACCAGCGCTGAACAGCGCGAACAGCGGCACGGCCAGGCCCGCCGAGAGCGGCCGGACCAGGTGCTCGATGTGCTCGCCGGGGGAGTGCTTCTCGCCCTCGCGCCGAGTGCAGCGCAGCATCAGGCCCATGGCGACACCGGCGATGGTGGCGTGGACGCCGCTGTTGTACATCAGTGCCCAGATGACGAACGCGAGCGGCAGGTAGACGTACCAGCCGCGGACGCCCTTGCGCAGCAGCAGCCAGAAGACGACCAGGCCGAGGACGGCGCCGCCGAGCGCGGCGAAGTCGAGCTGGTCGGTGAAGAAGACCGCGATGATCAGGATCGCGAAGAGGTCGTCGACGACGGCCAGGGTGAGCAGGAAGGCGCGCAGCGCGCTCGGCAGTGAGGTGCCGATGACGGCGAGCACGGCCAGCGCGAAGGCGATGTCGGTGGCGGTGGGTACGGCCCAGCCGCTCAGGGAGCCGCCGCCGGCGACAGCGGTGAGGGTGTAGACGAGCGCCGGCGCGGCCATGCCGCACAGCGCGGCTACCACCGGCAGTACGGCGGCCTTGGGGTCCCGCAGCTCACCGGCCACCAGCTCACGCTTGAGCTCGATCCCGGCGACGAAGAAGAAGATCGCGAGCAGCCCGTCGGCGGCCCAGTGCTCGATGGACAGGTCCAGGCCGAGGGCCGCGGGCCCGATGTGGAAGTGGCTGACGCTGTCGTAGCTGTCCCGCAGCGCGGGGATGTTCGCCCAGAGCAGGGCGGCGACGGCGGCGACGAGCAGCAGCACACCGCCGACGGTCTCGGCGCGCAGCGCGTCCGTGACGAAGGTCCGCTCCGGCAGCGACAGCCGGCCGAAGACCTTGCGGGGGGTGCGGGGCGCGGACACGGGAACCTCCGGTGAGTGGGCAGCACAAACACTTGCCGACCAGACTTCCCGGCGCACCTTGAGGGTCTTACGTGATGTTTAGCTTATCTAACGTACGGCGGGGCCGCACGCCCGGTACCCCTGCCGGACCGGCGCGGGGGAACGCCCGGCGCGGTGGGGCGCCGGGCGTCCGCAGAGCCGCGGAGGTCAGTCCTCGCTCGGTGCCGCCGGGAGCTTGGCCTGGATGAGGTCCATGACCGTGGAGTCGGTGAGCGTGGTGACGTCTCCCAGTTCGCGGTTCTCGGCGATGTCCCGCAGCAGGCGGCGCATGATCTTGCCGGAGCGGGTCTTGGGCAGCTCGGCCACCGGCAGGATCCGCTTCGGCTTGGCGATCGGCCCGAGGGTGGCGCCGACGTGGTTGCGCAGCTCCGCCACCAGGTCCTCGGTCTCGGCGGCCGTACCGCGCAGGATCACGAAGGCGACGATGGCCTGCCCGGTCGTCTCGTCCGCCGCGCCGACGACGGCCGCCTCGGCGACCGACGGATGCGACACGAGCGCGGACTCGACCTCGGTGGTGGAGATGTTGTGGCCGGACACCAGCATCACGTCGTCCACCCGGCCCAGCAGCCAGATGTCGCCGTCGTCGTCCTTCTTCGCGCCGTCCCCGGCGAAGTACTTGCCCTCGAAGCGCGACCAGTACGTGTCCAGGAACCGCTGGTCGTCGCCCCAGATGGTGCGCAGCATGGACGGCCACGGCTCGGTCAGGACCAGGTAGCCGCCACCGCCGTCGGGCACCTCGCGGGCCTCGTCGTCGACGACGGTCGCGCAGATGCCGGGCAGCGGGGTCTGGGCCGAGCCGGGCTTGGTCTGGGTGACGCCGGGCAGCGGCGAGATCATCATCGCGCCGGTCTCCGTCTGCCACCAGGTGTCCACGATCGGGGTGCGGTCGCCGCCGATGTGCTTGCGGTACCAGATCCACGCCTCGGGGTTGATCGGCTCACCCACCGAGCCCAGCACCCGGAGGCTGCTGAGGTCGAACTTGGCGGGGATGTCGTCGCCCCACTTCATGAACGTACGGATGGCGGTGGGGGCCGTGTACAGGATCGTCACCCCGTACTTCTGCACGATCTCCCAGAACCGGCCCTGGTGCGGGGTGTCCGGCGTGCCCTCGTACATCACCTGGGTGGCGCCGTTGGCGAGCGGCCCGTAGACGATGTAGGAGTGCCCGGTGACCCAGCCGACGTCGGCGGTGCACCAGTACACGTCCGTCTCGGGCTTGAGGTCGAAGACGGCGTGGTGGGTGTAGGCGGCCTGGGTGAGATAGCCGCCGGAGGTGTGCAGGATGCCCTTCGGCTTACCCGTGGTCCCCGAGGTGTAGAGGATGAACAGCGGGTGCTCGGCCCCGAAGGCCTCCGGGGTGTGCTCGGCGCTCTGCCGCCCGACGATCTCGTGCCACCACACGTCCCGGTCCGCGTCCCAGGCGACTTCCTGGCCGGTGCGCTGCACCACGAGCACATGCTCGACGGTGCCCGCCTTGGTGACGGCCTCGTCCACGGCCGGCTTCAGCGCGGACGGCTTGCCCCGCCGGTAACCGCCATCGGAGGTGATCACGACCTTGGCGTCGGCGTCCTGGATCCGGGTGGCGAGCGCGTCGGCGGAGAAGCCGCCGAAGACCACCGAGTGCGCGGCGCCGATCCGGGCACACGCGAGCATCGCGACGGCAGCCTCGGGGATCATCGGCAGGTAGACGGCGACCCGGTCGCCCTTCCGCACACCCAGTTCCAGCAGCGCGTTCGCCGCCTTGGAGACCTCGTCCTTCAGCTCCGCGTAGGTGATCGCGCGGCCGTCGCCGGGCTCGCCCTCGAAGTGGATGGCGACCCGGTCCCCGTGTCCGGCCTCCACATGCCGGTCCACGCAGTTGTAGGCGACGTTGAGCTCGCCGTCCTTGAACCACTTCGCGAACGGCGGGTTCGACCAGTCCAGCGTCTCCGTCGGTTCCTTGGCCCAGCTCAGGCGGCGGGCCTGCGCGGCCCAGAAGCCGAGCCTGTCAGCCTTGGCCTGTTCGTACGCCTCCACCGTGACGTTGGCGTTCGCGGCCAGGTCAGCGGGCGGCGCGAAGCGTCGCTCCTCCTTGAGGAGGTTGGCCAGGCTTTCGTTGCTCACGACATCTCCCTTTCCCAGGGTGTCCGTTGTGTCCCAGGCCACAGCTCATCAGACCCGGGGGCCCGGTGACAAGGGCCGACGGGAAATTGGTTTAGACCTGTGTGGCTGTGTCCACGGCCGTGGTGCGGCACTCGCTGTCATCCGTACCCACGGACGCTGACCAGGCGGAGTTCAGCCTCTGGCCTGCTTTTCCCGCTCCGGACCCCGGGCCGCCCCTCAGACCGGCACCTCCTCCGCCCGTACGTGGTCGAAGACCTGGCCCTCGTCCGCTCCGGTGAGCAGGTACGCCTGCGCCTCACCCACGTGGAAGTACATCCCGTGCAGCTCCACCGCCCCCTCGCGCAGGGCCCGGGCCACCGACTCATGGGCCCGCAGATGCTCCAACTGCTGCACCACGTTGGTCAGGCTGAGCTGCTCGACCGCGTCCGCCGGTGCCCGCCCCGCCAGCCGGGGCCACGGCCGGCCGGCGTCGGCCATGCGCTCCAGGCTCGGCCTCCCGTGCCGCAGCCACCGCTTGAGCGGGGTCGCCGCGCCCTCCGGCTCGGCGGCGAGCAGCGCCTGCATGGCTCCGCACCCGGAGTGCCCGCACACGGTGATGGAACGCACCTTCAGCACCTCCACCGCGTACTCGATCGCGGCCGCCACCGAGTCGTCCCCCCACTCCTCGCCGGGCCGGGTGTCTCTCGCGGCGTCGGCCGGGGGCGGAACGAGGTTGCCCACATTGCGCACCACGAACAGGTCCCCGGGACCACTGGAGGTGATCATCGAGGTGACCAGACGTGAGTCGGCACAGGTGAGGAAGAGCTGCGAGGGCCGCTGCCCCTCCCGCGCCAGCCGCGCCAGCTCCCCGCGCACCAGGGGTGCGGTGTGGCGCTGGAACGCGCTGATACCACGCGCCAGTTCATGCCCGCTGCGGCCGCGGTCCGGTCCCGGCGTACCGCCTCCGGCGCCGTCGCCGTCGCCGGGACCGTCCTGCCGTGCGCCGGAAGCGGGCCCGAGGTGGGGCTGCTCGCACTGGTGGTTGCGCCAGGGCGTCCAGGGGCGGCACCGGCAGCCGGCGGAAGCGGCCGCCTCGGCCGACCCGGGTTCGTTGTGCACGGTGGTGGGGACCCCCGGTTCGGAGATCTTGAGCCCCGCGCGGCGGCCGGTCAGCTCGACGGAGCCGCCCCGCGCGGTGTGCGTGTTCTGCCAGTCCTGGAGCGTCTCGTACGCCGCGTGGTCCATGAAGGACCCGTCCAACTCCACGACGGCAGGCGCTCCGTGGGGTACGAGATGCAGGGCCCGGCTGAGCCGCGGGACCGCGAGGAACGTCAACTGGCCCCGGACGTGTACGTGATGGACTCCGTCCTGCTCGTCGTGGGTGATCCGGGTGCGGGCGAGGCGGTGCAGGGAGACGGCGACGGCGACGGCGATCCCCAGCGCCACGCCCTCCAGGACGCCGAAGAAGACCACGCCGGCGGTGGTGACGGCATAGACCAGCACTTCGCGGTGGCGGGTCACCGTGCGGATGTGGTGCAGGGACACCATCTGGATGCCGACGGCCATCACCAGGGCGGCGAGCGAGGCGAGCGGGATGAGCTCCAGGAGCGGGACCATCAGCAGGGTGGCGACTACTACGAGAACGCCGTGCAGCATCGTGGAGTTCCGGCTCACGGCACCCGCGTGCACATTCGCCGACGTCCGCACCGCCACTCCCGCCACCGGCAGCCCGCCGAGGCCGCCGGAGACGATGTTGGCGGCGCCCTGGCCGAGCAGTTCGCGGTCGAGGTCGGAACGGCCGACGGGGGCGGGCGGGCCGGGGCGCCCGGCCACCAGCTTGTCGGCGGCGACCGCGCCGAGCAGCGACTGCACACTGCAGACGAGGGTGGTGGTCAGCACGGCCGCCACGACGCCGAGCACCGGGCCCTCGGGGAGTCCCGCGAGGGCGTGGCTGCTCCAGGACGGCAGGTCCACCTTGGGCAGCCGGAACCCCGCGAGCGAGGCGGCCGCGGTGGCTCCGGCGACGGCGACGAGCGCGGCCGGGATCTTGCGCAGCAGGCGGCCGGCCCGGCCGGGTAGGCGCGGCCAGAGCAGCAGCAGCGCGAGGGTGAGCGCGCTCACCGACAGGGCGGCCGGGTGCAGATCCGCCAACTGGGCGGGCAGGGCCCGCAGATTGTCGGGGACGGAGCTTTGCGGGGTGCCGCCGAGGACGATGTGCAGCTGGGCGACGGCGATGGTGACGCCGATGCCGGCGAGCATGCCGTGCACGATGGCGGGGCTGACCGCGAGTGCGGTGCGCGCCACGCGCAGGCAGCCGAGGCCGAGTTGGGCGAGTCCGGCGAGCACGGTGATGGCGCAGGTGGTGCGCCAGCCGTAGCGCTGGATGAGGTCGGCGGTGACCACCGTGAGACCGGCGGCCGGGCCGCTGACCTGAAGCGGGGAGCCGCCGAGCCGGCCGACGACCAGCCCGCCGACGGCGGCGGCCACGAGACCGGCCTGGAGGGGCGCGCCGGTGGCGAGGGCGATGCCCAGGGACAGCGGCAGGGCGATCAGGAAGACCGCGATCGACGCGGACACATCGGCGCCGGCGAGCCGGAATCGGCGGGGGCGCGTGGGCGGCGTACTGGGGGACTGGGTGCGCTCGGTCCGAGTGGGGTCGGTGGCGCGGGTAGGGACGCAGGCTGACATGGATTCCCGTCTCCTCCGGGGCAGCGCGGTCGCGGATCTGGTGGTCCCCCGCCCGGTCGGCGGGGGGTCGGGTCGCGGCCGTGGGTCACGGCGTGCAGCGGCGGGATGAATCAACGCTCGGTAAACGGATCGTAATGCAGAGTAAAGGGCGAGCATAGAGTTTCCGGGCAAATGGGCGAATAACTCACCGGAATGAGTGAAGTGGCCCATTGGTCGGCTTGTCGTACTAATTCCTTCTTGGTCCCGTGCGACCTTGGCGGCGCTGTCGGCATTTTCCCGGCAGATCACCAGAAAACGCCCAGTCAGCGTTGGCCTGAGAGAAGGAAGTAGGTGGGCGGAACATGGCCGCCATCCAGAGGATCGCCGCGGGCGCCGTGGTCGCCGCGGTCTGTGCCGCATCAATCGCCGGCTGCGGAATCGGCAGCGACGGCACCGAGGAAGGGGTCTCCGGCCCGCAGAAGGCCAAGCCGGCCCAGGCGCCGCCCAAGAGCGCGGTCCGCCTGATCGGCGACGGCTCGACCGCGTACACCGGAGCCCAGCCGCACCTGCCCAGGCCCGAACGGCTGAAGCCCGGGCAGAAACCGCCGCAGTTCGTGGTGTTCTCCTGGGACGGCGCGGGCGAGGACGGGCAGAAGCTGTTCTCCCACTTCCGCAAGGTCGCCCGGGACAACAACGCGACGATGACGTACTTCCTCAGCGGCGTGTACATGCTGCCCGAGCACAAGCGCGATCTGTACCGGCCGCCGCAGCACTCACCGGGCCGCTCCGACATCGGCTTCAACGACGAGCAGGGCATCGCCGCCACCGTCGAGCAGCTGCGCGGCGCGTGGCTGGAGGGCAACGAGATCGGCACCCACTTCAACGGCCACTTCTGCGGCAAGGGCCGCGGGGTCGGCGAATGGTCGGTCGAGGAGTGGAAGGACGAGATCGCCCAGGCGAAGCAGTTCGTGAAGTCCTGGAAGACCAACACCGGTCTGAAGGACGCCTCCCCGCTGCCCTTCGACTACGAACGCGAGCTCATCGGCGCCCGCACGCCCTGCCTGGAGGGCCAGGAGAACTTCATGCAGGCCGCCCGGGAACTCGGCTTCCGCTACGACACCAGCGGCGTCAACAACCAGGTCTGGCCCAAGAAGAAGCAAGGCCTGTGGGACCTGTCGATGCAGCTCGTGCCGTTCCCCGGGCACACCTTCGAGCAGCTGACCATGGACTACAACTTCATGGTCAACCAGTCCGGCACCACCAGCCAGGGCGACCCCGACAAGTACGAGTTGTGGGGCGACCAGATGCGCGACGGCCTGCTCCAGGGCTTCCGCCGGGCCTACGACGGCAACCGCGCGCCCCTGATCATCGGCAACCACTTCGAGTCCTGGAACGGCGGCACGTATATGCGGGCCATCCAGGAGGTCATCGAGAACGTGTGCACCAAGGAGGAGGTGCGCTGCGTCTCCTTCCGGCAGCTCGCCGACTGGCTGGACGCGCAGGACCCGAAGGTGCTGGCCAAGCTCACCACCCTGCCGGTCGGCCAGGCCCCGAAGCAGGGCTGGGAGTCCTTCCTGTCGGACCGCCCGGCCCCGGCGCCCAAGGGCGTCCCCGGGGCACCGGCGGCCCGGCAGTAGCGCCGCTCAGGCGGGAGCGGTGACGCTCTCGCCGAGCACGAATGCGGGGTCGACCTGCGCGGCGAGGTCGGCCCCGGTCCGCTCGTTCCCCCAGGACTGCGCGTTCTTCAGATGAAAGTGCACCATCTGGCGGGTGTAGCGCTCCCAGTCCCGGCTCTCGTAGGTGGCGTCCACGGCCTCCTGCAACCGGTGCAGGGCGCTGCGGTTGGCCTCCTCCAGGAGCTCGAACCGGGGCGGGCGGCCCTTCTCCATGGAGCGCACCCAGTCCGAGTGCCCGACCGTGACGAGCAGGTCGTCCCCGGCTTCCGCGCGCAGGAAGTCGAGGTCCTCCGGTCCGTGCACCTTGTTGCCGACGACCTTCAGCCGCACGCCGAAGTCGCGGGCGTACTCCTTGTACTGGCGATAGACGGAGACCCCCTTCCGGGTCGGCTCGGCGACGAGGAACGTCATGTCGAAGCGGGTGAACATGCCGGAGGCGAAGGAGTCCGAGCCGGCGGTCATGTCGACCACGACGAACTCGTCGCGCCCGTCCACCAGGTGGTTCAGGCACAGCTCCACCGCTCCCGTCTTGGAGTGGTAGCAGGCGACCCCCAGGTCGGCGTCGGTGAAGGGGCCGGTGACCATCAAACGGACGGTGCCGCCGTCGAGTTCCACCGGCCGGGCGCAGGCGTCGTAGACCGGATTGTCCTCGCGCACCCGCAGCAGCCGGGAGCCCTCGCCGGGCGGGGTCGTCTTGATCATCGTCTCGGCGGAGGAGATCCGCGGGTTCGCGCCGCGCAGGTAGTCCTTGATCAGGGGGAGCCGGTCGCCCATCGCCGGCAGGGCGGCCGCCTCGGGCTCGTCCAGGCCGAGCGCGGCCCCCAGGTGCTGGTTGATGTCGGCGTCGATCGCGACCACCGGCGCCCCGGTCGCGGCGAGGTGCCGGATGAACAGGGACGACAGGGTGGTCTTGCCGCTGCCGCCCTTCCCGACGAAAGCAATTTTCATGTTCAGTAAGCGTAGTGGCGGCCCGGGCGCCTGGGGCGGGCAAACGTGAAGAAGGCCACTCGATCGTGGGGCCGGGCACTGGAATGCGTAATGTCGTACTCATGAGTACGACAGGCGCGACCGCCGATCCGCTCGCGGCCCTGGGTGCGCTGCCCGGCGTGGCCGAGTCCGTGGAGTCCGTGCGCAAGGCCGTGGACCGGGTCTACGGGCACCGGGTCATGCGGCGCCGCAGCAACGCGATCACCTCCGAGGCGGCGCTGCGCGGGGCCCGCGGCTCGGCGGCGCTGTCCGGCGCCGACTGGGCCCTGGAGGAGGTGCGCAGGCGCACCGACTTCAGCGGGGACGACGAGGCGCGCCTGATGGGCGCCGCGCTGCGGCTGACCGCGGAGGCGGGCCAGCTGCTGTCGATTTGGCGGCAGTCGCCGCTGCGCGTGCTGGCCCGGCTGCACCTGGTCGCGGCGGCGACCAACGGGCCGGAGGTCGGGCGCCCGCGCCAGGCCGGCGAGCCGGTCGACGAGCCGCTCGTCGAGCTGCCGCTGCCCGGCGCCGACGAGGTCCACGGCCGGCTGGACGGCCTGTCCGAGCTGATCATCGCGGGCGGGTCCGCACCGGCGCTGGTGACCGCCGCCGTGGTGCACGGCGAGCTGCTGGCGCTGCGCCCGTTCACCTCCCACAACGGCCTGGTCGCGCGGGCGGCCGAGCGCATCGTGCTGGTGGGCAGCGGTCTCGACCCGAAGTCGGTCTGCCCCTCGGAGGTCGGCCACGGCGAACTCGGCCGCGCGGCCTACCTCGCGGCGCTCGACGGATACGTCTCCGGCACTCCCGAGGGCGTGGCCGCCTGGATCGCCCACTGCGGCAAGGCGATCGAGCTGGGCGCGCGCGAATCGACGGCGGTGTGCGAGGCGCTTCAGCGCGGGGCGGCGTAGAAGTCCTCGGGAAAAGGGTTGCGGCGGTACGAAGAGATTCGTACCGCCGCTGGCATGTTCACCGGGTTACCAAGCGTCCTCGATATGTTGCCCATCAGGTCGGGGACTTTGCCCGTGCCCTGGTGCGGCTGGCCCGTAATCGACGGGTCGACGTCGCGTGGGTGCCCGGTGTCCATGCTCGGTCCGTGGGGCCAGTTGCGGTGTAAAGGTGATCCTCGCGGATGCCCTTGGTCTCGCGGGCCGTTGAATCCTTTCTACTCCAGGTCCGGAGCAAGCGGAAGCCCTGGCTGCCGTTCTTTACTTTTGCGTTCAAACAGGAGCTAAACGGGCGGGGGTCTGCCGAACCGGCCCAAGGGTCGGCAACGGCGCAGGTCAGGCCAGTGCGGTGCGGCGGCGACTGGTGTACCAGACGAGCCCCGCGGTGGCCGCCGCCGCTCCCACAGCGGCCGCCACGACGAGCGCCGGACGGGTCGGGACGGAGAACCCGGGCAGCCGCTGCTTGAGCCGGACCGGGCGGTGGAAGTCGAGAATGGGCCACCCGCGCGCGAGTGCCTCGCGGCGCAGCGCGCGGTCCGGGTTCACGGCGTGCGGATGGCCGACGGACTGGAGCATCGGCACGTCGGTCGCCGAGTCGCTGTAGGCATAGCAGCGGGAGAGGTCGTACCCCTCGGACGCGGCGAGCTCCTTGACCGCCTCGGCCTTCGTCGGGCCGTACGCGTAGTACTCCACCTCGCCGGTGAAGCAGCCGTCGTCGCCGACGACCATGCGGGTGGCCACCACGCGGTCGGCGCCGAGCAGCTCGCCGATGGGCTCCACCACCTCCGCGCCCGATGTCGACACGATCACGACATCGCGGCCCGCGGTGTGGTGCTCCTCGATGAGGGAGGCTGCCTCGTCGTAGATGATCGGGTCGATCAGGTCGTGCAGGGTCTCGGCGACGATCTCCTTGACCTGCTGGACGTTCCAGCCGCGGCACAGCGCGGACAGGTACTCGCGCATGCGCTCCATCTGATCGTGGTCGGCGCCGCCCGCGAGGAACACGAACTGGGTGTACGCGGTCCGCAGGACGGCCCGGCGGTTGATCAGACCGCCTTGGTAGAACGACTTGCTGAAGGTGAGCGTGCTCGACTTCGCAATGACCGTCTTGTCCAGGTCAAAGAAGGCCGCTGTGCGGGGCAAGGAGTGGTTTTCCACGACCCTGAGCATAGGCGCAGCCCATTCGGCGTAAGGTGGGGCGCGTGGGTTTGCCTGAGAGGCCTCTCGGGTACACCATGGAAGTCACGGATCGTTCGCGACCGTGCTAACCCGGCCCGGCTCCTCCCCCCCCGAGTCGGCCGTGGAGACGACCCCCGCTCTCCCCCCCGGCGGGGGTCGTCGCATGTCCGGGTGCGTTTTCCCCCTTCTTTGACCGACCGCGAGGTCGCAGCGAGGCGGCTCAGGCCGCCCCTTCGGCATGCCCATGATCCGTCACTGTGGGTAGTCGGTGGACTGCTCTCCGGAAGTCGTACGGGACCAGTACACGGGTCACCGGTATGGGTGACGGCGATATTCACAACCATCGAGTTGTCCACAGTTATCGACCAAGATCCACACGATTTCCGGCATCGCTGCACCGTGTTTCCCAACGCGTCCCGCCGGGGCGGACTTCATGACCGGTTCCGGTTAGTCGGGCGCGTTTGGCCGGTTCGTATCGGCCGCTCATACGGAGACCGGACGCCGGTTCTCCGCACCTTTGGGAATCGCGTGGCCGCAGGGGCCCCGCGACAGACGCGACACAGGGGGATGCCATGGCCGCTGCCGCCACCCAAGAACCGCCGCCCGCCGCCTCGGGGCGGCCGGGAGCACCGCTGATCGTCACCGAGGACGCCGGCCTGCTGGACGACCTGCTGCGGCTGTGCGCGGCAGCGGGCGCCACGCCCGAGGTCCATCACGGCGTCCCCGAACCGCGCGGGAACTGGGAGACCGCACCGCTGGTCCTGGTCGGCGACGACGCCGCCCGCCGGGTGCGCGGCGCGCCGCGCAGACGGGGCGTGGTGCTGGTCGGCCGGGACCAGGACGACTCCGGGGTATGGCGGCGGGCCGTCGAGATCGGCGCCGACCATGTCCTGATGCTCCCGGACGGGGAGCAGTGGCTGGTCGACCGCATCGCCGACGTGGCCGAGGGCGTGGGCCGGCCCGCCCTCACCGTCGGCGTGATCGGCGGGCGGGGCGGGGCCGGTGCGTCCACGCTCGCGTGCGCCCTGGCCGTCACCTCCGCGCGGGAGGGACTGCGCACCCTGCTCGTGGACGCCGATCCGCTGGGCGGCGGACTCGACGTACTCCTCGGCGGCGAGACCGCAGAGGGGCTGCGCTGGCCGGCTTTCGCCGCCTCACGCGGACGGGTCGGGGGCGGCGCCCTGGAGGAGTCGCTGCCCCGGCTGCACAACCTGCGGGTGCTCAGCTGGGACCGCGGGGACTGCGTTGCCGTCCCGCCGCAGGCCGTACGGGCGGTGCTGGCCGCCGCCCGGCGCCGCAGCGGCACGGTCGTCGTCGACCTGCCGCGCCGGATCGACGACGGCGTCGCCGAAGTGCTCGCCCAGCTCGACCTCGGCATCCTCGTCGTCCCCGGCGAACTGCGCGCCGTTGCGGCCGCCGGACGGGTGGCCTCCGCGGTCCGGATGGTGCTCGGGGACCTGCGGGTGGCGGTACGCGGGCCGTACGCGCCCGGCCTCGACGACCGCGAGGTGGCCCGGCTCCTCGGACTGCCGCTGGCCGGAGAAGTGCCGGTCGAAGCGGCGCTGAGCCGCCCGCAGAACGGCAGGACGCCGCCCGCCGCGGCCGGACGCGGACCGCTGGCGCGCTTCTGCCGCACCTTCTGGGAGCGGGCACTGCTGGAGGCGGGGACGGCATGAGCACGTACCTGGGACAGGAGGCGCTCGCGGCCGGATCCGACATGACACCGGCGCTGCTCGACGGTGTGCGACGCAAGCTCGCGGAGAGCGGGGCCGAGCCGACCCCCGCGCGCGTGGCGCAGGCGCTGCGCGAACAAGGGCGCGTGCTCGGGGACGCCGAAATCCTCGGCGCCGCGCAGCAGTTGCGGTCCGAACTGGTCGGCAGCGGGCCCCTGGAACCGCTGCTCGCCGACCCGTCGGTCACCGATGTGCTGGTCTCGGCCCCGGACCGGGTCTGGGTGGACCGCGGCGGCGGCCTGGAGCTGACCGACGTCCGCTTCCACGACGCGGCGGCCGTACGACGCCTCGCGCAACGGCTGGCCGCGGTGGCCGGACGGCGCCTGGACGACGCGCGGCCCTGGGCCGACGCCCGGCTGCCCGACGGGACCCGGCTGCACGCCGTGCTGCCCCCGGTGGCCGTCGGCTGCACCTGCCTGTCCCTGCGGGTGGTACGGCCGCGTGCGTTCACGCTGGACGAGCTGGTGGCGGCGGGCACGGTACCGCCGCGCGGGGACCGGGTGCTGCGGGCGCTGATCGAGGCGCGGTTGTCCTTCCTCATCAGCGGCGGCACCGGCAGCGGCAACCCCAAAGTCGTTTTGTAACGCCTTTAAATGGATCTTGCTCGGAGGAGCGCAAATCGGCGCGTGGAAATGCCTCTGACCTGTGGCTTTGCGGGCTGGGTCGGCGTTTTCTGTGATCGCCTTCGAATCCAAGGTGGCGGACTAAGTGCCCTCCCTGCGGTGTGATCTCGCGGATCCTGCCCCCTGCTAGCCCCGGCCTGGGAGCCTGGCGTGCGTCGACTCATTCAGGAGGTAGTGGTGCCCGAAGATCCGACTGGCGGCTACGTCACGAACCCGCGCGAGACCAAGCACCTGATGACCCAGAACATCGAGGACGTGACGCGGTTCATGGAAGGTGCCGAGATGCTCGGCACGGGGCTCCAAGTCCGACGCGTCGCTATTCCAAAGGGGCACCACGACCCCTACGTCTTCCAGGAGTGGTGGGAGGTGCGAGTCTTCGACGACCCGCATCTCGGTCGGGAGTACAAACCCGAGTAGATGCGATGCGAAGCGGCCCCGGTCGGCGGTTGAGGTCGCCGTCCGGGGCCGCGGTGAGTGGTCAGGCGTGGGCCTGGACGATCAGCGTGCCGATGTGTCCGGCCTTCGGGGCGTGCACGACCGTCGCCTCAGCCGCCGCGAACCCGGCCCGGGTTAGCAGCCGCTCCCACACGGCGGGCTTGTAGCTGTACCGGTAGGTGAACATGGCCTTCCCCGCGAACCCGCCCTTGTACATGCCCTGCGGCCCATACGCGCCAGGGATGGCCGGCGGCTGAGAGAACACGAAGACACCGCCCGGGGCGAGGTGCTCGTGTACGAGGGGGAAGAGGCGGGTGGGGTCGGTGAACCAGGCCGCGCCGAAGATGGAGTACACGGCGTCATACCGGCCCTCGTCGGCGGCAAGCCAGTTGAGGATCTCGCCCTGCTCGATCCGTACACCGAGCGGCGCCCACTTCTCGCCTGCCCGCTGCACCATGCGCGGCGACAGGTCCACGCCGGTTGCCTTGACTCCCTGCTGTGCGAGGTGGGCCAGCGCGCGGCCGGTGCCGCATCCGATCTCCAGCACGGACTCCGGGGCGGCCAGGAGTTCCGGTCCGGGGCCGTGGCCGGCGTACTGGGTCCAGCAGAACGACGGCTCTGCGTCGTCCTTGAACGCCGACTCGGCGAAGGCGTCCCACAGTTCGGTCTCGGCGGCGATGTCGTGCGGTACGGGCACAGCGTGTTCCTCTGGTTGTCGAGATGCGGGAGCCCCCGCCCTCGGGAAGCCGTGAGGGCGGGGGCGACTGTAGCGGGGTCAGTGGCTGTCGGGGACCTTGTCGTCGCACGGGGAGCAGTCCGCGCCGTCGATGGCCCACAGCTCCTCGTCGATCCCCCAGCCCTGGGAGCGGAGGAAGTCGCCGGTGCGCAGGCACAGGCCGTCGCGGCGGCGCTCGATGAACGGGGCGTGGTGCTTGAACCGGCCGCCGTTGTAGAGGCGGCAGATGCCCCACCAGACGGGCGTGTCGAGGATGAGCTGATGGACGCCGATGTCGACGAGCTTGCCCACTCCGAGGTGTTGGCCGGGGTTCTCGATGGAGCCCATGACGTACATGACGGCGTTGCCGAGAATCCGTTCGGCCATGTCGCGGACCATGGTGTGGTCGCGCAGGAGCAAGGCGATCTCGCGGTCCCAGATGGTCATGCCGGAGTCGAAGATGTTGACGGTCAACTCGGTGATGTGCGGCGCGACCGCATTGAGGAGTTCCTGCGGGTCACGGGTGCGGGCAGCGGCGGGACGTTCTAACGCGACGGTCACGTTGTCCTCCTGGTGTGGACGGCGCCTCCGGTCGGAGGCGTCTGGCCCGCCCGCTGGTGAAGGGCGGGAGTCTGTGAGGGGCGCGACGGCCGCCCGCAGCCCGACAGGGGCGGGCAGGCGTACACGTCGACGCTCAGGTCGTGCGCACCGGACTGTCCTCGCGCGCGGCCGGCGGGTACTCCGCCGGTGGCGGCGAGGGATGCGCCGCAGAGGCAGCAGGCCCAGCCCGAGTACTGCGCCCACGTGAGCACAGAGGATGGCGGCGGGGTCGGCGGCGTCACGGCTTCCCGCCCAACAGACCCCACAGCCCGGTCTCGTCGGCGGTCAGTCCGGCGCGCTGGCAGAGGCCGGTGAGGATCGACCAGCCGGGTCCGTGGCTGTGGATGAGCGGGAGCGGGTCGTGCCCCTGGGCGGTGATGCGGATGCGGTCGCCTGCCGTGGAGAGCGTCATCTCGACGGCGGGGGCGCCCGACCCGAGTACCGCGACGAACAGCTCGTCGGCGACGAGCGGGGCATCGGGGTGCGTCACACGGCCGCGGGTCCAGATGCGGACATGGGCTGCCTCGATGGGCTCGCCCTTGAACGCCTTCTGCCACGTGTGACCCGATTCGGGCATGACTGTACCCCGCAGACGGTGGCTATCTGAGTACGGATAGTGCTTATCTGTACTCAGATTGTCGGCGGAGTTGGCGCCGGTCAAGGGGGAGGGGAGAGTATGTGTACTCAGATTGACGCGATCACGTGGACAGGTGGTACGGCAGTGGCACAGCCCGAGTACCTGCGCATCGCCGCTGAGCTGCGGCAGCGCATCGCCTCCGGTCAGCTCGCGCCCGGCGATCAGCTGCCGACACTGCCCGCCCTGTGTGCGTCATATGGCGTATCGGAGACCACCATCCGGAACGCGCTCCGTCTCCTCGCTACCGAGGGCCTGATCGAGACCCGGGCCCGCGCAGGCACTCGGGTCCGTCCGCGGCCGCCGATCCACCGCATGGCGGCCGACCGCTACCGCTCCACACCTGGCGCCAAGTCCACGCCCTACACGAAGGACCAGGGCATCGGCTGGTCCGAGTACCGGCTCGACAAGCGGTTCGAGCGCGTCCAGGCCGACGCCGAGCTGGCAGCCCTGTTCGAGTGCGAGGTCGGCGAGCGGCTCCTGGCCCGGCACTTCGTGTTCTACGACAACGACCAGCCCACCCAGATGAGCACCAGCTACGTGCGCTGGTCGGACGTCGCCGGTACACCGGTCGCCGACCCGATCAACGAGCCGTGGCCGGGCGGGACCCGGGCGCAGCTGGGCAGCCTCGGCATCCGAGTCACGCAGATCACCGAGAGCTTCACCGCGGGCATGCCCACCGAGCTGGAGGCGGCGACGCTCCGCATCGGCTCCGGCGTCCCGGTCCTGCGCTACACGCGGCGGCACATCGCTGACACCGGCCGCGTGGTCGAGGTCGCGCACCCGATCGTGCGGCGCGGTGACACCACCGTCGTGGACTTCCGCATCGAGCTCGACGACTGAAGGGGCGGAGGACTCTTTCGACCCCTGGACGCACGAAAGCGGCCCCGCCCTCCCGAGGGAGAGCGGGGCCGCGATCAAGAGCCGATGTCGTGCAGATAGGGACGGACCTCGTCGGGTACGGGCTGCGGCGGCGGAGGCGGCTCCAGCTGCGCCTGCCGCATGTACGCGACCAACGACCGAGCCCAACCGGCGATGTACCGCAGCGCGTAGTCCTGGGCATTGATGCGGACCCTGTCGGCCTCGGCTTGCTGCCGGTCCTGCTCGGCCTCCCGCTCCAGGCGCGCGATGTGCTCGCCCAGCTTGTCAGTCACCGCACTGAAGTCATCGCGTCTCTCGGCCCCCCTCGCGCGCCGAGGCTGCCGCCGGCCGATAACAGTTGTGATGACACCGCCGGCCGCCGTGACGAGGGCGACGGCCAGGGCGCTCAGGGCGGTCAGCATCTCAGGTCTCACGCGGTCGCTCCGTCCGTGCCGGAGGCTCGTCCCAGCCGATCGCGACCAAGCAGACCGCGCCGAACGCGCCGAAGATCAAGGCGGCCACCCATCCCCGCTGGTAGTCGTCGAGCGGCCACCAAGCCACCAGGTAGGACATCGACCAGGGCGCGGTGATCGCCCAGACGGCCAGGAACCCGGGCCAGTCCCGGCGCGGCGGGAGCCACGCGCAGACCAGGGCGATGGCTCCGGCCGTGATCCATGCCCACCCCCAGACCTCCAGCGGCCAGAGCTTGAGCAGCAGGCGCAGGCCGCTGGTGTCCCGGACTGGCTCGACGAGCTGACCGGACCCGTAGAGGGTGGCGATGGTGCCCTTCATCGTGAGAAGGGCGCCGCGGCGGCCCAGCCGCCTGGCCAGCAGCCGAGCCCCCGCGCGCATCAGACGTCCGTCTGCGTCTTGTTGGGCACCGCCCACGTGAAGCCGAGCGCGGCCAGGACGGCGATCAGGGCCGCCCAGCCCTCGGCCGCGGTGACGGTGTCGTCGGTGACGGCGACGGACAGAGAGCCCCCGCCGGCGGCAATGGCGGACACGGCCGCCTTGGCGTACTTCGAGATCCTCATCGGGACTCCTTCTCCAGCGCTGTGACGCGCTTCTCCAGGGCGGTCAGCCGCTCCTCAGTGGTAGGCGGCTGGGGCTTGGGGGCCGGCGGCTTCGGGGCGGTCGGCGACCAGGACGCGGGGTGCTTGAGCCGCTCGGCGACGCGGCCGCGCAGCTTCTCCATGTCCACGCCCGCCGGGTCCGGCTTGCCGGGCTGCCACTCCTTGTGGGCGATGACCGACTCGGCGGACCACCCGTGGGCGCGGCAGAGCGCGGCGGACACGCGGACCATGGCCTCGACCTGGTCGGCGGGCCAGCTCTGGCCGCCGCCCGTGTTGATCGCCTCGAACCCGTAGAAATGCCGGTTGCCGTCGGTGTCCGTCTCGTTGTCGACCGGCAGGTCCGCGTCCTCGCGGACGACCGCGGCGAGCACGTCGCCATCGCCGGCCCCGGCGTGGTTGGCGCGGCCGTAGCCGACGAGGTGGACGGTGCCGGAGCGGTCGATGACGCCGTGGCAGAGCGGCCCCGGCAGCCCGGAGTAGCCCTTACGGCACAGCTCGACCATGCCCTTCTCCGTGGAGTACGGGCCGGTGTGGTGCTGCATCACGCCGTTGACCGGCCCCCACGGGCCGCGGCTGTTGCGGTTGTGGGTGCGCCAGCTGCCGACCTCGACGACCTTGACGCCCTCGGCGCGGAGTGCCGCGAGGAAGGTAGCTGCGGGCAGGGGTGTGGCCATGCGTGCTCCAGACATGCGGAACGCCCCGGCCGGTCGGCGCGGGGCGGAGGGTGGGCAGGGCTACGCGGGGCGGGCGAACTCGATCTCCAGCGTCGGCCGGGTGCCGCCGGTCGCGGTGTCGAGGTTCGAGCCGGTGCTGTGCCCGGGGGCGAGCTGGATGTAGTCGCCGACGGCCAGCAGAGTCGTGAGGTAACCATCTTCGGTATGGACCACGTTGGTGGCGGCGATCGCGGACCGGAAGTGGCCGCCGGGCAGCAAGGTGCCGTTGCCGAAGATCCCCAAGGCCCTCGCGGTGCCTGGGGTGGCCGTGGCGTTGAAGGAGATTTTCGCGTTGATCTTGTACCAGCCTGCGAGCTGGCAGGTGTAGCGGGTGGGGCTGCCCGAGGACCAGCCGCCTAGGTCGTCGAGTGGGATGGATTCCCAGCTGAGGGCGTTCGCGCCGTCCGGGTTGCCGGATCCCGTGCTGGGGATGGACTGGGACGTGTCCCTGGTGGCCCGGAAAACCGTCCGTCCCACCAGGGCGGCGCTGTTGGCCCGCGCTTCCGTGATGATCATGCCGGGCTGCCAGACAGGGAACTCGATGAACGTCACGGCGGTCCTCCTACAGGGCGACGACGGCGGGCCGGTGCACGCGGACCTCGGCTCCGACGGCGTGCGGCTTGACGATCCCGTTGATGGACCGCATGACGGTCATCCGCTGCGGGGTGACGAGGTGGATGTTGTCGAACCGCATGCTCGGCGCCACGGCGGTCGAGCCGGTGTTGGCGAAGGAGCGGGTGCCGATGTTGGCGGCCGCGGTCAGCGACGGGTCGGTCACCTCGATCTGCCACTGCCGCGGCTCGGCGGCCGTGGCCGGCCACACCTTCGCGCGCAGGGTGGTGCTCGCCGCCTGGAAGCGGACCCGGTAGAAGGTGCCGGCCACGTGCGCCAGGCCGCTGGTGTACAGGCCGAGTTGCGTCTCGACGCCCGCCACGCGCTTGCGGATGGTCATGTTGACGGCGGCCGTGGTGGTGAAGTCCAGGCGGACCGCGTAGTGGTTGTTGTTGTCGACGGCGCGCAGCAGCGGCCCGGCGAACAGGCTGGCGCCTGAGGCCAGGACGCTGGTGGCGACGTCGGCGTACAGGTCGACGTCGGCGCTCGGGGCCGGGGTGAGCGTCAGGTGGGCGATGCCCACGGTGGGCTGTGCCACGGATCCGTAGCCGCTGCCGACCGAGTAGTCCGCGGCGGCGCCGGTCACGGTCCAGGCCGAGCCCGAATCCGGGGTGCCCCAGCCGCCCGCAACGGTGCGGGTGAACGTGTCCAGCAGCGCCGAGGCGTTGCCGGTCACCCGGACCACTTCGCCGCCCAGGACCACGTCGAAGGGGAAGTCGCGGGCGGATGCGCCCGCCACCCCGGAGCCGAGGAAGACGACGTCGGCGTGCAGCTGGTCGCTGCTGGGCGGCGTGCCCGTGAGCGTGGGCAGGACCCGCGCCGTCGCCGCCCCCACCGGTGCCGTGACGCTGCCGGTGAACTCGGTCCAGACGCCGGCGTCCACCGTCTTGCTGATGCTGCTGGTGGACAGGTAGGCACCCCCGCCGTCGTACCAGTTGACGGAGAGGCTCACCGATCGTGCGCTCGCGCAGCGCAGGAAGCCGTAGGGCGCGTAGGCCGTGCCCGGAGTGACCGGTGCGGCGGGCGACGCGGCGAACGCTGTGCTGGCCACCCCGTTGGGGGTGAGGAGCAGGCTCCAGTCCCCGCTGAACGGGGCGGGGCCCGGGGTTGCTACTCGGTCGATCGTGCCGCCGGTGGCCGTCCACCCGGTCAGGCTCTCCTCGAAGTCGGGGTTCGCGGAGAGCCGGTCGCGGGAGGTGACGAAGGGGACCGCCAGGCTGGCGGCGCCGGCGGCGGGGGTGTGCACGATCAGTTCGGTGTCGTCGGCGTCGACCGCGGCGGCCAGCAGTGATCCGCCCGGGTTGGCGTCGATGCGGGGTGCGGTCTGGTCGAGGACGCCGACTCGCCACGGGGTGGCGGGGGTGCAGTTGAAGGAGAAGTCCCAGTCCTTGGGGTGGCCGATGACCTCGGTGGAGCCTTGGGCGATCAGGTCGATCGGTCCGGGCGGCAGCCAGGCGGGCGGGTTGGCGATGGTGAGCCGGTCGCCCGAGTCCAGCTGCGTGACGGCGTCGATCAGGGCGGGTGCGGCGGCCAGGTCGACGTTGACGACCGGGTAGCGGGCCTCGTCCACGGTGCCCAGGTGCAGCCGCCAGGCGGCGTGCGGGGCGGGCTGGTCGTCGTCGTGCAGGTTGAGGGTGACGCTGTCGTCGTAGGGGCCGACCCCGTTGGGCGGGGCCTGCACGGACACCGGGCCTTCCTCCAGGACGGCGCGGGCTGAGGAGCCGCCCTCGCGCTGGACGGTGCGGTCGTTGCGGATCGCCTGGTCGTCGTCGACCGGCTCCAGCGGGTGGGCCAGGCCGGGCGCGTTGTAGTCGAGCTGCAAGGCCGGCGCCTGGTTGTAGAGGCTGTGCCGGTCGCGGTAGGCGAGGCTGAGGACGTCGCGCCGCTCGTAGAGGATGCCGCCATCGACGTCGGCGGCCTCCTCGACCAGGTCGAGGAAGGTGTCCGGCTTCTGGGCGCCCATGAGCTCCTGGATTGCGGTGTTGCCGTGGACCAGGATGGGCTTTCCTTCCTCGCTCGCCAGGCGGCGCAGGCGCACGCCTGCGGTCTCTCCGGCGAATCCGTCGTCGGCGTTGGCGAAGGCGACGGTGTTGACGGCGGAGAACATGGCGAGGTGCCCGAGACGGAGGTTGCCGGGGATGCCCAGGATCTTGACCTGGGTCGGGCGGCCCTCAGTGGCGGTGTAGGTGGTGGAGACAGCCACGCCGCTCGCGCCGATGCCGACCCACGCCACGTGCATCTCGACGTCGGCGCCCTGCTGCCGGGCCCACAGCTGGAGACGGTTCCAGCGGCCCGTGAACTCGGGTGCGGTGACGTTGATGAGGGCCAGCTCGGCGCCGTCCGAGTCCAAGGCCCTGACGTTGACGTTATTGGTCTGCACCCGGATCGTGTACTTCTTCGCGGTGCCGGTGGTGGTGACCTCCAGCATCGTGTTCAGACCGCTGGGCATCGCGTCGAGCTTGAAAGCCATCTCGCAGTGCCACGCCCCGACGGGCATCGACGGGATCGCGCCGCGGCCCTCGCCGTCCTCGCCCCAGGCCGGGACGGTCGTGGCGCCGCCGAGGGTGTCGTCGGAGGCGAACTCCACGCCGCCGCTGACCTTGAGCGGCTGCACCCCAGGGACCGGGCTGTAGGCCTGGGTGGCGCCCTGCGCCTCCTCCAGAGGCCAATACGCCGCCGGTGAGTAGGCGGGGATGCGGCGGCGCAGGGTGGAGTCGAACGGCTTCTGTCCTTGCCCGTACCTGCGCAAGACGCCGGCGGCCTCGATGGGGACCCGGACGTCCTTGCCGGACAGGTCCCAGCGCGAGGGCCAGCTGGAGACCTCCCCGACGAACCGGGTGCGCCGGTTGGTGATCTGAGTGCCGCCGCTCAGCGTCCACGTCCGCCCGGCCCCGTCCACGAAGCTGGTCGCGCCGATGGCCTGCGCGGTGAAATCCGGGTTGGCGACGATCATGCCGTTGATGCCGTTGCGGATCTCCACCGCCATGCAGCGCCCGGCGGACGTCGTCATCGCCACATCGACGGCGTTGCCGATCCGCACGGCGGTGGGGCTGTTGAAGATGGACGTGACGCCGGCCTGCACGACCGGCGCACCCAGCTGTGTCCAGGGTCCGGCGGTGCCCGAGGGTGCGGTGTAGAACGTGACGGTGCGCCCCCCGCTGCCGTTGTCGACGTCGAGGGTGGCGCGCACGGCCAGGCGCCCGGACGGGGGCACGACGAGCTCGACCGTCGAGGACGCGCCGAGGGTGTTTGTGCCGTCCGCGCTCCACTCCAGGTACAGCCGGTTGGACCGCACCCCCAGGAACCACGACTTCCCGCCGGGGGCGAGGGTGAGCTTGCCGACGAGCTCGGTGGTCTTCAGCACGTCGGCGGCGTCGAGCCAGTTGACCAGCTGCGCGTCCATCCGCACGTCGAGGTCGCCGAGGATGTCCAGCGGCGCGGCGTCGGGGGTGGAGGCGAAGTCGGTGGTGGCGCCGGGCAGCCGCAGGAACTGGCTGCCCGCCAGCACCGACACGCGGATCGGGGTGTTGCGGCCGATCAGCCCGTAGTACGGGCTGATCGGGTTGCGGGGGCTGTACTTGCCCAGCCGGTTGTTCAGGGCCATGGCGCACTTGCCCGGGTCGGCGCGCTGCCCCTCGTCGGGGCGCCCCCGCTCGATGGTGATCTTCTCGGCGGTGTAGACGTCCGTGGTGATGTCCGTCCAGACCCCGCCGACCCGGAGTTCGATCTGCACGTCGAGAGGGGTCTGGGGGAACGGCACGACGCCTCCTTAAGAGCCGGTGAGGATCTGGACGTTGCCGCGGCCATCGACGCGGACCAGCTTGCGGAACATGCGCTTGAACTCGCTGTCGGCGCCCGCGAAGTCGAACCGCACGCGGACGGTGCCGCCGCCCGCCTGGGCACCCATCAGGGGCGCCATGGTGGGCGCCGTCAGGGGCTGGCGAGGGGTGGCGAGCTCGGGGCGGACCAGGGAGCGCATCGCGTTGTCGAGTTGTGGGGCGGTGCGCTTGATGCCCTGCACGACGCCGGGCGGGATGAACCTGCCGACCTCGTCCGCCATCAGGGCGCTGGGGCTCTTGATTCCGAGGGCCGCCTTGATCGCTTTCTTCATCCCCTTGGCGATCGTCAGCATGGCCTTCTCGATGAACTTCTGCTCTTTCTTCAGCCCCTTGACGATGCCCTGCGCGGCCTGGATACCGGTCTTGTACATGGCATCCCCGGCCACGTTCCCGGCCGTGCCTGCTGCGGCGACCAGCTGGGACTGGGTGGAGTTGATCTGCGCGATGGTGCCCTTGTCGGCATTCGCCAGGGCGGAGGCCGCCGCGGATCCGCCCTCGACGCCGGCCTGCGCGATCTGCGCGATCAGGTCACCGCGCACGCCCTTGGCCCGCAGCTTGGCCAGGTTCGCGGCGAACGACTTGGCCTGGGCGAGCTTGTCGCCGAGGTTGGTCAGGATCGAGTCGGCGGACACCTGGCCCGAGCCGGTGATCTGGGTGATGTTCGCCGAGTCGAGGACGCCCTTTTTGACGTCCGCGGCGAGCTTGTCCCGGGCCTTGATCAGGTCCGCGACCTTCTTGTGCGCGGCCTTCATCTTGACCGCGAGGGCCTCTTCCCGCTTGGCCAGCCCGAGCAGCATCCCGGTGCCCGCACCGATGATCTGCAGGGCCTTGGAGCGGCGCTTGCCCGGCGCGAGGGAGTCGCGGACGATGTCCGCCAGCTTGTGGCTGGCGGCCTTGACCTGCTTGGCGGAGCCGGTGAGGCCGTCGACCAGGCCGCGCGCGATCCACCGGCCCTGCGCGGTGGTCACCTTCGACGGGCTGGAGATCCCCAGGGCCTTGGCGATCGGCCCGGGGATCATGTCCTTGGCCCAGCCGATCAGCTTCGACTTGATCCAGCCGCCCATGGAGCTGATCCCGGACCACAGACCCTGCACGATCGCCACGCCCTTGGACGTGAGCAGGCCGCCCATCGACCCGATCGACTTGGAGATCCGGCCCGGCAGACCGGTCAGCCACGTCGCCAGCGCCAGCGCCCGTTCGACCGCGGCGTCCTTCATGCGGCCGAAGTAGCCGGCCACCCAGCCCGGGATCTTGCCCAGCCCCTGTACGGAGGTCCGGATGCTGGTGGCGGCGCCCTGGATCTTCTTCCACACCCAGTCCCAGGCCATCAGCGTGTACTTCTTGACGGCGTCCCACTTGGCGACGATCAGGACGACCAGGCCGATGATGACCGCGATCACCCAGCCGACCGGGCCCATCGCGATCAGCCACTGAGCGGCCATGACCGTGGCCCAGGCGACCGCCTTCGCCGCCATGATCGCGTACTGGACGGCGGAGACGAGGGCCGCCCGGACCACCGCGGCGATCCAGGTCCCGATCGACACCAGCGCCGACCCCGTCCACGCCGCGGCGGTCGTGAGCGCTGAGGCCACGGCCCCGGCGGCGATGCGCAGATAGGCCATGATGCCGATGCCCATCATCCGCAGCCAGTTGCCGATGACGCCCCAGGTCGACGCGGTGATGATCGCGTGAGCACCGGTCACCACCGCGGCGACGGCCGTGTACGTCATGATCGCGCCCTTGACGATCAGGACGGTGGCCGCCAGACCCATCAGGGTGTAGGCGAGCGGCTCGAACACGGCCCGGTTGTCCAGGGCGAACTTGATGAATCCGCCAGTGACCTCCGCGAGTTGGCCGAGTGCCTTGCGTTTGAACGACTCCAGCGTGGCGGCCGCGCTGCTGCCGGCGGTCTCGACGAGCTTGTCCGTCGAGCCGGCCGCCTTGTCCATGCCCGAGGAGGCGGCCGCGCCCGCCGGGTCGAGGGCGAACAGCGCGTCGCCCATCACGGTGCCCGGGTCGCCGAACAGGGCGGTGGCCGCGTTCAGGCGGACCGTCTCGTCCTTGGTGCCGCGCAGCGCGTCCAGGGTCATCTGGAGCGCTTCCTGGCCGCTCTTCCCGCCCGCCTGGAGCTTGGCCTTCATGGTGTCCGCGTTCAGCCCGATCGACTGGAACGCGGTCTGCACGCCCGTGCTGCTGGCCAGGGCCAGCTCACCGAACTGTCCGATGGCGTCGGCGACCTGATCGGAGTCGCGGGCGCCGGCGTCGATGGCCTGGTCGATCAGGCCGATCGCCGTCTCGCCGTCCAGGCCCACCCGCTTGAACTGAACCGAGTACTCGTTCAGCGTGTCCAGGAAGTCGTCGGCCTTGTTCGCCGAGGTGCGGAATCCCGCGCTGATCAGGTCGAACGCTTCCTCCGCATTGGACGCAAGCCCGGTGCGCATCAGCTGGCCGACGGCCGCCGTGGTCGGGCCGACCTCCTGATCGAACGTCTCGGCCAGGGCCAGGGCCTTGGTGGTGACGGCCTCCAGGCCGCCCTCGGCCTGGGAGACGTCGCCGATGTTGTTGTAGACGCCCTTGATGGCGTCGTTGACGGTCTGGACGGAGTCGCCCCACGCGTTGGCGTAGACGCTCGCCGAGACCTTGGACAGCTCGGCGGCCTCGGCCGGGCCAACGCCGAGCTGTGCGGCCAGCTTGGCGTTGGCGGCCTCCATGTCGAGGTTGGCCATGACCCCGACCCCGAGGGCAGCAGCGACGCCGGCGCCGATGCCTGCGGCCGCGGTCTCGAAGTTCTGCTGCGCGCTGGACAGGCCCTGCTCGGTGTTGTCCCGGGCGACGAGGTTGAACACCAGCGACGTATCGCTCATCTCGCTGACCACCCCCCTCAAATCGGGGGGCGGTCAGCCCCTGTCCAGTTCTTCGCGTGCCTTGTTCTGGGCGGCCTCGTAGGCGTCGAGCCAGTCGAGCAGCAGGTCGGTTTCCTCGACGGTGCAGTGATCCCAGTCCCGCGGGCGCATGTGGAGCAGGTGGGCGGCGTCGCCCAGGCGCCTCAGTCGGCGACGGGCAGCTGGGCTTTTCCCTCTTCCTCGGGGTCCTCGTGGGCGTCGGCGATCTCCTGGTCGAGCTTGGCGAGGACCGCGGAACCCTGATCGCCCGAGACGCTGTCGGCCACCGTGGCGCGCAGCTCGATCAGCTCGCCCTTGGTGTACTCCAGCTTCAGCTCGTCCCACGCGAAGTCGACGTCTTCCCACCGCACCTGGGGGTGTTCGCGCTTGAGGAACGTGTAGAGCAGCGCCCGCCTGCACAGGCTGCTGCCCTGGACGACGTCCTTGGTGAACTCCGACCAGTTGCGCTCCGTGCGCCGCTCGATCCACTCCCGCTCAGCGGACATGATCTTGCGCGGGTTGTACTTCCACCGCTTGGGCTCTTCGCTGCCCTCGGGGCTGTAGACCAGGAACACGTGCTCTCCTCTACTCGGCGCGCGACGCGATGCGCCGGGCCATGTCTTCCATCGCTTCCTCGACCGCGGCCTTGTACGCGCCCTCGCGGCCCTTGAAGGCGTCGTCGAACCAGTCGACCTTTCCGTGCTGCTGGACCCACACCTCGCGGTTGCCGTACACGGGGTGGCGCCATCCGCCCGCACGGTTCAGGCGCTTCGGGGCGTTGGGGAAGCCCCTCACGTTCTTGGTCTTGAAGGCCTTCACGCGGGCGCCGGACCAGCGGCCGCCCAGCTTCACCTCGGGCCTGATCTTCTTGGCGACGGCCGACCGCAGGGCGGGCGCGGTCGGCATAAGTCCCGAGGACGGCATGGCCATGATGCTGCTTTTCGCCTCGGTGGCCCCGGGCTTGAGGGCCTCGCGCATGTTCTTCGCGAGTTCCTTGCGCAGCTCCTTGCCGTCCTCCTCGGCACGAATCGCCCGCACCAGAGCAGCCAGCCCTTGGTGCGTCTCCACACCGAGGGAGAACGGCGGCCCGCCGGCCATCAGACGGTCGCCCGGGTCACCGCACCGGAGGTGGGGAACGTCTGGCTGACGGTCGCCTCGTCGCCGACCGCACCCGTGATCGGGGACCAGCCCTTGATCAGCACGTTGCCGGTGTACTTCGGGTTGGACGCGGACACCGCGGCCTGGTCGGCGCGCACCTCGAACGCGACGACCGTGCCCAGCAGCGGCCACATGATCGCGTCGAGCTGAGCGGCGGCGAAGTCCTGGAGGAACTCCACGCCGAGCTCACCGGACTTCAGGCCGCCGATGACTTCCTTCCAGCCGAGGCTGGCGTAATTGGTGACGTCCTTGTCCTCGACCTCGACGGCGACCTCGGCCTTCTTGGTGTAGCTGTTCAGGACGGTCCCGTTGATGGACAGGTACTCGGCGAGCAGCACCATCTTGGGCATGGCGGGCCCCCTTTCAGGGCATGGCGACAGGCCCGACGTGGCCGGGCTCGCAGGGTGGTGGTTCGGCTACTGGATGCCGAGGGAGGCGACGAACAGGAACGACGGGGTGGTGCCGCTGATGGTCCAGGCGACGCGCCACCAGGGGTCCGTGATCGCGGTACCGGCGGTGCGCAGGATCTGCCCGCCGGCCGCCGTCGCGGCGTTGAAGGTGAGCCGGGTGGTCGGCGCACCGAAGAGGTTGTCCACGGACGACTCGACGCGGGCGGTGATGCTCGGGGTGGTGCCGGACGCGGACAGCACGTGTAGCGCGGCGTACAGCCGCTTGCCCGCCGGAACGGCGCCGAGGTTGAGGCCCGTGCCCGTACCGGTGGCGGTGCGGGCGGTGCCGGGCGGGTGGGCGAACTGGCCGCGCACCAGCGGCCAGCTGCTCTTCGCGGTGCCGGTCCACGGGGCGACCTCGCCGACCGCTTCGCCGAGCTTGTAGTCGGAGCGCAGCGCGGATGTGAAGTACGCCAGTTCCCCCACGGCCGCGGTGTTGTTGGCGCTGATCGACCAGGGGCCGACCCCGCCGAGCTGGGACCAGGACGCATCGTCGACCTTGGTGGGGTCGCCCGCCTCCCACTGCCCTTCAGCGGCGATCTCCGCCGACCCGAGGCCGCCGAGGATCTCTTTCCAGCCCTGGCTGCCGTAGTTCGTTGCGTCCTTGTCCTCGTGCTCGGCGGACAGCTCGACCTTGTTGGAGTGGCTGGTGAGGTCGACGCCGACGGCGAACGTGCGGACGTTGGTCAGGATCGTCTTGGGCACCTCACCCCTCGCTCTCTGTCTCGACCTTGCGGCGGCCGCGGCGCACCTCGGGCGGCGCGGCCGGCCCGTCGTCGGCGACTTCCTCGGCGACGCCGGAGGCGACCAGGTGCGCGGCCTCCGCCGTCGGCAGGTCTGCCGTCTCGCCCTCGCCGGGCCACGGCGCCCCGTTGCGCGTGGCGCCCTCGGGCATGGCGACCAACATGCGGATCTTCATGCGCTTCCCTCTCCGATCACTTTGATCATCAGCTCGGCGCCGACGTAGGTTGTGCCGGCGTGCTCGTACCAGCGGTAGCCCTGCACCCGCATCACGTGCAGGTCATGCGCCAAGCCGCCCAGCGCGTACTCGCCAGCCGCCCCCCGCGCCACCTCGATCGTCTGCTTGAGCGAGGCAGGGCCGGAGCCGGACAGCATGGCGTCGAGCAGCTGCTGCGCGGAGCGGTCATCAGCGCGGCCGACGAGAACCCGTGTGGTGAAGGTGAGCTCATCGAGCCCTCGCCCCATGACCTTGTCGAACACCTGCTCGTACTCGGCGACGAAGAAGTGCGGCGCGGTGACCGCATCGGGGACGTAACCGGAGCACGTCAGCTTGGGCAACCCGGCCGGAAGGACGACCGCGCGGGCCGCTTCGGCCAACGCCTCGCGCACGGCGGAGACTTGCATGGGGCGCTCCTCAGAACCCGGGGATGATGTACGGCTCGATCAAGTTCCACACGTCCGGGTCCCGGCGGGACAGGTTGCGCACGCCCCACTCGGCCGAGCCGATGATGCCCTCGGGGCTGTCCTTGCGCTTGTACAGCCGGGAGGCCAGGATCAGCGCCGCCTCGTGGATGTCGTCCGGTACGGCCGGCCACCCGAAGCGGGCCGTCACCCGCAACCGCGACGTGGACGTCCCCCACGTGCCGAGCACCCGCCGCAGCCCAGTGATGGGCCGGCCGTCGGCGAGCGCGTTGTCGGGACTGGTCTCGTACCCGGTGACCGCCGACCAGGAAGCGCTCGACCCGGTCTCGACGATCAGGCCCTCGGCGCTGCCGATGTCGTCGACGAGGAACAGTTCCCCGTCGTCGTCGCGGACGATGCGGCCGCGGGGAGTGAACGTGCGCTGCACCGGGGTGGCGTCGAGCCAGAAGCGGCGTCCGGTGGTGCTGTCGATGCTGCGCGAGGCAGACGCGCGCGCCCTGTTCAGGACCGTGTCCCGGGAGTCGTCGTCCGGCTCGACGCCGAACTGGCTCTTCAGCTCGGCGAGGGTGACGTACTCGTTGGCCACGTCACGTCTCGCTCTTGCCCTGCTGCTGGCGGCCCTTGGGCGGCTCGGCCCGCTGGGCGGCCACGGCCTTCTGCGGGTCCTCCGGCGGCCCGCCCGGGGCGTGCTCGGGCTGGCCGCGCCGCGGCGGCTTGTGCCCGCGCAGCTTCAGCTGCTCGTCGACCTGGGCGACCCGGTCGTCCATGCTGCGCTGCACGTAGCCCTCACGCTCACGCAGCAGGGCGGCGACCATCGGGTCCTCGGTCTGGGGGGTGTCGCTCACGGTTGTCTCCTCGATGCCGGGATGGACCGCGCGGGCCCGCTGGAGTCGTAGCGGGCCCGCGCGAGAAAGGGGGGATCAGGCGCCGGTGAAGGTCGGCGTGATCAGGCCGGTGCCCGCGATCTTCCGGGCGTGCGGCTGCCGCTGGAAGGTGAAGGCGTAGTAGCCGTACACGACCAGCAGGACGCCGAGGTTGGCCGCCTTGGGCTGCTCGGCACGGATGTACACCGGGGCGTCCGGGTCCTCCCACAGGTGGCATTCCTGCCGGTCGACCAGGTAGATCTCGTCCTCGTTGGTGCCCGCGCCGAGGTTCACCGCGATGTTGTTGTCGACGATCACGGGGGTGCCGTTGGGCAGGATGCCGCGCACGCCGCGCCCGTAGGCCTCGGCGTAGTTCGCGCCGAGGGTCTGCGCTACGACGCCCGGCTGGGTGATGAGCGGGTACGACGTGCCCATCGCGTTCTGCATCCAGTACCAGCGCCGGGAGTGCATGACGGCGAGGTTGTCGCCGGAGGCCTGGTCGAGGAGCGCGCCCTCGACCCCGGCCAGGCCCTCGATCACCTTCGGGTACAGCTCGGCCGTGGTCGGGCTGGCGTCGGTGTACGCCACCGCGGTGGCCACGTTGCTCAGGCCGACCGTGGCCACGTTGAGCAGGGTGGTGTCCAGGCGGCTGCCGTAGGCGCGGAACAGGTCGTCGAGGATGACGTCCTCGACGCCGGCGCCTCGCTCGATGGACTGCCGGGAGGCGGTCTGCTGGCCGGCCGCGGTGCGGACCGGGATGGACAGGGCGGTGTCGTCCATGTCCTGCTCGGCCACGGCGGCGTTCTCCGCCGACTGGTTGTCCGCGTTGGACCCGGTGGTGATCCGGGAGATCTCCACCGTCATGCCGGTGGAGGGCAGGGTGTGGTGGCGGCAGGCGTCGGCGAACGGCCGGTTGGCGCGGGCCATCGGCGCGTACATGTCGGTCAGGTACTGCGGGATGACGAGTCCGCCGAACGCGCCGGTACCCACCGCGCGTGCCTCGACCTGGGCGCCGCGCTCGACGCGCTCCTCCGCCATGTGCCGGGTCAGGCGGTCGCGTGCCTCGTAGTCGCCGAGGAACGCGGCGGCGACGTCGCGCTGGAACTGCGCGCCGCGCCGGTCCTGGTCGGGCCGGTAGGTCCGCTCGTCCTGGCCGACCCGGTGGACCTGGTCGTAGGCCGGGGCGCGGGTGGCGGCCGGAGTGGTGCGGGCCTGGAGCGCGGTCAGCTCCTCCTCGCGGGCCTGCTCCGCTTCCAGCTCGGCGAGGGCCTGCTGGCGGCGGGTGACCTCGGCGTCCGCGGCATCGCGGGTGGCGACCCGGGCGGCGACGGCCTCCTCGGTCAGGTTCTCGTCGGAGCGCAGCGCCATCAGCGCGTCCTGCTCCTGCTGTCGGGCGGTGATCGCCGTGTCCAGCGCGGTGCGCGCCTGGGCGATCAGTTCGGCGAGCGTCATGGCTCGTCCCTTCTGGTCGTGGTGACAGGCGCCCCGTGTCCAGGTCAGACGGCCACCCGAGGCCATGGCGCCGGGCGGACTCGTGCGCGCAGAGCGCAGGGCAGTAACTCCCGCCGGGCGGCGGGAAGATCAGGGGTCAGCGGGCGAGCGCGATCTCCAGCAGCGCGCGGGCCCGGCTCGACGGCGCGGCCGCGGCGGGCTGGCGCAGGGTCGAGGTGGTGTAGGGGTTCGCGCCGTAGCCGACGATCGCGACGTCACCGCGGTGGATGTCGTACCGGTTGATGCGGTACTCGGTGTAGTCCGGGGACCACTGCCCCGACTCGATGCGGAAAGCGAAGGACATCTCGTCGACCAGACCCGCGCGGAGCTTCGGCGCGATGTACGCGACGTCGTAGTCCGCCGGGTCCAGGGCGGGCGCGCGGACGTCCAGGCCGGTGGCGCTCTCGGTCAGGAACAGGCTGCCGTTGGTGGTGCGGGCCAGGCGGCGCAGCTGGTCGTGTCCGAGGACGAGCGGCACGTCGAGGTCGGCGCGCGCGAGGGAGTCGGCGCCGGCGCCCTCGGAGACGACCTCGGTGTACGGGCCGAACATGTCCCACATCTCGTAGGCCTGCTCATACACGGTGGCCTGGCCGACGAACTCCAGCGCGCCACCGTCGCCGCTCTCGCGCAGCTGCACGCCGGACAGGGTGGCGCGGACGGTGGCGCGAGCGCTGGCCTGCTCGGCGCAGCGCCGCTGCGAGGGACGGTCGGCGCGCTGGCGGATGTGCTGGGCTCGGTCGGCCGCCGCAGCGGCCCGGGTCAAGGCGGTCATGACGGGGCTCCCGGTACGGCGGTCGTGGGTTGGGCGGGGACCGAGCGCGACCCGAACAACCGGTCGAACTCGGCGTAGTCGTCCTCGGTGAACGGCGGAAGGTTGTCCAGGGCGCGGGCCTCGGTCGGCGTGAGCGTCCGGTTGGTGATGCGCGCGCCGATCGTGCGGGCGCGGGCCTCGGGGTCCATGCGCAGCAGCGCGTCCGTGTTCAGCTTCACGAACCGCGGGCCGGACACCAGGCGGCGGCTGAACGCGTCCTCGCGGCGGCCGACGGCCGGACCCAGATTCATGATCAGGAACTGGAGGTTGCGCTGGCCGATGTTGGCGTAGGTGACGCTGCTGCCCGAGACGGCGACGTCGATCAGGTCGCCGGGGCAGCCGAAGAAGCGGGCGATGTCCTGGGCACCGTACTGGCGGGCCTCGAGGAAGCTGGACTGTGAGGCGACGGCCTGGATCGGCTTGTACTCCCAGTCCATGCCGTGCACGAACAGGCCGCTGGAGTCGACGGCCGCCCGGAAGTTCTCGCGGGCGACGCGGGCCGCGTCCTTGTCGACGGTCTTCGCGGTGTTCTTCAGCTCGGCCAGGGGCACGGCGCCGCCGGCGAACCAGTCACGTGCGAACTGCTGCGCGGACAGGGTCTCTTCGATCGTCCAGGCGGCGAACGCCACCGGGGACAGACCGAGCGGGCACCCGGCGACGGTGTACTGCTTCTCGTGCCAGACCTCCCACGGCTCGTACTCATTGCCGCCGATCACGTACTTCGTGATCGTGGGACCGTTGCCGCGGACCGACACCGACCCGAGCTCGACCAAGTCGATCCGGCCGGGCAGGCCGCGCCCGTCCGGGCCGATGACCCCGGAGCGTTCGGTGATGATCCCGAAGCCGTTGCCGCCGCGGTCGAGGTCGAACTGGCTGGAGTAGACCCACTCCTTGATACCCATCTCCGTCCCGCCCGGCGAGACCAGAACGGGAGGCTTGGGCACCTCGACCTGAATGCCGTTGACGTAGCGGTAGACGTCGATGGGGAAGCTGGACATCAGGTCCGCCCGCAGCCGCAGGCACGCCCACACCGCCGAGTTGCGCAGCGCCGTCTCGTTGGTGACCGGGACCCGGCCGGAGCGCCGCTCCCAGGATTGCGCCAGGAGATCCTCGGGTGACGTGATCTGAGCCTCGCGGGCGAATACGTTCTTCAGCCTGGTCCAGGCACCCATGCTCACCTCCCCTCACGCGAACGAGTCCGCGATGTCGTAGTCCTCGATCACGTGCGGCCCCCGGATGACCAGCGCCCACCGGGCCCACGTCGCCGCGCAGAGCGGGCTGATGTCCACCAGGGAGTTCGTCCGGTCCAGGGTCCAGGCGTCGCCCTGGCGGCGCGTCCTGGCGCCGTTCACGGCGGCGGTGAGCGGAACCTGGTCGAGGTGGCGCACCGTGCCCTGGTTCATCGCGTCGGCCAGCTGCCCGCACGCCTCCGTGATGTCCCCGCTCCGCATGACCGCGAGGTCGCCGCGGTCGGGGTTCGCCTTGTCCTTCGGCACGTCAATCCCGGCCGTCACCAGATCGTCGATCAGAGACGCGGCCGGCGCCCCCGACGCGACCGCCACAGCCACCGGCTTCCACAGCCGGTGCAGCCGCGCCACCGCGGGCACCACCCAGTCCGTGCCCGGCCGGTACGCCACAACTTCCAGGTGCACCCGCCCGTCCGGCCGCAGCGACGCGGCGGAGATCGCCGAACGGTTGCGGTCCTGCGACACGTCGATCGCCAGGGCGACGCTCGACGCCACCGGCCTGCTCGCCGCGTCGAGCAGGCCGGGCCACTTGCCCTTCGGCACGTTCGGATCCGTCGGCGGGGTCGGCCGCCGGGTGCGGTTCAGATAGGCCCGGTCGAACTCGGCCGGGTCCATCTTCTCCAGCTCGGCCGCGATGACCTCCTCGGTCACCGTGAAGCCGAGCGCGGGCAGCGTCGCCCGCCACGTCGCCGGGTCCGACCGGTCCATGTCGTCCGGGGCGAACCACTCGAAGTAGCAGGCCCGCGGCCGCGGCGCCGCGAGGTCCTCCCACAGCGCTTCGACCAGACGGCGCCCGTTCTCCCGCTTCTTGTTGAGCCAGACGCTCTTCGTGGTGCCGCCCGCCGATGCCCACCACAGCTGAGCCATGGCCCGGGTCAGCATGGCCGGGCTGAACGCCTGCTCCAGGCGGTCGTCCTCGTGCGCGAACGCCTCGTCGATGAACCCCAGATCCAGCGGCGGGCCGTGGCCGGCCTTCTCCGTGTTCGCGGTGATACCCATCCGCGAGCGGGTGCGGCCCCACAGGATCGCCTCGTTGCCGTTGCTCTTGCGGATGCGCGCCATCTTCGCCAGGTCCGAGCTGGAGATCTTCTCCCAGAACTCGTCCTCCCACCGCTGCCTCGCCATGCCGCGGGTCTGGGCGGCGTACACGATGTTCTGCCGGGGCCAGGCGAGCGCGCGGTGGACCTGCGCGCCGAGCGTCAGCTCCGTCTTGCCCTGCTGCCGGGACACCGACAGACCGACCTCGCGGTGCGCGAACAGCCCGGTGCCCGGGTCGATCTCCAGGGCGACGTCAGACACGTACTTCTGCCACGGCATCGGCGGGGCGCCGAGCTTGGCCATGACCTTCCACAGCTTCGGGCCCAGCGACGGCCGGTCCGGGTGCCGCGGCGTGCCCCACCGCGGCGGGCAGGTCAGCCCGTACCGCTCGTACAGATCCTCGGCGAACTCAGTCGGGGGTGCCCAGGTCTCCGAGGTCGTCGTCATCGTCCGGCGCCCGTCCCTCCAGGATCTGGGCGAGCGTCTGCCGGAGCTCGCGGGTCAACTGGGGCAGCAGCCGGTCCTCCTGGGGGATCGCCTCCCCGCACGTGTCGCACTCGGCGGTCCGCGCGGCGTCGATCCGGCCGGCCAGCGTGTACGCCACCTCGGTCAGGGACGGCTCGACGCCGACCAGGTCGCCGAGCTGCTCGATGTCGGCGCGCACGGCTTCCTCGACGGGCCCCATGCCGGCCCCCTTCCAAGATCATCCGGGGTCATCGGCCCGGGGGGAGAAAAATAAAAGCTGGGCGCGGGGTTGCGATATGTCCGATTTCTGAAAATCCCGAGGAGATCCCGAGCTGATCGAGATCGAGACGCTTCTGACCTGCATGTTTACGGGCCCGCGAACCAGTCGACTGACGTCGCCAGCTGGAGGATCTCGGCGAGGGGCCGGTCGCCCTTCTCCGAGTTGCACTTGCGGAGGCAGGTGGGGCAGCCGGCCACGCCGTGGATGGGTGCGAGGTTGTCGGGGTCGTTGCGTGCGCCGCCCTTGCTCACGGGGTGGACGTGGTCGACGGCATCGGATGCGCTGTGGCCGCAGACGATGCACACGTCGGAGGCGGCGAGGGTGCGGGCGCGTATCTGCCGGTACTCGTAGCTGGTGAGCTCACTGCGATCGGTGGCCACGCTTCCCCCTGAGCACGACGAAGCCCCGGCCGGGGGGATTGGCCGGGGCTTCGCGTGCGTCTAGTGGTGCCGGTTGAGGGCACAGTTGTACACGCGGATCGTCACACAGCGTCTGACCTGCGGTCAAGCGCTCTGGCGTTCGCGGCGCTTGACGGCGAGCGCGGCGACGTCGGGGACGGCGTAGTACGGGTGTCGTTCGGTGCCGCCGGAGCGCTGCAACTGTCCGCGGTAGACGAGGTTGCGGAGGGCTCCGGCGGTGATGCCGAGGGCCTGTCGGGTTTGCTCCGCGGTGAGGTGGCCGGGGCGGATGTGGTGCGACTCCATGTCGTCATGATGCAGCACGACTTGTGAGTCGGATCATGGCGTGTTCACCTCCTCGGCGACGACGTGGACATGAGTGTGGTTGGGCCGGTCGGGAGCGGCGGTCGTGTAGATCCACATCCCCTTCTGGCCTGCGAGAGGGGTCACGCTGACAAGTTCGTGACCTGCGCATTCGCGGCACGAGGGGCGTGCCTCTTCCGGTGGGGGAGTGGCGGACGAATCGGACACGCTACGGGCGCAGCGCCACAGGGCCGCACCACCGACCACCCACAGCAGGAGCACCCCGGCCGTGGGCGAGACGGCGAACACGGCGGCCAGTGCCACGCTCGCGAGCACGACCAGGACGCACGCCCCGGCCGCCCGGCTCGGCTGCTCCTCGGGCTCCGACTCGGCCTTCTTCCGGCGGCCCATCACACGGATCCGTAGATCGCGCCGCCGAGCCAGTTCACGGCCGTGGCGAGCGGCACCGCGGCAAACCCGGCGATCCCCGCGGAGGTGCCGAGCAGGATCCCGCACCATGCACCGGCTGTGATCGCCGGGCCGTGCCGCGAAGACTTCTTGGCCGACACGATCACGATCACGGTGAGGATCAGGACCAGGGCGCCGCCGGTCTGTGTGAGCGGCAGGTAGACCGCTCCGCCGGCGCGCTGCCCGGCGTCGGTGCCGACTCCCCAGACGAGGGCGACGTCCCCGAGCCAGGAGGTGATCCAGACGGTGGTGTGGGCGGCCCATCCGATAAGCCCGCCGATGCCGAGGACGGTGAGGGCTCCGTAGGACCAGGAGAGCAGGAACGGCAGGAGGGCCGCGGCGTGGCGGACAGGGTCCTTGCGGAGGGGCTTGAGGCCGGGCCACCAGGTGGTGATGAACCAGGCGAGGATCATGAGTCCGACGGTGACTCCGCCGATGGTCACGAACTTCATGAGCTGGGGTCCTTCAGCGAACGATGGCCACGCCGAGCGCGGCGAGGGTGAGGATGAAGGCGACGGTCCCGGTGATGCGGGGGACGGCGTGGAGCGCGAGGGCGCACAGCCCGAGGAGGGCGAGGAGGGCCGATCCGGCGAAGTAGGCGGTGAGGATCATGTGTCCTCGCGGGCTGCGCGGAGGAGCCTGCGGCCGTAGCTGTCGCTGACGCCGAGTCTGGTTCCGATGTCGGTTCCGGTGAGTTCCGGTTCCGCTTGGAGCCAGTCCCGGACGGTGGCGACGCGCTTGGCGAAGGTGGTGTTCGCGGTGTCCTCGGTGGTGAGGTCCGCGGCGCCGGTGTCGGCCGCCGGAACCGGGTTCCGGTCGGGTTCCGGTGCCGGTTCCGCCTGGGGTGCGGTCATGACCGTGCGGGCGCCTGCGAAGTGATCGCCGAGCAGGTCGGGGCCGGTTCCGCTGGTTCCGCGCGCCAGTTCCGCGAGCGGGCTCCAGGGGCCGAGGACGGGCCCGACGGGGGCCGCGTCGACCGGTCCGGGCTGGCGCTCGACGGTGATCGGTTCCGGTGGTTCCGGGGCGGGCGGTACTGGTTCCGGCGTGAGTTCCGCCGCCGGTTCCGTCTGGTGCTCGGAGAGCCGGTGGACACGCCACAGGACGAGCGGGGCGACCGCGGAGACGGCGACGACGAGGGGCACGTCGACCGGCAGCAGCCCGACCTCGACGAGGTGGGAGGCCGCGTTGACGGCGATGAGGGTGACGACGACGGCAAGGACGTCGCGGCGGGCGCGCAGGGCGGCAAGGGCGTACACGTCGAGGGCGGCCGGGACGCCGGCGGCAACGTACTGACCGAAGCCGCACGCCACCGCCAGCCGGTACTCGGCGGACGCGAGGACGACGAGTACCGCGATCAGGGCGGCCCACAGGAGCGGGTCGCGCTTCACTTCCACCGCCAGGTGCTCGTGCCCTGCTTGTCGCGCTTCCGGTCGGCCTGCTCCCAGTCCTCAGCGTCAGCGCCGGCCTGGCGGGCGCCGGTCGTCTTGGAGCGGCGGAAGCGGCTGGCGTCCCCGGTCGCGGAGGCGCCGGCGGTCGGGTAGTCGCGGCTGGACTTGGCGCTGCGACCGAAGAGGCTCATCAGCAGCCACCCCCGGCGAGGATCCGCGCGAGCTCGCGGCCGAGGGCACGCAGCTGCTCGGCGGCGGCCGTGAGGTCGTCGGCGAACTGCTCGACCTCGTCGGGGGTGTGGGTGCCGGTGAAGTCGCTGGCCTCGATGTAGAGGCCGACGCTGCGGTCGCGGGTGGCGAACGGGGCCTGGGTGAGGAAGGCGCGGAACAGCTCCTCGCCGCTGGGGGCAATGACGTGCTCGGGCCCGTCGTGGCTGATGTCGACCTTGAACTGGGCTCGGACGTTGTGGCGGCCGGTGCACCAGTCGGGTTCGTCGATCTCCAGGGACTTGGTGACGAGCAGGGTGACGACGGCGGTACGGGGCTCGGTGCTCACTGGCCTTCACCTCGCTCGGCGGCGAGGAAGGCGGTGACCTCGGGGTAGTGCCTTGCGACGAAGCGGCGGGCGGCTTCCTCATCGGTGACCGGCTCGGCGTCGAGGGCGCGGAGGAGGAGGCGGAGGGCTTCGCGGAGGGAGAGCACCTGGTCGCTGTCGAGGAGTTGCTGGGCGACGCTGATGGCGACGTCGAGGTCGCTGGGTTCGGTGTTGGTGTGCTCGGTCATCGGGTCACCGCCTTGGCGATGACTCCGGTGGCGCCGGCCGCGGTGACGCGCACGGTGAGGGTACGGCCGGGGCTGCGGCGGATGATGCCCGCGGCGATCAGGCGCCGGGCGGGGCTGATCTGCGCGCATGCGGGCGCGCTAAGGTGCTGCTGGTCCATGACGAGGTCCGATCTCGTTCGTGGGCTGGAGGGTCGGGCGGTGCGATCGCCCCGGGCGCGCCAACGCCTGGGAGCTGCTGTCCGGCCCTCGCTGTCTATTCGGTTGTGGGTGTGTCCTTTGCGGACGACTTCTTCTGGTCGCGCTTGAGTGCCTGGTCGACTGCCTGCCAGCTACGTCCGAGGTCCCGGGCGACAGCGGCCACGGTGCCCAGTTCCGCTACGCCATCGCGCAGGGCCTGAGCTCGTCGTGTGGCGGCCTCCGATACGGCTTGGTTGAGCTGCGCCAACAGCTCTTCCTCGTCGTGGACTCGGTCCCGCCAGGGCTTCGGTTCCATCACCACGACCGTATCCAACACCGGTGTTGGACGCAAGGTGTTCACGCTGATTCCTTCGGCTGAAATGCGAGCAGCAGCAGCCAGTCCTGCTCATCGCGGTACACGACGTGACACCACTCGCACACCAGAGCCGTCTCGCCCTCCCGGTGCCGGATCGGAGCCCCGCACGCGGCATCTGGGGCCACCTGGTTCACGCACCGGCCGAGCAGCCGCCCACGCGACTCCCGGGGCTCGTCCTCCCCGAGCACCGACAGGGCCGCGCCCTCCATCTCCCGTACCTCGCGGGCGAGGTCGCCGGCCGACGGGTACTCCGCGGCGATCCACTCCAGGTTCATGCCGATCCACCGGGCCGCGACCGGCACACGGCGGCCGATGCGCCGCTCGACGGCCGGCTCTCCCCAGCCCTTCCAGCGCTGGATGTCGGAGCGCCACCGCTCCAGCACGGTGGCGATGCCCCCGTACCAGAGTTCCAGGGCACCGAGGTTGACCGGCTCGGAGGGGCCGAACCCGTGGCCCGAGACGGGCTCGGCGCGTGCATGGACGGCAGGGGTGAGGGCGGAGCTGAGCCGGTCGGTGAGGGCGGGCAGCCGGTCGAGGCGCTCGGCCAGGGCGAGGGTGCAGCCGGGGCACAGGTGCCCGTACTCCAACGCCTGTTCGCACAGTCCACAAGCCGCGGTCATACCCGGCTCCTCTGCCGCAGCTGGTAGAGGCGGAGGCTGCCGAGATAGCGGTCGCCGGCGGAGCGCTTGAGGGCGGCGCGGGATACGGCCAGGTTGCGGCGGGCGTCCTTGGCGTCCCACCACATGTTCAGCACCGCCATGCTCTGGGAGCCGAGGGCGACGCCGGCGCACAGCATCTGGATCTCGTTGGGTGTCACGGGGTTCCCTCCCTGTGTTCTGCTGGCGGGAGGCCGGGCCTGGTTGGGACAGACCCGGCCGTCAGTCGCTGGTCACTCGTTGTCGGGCAGGTAGATCCGCATGAAGTTGACGTCGTCCGTCGGGTCGCCGGTGAGGCCGTCCGCGTCGACGTAGATGGGGTCGAGGCCGCCGTCGGCGCGCACGTTCCAGGCGACGATCGGAGTGCTGGAGGTGCTGCCGTCGTCGCTGCTGTACTCGGCCCGCCACCCGCCCCCGGCGACGGCTCCGACGATGGGAGCGGACGTGGCCGACAGGACGCAGTCGAAGTTGGAGTACGAGTCAGCCCGCACGAGGCAGCCGCGGCGGCCGTCGAGGACCATTGCGGCTCCCATGTCGTCCCAGGCGACGACGGGCTTGGTGCTGTACCGGAGGCCGGGGGTCTTGCTCTCCTTGTTGCTGTAGCGGGCCACGAATGCGCCGTGTTCTGCCGGGATCATCGGTTTTCCTCCAGGAGTGGGATGGTCTGGGCGCGGAGCCGGTCGATCGCGCCCGTAGTGCGCCCCTCGTACATGGCTTCGCGCTGTGTGGGGGTGGGCTGCTTCAGCAGTCGATAGACGTCTTTCAGCGGCACGTTGGTTACGACGATTCGGTAGCCGTGCCCTGCGTAGGGGCCGTTCGGGATGGGGCAGTGGCTGACGCGGTGCAGTACGTCGCCGGGCTTCGTGGTGCGGTCCCCGTGCGCGTGCCATGTGGCGCACCACGAGCACCAGACGCAGGCGTGGCGGCACTTGGCGAGGTCGATGGGGCGCCGGCCGAGGAACCCCAGGAGGGTCGGGGCGGCCTCCCAGGCTTTAGCGCGGGTCAAGAGGCTCATGCGCTCTCCTTCGGTGGGTCTCGGCGAGGGGGGAACAGGGGGAACAACTTTCTCCCCCCTCTCGCTCTTTGGGTCGCGCGCTATGCGAGTCAGTTAGTAATTGATCTTGATCTTCTGTTTATGCAGGTCAGGCGATTGATTGCGCGTGCAGTAGTTGCGATGTGAAACCAGTCGGAGTCTTGCGAGAGAGGGGGAGGGGGGAGAAAGCTGTTCCCCCCTGCCGTTGTTCCCCCCTCTGTTCCCCCCCCCTCATGACGGGGGGACCGGCCCGGGAGCGAAGCGCCCGTCCACCTCGACGAGCCACTCCCGGAGCAGCGCGTAGGAGTATGCGTCGGGCAGTAGACGCTTTTCCTTGCCAGCTGCCCTCCCCCGCAGGGCGGATCGAGACTGCGGCCCCTTCGCGTGCACGAAGGCCGAGATGCGGAGCGCAAGCTTCTCGGTCGCCCGATCCGTCCGCCTCTCCTCGGCCAGCTGCTTCGCGTGGTCGACACGGACCTCCTCCTCGATCCGTGCAGTGGTCCGCTTCTCCTGCTCGAGCCGCCGCCGCGCAGCGCTGTACTCCAGCACCGAGTCCCGGGTGGCGCACGACGCCTCCCACAACAGCAGGGCAAGCCGCCAGTCCTCGGGGTTCACGTGCCGCCGCCCCGCCAGGATCGCCAGCAGAGACGCGAGCTTGACCCGCATGACCGGGGCCTGCGAGTCGAACGGGTTCTGCTCGGACACGTCGACCTGGCCGCGTACCTTCGCGAGATCCGCGGCCCGCAGCTCTGCCTTAATCGACTCGTCGAAGGAGACGAGGACGAACCGCCTCGCCTCGTCACCCGGCGGCACGGTGGCCGCGTCACGCCAAGCGTGCAACTCGCCGGGCCACGGCGGCTGATGGTCCGGGATCGACGGGTCGATGACCTGGACCCACACGAAGCGCTGCGGTGTGCCCTCGGCGACCTCCTCGAACAGCGGGACCGCGGTCTCGGGCTGGAAGCCGACCAGCAGGCCCATGCTGTACGAGCCGGACGGGATGTACCGGCTGGTGTCCTTGCTGGCGTTGGTCTGGCCGAGGGTCTGGCCGACGGCCGCGCTGCGAAGCGTCTCGCCGAGGGTCGACCCGGAGCGCTCCTGCATCAGCCGGGTGATGGTCTTGCCCTCGTCGACGTAGAAGAACGCGTTGTGCCGGACCTGCTTCCGCACGGTCACCGTGACGGGCGTCTCAGTACCGCCACGCCCCTTGCGGGTTTCCCCGGTCTCCTCCTCGACGACGCCCATGAACACCTCGGCCAACCCCTCGCCGGAACCGACCGGCAGGCCGTCGCGGAAGTCCAGCTCGGGCGGCGCAGGGAGCAGCCGGTCGGCGACCTCCACGCCGGTCGATTTGCCGATGCCGGACGGGCCGACCACACCGCCGAACAGGTTCAGCGAGGCGTATCCGGCGATGCCGGTGTCCGCGCGGATGCGATGCGAGACGAGGGCAGACAGGCGGACCAGGCTTGCGAGGAGGGCGACGTCGCCGGAGCGGCTGCGGGAGTGGCCGGCCTGGCGGATGTGCCGCAGCTCGGGGCGGGCGGCGTACACCTCCTCGGGGATCAGGCCCGCCAGACCACCGGCGCTCTCGGCCGTCGGTTCCTCGGCGTCTGGGTCGTCGACCGGCTCCTCGTCGGGCTCGGAGAACTCTCCCTCGAGGTCGGTCCAGTCGATCCCGTCGGCGTCGTCGATCAGGTTCCGGAAGCTGGCCGCGTCGTCCCGGTTGGAGACGGGCGGCCACGGTGTCCGGGGGTGCTGCATGCCGCCGCGCAGGCCGGAGTCGACGCTGCGTCGCGCCCGGTCGTCCGGGTGGTTGCCTGCGCGGGCGGCGGACAGCAGCATCTCGCGGGCCTCGTCCCCGCCGAGCGCTCCCGCGGCGACGAGCGTGCCGACGTTGAATGCGGCCCGGTTGATGGTGTTGTTCTGGTCGCCGTCGGGTGCACCCACGATTCTGTCGCACTCGGCCTGGAGAGCTTTCTGTGTGTACGAGTCGATGCGGTCGGAGGACACCCGGTACGAGGCGCGGGCCGCGTTGGCCCGGGGCGGCGATGCCTGCGCGCCGAGCTTGGCCAGGGCGGCGTCCACCCCCTTGTGGATGTCCTCGGACGTAGTCATGCCGCGCTCCTCTGGCGAGGCGTGAGAGCGTCAGGCCAGCCCACGTTGGGCTGGAGGAAGCGGCCGTGTCCGGACCAGCGGTACCGGCGTCCACAACTGTGGACAGAGGGCGCGAGCAGAATGTAGCCGTTGTGCTTGACGTCGAGGCCGGGCCCGAGCGTCCCGGGCAGAGAGACGCCGGGGGTGCGGTAGACGATGTGGAGCCCACCGCCTCCGGTGAGCTGCATGACGGTGCCGGGCAGGATGCCGACGCGCTGTTCCAGGACGGCGAGCGACCGGTCGCCGCCATGCCGAGGATCGATGTCGAGAACGGCCCAGCCGTTCAGGGCGCACGGCGCGCCGATGTTGGCGTCGGGCTGCTCGGCCCACCACTGCCTGACGAGGCCCGTGTCCGTGGTCGCCGCGTGGAAGCCGTGGCAAGTGCGCGCGGTGCAGCGGCATTCCTCGGGGCGGTGCTCGATGTAGAAGGGATTCGGCCGCTTCTCGGACGGCGGGCGGCACCGCGCGCAGTTGGCGAATGGGGCCTTGTCCGGGCGGACTCGGAAGATGCGGATGCCCGCGGCCGCGTAGGTGATTGCCGCGCTCGGCAGGTCGCCCGGGATGGTCAGCGGGAACTGAGGGGTCACGCGGCCACCTCCGGGAAGTAGTACGTGCCGGGCGGGCGTCCTACGCAGCGCGAGCGTCGGGGGCAGACGCGGGGCGCCGAGGCGAGGCCGGCGGAGTGGACGTGCTGGTGGTCGCAGAACGGGCAGTCAACGACGAGCAGCGCCCGCGCCTGGCCGTCCTCGAACTGGGTGTCCCGATACGGGACGAGGCGGGCCGCGGCGGCGGCCATGCCGAGAGCGGGCCTCAGCGGCTGGATCTCCGCCTGGTCCTGCTCGGTGTCCTCCCCGAACAGCGGGAGGGTGGTGCTGCTGTTCACGAACGTGCTCTCTTCTACGAGCGGGGCCAGTGGTGTTCGTGAGTGCGCATGCGGCCCCGGGCCAGGGGGATGGACCCGGGGCCGCAGCGCTCCCGGGGATCAGCCGAGAGTTCGGGTGGTGCTGAGCATCTGGCTGTGGTCTGCGCAGATCTGCTCCAGCTCCTGCCGGACCCGCATGGCGAAGTAGGCGTACCGGGTGCCAGCAGGGACGTGCACCTCAATGCGCTGCGCGGACAGAAAGAACGCGCCCGCGAGGGCCCGCGGAAGGGTCAGGTGCTTGCGGATTGCCGCCTCGCCGAGCCGCACGATCGCGGTGTGGCAGTCGCTGGCTCGCATCGTTTGCTCGTACAGGGCGCGGGAGACGTCGTCGTGCGTCGCGTACTCGTCGGTGAGGTCGACGACCGCGACGAGCCGCACGTCCGGGACAGGCACCTCGACGCGCACGGGCGCCTGCTGGGCAGGCGAGAGGGCCGCGGGCACAGGGGAGAGGTGGACGGGGTGCTCGACCGGCCACTGGCCGGGGCGGTGCTCGGTCATGCTGCTGCCCTCCGGGACTCGGGCTGGTGGAACGCGGTACGGATCACGGCGCGCTGCTCGTCGGTCAGTGGCGGGGCGGAGTCGACGATGCGCTCGATGCGGGCCCAGTAGGCGGCGTTCCGTGCCGGGTCCTCGAAGCGGACAGGCCGGGCCGGGCGGCGCGGAGAGGCCATGCAATCCTCCTGCGATTGCTCAGGCCCCGCGCCTGGGACCAAGGACACCACGGAATCGGCGGAGTGTTCCCTCCGCTCGGTGCGGGCCGGGCGGCCGGAGGTGTCTCCGGCCGTCGGGGTGGCGTTCGCGCTACTCACGCGCGTCCCTCAGTGATGGCGCGGATGCGGCGGTCGTCGGCCTCGCGGTCGGCCGCTGCGATCTCGGGGTCGCCCTCGAAGTCGCGGACGGCTGACTCCTCGGCGAAGGCGATCACAGCCTCGAACTGGTCCGTGAAGGTGCGCATTGCGGCGAGGACGATGCGGGCCTTGGCCGGGCTGAGGCTGCCGGTGGTCCGCCCGTAGTCGAGCCAGACCTCGGTGCGGCGGCCGTATGCCTGGCTGCGGTAGTCGATGACGACAGTCTTGGCGGCGAGGAACGGCAGCTGGGCGTTCTCGGCATCGCTACAGCTGTCGTCGATGTCCCGCAGCGCGCTCTCAACGGGGGCAGTCATCCATCCACCCAGAGGGATGTCGGCGGTGAGAGTGGACTGAGCGGCGGTCAGGGACGGCGCGGGGGCTGCGAGGCGGGCGATCATCCCTGCGGCGATCTGCGCAGCCGTCTCCGGCGTGTACCGCTCGGGGAGCGCCGCGCGCATGGCCGTGTCGACGGCGTGCGGGATGGCGGCGAGCAAGTCGACGAGGGTCGGAGCCTCGGCGGCGAGCTGGTCGTCGCGCTGGTCACTCGGCTTCGGCGTCGCCGTTGACGCCTGTGCGATGCTGGGCATAGAGCTGTTCCGTTCTCTTACTTCGCGGTAGGTGCGGATTGCTCGACTGAGGCGGCCGGCTGGTACCCGGCCGCTTCGTCGTTGTCGGCGGACTCTCCCGGCTGGTACACGGGAGAGGCGCCGTGACTCGCCGCTACGGCGAGCAGCTGTTTGTCGAACTCTTCGATGGCGGCCGCGGGGTACAGAAACCGTCGCCCGACCTTCGCGCCCTTGGGGCCGTAGCCGATGTGGCGCCAGTACCGGACCGTGCTGGGCGCGGTCCGGTAGCGGGTCGCGACTTCGGCGGTGGTGAGGTAGTGCTGCATGGTCAACCTTCACGAGGATGCTTCACGTGTGGTTCGTGATGCTCAAGGAGGATGCACCTAGGTTCAACGGCTGTCAACCTTGTCAAGGCTCAACTTGCCGGTACCCTTCATCCTCATGAGGGATAAGCGCGAACCAACGCTCCCCAACGCTCGCGGGCGGGAGGGGGGCGAGCCGCTGGCTGGGCGCGTACCTAAAGCCCTGGCCGCTCGGCTGCGCGCCGCACGCAACAGCGTTGGCCTATCACAGGGTGCCGTTGCCGATGCTATGACCGACCGAGGATTTAGCTGGCGTCAGACGACGGTGGCCAAATCTGAAGCGGCCGATCGGCCAGTCCTCTTTGCGGAAGTCGTCGCCCTCGCACAGATTTACAAGCGCCCAATCGAATACTTCCTGCACCCGGGCACCGGTCTAGACAGCCTGATCGATGATGTGAGTCATCGGCATGAATTGCAGGCTGCCGAGATTCGTAAAGCGCTGGCGGTGCTCAATGAGCTCAGGGCGGAGCAAGAGCAGTACACGCGGATTTTGCTGCTGGGTATGCCTATCGTGCGCTACCGGGAGTCGGCCGACTCGGGCCCCTTGCGTGACGGCCTGCAGGCTGCCCTGAAGCACTGGGGTTACAGGGTGCTCACGGAGATGTCAGTCTTCGAGACGCTCGACATCGCTAAAGAGCAGCTGGACAAAATCGATCACGAGGCGTTGCGAGAAGTGGCGCTGCTGGAACTAAACACCTATGAGCGGACCAGGGCGAATACCGGTTCTCTTCCGGAGAGCTCAGAAATGTTGAACGGCCTCCGTGACTTCCTGGACGGAAAGGAACCTCGGGGAGCACTTCTTGAGGTCCTTCGGGAGGGGGAAGAGTGGCGCTCGCTGGTGTGCGTGGGGCTCACTGACCTGGTGATTGAAGCTGTAGCGAGGCAAAGGCCGCACGACTATTAACTGAGCCTTTCCCCTCGCTTCCACTTGAACACGACGGCGTCGTAGTCGAAATACCCGCCATCCGGCATTCGGCCCGGCCTCGGAGTCTTTAGCGTCACCTCGACCAGCGACCGCAGCACGTTCCGCTGCTGGTCCAGGCCGAGCCGCTTCCACGCCTTCCGCACGTCCGGCGCCCCCACCAAGCCCGCCAGGGGATCCCGTGTGGCAGCACGCGCCAGCTGCTGTGTGACCCCCTCCAAGTGCGCGCGCGCCGTGTCCGTGCCCGTGGTGAACGCCTCCATGCCGATCTGCCCCGCACCGAAAAGGCCCGCCAGATCGGTCATGCGTCGGCGGATGGTCTCGCTCTCCGCTTGCAGGGCCGCCACGTCCACGCCGTCCGGCGCAGGCTCCAGCAGCTCATGTGCGTCGTCGCGTGACAGCCGCTCGACGATCGTGTCCTCGACGTACTGGTCGACGACCTCGGCGCGCCGGCCGCCGCCGTGTCCGGTCTGGCACCGGTAACTCGGGTACTGGCGGCCACCGGACTGGGTGACGTACACGAAGTGCGGGCACTCCCCGCGGCCGCACCGGTACAGCAGCGATCCCAGCCACTTCGGCTGAGCCCCGGGCGTCGTCGTCCGCGAGGGGTCCCGCAGGATCGCGCAGACAGCCCTGTACTTCGCCTCGTCGACGATCGCGTCCCACTTGCCCCGGCCGACCTCCTCGCCGCGGTAGACGGCGATCCCGGCGTTCCTCGGGCGCAGCAGCATGTCCCGCATGTCGGTGTGCGTGACCGGGTTCCCGCGGGTCGTGGTGATGCCCTTGTCGGCGCACCACTTCACGAGTGACCGGATCGACCCGCCGGACAGGATCTCGTCCGTCCAGAAGCGCAGGGCCTCGGCCTCCTCGGGCACGGCCTTCATCATGTCCAGCTCGGGCACCTCGACCTCTTCGCCGGTCCTCCGGTCGACCTTCGTGTGCATCTCCCCGGTGGGCAGTCCCCAGCCGAACGGGCGGATGCCGCCCATCCAGTCCCCGTTCAGCGCCTTCTGGCGCCGGGCCCGGGCGACGCGCTCGCCCTTGTGCTCGGACTCCTGGCGGGCGACGGCGCCGAGGATCCGCGCGGTCATCCGGCCGGATGGTGTGGCGAGGTCGACGGTCCCGGCCTGCACGGTGTGCGTGGCAATGCCGCGGCGGTCGGACAGCTCGATGTACTCCTCCAGCTCGACGATCGAGCGGGTGAGCCGGTCGGTGTGCCACACGATGACGACGGTGGCCTTGCCCTCGTCGAGGTCGGCGAGCATCTGCCGGTACCCGGGCCGCTTCTTGCCGGAGTACGCGGAGATGTCGTTGTCGACGTAGGCCTCGACGACGTCCCAGCCGTTCCGCTTGGCGAGGGCCTCGCAGTCCTCGCGCTGGCGGTCGACGCCGAGGCCGGCGCCGGTGCGGTCCTGGCTGATGCGGCAGTAGATGACGGCGCGGGTCTTCCCGCCTGCGGCAACGTCCGTGGCGGAGCGGAGAGTCGGGCTCATGTCCCGAGTGTGGCTCAACAGTGGTGTCTTTGTCCGGGGTTCGGGAAGACGACGCTGCTGAGCGCGCTGCTCGGACTGGTCGGGCCGGGAGAACGAATCGTGCTCGCCGAGGACTCGGCGGAGCTGCGCCCCGACCATCCGCACGTCGTACGGCTGGAGAGCAGACCCGCCAACCAGGAGGGCGCCGGGCTCGTGACGCTCCAGGACCTGGTCCGCCAGGCGCTGCGGATGCGGCCGGACCGGCTGGTCGTGGGCGAGGTGCGCGGACCGGAGGTGGTCCATCTGCTGGCCGCGCTCAACACGGGTCACGAGGGCGGCTGCGGCACCGTGCACGCCAACGCGGCGGCCGATGTCCCGGCCCGGCTGGAGGCCCTCGGTACGGCGGCGGGACTCGACCGGGCGGCGCTGCACAGCCAGGTGGCGGCCGCGCTGTCGGTGGTGCTGCATCTCGTGCGGGGGCGCGACGGCCGGCGGCGGATCGCCGAGGTGCAGGTGCTGGAGCGGGATCCGTCGGGGCTGGTGCGGACGGTTCCGGCGCTGCGGTGGGGAGCGGGGGCGTTCGTGGTCGAGCGGGGGTGGGGGCGGCTGCGGGGGCTGCTCCGGGACGAGGACTTCGAGTGGGGGAGCGGGGATGGGTGAGACGGGTGTGGGCGGGGTTTCGACGGGCGCGGCCGTGGTGTGTGCCGGGGCCGCCCTGTGGCTGCTGAGCGGGCGGGACGCCGGGGCTCGGCGGGCCCGGCTGCTGCTCGCCGGTGGTGGGGTGGTGGCGGCCGGGTCGCCCGGGTGGCGGCAGGCGGCCGGTGAACTGCGGCGGATCCGGGGGCGGTTGCGGGCCGAGTGGTGGGCGGCGGTCGCCGGGGTCGTGCTGGCGGGGCTCGGGGCGTCGGCGCTGCCGCTCGTCGCCGGTGCGGTGGCGGTGCCCTTGCTGCGCAGGGTGCGGCTGGCCGGTGCGGCGCGGCGGGCCCGGGAACGCCGGGGGGACGCGGTGATCGCCCTGTGCGCGGCGCTCGCCGGGGAGGTGCGGGCGGGACGGCAGCCGGGTGAGGCGCTGCTGCGGGCGGCGCTCGACTCCGGCGGACTCGGGGACGCGCAGGCGGCGGTGCTGGCGGCCGCGCGGTTCGGCGGCGACGTTCCCGGCGCCCTCGCGGCGGCGGCGCGGAAGCCGGGCGCCGAGGGGCTGCTGGGTCTCGCCGCGTGCTGGCGGGTGGCCGTGGACCGGGGCGCGGGACTCGCGGCCGGACTTGACCGGCTCGAAGCGGCGCTGCGGGCAGAGCGCGACCAGCGGGCCGATCTGCGGGCGCAGTTGGCGGGCGCCAGGTCGACGGCGCTGATGCTCGCCGGGCTGCCGGTCCTGGGACTGCTCCTCGGCGCGGTCATGGGCGCTGATCCGCTGCGCGTGCTGCTGCACAGCGGTGCCGGGCTGGGGTGTCTGTTCGCCGGTGGGGTGCTGGAGGGGCTGGGGGTGTGGTGGGCGATGCGGATCGTGCGGGGGGCGGAGGCGGTGTGAGGGGGGTGAGGTCCGGGGTGGGGGGCGAGGGCGGGTCGGGTGAGGTCCAGGGGCGGTTCTGGGGCGGGGTTCGGCTGAGGGGCTTGGTGAAGGGAGGCGTGGTGAGTACGGAAGTTGTCCACAGGCTGGGGGTAATCGTGGGGATCGTGCTGGGCCTGGCGTGGCTGGTGCGGTGGGTGGGGGTGGTGCGGGGTGAGCGGAGGGTTCGGCGGCGGCTCGCCGGGCTGATGGCCGCTGCGGAAGTGCCGCCGGGCGTGCCGAGGTTCCCGGTGCGGAGCCTGGTGCGGCGGTGGCTGCCCGCCGTGGCGGTGGGGTGTGCCGGGTGGGTGCTGGTCGGTGGGGTCGCCGGGGCCGGGGTGGGGCTGGCCGGTGCGGTTGCCCTGGACCGGTGGCGGGGGCGGCGTGCCGTTTCCGAGGGCGCGGTGTACGACGCCGCCGAGGCGGCCCGGCAACTTCCCCTCGCCGCCGATCTGCTGGCGGCCTGCATCGCCGCCGGCGCCGGGCCGGTGATCGCGGCGCAGGCCGTGGGCGAGGCGTTGGGCGGGCCGGTGGGGGAGGGGCTGGCGCGGGGCGCGGCCGAGGTACGGCTGGGAGCTGAACCGGGCGAGGCGTGGCGGAAGTTGGGGGCGCTGCCCGGCGCCGGGGCGCTGGCGCGGTTGTTGGAGCGGGCCGATGTGTCCGGGCTTCCGGCGGCCGGACCGGTCGCCCGCATCGCCGCCGACGCCCGCGCCACCTGGGCGCGTGCCGCGACCGCCCGGGCGCGGCGGGCGGCGGTCCTGGTCACCGCGCCGGTGGGGCTGTGCTTTTTGCCCGCGTTCATCGCGGTGGGTGTGCTGCCCGTGGTGATCGGGCTGGCCGACGGGGTGCTGGAAGGGGGTGGTGGATGACCGGCTTTCGGCTCTGACCAGCAGTCGTATCAACGGAACTGATCCTCACGGGGGTTGCAATGAACAAGGTAATGCGCAAGGCAAGGAATACCGCAGCGAAGGCAGTACGGGCGTGCATGCGGGTCTGTGTCGGACGGCGGGACTCGGGGATGGTGACCTCCGAGTACGCGATGGGGATCATCGCGGCGGTGGCGTTCGCCGTGGTGCTCTACAAGGTGGTCACCAGCGGGCAGGTCAACGCGGAGCTCCAGGCCATCGTGAAGCGGGCGCTCGATGCGCGGATGTGAGCGGCGCGGCGCCGACCGGGGGTTCGTGACGGCGGAGTCGGCCGTGGTGCTGCCCGTGCTGGTGATGTTCGCGATGGCGCTGGTGTGGGGGCTGCTCGTGATCGCCGCCCAGATCCAGTGCGTGGACGCGGCCCGCACGGGCGCCCGCGCCGCGGCACGCCAAGACCCGGCCGACGCGGTCACCGCGGTCACCCGGGAGGCCGCCCCGTCCGGCGCGGAGGTCACCGTCAGCCGCACCGGGGACCAGGTCCGGGTGCTCGTCGTGGCCAAGCCGCCGGTGCTGCGGGGACTGCCCTTCGAGGTACGGGAGGAGGCCGTGGCGGCGGTGGAGGAGGGCGGGGTGGGGCTGGATGCTCCGCCTGCCGGGGCGGTGCCGGACTCGGCGGCGGCGCCGGACACCGAGGCCGCGCCGGACACCGGGGCGGTGCCGGAAGCCGGGGTGGTGCCGGAAGCCGCGCCCGGGCCCGGGACCGGAACCGGAACCGAGCCCGGGGTGGGTCCATGAGCCCCCGCCACTCGGGCGACCCCCACTCGGGCGACCCCCACTCGGGTGATCGCCGCTCGAGCGACCGCCGCCCTGACGACCGCGGCTCCGCCACCGTATGGACCGTCACCACCCTGGCCGTCCTCTGCGTGGTGTTCGCAGTCGTGCTTGCCCTCGGCCAAGCCGTGGTCACCCGGCACCGCGCGGCGGGTGGCGCCGATCTCGCCGCCCTCGCGGCCGCGGACCACTGGGCGGAGGGTGCCCCAGCGGCCTGCGAGCGGGCGGAGAGGGTGGCCCGGGCCCAGGGCACCCGGCTGGTGCGGTGCGCGCTCGTGGGTGACGTCTCGGACGTGTCCGCGGCCGCGGGCCGGGGACCGTTCGCCGCGGAGGTCAGGGCGCGGGCGGGGCCCCCATCTCCGCCGGGGTCTCCTTCTGCGGCGCCCCCCGCAGGAGTTCCGTGAGCAGCCGTACCGCGCCCCTCTTGTGCAGCGGGTCGTTGCCGTTGCCGCACTTCGGGGACTGGATGCAGGACGGGCAGCCGGCCTCGCACTCGCAGGAGGCGATGGCCTCGCGGGTGGCGGTCAGCCAGGCGCGGGCGGTGTGGAAGGCGCGCTCCGCGAAGCCCGCGCCGCCGGGATGGCCGTCGTAGACGAAGACCGTCGGGAGCAGGGTGTCGGGGTGCAGGGGGACGGAGACGCCGCCGATGTCCCAGCGGTCGCAGGTCGCGAAGAGGGGCAGCAGGCCGATCGACGCGTGCTCGGCGGCGTGCAGCGCGCCGCCGAGGATCTCCGGAGTGATCCGGGCCGCGTCGAGCTGGTCCTCGGTGACCGTCCACCACACCGCGCGCGTGCGCAGCGTCCGAGGAGGGAGGTCGAGCTTGGTCTCGCCCAGGATCTCGCCGGTGATCAGGCGCCGGCGGAGGAAGGAGACGACCTGGTTGGTGACTTCGACGGAGCCGTAGCAGAGGCGGCCGTCGCCCCAGGGGATCTCGGTGTCCGTCTCCAGGACGGTGATGGACGTCGTGTCGCGGGCGACCGTGGCGTAGGAGGGGCTGGCCTCCTGGACCAGGGCGACGGAGTCCTCCAGGTCCAGGGAGCGCACCAGGTAGGTGCGGCCCTGGTGCAGATGGACGGCGCCCTCGTGCACGGTGGCGTGGGCGGCGCCCGGGTCGACCGTGCCGAGCAGCCGTCCCGTACCGGACTCGACGACCTGGACCGGGCGGCCGCCCCCGCCGCGGATGTCGGTGAGGTCGGCGGCCCGTTCCCGGCGGGTCCAGTGCCAGGCACTGGTCCGGCGGCGGAGCAGCTTCGCGGCCTCCAGCTGGGGGAGCAGCTCCTCGCAGGCGGGGCCGAACAGCGCCAGGTCCTCCTCGGTCAGCGGCAGCTCCGCCGCCGCGGCGCACAGGTGCGGGGCGAGGACGTACGGGTTGTCGGGGTCGAGGACGGTGGACTCCACGGGCCGGTCGAACAGGGCCTCGGGGTGGTGGACGAGGAACGTGTCCAGCGGGTCGTCCCGGGCGACCAGGACGGCGAGCGCGCCCTGGCCGGAGCGGCCGGCCCGGCCCGCCTGCTGCCACAGCGACGCGCGCGTGCCCGGGTAACCGGCGATCACCACGGCGTCCAGGCCGGAGACGTCGATGCCGAGTTCCAGGGCGGTGGTCGCGGCGAGGCCGAGGAGTTCGCCGGAGTGCAGGGCCTGTTCGAGGGCGCGGCGCTCCTCGGGGAGGTAGCCGCCGCGGTAGGCCGCCACGCGCCGGGCGAGCGAGCGGTCGATCTCGGCGAGGCGTTCCTGGGCGATCACCGAGATCAGCTCGGCGCCGCGCCGGGAGCGGACGAAGGCGACCGAGCGCACCCCCTGGACGGCGAGGTCGGTCAGCAGGTCGGCGGTCTCGGCGGTGGCGGTACGGCGGACCGGGGCGCCCTTCTCGCCCTGCAGCTCGGTGAGCGGGGGCTCCCAGAGGGCGAACACCAGTTCACCGCGGGGTGAGGCGTCGTCGGCCACCTCCACCACCGGCAGGCCGGTCAGGCGGCCGGCGGCGACCGAAGGCTCGGCGGAGGTCGCGGAGGCCAGCAGGAAGACGGGAGAGGCGCCGTAGCGGGCGCACAGGCGGCGCAGCCGGCGCAGTACCTGGGCCACGTGCGAGCCGAAGACGCCCCGGTAGGTGTGGCACTCGTCGATGACGACGTACTTCAGCGACTTCAGGAAGGAGGACCAGCGGGGGTGGGACGGGAGGATGCCGCGGTGCAGCATGTCGGGGTTGGTCAGGACGTAGTTGGCGTACTGGCGGATCCATTCGCGTTCCTCGAACGGCGTGTCCCCGTCGTACACCGCGGGCCGGACGGAATTGCCCAGCGGTTGTGAAAGTTCCTTCACCGATCTGCACTGATCCGCCGCGAGAGCCTTGGTCGGCGCCAGGTAGAGCGCGGTGGCGCCGCGGCCGTTGGCGGCCTCCGAGCCGTCCAGGAGGGCGGAGAGCACGGGCACCAGATAAGCCAGCGACTTGCCGGACGCGGTGCCGGTGGCGACGACCACCGACTCGCCGTCCAGGGCGTGCTCGGCGGCCCGTGCCTGATGGGCCCAGGGGTGATCGACACCGCACGCCTGCACGGCCGCGATCACCTCGGATCGAATCCGGTCAGGCCAGACGGCATGCCGACCCTCCCGCGGGGGCACATGCTCCGTATGAGTGATGCGCGAAGCCCGGCTCGGGCCCGAGGCGAGCCGGCCCAGGACCGTGCCCGGGTCCACCCGGGAAGCGGGGCCCGTCGGGGATCGATCGGATCGGTGATTCTTGGCCATCGGCACCGAGTGTGTCACTGGCGTGACGGACAATGGGACCAAGGCGTCGTGCACGCCCGCCGGTAAGTGATTGAATGCCATCGCGGCTGGCGAACCGTCCTGGGGGCTTCAAGCCGAGGTGTCCCGCGGGACGACCGCTCGATTAGCAAGGTGCTGGAGGATCCGTGGACCTGTCCCTGTCGACCCGTACCGTCGGCGATCGTACGGTCGTCGAGGTCGGTGGCGAAATCGACGTATATACCGCGCCCAAGTTGCGCGAACAGCTGGTCGAGCTGGTGAACGACGGGAGTTTCCACCTCGTCGTGGACATGGAGGGCGTGGACTTCCTCGACTCCACCGGGCTCGGCGTACTGGTCGGCGGCCTGAAGCGAGTGCGTGCCCATGAGGGCTCGCTGCGCCTGGTATGCAACCAGGAGCGCATTCTGAAGATCTTCCGCATCACCGGCCTCACCAAGGTGTTCCCGATCCACACCTCGGTCGAGGAAGCGGTGGCGGCGACCGACTGATCACCGCCTTCGGGCTTCGGCCCCGGGACGGAAGTAGTTCAAGAAGGAGGACCGGGCTTCGGCGGCCCGGCCCTCCGGACAGCACGCCCGTAGTTCCGAGGGGGATGCATGGCCACCGTTGAACTCCGCTTCAGCGCGCTGCCCGAGCACGTCAGGACCGCCCGACTGGTGGCGGCAGCGGTGGCGCGCAGGGCCGGAGTGGACGAGGCCGTACTCGACGAGGTGCGCCTCGCGGTCGGTGAGGCCTGCAGCCGTGCCGTCGGACTGCATCAGCTGGGCGGCGTCACGGCACCGGTGAAGGTGGTGCTGATCGAGGAGGAGAAGCAGTTCTCCATCGAGGTCGGCGACGAGGCGCCGCGCTCCGCCCCGGGCGACCGGGCGCCGGGCACCGCGGCCGATGACGCGGAGGCCGAGGAGGACGAGATGGGCCTCGCGGTCATCAGCGGGCTCGTCGACGACGTCGAGGTCACCGCCGGGGAGCACGGCGGGCTGATCCGTATGACCTGGCCGAGCATTCCGGCCGTCACCGAACTTCCCTGACGTCCTCCGCGGCGTTCTCCGCGAAGACCATCCGAAGGGCCCTACCCCTGGTAGGGCCCTTCGGCATTTCGTGAATTCCTTCACGATCAATCCCCCCGATAATTCGATCAAGTTCATGGCGGGCCGAATCGCGACGTCAATGCCTTTGAGGCATTAGCTCGTTCGGGTTCCGTGATCGGGGGTCGATCATTTGCTGAAGGGCATGCGAAGATTAATTCCGTTTACCGCGCACTGTTTTGATCAGGTTCCGGTACCTACAATCCGTCCACATCTTGAGCTCAGCCCAAGCGTCAAGGAGGACGAATGGCGGGGCTTTCTACCCCTCATCAGTTGGATCAGCCCACAACCTTCGCAGCCGCAGTCCTGACCGATGGCAACCGCGGACTGATCGTGGTCATCGGCGTCGTCGCCCTGGCGGCGCTCGTGGTGGCCGGCATCCTGCTGCGCCAGGTGCTCGCGGCGGGCGAGGGCACCGACAGCATGAAGAAGATCGCGACGGCCATCCAGGAAGGCGCCAACGCCTATCTGGCCCGGCAGATGCGCACGCTCGGCGTATTCGCCGTGGTCGTCTTCTTCCTGCTCATGCTGCTCCCCGCGGACGACTGGTATCAGCGCATCGGCCGATCGGTGTTCTTCTTGATCGGCGCCGCGTTCTCGGCGGCCACCGGCTATATCGGCATGTGGCTCGCCGTACGCAGCAATGTGCGGGTGGCCGCCGCGGCCCGGGAAGCGACCCCGGCGGAGGGTGAGCCGCAAAAGGATCTCACCGCCGTCTCGCACAAAGCCATGAAGATCGCTTTCCGCACGGGCGGCGTCGTCGGCATGTTCACGGTGGGGCTCGGTCTGCTGGGAGCCTCCTGTGTGGTGCTGGTGTACGCGGCCGACGCGCCGAAGGTGCTCGAGGGCTTCGGTCTGGGTGCCGCGCTGATCGCGATGTTCATGCGGGTCGGCGGCGGCATCTTCACCAAGGCCGCCGACGTCGGCGCCGACCTGGTCGGCAAGGTCGAGAAAGGCATTCCGGAGGACGACCCGCGCAATGCCGCGACCATCGCCGACAACGTGGGCGACAACGTCGGCGACTGCGCGGGCATGGCGGCCGACCTCTTCGAGTCGTACGCCGTCACCCTGGTCGCCGCGCTGATCCTCGGCATGGCCGCCTTCGGCGACGCCGGACTCGCCTTCCCGCTGCTGGTGCCCGCGATCGGCGTGATCACGGCCATGATCGGCATCTTCGCCGTGGCCCCGCGCCGCAGCGACCGCAGCGGCATGACGGCGATCAACCGCGGCTTCTTCATCTCCGCGGTGATCTCGCTGGTCCTGGTGGCCATCGCGGTCTTCGTCTACCTGCCCTCGTCCTACGCCGACCTGGACGGCGTCACCGACGCGACCATCCAGGGCAAGAGCGGCGACCCGCGGATCCTCGCGCTCGTCGCCGTGGCGATCGGCATCCTGCTCGCCGCCGTCATCCAGCAGCTGACCGGCTACTTCACCGAGACCAACCGCCGTCCGGTGAGGGACATCGGCAAGAGCTCCCTGACCGGTCCCGCGACCGTCGTCCTCGCCGGTGTCTCCGTCGGCCTCGAATCGGCCGTCTACACCGCCCTGTTGATCGGCCTCGGCGTCTACGGGGCCTTCCTGCTCGGCGGTACGTCGATCATGCTGGCGCTGTTCGCGGTGGCGCTGGCCGGTACCGGCCTGCTCACCACGGTCGGTGTGATCGTCGCGATGGACACCTTCGGGCCGGTCTCCGACAACGCCCAGGGCATCGCCGAGATGTCCGGCGACGTCGAGGGCGCGGGCGCCCAGGTGCTCACCAACCTGGACGCGGTCGGCAACACCACCAAGGCCATCACCAAGGGCATCGCCATCGCCACCGCGGTCCTCGCGGCCGCGGCGCTCTTCGGCTCCTACCGCGACGCCATCACCACCGGCGCCCGGGACGTGGGCGAGAAGCTGTCGGGCGACGACGCGCCCCTGAGCCTGATGATGGACATCTCGCAGCCCAACAACCTCGTCGGCCTCATCGCCGGCGCGGCGGTCGTGTTCCTCTTCTCCGGACTGGCCATCAACGCCGTGTCGCGGTCGGCCGGTTCGGTGGTCTACGAGGTGCGGCGGCAGTTCCGCGAGCGGCCCGGAATCATGGACTACACGGAGAAGCCGGAGTACGGCAAGGTCGTCGACATCTGTACGCGGGACGCGCTCAGGGAACTGACGACTCCCGGTCTGCTCGCCGTGATGGCGCCCATCTTCATCGGGTTCACGCTCGGCGTCGGCCCCCTCGGCGCCTTCCTGGCGGGCGCGATCGGTGCGGGCACGCTGATGGCGGTGTTCCTGGCCAACTCCGGCGGCGCCTGGGACAACGCCAAGAAACTCGTCGAGGACGGCCACCACGGCGGCAAGGGCAGCGAGGCCCACGCCGCCACGGTGATCGGCGACACGGTCGGCGACCCCTTCAAGGACACCGCCGGTCCCGCGATCAACCCGCTGCTGAAGGTGATGAACCTGGTGGCGCTGCTGATCGCTCCCGCGGTGATCGATTTCTCGTACGGCGACGACGAGAACATCGGCGCACGGGTACTGATCGCGGTGCTGTCGTTCCTGGTGATCGCCGGTGCCGTGTACATCTCCAAGCGGCGCGGGATCGCCATGGGCGACGACGACAGCGCGGAGCGGACGGCCGACTCGGGCGACCGGGCGGTGATTTCGGGGAGCTAGGCGCACGGCCCGGCTCACCAGGGCGGGCGAGAGGCGCGTACGGACGCGCTTCCCGCCCGCTCTGTGTGTTCACGCCCCCTTCGTGAGCCTTCTCTCACATGGTGCAAACGGCCCAGAAGTAAACGTAACGGACAGTCGGCGTAGGGATCTCGACCCTCTGCCGTGTATGTTCCGGGGCCGAGAGCCATGGAAGGGACCAATCCGGTGAACAAGAAGCTCACGGCCGCGCTGTCCGGCGGTGCGGTACTGGTAATGGCGCTGTCGGGATGCAGCAGCGATGACGGCAACGAGAAGCTCGACGCCTGGGCCAAGCAGGTCTGCGACGCCGTAAAGCCGCAGGCCAAGAAGATCGAGGCCGCCAACATTGCCATCCAGAAGGAAACCTCGGACAACAGCTCGCCGGAGGACGTCCAGAAGACCGACGCCAAGGCGTTCCAGGACATGTCCGACGCCTACAAGGCGATCGGCGACGCCGTGGACAAGGCCGGCGCGCCGGACGCCGGGGACGCCAAGAACAGCGAGAAGAAGCAGCAGGACGCGGTCAAGGAGCTCAACAGCATCTCCGCGTCCTACGCCTCCCTGAAGAAGCAGGTCGACGAACTCGACACCAAGGACCAGGCGAAGTTCGCGGACGGCCTCAAGGACATCGCCACCGAGCTGAACAAGCTCAGCACCAGCGGCAGCAACGCCCTCAAGGAACTGGAGGAGGGCGAGGTCGGCCAGGCGATGGCGAAGCAGCCCAGCTGCAACGCGGCGTCCGGGGCGGCCACGGCCGCGGCGAGCTGACGCCGAGCAGCCGCGAGGAGCGGGTAGTGCGGGTCACAATGGGGGCGTGAGTACCTCCAGGCTGCCCGCTCTGCCCGCTTCCGATCGTTCCGATGTCACCGCCCGGCTGCGGGAGGCCCTGCTCGGGGCCTCCTTCACCGCCGACGGACTGCTCGAACTGCTCGGTGCGCCCGCGTATGCGGCGCTCGCCCGCAGCGAGACCGTCCCCGCGCTCCGGGCGACCCGCGGGGACACGCCGCTGGAGACGCTCGTCCGGCTGTTCCTTCTTCAGCAGCCCGTCCCGCACGCGCGCGTGGCGGACGTGCTGCCCGTCGACGCGTGCCTGGAGACCGGCTGGCTGGTCGAGGCCGGCGCAGACGAGCTGGCCGCGACCGTGGATGTACGGCCCTACGGCGGCCCCGCGGACGAGGACTGGTTCATCGTCTCGGACCTCGGATGCGCTGTTGGCGGCGCCGGGGGCATCGGCAGCACCGAGGAGGGCGTCGTCCTCGGCGTCGGCGGCGCCTCCACGACCCTCGCTGGCATCACCGTCCGTACGCCCGTCTCCGCCGCCCTCGATCTCGGCACCGGCTCCGGGATCCAGGCCCTGCACGCCGCCCAGCACGCCACGCGCGTGACGGCGACCGATCTCAACCCGCGCGCGCTGCACATCACCGCGCTGACCCTCGCCCTGTCCGGCGCGCCGGACGCGGATCTGCGCGCGGGCTCGCTGTTCGAGCCGGTCCGGGACGACGAGACGTACGACTTGATCGTCTCCAACCCGCCCTTCGTGATCTCGCCGGGCGCGCGGCTGACGTACCGGGACGGCGGGATGGGCGGGGACGATCTGTGCCGGTCGCTCGTTGTCGGTGCGGGCGACCGCCTGAACGAGGGCGGGTTCGCGCAGTTCCTCGCCAACTGGCAGCACGTCGCGGGGGAGGACTGGCAGGACAGGCTGAGGTCATGGGTGCCGCGAGGGTGTGACGCGTGGATCGTCCAGCGCGAGGTGCAGGACGTCACGCAGTACGCCGAGCTGTGGCTGCGGGACGCCGGCGACCACCACGGTGACCCCGCCGAGTACCAGGCGCGGTACGACGCCTGGCTGGACGAGTTCGAGGCGCGCAAGGTGAAGGCCGTCGGCTTCGGCTGGATCACGCTGCGCAGGACGGGCGCCGCCGTGCCCTCCGTCACCGTGGAGGAGTGGCCGCACCCCGTCGAGCAGCCGCTCGGCGACACGGTACGGGCGTATTTCGGCCGCCTCGACTACCTGCGGGCGCACGACGACGCGGCCCTGCTCGAAGGGCACTTCCGGCTCGCCGCGGAAATCGTCCAGGAGCAGGTCGGACTGCCCGGCGCCGAGGACCCCGAGCATGTCGTGCTGCGCCAGAACCGCGGGATGCGCCGGGCCACCAAGGTGGACACGGTCGGCGCCGGGTTCGCGGGCGTGTGCGACGGCACGCTCAGCGCGGGGCGCATCCTGGACGCCATCGCCCAGCTGGTCGGCGAGGACCCGGTGCTGCTGCGCGACCGTACGCCCGCGCAGATCCGGCTGCTGGTGGAGCAGGGGTTCCTGGATCCGGCGTGAGGGCGGGGGCGCCCGGGGTTCGAGGGCGCCCTGGCGGGGCCTCGCGGGCCGCTTCAAGGGGCGTGAATTCGGCCGAGATCCTGCGCCTGGATCGCCGGCCGGCATCCTCACCTGGATTCCGGCGGCACGCCCGGGTGACGACCCCCGTGGGCCCTCCGCCGCGTCGCCCCGGCGTTCACCTCGGGTTCGCCCCGCTGCCGCCCGCGCGTGTCAGCCTCGCGGTGCCGAGGCATGCGCGGAGCGGGGAATAGGGGGCAGGGGCGCCATGGAGAGCGGACCGGCGATCTTCGCGGGGCTGGTGTTCGGCCTGTTCGGAGCCGGGCTCCTGGTGTGGACGGCGGCCCGGGCGCGGCACCGGGAACCGGTCGCCCACGGTGTGAACCCCGTCGCATCCACGACCCTCGCTAGCTGTGCCGCGGTGATCGCGCTCGCCCTCGCCGTGTGGTGCTTCACCCGCCTGTGAGAACCGCTGTTGGTACCGGGCCCGGGCTGGGACTCCGATAACTGGGAGGCACTCCTCCGGAAACGCTCGAAAAGGCCGGTGGCCACTCCGGGCGGCAGGAATGGCGGTAGTCGGGTTACCGTTCGAGTGGCCGTTGCGGGCTTTTCCCGTTTGACACGGGGGCGGGATGTACCGTCACACTCCGCAGCGTCACCAGTACCCGACCCCGGGAGAGCAGGCCTGGGGAGATCACCCAGCGTCGACCGGAGAGAAGAGCGAAGTTGTCCCCGACCAGCGAGACCGCGAAGGGCGGCCGCCGACTCGTCATCGTCGAGTCGCCTGCCAAGGCGAAGACGATCAAGGGCTATCTCGGCCCCGGATACGTTGTCGAGGCGAGCGTCGGGCACATCCGCGACCTCCCCAACGGCGCCGCGGAGGTGCCCGAGAAGTACACCGGTGAGGTCCGCCGCCTCGGTGTGGACGTAGAACATGACTTCGCCCCGATCTATGTGGTCAACGCCGACAAGAAGGCTCAGGTCAAGAAGCTCAAGGACCTGCTGAAGGATTCGGACGAGCTCTACCTCGCCACCGATGAGGACCGCGAGGGCGAGGCCATCGCCTGGCACCTCCAGGAGGTGCTCAAGCCCAAGGTCCCGGTCAAGCGGATGGTCTTCCACGAGATCACCAAGGCCGCGATCCAGGCCGCCGTGGCCAACCCCCGGCAGCTGAACCAGAAGCTGGTGGACGCCCAGGAGACCCGCCGCATCCTCGACCGCCTCTACGGCTACGAGGTCTCGCCGGTCCTGTGGAAGAAGGTCATGCCGCGGCTGTCGGCGGGCCGCGTCCAGTCGGTCGCCACCCGGCTCGTGGTGGAGCGGGAACGCGAGCGCATCGCGTTTCGTTCCGCTGAGTACTGGGACCTGACGGGCACCTTCGCGACCGGCCGCGCCGGGGACTCGTCGGACCCGTCGTCGCTGGTCGCCCGCCTGCAGGCCGTCGACGGCAGGCGGGTCGCGCAGGGCCGCGACTTCGACTCCCTGGGACAGCTCAAGAGCGCGAACACCCTGCACCTCGACGAGGCGAACGCCCGCGCCCTGGCCGCCGCCCTGGAGCAGACGCGGTTCGCGGTCCGCTCGGTCGAGTCCAAGCCGTACCGCCGCTCGCCGTACGCCCCCTTCCGTACGACGACGCTCCAGCAGGAGGCGTCGCGCAAGCTCGGTTTCGGCGCGAAGGCGACCATGCAGGTCGCCCAGAAGCTGTACGAGAACGGCTACATCACGTACATGCGTACGGACTCCACGACGCTCAGCGACACCGCCGTCGCCGCCGCCCGTGCGCAGGTCACGCAGCTGTACGGCGCCGACTACCTGCCCGCCGCCCCGCGCACCTACGCCGGGAAGGTGAAGAACGCGCAGGAGGCGCACGAGGCGATCCGCCCCTCGGGTGATCGTTTCCGCACGCCCGCCGAGACCGGACTGACCGGCGACCAGTTCAGGCTCTACGAGCTGATCTGGAAGCGGACCGTCGCTTCCCAGATGAAGGACGCGACCGGCAACAGCGTGACCGTGAAGATCGCCGGCACCGCCGCCGACGGCCGCGACGTCGAGTTCAGCGCCTCCGGCAAGACGATCACCTTCCACGGCTTCCTCAAGGCCTACGTCGAGGGCGCCGACGACCCGAACGCCGAGCTGGACGACCGCGAGCGCCGGCTGCCCCAGGTCAGCGAGGGCGACGCGCTCAGCGCCGAGGAGATCACGGTCGACGGGCACGCCACCAAGCCCCCGGCCCGCTACACCGAGGCCAGCCTGGTCAAGGAGCTCGAAGAGCGCGAGATCGGCCGCCCGTCGACGTACGCCTCGATCATCGGCACGATCCTCGACCGCGGCTATGTCTTCAAGAAGGGCACGGCCCTCGTGCCGTCCTTCCTGTCCTTCGCCGTGGTCAACCTCCTGGAGAAGCACTTCGGGCGGCTCGTCGACTACGACTTCACCGCCAGGATGGAGGACGACCTCGACCGCATCGCCCGCGGTGAGGCTCAGTCCGTGCCGTGGCTGAAGCGGTTCTACTTCGGTGAGGGCGAGGCCGCGGCCGTCGGCGGTGCCGCCGAGGCGGGCAACGGCGACGGGGACCACCTCGGCGGCCTCAAGGAGCTGGTGACCGACCTGGGCGCGATCGACGCGCGCGAGGTGTCCTCGTTCCCGGTGGGCGACGGCATCGTGCTGCGGGTCGGCCGCTACGGCCCGTACATCGAGCGCGGCGAGAAGGACTCCGAGAACCACCAGCGCGCGGACATCCCCGAGGACCTGGCGCCCGACGAGCTGTCCGTGGAGCTGGCCGAGGAACTGCTCGCCAAGCCGAGCGGCGACTTCGAGCTGGGCACCGACCCGGCGACCGGTCACCAGATCGTCGCCAAGGACGGCCGCTACGGCCCGTACGTCACCGAGATCCTCCCCGAGGGCACCCCGAAGACCGGCAAGAACGCCGTGAAGCCGCGGACGGCCTCGCTGTTCAAGTCGATGGCGCTGGACACGGTCACGCTCGACGACGCCCTGAAGCTGATGTCGCTGCCGCGGGTCGTCGGCACCGACGCCGAGGGCCAGGAGATCACCGCGCAGAACGGCCGCTACGGCCCGTATCTGAAGAAGGGCACGGACTCGCGTTCGCTCCAGTCCGAGGACCAGCTCTTCACGATCACCATCGAAGAGGCGCTGGAGATCTACTCCCAGCCCAAGCAGCGTGGCCGGGCCGCCGCCAAGCCGCCGCTGAAGGAGCTGGGCGTCGACCCGGTCAGCGAGAAGCCGGTCGTGGTGAAGGACGGCCGCTTCGGTCCGTACGTCACCGACGGGGAGACCAACGCGACCCTGCGCTCCGGCGACAGCGTCGAGGAGATCACCCCGGAGCGCGGCTTCGAGCTGCTCGCCGAGAAGCGTGCCAAGACGCCCGCCAAGAAGACGGCGAAGAAGGCGACGACGAAGAAGACCGCCGCCAAGAAGGCCCCGGCCAAGAAGGCGACGGCCGCGAAGAAGACCGCGGCGACGAAGACCGTGGCGAAGAAGACCACGACCGCCAAGAAGACCGCGGCGAAGAAGGCGACGGCCGCCAAGCCGGCCGCGGAGGACTGAGCCGCACCCGGCTCAATCCCCGTACTTCTTCGCGAAACGAACGCCCCGGCATCACTCTTTGGTGTCGGGGCGGGCGTACGTTCGGACGGCCCCCGCGGACTGTCGGTGGCTGCCGATAGGCTGAATGCATGACGCGTGCCGAGCAGCCAACGGCCCATCCGCCGGCCCCCGACGACGCCCTCGCGGCGGACTCGCGCGAACGCGCCGTCCGCGCCCTGCTGCGCCGACCGCAGCTCAAGCGGTTGTGGAGCGCACAACTGGTGGGCAGCGTCGGCGATGTCCTCGCCCTGCTGGTGCTGGTCCTCCTCGCGCTCCAAGCGGCCATCGCCGAGGGGTCCTTCGGCGGGGGATACCGGGGCGTGGCGTTCGCAGTGGCGACCGTCTTCGGGGCGCGGATCCTCGCGACCCTCCTCTTCGGCGCCGTCCTGCTCGGCCCGCTCACCTCGCTGACCTCCCAGGAAGGGCCGCTCGACCGCCGCTGGACGATGGTCGGCGCGGACGGCGTGCGGGCCGCGATGCTGATCGTCGCGCCGCTGTGGATCGACTGGACGCCGGACAACGCCCTGGCCCTGCTGCTGGTGACCGTCTTCGTGACCGGAGTCGCCGAGCGGTTCTGGGCCGTGTGCCGGGAGAGCGCGGCGCCCGCGCTGCTGCCCGCCCCGCCGCCGGAGGGCGCGACGGTACGCCCGCTGCCCGACCACATGGACGCGCTGCGCCGGCTGTCCCTGCGTACCGGCTTCCTCGCGGTGCCGCTCGCGGCCGCCGCGCTGGTCACCGCAGCCCTGTTCAACAACCTGCTGGCCACCGGGATCGACTGGTTCGGCGAGCACCAGGCCGCGCTGCCCTCGTATGTCGCGGCCGGTCTGTTCGCCGCGTCCCTGTCCGTGCTGACCTTCCTGGAACTGCCGGACACCCGCACCCCACGCGCGCGTTCCCCGCTGGAGGGACTGCGCCGCCCCAAGACGGGCACCGGTGTCGACAAGGGCCGCACCGGCGCGATCCCGCTGCTGGTGCCGGCCTGCGCGTCCGTCGCGGGCGCGGTGGCCGCCGCCGTCGCCGTGTCGGTGCTGCACGCCAAGGACCTGGGCGGCGGCCCGGTGCTGTACGGCCTGCTGGTGCTCGCGCTGACCGGCGGAGTCGTCGTCGGCATCCGTACGGCGCCCAAGGCGCTGGTCTCGCTGTCGCGGCGCCGCCTGCTGGCACTGGCCATCGCGCTCACCGGCGTCGCGCTGCTCACCGCGGGTCTCGTCCCGGACGTCACCACCGTCCTGCTGGTCGTCGCCCTCGCGGGCGCCGCCGCGGGCGTGGCCGCCAACACCGGTCACACGCTGCTGGACCAGGAGACCGAGGAGTTCCGCCGCCCCCGTACGACCGAGCATCTGCACGCGGTCGTACGGGTGTTCGTGGCGCTCGGTGCGGTCGTCGCGCCCTTGGTGGCCGCGGCGATCGGCCCGCACCGGCTGGAGAGCGGCCGGTTCGTGTTCGCGCACGGAGGTGCCGCGTTCACGCTGATGCTGGTCGGCGCGCTGCTGCTGCCGGTGGCCGCGCTGGTGCTGGCCAAGGTGGACGACCGGTCCGGTGTGCCGCTGCGGCACGATCTGCGCGACGCGCTGCGCGGCGGTGACGACCCCGAGCAGACGCCCACCGCGTCCGGCTTCTTCCTCGCCCTGGAGGGCGGCGACGGCGCCGGCAAGTCCACCCAGGCCGAGGCGCTCGCCGAGTGGATCCGGGGCAAGGGCCACGAGGTCGTCGTCACGCGCGAGCCGGGCGCCACGCCGGTGGGCAAGCGGCTGCGCTCGATCCTGCTGGACGTCTCCAGCGCCGGGCTCTCGCACCGCGCGGAGGCGCTGCTGTACGCCGCGGACCGCGCGGAGCACGTCGACACGGTGGTCCGGCCCGCGCTGGAGCGGGGCGCCGTGGTCATCTCCGACCGGTACATCGACTCGTCGGTGGCCTACCAGGGGGCGGGCCGTGACCTCTCGCCCACCGAGATCGCCCGTATCAACCGCTGGGCCACCAACGGTCTGGTGCCGCATCTGACCGTGCTGCTGGACGTCGACCCGGCGACCGCGCGCGAGCGCTTCACCGAGGCGCCGGACCGGCTGGAGTCGGAGCCCGCGGAGTTCCACGCGCGCGTGCGGTCCGGTTTCCTCACGCTGGCCGCCTCCGACCCCGGCCGCTACCTCGTGGTCGACGCGGGCCAGGAGCCGGAGGCCGTCACGACCGTCATCCGGCACCGGCTCGACCAGGCGCTGCCGCTGTCCGAGCAGGAGATCCGGGAGCAGAAGGAGGCGCGGCGCAGGGCCGAGGAGGAGGCCCGCCGCAAGGCCGAGGAAGAGGCCGCCCGCAAGGCCGAGGAGGAGCGGCAGGAGCGCGAGCGCCAGGAGCAGCTCGCCCGGCTGCGCGCAGAGGAAGAGGAGCGCAAGCGCCGCGAGCTGGAGGAGGCGCAGCGCCGCGAGGCCGAACGCCAGGCGGAGGAGGCCCGGCAGCGCGCTGAGGAGGCGGCTCGCCGTGCCGAGGAGGAACGGCAGCGGCTGCTCGCCGAGGAGAAGGCCCGCGCCGAGGAAGAGGCCCGCCGCAGGGCGGAGGAGGAACGCCGCCGCAGGCAGGCCGAGGAGGAGGCACGGCTGCGCGCCGAGGCCGAGGCGCGGCGCCTGGAGAAGCAGCGCAAGGCGGAAGAGGCGCTGCTGCGGGCCGAGGAGGCGCGGCGACTGGCCGAGGCGGCGGCCGCGGCGGCGGAGACGGCCGGGGCGGGGCCGAAGCGGGCGACTCCGGCGGCACCTGCGGCCGCGCAGGACGCGGCTACGGTTCCTACGCCGGTGGTGACGCCGACGAATGCCTCCGGGGGGCCTGCGGAGGATACTGCGGTGTTGCCGCGGGCTGACGCTGGGGCGGCGGGTGCGGCGGGTGCGGCGGGTGTGCCGGGTGTGCCGGGTGCGGGTTACGGGGTGGCGGAGTCCCGGGTGGCTGATGCCCGGGTGACGGATGCCGAGGTGTCGGGTTCCGGGGCGGCGGATGCCCGGGAGGCTGATGCCGGGGTCACTGATTCCGAGGACACTGCGGAGGTGCCGCGGCCGGGGGAGCCGTCGGGGGCCTCGGAGGAGACGAGCGTGCTGCCGCGGCCGGGGGAGCCCTCGGGGGCCTCTGACGAGACGGCGGTGCTGCCTCCGGTGCGGGGCGCTGAGGAGACGGCGGTGCTGCGTCCGGTGAGGGACGTGGATGAGGCGGCGGCTCCGGCGCGGGCTGCTGATGAGACGGCCGTGCTGCCGAAGGTCGCTCCGGGCGCCGCGGACGAGACCGCGGTGCTGCCGCCCGTGCGGGGCGGGGATCCGGCGGACCGGGTTCCGCCGGGGTTCTTCCGGGAGGATGCCCGGGACGACGCCCGGCGCGACGGGGCGAACGACCGAACGCGGGAGCTGCCGCAGGTCGATGCCGAGGGTCAGGCGCGGGGCGATGCGCGGGGCGATGGGCAGAGCGGTTCCAGGGGTGGCGGAGCGCAGTCGGGTCGGCGGCGTCGGCGGCCGCGGTCGGACTGGGCGGAGGAGACACCGCTGGACGATCTGCCGTCACTGGCGGACGAACTGCTCGGCCCGCGGGATGACGAGCCGGACGATGAGCGCGGCCGGGGGCGGGGGCGGCGCTGAGCCGTCGGCCGGTGTCGAGGATGGGGCGGTGCTCAGTCCTCGGCCGGGTGCCGGGGGCTGCGGTGCCGATGAGCGGGGCGGGGGTGTCGGTGAGCTGTCGGCCGGGGATGGGGGCGGTGCTCAGTCCTCGGCTGGGCGTCGGGGGCTGCGGTGCCGATGAGCGGGGTCGGGGCGGGGTGCAGAGCCTTCGGCTCGTGTTGGTGCGGCTGTGGTGTCGAGATGCGGGGCCGGGGCGGTGCTGCGCCGTCGGCCCGTGTCCGTGCGGTTGCGGTGTCGAGTTGCGGGGGCCGGGGGCCGTGTTGAGCTGTCGGTCGGCGTCCGCGTGGCGGTGGGCGGACCTCGTTGTCAGTGGCGACCCGCACAATGGATGCCGTACCGCTGCAGGTGGACGGAAAGGCGGCGTGTGGCATGACCGTGTGGGATGACCTCGTCGGGCAGGAGAAGGTGAGCGAGCAGCTGATCGCCGCTGCCCGGGACGCCGACGCCCTGGTCACCGCGGCCGCCACCCACGTCCCGCCCCCCGAGGCGTCGAAGATGACGCACGCCTGGCTCTTCACGGGCCCCCCCGGCGCCGGCCGCGCCCAGACGGCCCGGGCCTTCGCCGCCGCGCTCCAATGCGTCAGCCCCGACCGCGCCCTCGGCGGGACCCCCGGCTGCGGCTTCTGCGACGGCTGTCATACGGCGCTGGTGGGCACCCATGCCGACGTCAGCACCGTCGCCGCCGTGGGTTCGCAGATCCTCGTCGACGACATGAGGGACACCGTCCGCAAGTCGTTCACCTCACCGGCCACCGGCCGCTGGCAGATCATCCTGGTCGAGGACGCCGAGCGGCTGAACGAGAAGTCGGCCAACGCCGTCCTGAAGGCGGTGGAGGAGCCTGCCCCCCGTACGGTCTGGATGCTGTGTGCCCCGTCCATCGAGGACGTCCTGCCCACGATCCGCTCCCGCTGCCGCCACCTGAACCTGCGTACGCCCTCCGTCGACGCGATCGCGGACATGCTGGTACGCCGGGAGGGCATCGAGCCCGCGGTCGCCGCCGCCGCGGCCCGCGCCACGCAGGGCCACGTCGACCGGGCGCGCCGGCTGGCCACGGACCCGGCCGCGCGCGAGCGCCGGGCCGCCGTTCTCAAGCTGCCGTTGCGGGTCGAGGACATCGGCGGCTGCCTCAAGGCCGCGCAGGAACTCGTCGACGCGGCGGCCGAGGACGCCAAGCAGCTCGCCGAGGAGATGGACGGCAAGGAGACCGAGGAGCTGAAGACGGCCCTCGGCGCGGCCCAGGGCGGCCGGCTCCCGCGCGGCACGGCGGGCGTGATGAAGGACCTGGAGGACAAGCAGAAGCGCCGCCGCACCCGCACCCAGCGCGACAGCCTCGACCTCGCCCTGACCGACCTCACCGCCTTCTACCGCGACGTCCTCGCCCTCCAGCTCGGCTCCCGCGTGGCCATCGCCAACGCCGACGCCGAGGACACCCTGCAGCGGCTCGCCTGCGGCAGCACCCCGGAGTCCACGCTGCGCCGGATCGAGGCCATCGCCGCGTGCCGGGACGCGCTGGACCGCAATGTGGCTCCGCTGCTGGCGGTGGAGGCGATGACGATGGCGCTGAGAGCGGGCTGAGCCCGTCGGCGCCGGGCGGCAACCGGTCACCCTGCGGCGCGGCCCACGCGCCAGGCGGGCAGCTCACCCCCACCCCGTCCCCCGTCGCATCAACGGCAGGTTGACCACGTAACCCGTACGAGCTGTGATCCTCACGGAGGGCTTCAGCACCGATGCACAGAGTTACGCTCGCTTGATGCACCTCAGGCGCCCCCACCCGACCCCCACCCCAAGTACCCGGTCCCACCGGCACGCCCGCCCCCGGCCCCACGGAGTCCGCGCGGCCGCAGCCCTCATCGGCGTCGCCGCCCTGGTGGTCTCCGCCTGCTCCACGGGCGGCTCGACCACGTCCGCGAGCCCGGCGGCGGAGGCCGCGCTGGCCGCGCTGCCGCAGGCGACCCCGGACGCGCTGTCGCCGTACTACGGCCAGAAGCTGAACTGGCGCGAGTGCGGGACTCCCGGCTTCGAGTGCGCCACGCTGAAGGCGCCGCTCGACTACGCCGAGCCGGGGGAGGACGACGTCCGGCTGGCCGTCGCCCGCAAAAAGGCCACGGGCCCGGGCAAGCGGATCGGGTCGCTGCTGGTCAACCCGGGCGGGCCGGGAGGCTCGGCGGTCGCCTACCTCCAGGCGTACGCCGGGATCGGCTACCCGGCCGAGGTCCGCGCCCGCTACGACATGGTCGCCCTCGACCCGCGGGGCGTCGCCCGCAGCGAACCGGTCGAATGCCTCGACGGGCCCGAGATGGACACGTACACCCGGACCGATCTGACACCCGACGACGACCGGGAGCAGACGGCACTGGTCGACGCGTACAAGACGTTCGCGGAGGGCTGCGGGGCGGACTCCCCGGAGCTGCTGCGCCATGTGTCCACCGTCGAGGCGGCCCGGGACATGGACATCCTGCGCGCGGTGCTGGGGGACGAGCGGCTGAACTACGTCGGGGCGTCCTACGGCACCTTCCTCGGGGCGACGTACGCGGGACTGTTCCCCAAGCGCGCCGGCCGGCTGGTCCTGGACGGCGCGATGGACCCGTCGCTGCCTGCCCGCCGGCTGAACCTCGACCAGACCGCGGGGTTCGAGACGGCGTTCCAGGCGTTCGCGCGGGACTGTGTCCAGCAGCCCGACTGCCCGCTGGGTGCGAAGGCCGGCGAGGTCGGCAAGAACCTCAAGGCGTTCTTCGGGAAGCTCGACGCCCGGCCGATCCCCACGGGCGACGCGGACGGCCGTGAGCTGGGCGAGTCCCTGGCCACCATCGGCGTGATCGCGGCGATGTACGACGAGGCGGCCTGGGCACAGCTGCGCGAGGCGCTGACCGCGGCGATGAAGGAGAACGACGGCGCGGGTCTGCTGGCCCTCGCGGACAGCTATTACGAACGGGACGCGGAGGGCCGCTACTCGAACCTGATGTTCGCCAACGCCGCCGTGAACTGCCTGGACCTCCCGCCCGCCTTCGACACCCCCGAGCAGGTGCGGGACGCCCTGCCGGCCTTCGAGAAGGCGTCCCCCGTCTTCGGTGAGGGCCTGGCCTGGGCTTCGCTGAACTGCGCGTACTGGCCGGTGGCCCCCACGGGCGAGCCGCACCGCATCGAGGCGAAGGGCGCGGCCCCGATCGTCGTGGTCGGCACCACCCGCGACCCGGCGACGCCGTACCGCTGGGCCCGCGCGCTGGCCGCCCAGCTCTCCTCGGCCCGCCTCCTCACCTACGAGGGCGACGGCCACACCGCGTACGGCCGGGGCAGTGACTGCATCGACCGCACGGTCAACGCGTACCTCCTGCGAGGGACCCCGCCGACGGACCGGAAGCGCTGCTCATAGCCCCCGTACCGGCCCTGGTCCCACCCCCGCCGGGGCCGGTACGGAGCACCTTCCGAAACTGTGTAGACTTACCGACGTTGCTGATCGCACCATAGTGCGGACAGCGCGCCGCCTTAGCTCAGATGGCCAGAGCAACGCACTCGTAATGCGTAGGTCTCGGGTTCGAATCCCGAAGGCGGCTCCACCAGGACCCCGGTCGGACAGTTCCGAGCCGGGGTCTTTTTTGTTGCGCGGAAGCGGTAGTGGAGGCGCGCGGACCGGGGGCGGGAGCACCTGCGAAGCGAGGGGGTGGACGCGGGTCCCGGTCGCTCACCTCCGACGACCGGGACCCTGTGCGTCCCCGGACCGGCCGCGGCGGTAACACTCCCCCGAGCAACGCGTCTTACGCGCGCACCGTCGAGCCGGATCCGATGTAGTGATCACATCAGGTTCCACCAACGGATCGCTAACATATGGCCAAAGCTTCTCCGTGCCGCCGTCGGCCGACTGGCGTGAAGACGCCGGGGCCATTGCGCCGGACGGGCGGAACGGCAGCGGATCCCGGCGGGTGGCCCGTCGGGAACAGGGTGGCGGAATACCGCCGTCGACCGGCGGAAATCCGCCACGACGGCCGGGCTACGCCGTGGTGCGCGGGGCGCGGAAAGGCAGTGGGCGGCGTGGAGCGGTACGAGCTGCGGTTCGGACTGCTGGGGCCGCCGGTGCTCTACGACCCCGGCGGCGACGGCGCCGTGGCCCGCCCCGTCGGCAGCCCCAAGCTCCGGGCCCTCCTGGCCGCCCTCCTGCTCGAAGCGGGCCGTACCGTCTCCGTCGACGCGCTCAAGGACGCGCTCTGGGGCGGCGCGCCGCCCGCTTCCGCGCACGCCTCCCTGCACAACCACGTCACCCGGCTGCGCCGCCTCCTCGACGACCCGGCGCGACTGCGCGCCGTGTCCCCCGGGTATCTGCTGCGCGTCGACAACGGCGAGCTGGACGTCCATGTCTTCGAGGCGCACCTCACCACCGCGCGCGCCGCCCACGCCTCCCGGGACTGGCGCCGCACCCTGTGCGAGTGCACCGCAGCGCTCGCCCTGTGGCGCGGCGCACCCTTGAGCGGACTCCCCGCCGACCTGGGCGGTTACCCGTTCGTGGAACGCCTCAGGGAGGCCCGGCTGCTGCTCCTGGAGTGGCGCTACGACGCCGAGTTGGCCCTCGCCGACGGCCGACCGGACGTCCTGCTCCCGGAGTTGTCCGCCCTCGCCGCCGAACACCCGTTGCGCGAGGCCTACCACCGCCAGCTGATGCTCGCGCTGCATCGCAGCGGACGCCAGGCGGAGGCCCTCGCCGTCCACCGAGACCTGCGGCACCGGCTCGTGGAGGAACTCGGCGTGGAGCCGGGGGTCGCCGTCCGCGGGGCGCACCTGGAGGTGCTGCGGGAGCCGGTGGAGGAAGCGGGCGGCGTTGAGCGCTCTGGAGCTGTGGGTGAGGCCAAGGTTCCGGTGTCTTCCGGCGTCGTTACCGGGGCCATGGCCCCGGCGTCCTCCGGAGCTGCGGGTGAGGCTAAGTCCTCGGCGTCTTCCGGAGCCGCGGGTGAGGCCAAGAGCCCGGCGTCCTCCGGAGCCGCAGGCGAGGCCAGCACCCTCCCGCCCTCCGGAGCCGCAGGCGAGGCGAATAGCCCGGCGTCCTCCGGAGCCGCGGGTGAGGCCAACGCCCTCCCGCCCTCCGGAGCTGCAGGCGAGGCGAATAGCCCGGTGCCCTCCGGAGCAGCACGCCAGGCCAACGCCCCCGCGCCCTCCAAAACCCCTGGCGATCCCCACACCCCGACATCCCCCGGAGCCGTTGCCGACGACGCCAAGATCCCGGCACCCCCCATCCGCCCAGCCCAACTCCCCCCACCCCCCGCCCACTTCACCGGCCGCGCCCACCTCGCCGACGACCTCCGCCGCACCCTCGCCGGCCGGGCCCTCCGCCCCGCCATCACCGTCCTGACCGGCATGGCCGGCCTCGGCAAGAGCGCCCTGGCCCTCCACATCGCCCACGCCCTGACGGACCGCTTCCCCGACGGCCAGCTCTACGTCAACCTGCACGGCGCCACCCCGGGCATGCTCCCTCTCACCTCCGCCCAGGCCCTGGCCGCGCTCCTGCGGGACGTCGGAGCCGACCCCCGCGCCATCCCCGAACACCCCGACGCCGCCGCCGCGTTGCTGCGCTCGATGCTCGCCCCCACCCGCACCCTGCTGGTCCTGGACGATGCCGCGAACGCCGCACAGGTACGCCCCTTGCTCCCCGCGGGCCCCGGCTGCGCCGTGATCATCACCAGCCGTTCCTCCCTCGCCGCGCTCGACGGCGCCCGGCGCATCCCGCTCACGCCCCTGTCCGCCGAGGACAGCGCCGCGCTGCTGCGAGCGGTGTCCGGACGCGACGACGGGATCGACGCCGGCCACCCCCTCGTCGAACTCACCGGCCGCCTTCCGCTCGCCCTGCGGGTGGTCGCCGCCCGCCTCGCCGCCCGCCGCGCCCTCACCCCGGACGTGCTGGCCGGTCAACTGGCCGCCACCGAGGGGCGGTTGCACCACCTGGAGTACGACGACCTCAGCGTCCGCCGCTCCCTGGCCGTCGCGCACGACGCGCTCGCCGCCTCCGACCGCGAGGCCGACCGGGACGCCGCCCTCGTGCTGTGCCGCATCGGCGCCCTCGACCTGCCCGAGTACGGTGCCCCCCTGCTGGCCCGCCTGAGCGGCATCGGCACCCGGCGCGCCGAGGACGCCCTCGACCGGCTCGTCGACGTGGCCCTCCTGGAGGAGACGGCGCTCGGCCGCTACGTCCCCCACGACCTGGTCCGCGACTTCGCCCGCGAACTGGCCGGCGCCGAAGGCGGCACCGCCGTCGTCGAAACCGCCCTGAACTGGTACGCCGCCCTCGCCGAACGCACCCTCACCGCGATCGTCGACCCCGGCCTCGACCAGGACGACCGCCGTCGTCCCACCGCCAGCCAGCCGCCCGAGCACGCGTCCCACGTCACCGGCACCCATCCCTTCACCGGTCCCGAGGAGGCGTTCGCCTGGGGCGACACCGAGCTGGAGAACGTGGTGGCGCTTGCCGAGCGGTACGCCGACGCGCCCGAGCCCTGTATCGCCGCCCGCCTGTGCACGCTGCTGCGCCTGATCTTCCCGTACCTCCAACGCGGCGGCCGGGTCGCCGAGATGGAGACCCTCGGCCGGGCCGCGCTGCGGGTGGCGCGGCGGCTCGGGGACGAGGCGGCCGAGGCGTACGCCCTCGGTGACCTGGCCGGACTGCACTTCCTCACCGGCCGGCAGAACGACGCCCTCGCCCTCAACGACCAGGCCCTGGCCATCTGGCGGCGGCTCGGCGTCCTCTCCTGGATCCGCCGCTCCCTCAACAACCGCGGCCTGCTGCTCGAAGGACTCGGCCGCTACGAGGAGTCGGGGCGGGCGCTGCGCCAGAGCCTCGCCTACTCGCGGCGGCTGAACGACCCGTACGGCGAGGCGGTGACCCACCAGCACCTCGGGAACCTGTACGAGCACACCGACCCCCGGGCCGCCATCGAGCAGCACCGCCTCTCGCTGGCCATCGGCGAGACCATCGGCAACGCCCTCCTCCAGCTCTACGCGCGGTGCAACATCGGCTACGCCCATCTCACCCTCGGCGAACCGGACGCGGCCGCCCGGCACTTCGAGGAGACCCCGCGGGACCTCGCCGACCAGGGCGACTGGCACGGTGAGTCGCAGGCCCGCCTCGGCCTGGTCCGCTCCCTGCGGCTGCTGGGCCGCACCGAGCGGGCCGCCCAGGAGTGCGCCGAACTGCTGCGCCGCGCCGACGCCCGCGCCGACCGCTACATGGGCGGCCTCGCCCGCCACCAGCACGGACTCCTGCTGCGCGAGTCGGGCTGTACCGAGGAGGCCCGCTCGGCATGGACGGCAGCGCGGGAGGCCCTGGACGGGACCGACGAGAAGACGGTGCTCACCGAACTCGCGACACTCCTCGCCACCCCCACCTGATCACCCCGCTCCCCCCGCCTGATCACTTCGCGTCCGCATAGCACTCCACCACCGCCGTGGTGAACGGAAACCGCACCGGCGTCTCCCCGAACGTCAGCCGCCCCGCCAGCTCGGCCGCCTCCCGGATCGCCGCCGCGACCGCCTCCGCCTCCTCCTCGGGACAGTGCACGATCACCTCGTCGTGCTGGAAGAACACCAGCTCGGCCGCCTTGCCCGCGCAGGCTTGCCGCAACGCGGCGAGCAGCAGCAGCGCCCAGTCGGCGGCGCTGCCCTGGACGACGAAGTTACGGGCGAAGCGGCCCCGCGCGCGGGCGTCGGTGGAGGCGTACCCGGGCACCCACTGGGGGGCGTCGTCGGAGTCGTCGCCGACCGGGATGCCCGCCTCCTCCGCCGACTCCTCGCCCGCTCCGGCCGCGGGCGGGCAGGTGCGGCCCAGCCAGGTGCGCACCAGCCGCCCTTCCTCACCGGCCCGCGCCGCGTCGTCGACGTAGGCCACGGCGAGGGGGAAGCGGCGGCGGAGTGCGGCGAGGTTCTTCAGGCCGTCGCCGGAGGTCTGGCCGTAGACCGCGCCGAGCACCGCGAGCTTCGCCTGGGCGCGGTCGCCGGAGAAGGCCCGGTCGGAGACCGACTGGTACAGATCGCTCTCCCGGCCCGCCACCTCCATCAGACCGGGGTCGCGGGAGATGGCGGCCAGCACACGCGGCTCCATCTGGTCGGCGTCGGCGACGACGAGCCGCCACCCGGGGTCGGCGACGACCGCCCGCCGGATCACCTTGGGGATCTGGAGCCCGCCCCCGCCATTGGTCACCCACCGTCCGGTGACGGTGCCGCCCGCGAGGAACTCCGGGCGGAACCGCCCCTCGCGCACCCAGTCCTGGAGCCAGGACCAGCCGTGGGCCACCCAGATCCGGTACAGCTTCTTGTATTCGAGCAGCGGCGCCACGGCCGGATGGTCGACGGACGCGATCTCCCAGCGCCGGGTCGACCGGACCTTGATGCCGGCCTGCGCGAAGGCCTTGACGACATCGGCGGGCAGATCGGGCCGGACCCGGCGGCCGAAGGCGGCGGACACCTCGTCGGCCAGCTCGGCGAGGCGACGGGGCTCGCCACCGCCCGCGTACCGCTCGCCGAGCAGGTCGTGCAGCACCCGGCGGTGGACGTCGGCGCTCCACGGCAGCCCGGCGCGGTTCATCTCGGCGGCGACCAGCATCCCCGCCGACTCGGCGGCCGTCAGCAGCCGCATCCGCTCCGGGTGCGCGGCCTTGTCGTGCCGCCGCTGCTGCTCGGCGTAGACCTCCAGCAGGTCGGCCAGCGGCACATGGACGGCCTGCGGCTCGAAGAGCGAGGACTGGGCGCCCGGCTCGGCGGGCCGCTGGGGCGGGTCGGGCGGTACGGGGCCGCCGCGCAGCCGGGCCAGGGCCGCGGCCGCGGAACGGGGCTCGCCGTACCGCCCCTCGTGGCCGAGCAGGAGGGTCTCGGCGTCCTCGATGTCGTAGCACCGCTCCACTCGCACCCCCGTGGCGAGCAGGCGCGGGTAGACCTCGGCGGTGGAACGCCAGACCCAGCGCGCGACCTCCGGCCTGCCGCGCACCGCCGCGGCGAGATCCGGCTCCCGCACGACCGGCCCCGCGGGCAGCCCGTCCGGGCCGAGGGGGGCGAGCTCCGTGCCACCGTCCTCGGCCGGTGCGAGAGCCCACCGGTCGGTCATGTCAGGAGTGTGGCAGGAGGGTCTGACAACGGCCCTCGGCTACTTCGGCGAGGTCACCGCCAGCCGCACCGCGAGGCCCGTGAACACCGTGCCGGAGACGATGTTGAGCCAGCGGTTCACCCGCCTGCTGCGGCGGAGCAGGTCCGCCAGCCGGCCGGCCAGCAGGCCCACGCAGCCGTCCCAGAGGAACCCCATCAGCACCAGCGTCCCGCCGAGCAGCAGCAGCTGTCCCGGCACATGCCCGAGCGACGGGTCCACGAACTGCGGCAGGAACGCCACGTTGAACAGGATCACCTTGGGGTTCAGCAGATTGGTGACGGCACCCTGCCAGAAGGCCCGCCGCATGCCCGAGCCGGTGTCGGCGGTCCCGTCCTCGCCCGGCACCGAGCGGTCCCGGAACGCCTTCACCGCGAGGTAGAGCAGATAGGCCGCGCCCACCCAGCGCAGCACGTGGTACAGCGTCGGCAGCGTCGTGAACAGCGCCGACAGACCGAGCGCCGCGGCGACCGTGTGGACGAGCATCGCGCAGGCCACCCCGAACGCCGCCATCACTCCCGCCGTGGGTCCGCCCCGCCCGCCCATCGCCACGATGAACATCATGTCGGGGCCCGGGGTGATGCAGAGCGCGAAGGCGGCGACCAGGAACGCCGCGTACAAAGACGTGTCCACCATGCGAGCCATGCTCGGAGCACCCACGCGCGCGGGCGACCGATTTTCGGGGAGTGAGACGATCGGCGGGTGAGCAGCACGAACAGTTCGAGCGGCAAGAACGGCAAGAACGGCAAGAACAGCAAGAGTGGCACGCGCGGCACCGTGGACCGCGCCTTCGAGGCCGCCCTCCACACCGACTCCGACAGCGCCCTGGACACCGGCGCCTCCCTCCTCGCCGCCGACGCCGGGGCGGACGCGGAACTGGAACGCCGGGGCCGGGAGTTCGTCGCGGCGGCCTGGCGGCGCGGCTGGCAGCCCGCCGACGTCGTACGCGTCGTCCGGCGCGACCTGGACGACGTACATCTGCGCCTGCTCGCCGCCCTCATCCACGCGCAGGCGCCGGACGACGTGCCGCGCGGCCCGCGGTGGCGGGCGCAGCTCGACGAGCTGGACGCGCCGCCCACGCGCGCGGGCGACCGTTTCACGCACGCCACCGCCGTCCTGGAGCTGTACCGCCTGCTGCTGCGCCTGCCGCCCCTGGAACCCCTCGACGATCCACGGCACTCCCGCAGGCCCGAGTCCCGCATGCTGACCCGGATCCGCGCGCTGCTCGCCAAGGCGGAGGGGACGGGGTTCCCGGAGGAGGCGGAGGCGCTGACCGCCAAGGCGCAGGAGCTGATGGCCCGGCACAGCGTCGACGAGGCGCTGCTGGCGGCCCGGTCGCCCGCGCCCGACGCCCCCGGCGCCTGCCGGATCGGCGTCGAGCCGCCGTACGAGCAGGCCAAGGCGATGCTGCTGGACGCGGTGGCCGCCGCGAACCACTGCCGCGCGGTGTGGAACGAGGCCGTCGGCTTCTCCACCGTCGTCGGGTTCGAGGCCGATCTGGAGGTGGTCGAGCTGCTCCACACCTCGCTCCTCGTGCAGGCGCAGACCGCGATGACGAAGGCGGAGGCGGCCCAACGCGCCGGCGGGCGCAAGCGGACCAAGACGTTCCGGCAGTCCTTCCTCGCCGCCTACGCCCACCGCGTCGGCACCCGGCTGGCGCGGGCCGCCGAGACCCAGGTGGGCGACGACCTGCTGCCGGTCCTGGCCTCCCGGGAGGTCGCGGTCACCGCCCGGGTCGACCACATGTTCCCCGAGACCACCACGACCCGGCTGCGCGGCGTGACCGACGCGGCGGGCTGGACCGAGGGCGCGGAGGCCGCCGATCAGGCCCAGGTGCGGGCCAGGCGCCGGCTGGAGTGAGCTCAGTCGCCCTGCTGGAATCCGCTCACCGTGGCGTCGGGCTGGTCGCCCTTGAGCGCGACATCGCCGTACGTCCAGGGGAAGCTGTGCGAGGTGTCGGCGCCGGGCAGCGCGAAGTCGGCCGTCTTCACGGCGAGGCCGCTGCCCGCCTCCGCGCGCACATAGGTGACGGTGACGGACACCGAGCCGCCCTGCGCGAGCGTCCGCTCCTCCTGCGTCGCCGCCGCGTCGGGGGCCACCTCCGCCGAGGTGCCGCCCGCCTTGAGGGTGACCGAGGGCAGGCCGGCCAGGGTGCAGTCGGCGCCGTCGTTGGTGAGGGTGACGGGCACGTTGCCGGTGTCCCCGGCGGCCGGAGCGGCGTTGGCCGGACCGACCTGCACCTCCAGGGCGGCGAGCCGGCAGGCGGCCGTGGCCTTGTCGCCCTGCTTCGCGTCCCCGCCGCCGTCACCGCCCTCACTGTCGCCGCAGGAGGTCAGCAGAAGCGCCGCGGCGAGGGCGGCGAGGGGGAGGGCGGTGGCGCGCATGTGGTGTCCTCTGAGGCGTGCGTGACGGATCGCGTGCACCGATCATCACGCATACGATCGCGTGCACCGATCATCCCGCATACGGCTGTGTGCCGCTCATCCCGTATCCGGCTGTGCGCCGCTCATCCCGCATACAGCTGTGCGCAGGTTGCCGAACCTCCGGGGCCCGGCGGCTCCGGGCCTACTGGCCCGCCGTCGGCAGCCCCGTGGGCAGAGTGGCGCCGTCGGCCTTCCGGTAGGTCTCGGTGCCCAGGCCGCTGTCCCAGGTCACCTTGAGCGTGTTCGCGCCGACGGATTCGACCGTCCCGCTCGACCGGTCCTTGCTGCCGTCCGTGCAGGTGAGTTCGATCGTCCCGCGCGCGGTGCCGCTGCACACGGTCCCGCCGGTCGCGAACAGCCCCGCCTTGCTGCCGGTGACGACCAGCGCCACCGCCTTGCCCTTGGTCGTGGCGAGCCAGCTGCCCTCCAGGTCACCGGCGGGGGACGCCGTACTCCCGCCGCCCCCGCCGGTGTCGGCCCCCGTGGCGGACGGCGTGGCGCTCGCGCTGGGCGAGGCGTCGTCCGAGGAGTCGCCGTCGCCGCACCCGCTCAGCACGAGCACGCCGGTCAGCCCCGTGGCCGCGGCCATGATCCGCATCCGCCTGCGCGCCACGCGCGCGTACCTCGCCGAAGTCACTGCAAGCCCCCAGGATGAGCCGGTTAGGACGCCACGACCGCAGCAAGCTACCAGGACGTAACCAGGACCAGGGCGACGACCGTCACCAGGACGACTTGCGCACCCCTGGGAGATAGCCCGCGTGTGCCTGCTGCCGCAGCGACACCCGGGACAGCCCGAACGTCCGGAAGTAGCCGCGCGGGCGCCCGTCGACCTGGTCCCGGTTGCGCACGCGCGTGGGGCTCGCGTCGCGCGGCTGGCGCCGCAGCTCCCGCTGTGCCGCGAGCCGTTCGGCCTCCGTCGACGACGGCCGCCGGATGATCTCCTTCAGCTCGGCCCGCCGCCGGGCGTATCGCGCGACGATCTCCTGCCGCTTCTCGTTCTTCGCGATCTTGCTCTGCTTCGCCATCAGCCCCGTACCTCCCGCGTGTTCTGCTTCGCCATCAGACCCGCACCCCCCGCGCGCGGATGCGTGCCACCGCCGCCTCGACCCCGATCGAGTCGACGGTCTTGATCCCCTTCGCGCTCAGCCTCAGCCGCACATGGCGGCCCTCGCTCGGCAGCCAGTACCGCTTGGACTGGATGTTGGGGTCGAAGCGGCGGGAGGTCCGCCGGTGGGAGTGGGAGATGTGGTTGCCGAAGCCGGGCCGGGCGCCGGTCAGCATGCAGTGGGCGGACACAGGTGACGCACCTCTCTCGAACGCGGTGTGTAAATGGAATTCATTTTCAGTAAGGTACCAGCATGGCTCGCAACGAACTCCGGCCGGTCATCAAGCTCCGGTCCACCGCCGGCACCGGCTACACCTACGTGACCCGCAAGAACCGCCGCAACGACCCGGACCGCCTGACCCTGCGCAAGTACGACCCGGTCGCCGGCCGCCACGTCGACTTCCGAGAGGAGCGCTGAGGACATGCGCGAGGGAATCCACCCGCCCTACGGCCCCGTCGTCTTCCGCGACCGCGCCGCCGACTACGCCTTCCTCACCCGCTCGACGATGACGAGCGAGAAGACCATCGAGTGGGAGGACGGCCACACCTACCCCGTCGTGGACGTCGAGATCTCCGACGTCAGCCACCCCTTCTACACCGGCACCGCGCGCGTGCTGGACACCGCGGGACGGGTGGAGCGCTTCGAGCGCCGGTACGGAAAGCAGGACTGATGCTCCCCGTCGTGCTCGTCGGCGGACTGCACGCCGACGCCCGCAGGGCCGCCGTGGACCGGCTGCTCGCCGAGGTCCCCGGCAGCGTCGTGCTCCACCACGACCTGGCCACGGCCCCGGCGGGCACGGTCGTACGGACGGTCCGCGACGCCAAGGGCGTCCTGGACACCGGAGAGGCCCCCCTCGTCAACGACTGCGCCTGCTGCGCCCTGCGCGAGGACCTGGTGCTGGAGCTGAAGCGCCTCGAAGCCGCGGGCGGCACCTCGCTCGCGGTCGTCGAGCTGTGGGACTCCGTCGAACCCAAGGCGATGGCGGAGGTCGTCACCTCCGGCGGCCTCACCGTCACCGGAGTGGTGACCGCCGTCGACCCGGCGCTGCTGCTGCCGTACCTCGGCAACGGCGACGACCTGGCCGAGCGGGGCCTGGCAGCCGCCGCCACCGACCAGCGCACGGTCGCCGACACCTTCGCGCGCCAGCTGGAGTACGCCCCCGTGCTGGCCCTCCTCGACTCCCCGGAGGCCGACGACGAGGACCGTGAACTGCTCGCCCAGCTGCACCCGACCGCCCGCCGGGTCCTGATCGGCCACGGCGACCTGGCGGGCGCCGCCCGCGCCGGGTTCGACGTCGAGGCCGCCGCGGCCGCCCAGCACCCGGCCTGCGCGCTGCTGCCCGCCGAGGCCGACGCGCACGGCGTGGCCACGCTGGTGTGGCACCGGCGCCGGCCCTTCCACCCGGAGCGGCTGTACGCGGCGCTGGAGGACCTGACCTGTGCCGCCGCCCGCAGCAGGGGCAGGTTCTGGCTCGCCGACAAGCCGGACACGCTACTGCACTGGGACGCGGCCGGGGGCGCCCTGTGCGTGGAGAGCGCCGGCCCCTGGCTCGCCTCGCTGCCCGACGCGGCCTGGGAGATGGTCCCGCCGGTACGCCGGGCCGCCGCCGCGCTGGACTGGCACCCCGAGCACGGCGACCGCGGCCAGCACCTGGTGTTCACCTCGCCCGGCCTGGACCGGGACGGCCTCGCCCAACTGCTGGAGTCCTGCCTGCTGACCGACGCCGAGTACGCCGCCGGGCGCGACGCCTGGAAGCGGCTGCCGCCCGCCTTCGACACCCTCCTGGAGGTCTGACCCGCCATGCCCCGCAAGAGCGACCGCATGCCCGCCAAGAACCGCCCCAACCCGCTCGACCGGGCCGGGATCGAGTACGTCGACTACAAGGACACCGACCTGCTGCGGAAGTTCGTCTCCGACCGCGGCAAGATCCGCAGCCGCCGCGTGACCCGGGTCTCCGCGCAACAGCAGCGGCAGCTGGCCAAGGCCGTCAAGAACGCCCGCGAGATGGCGCTGCTGCCGTACGCGAGCCGCTGAGGCAACGGCCGACACCGCACCCGTCACCAGGCGGACACTGCGCTCACCGACGTACGGGGCCGCCCCCATTCGTACGAGTGTTTCCGCACGCCTGTCCGGCCGACCTCGGCCCACTGCCCGGTCGTATACCCGACGAAGACCCGATCCGGACACCGCACCCGATGACGACCTCCCCGTCATCGGGTGCGGGCGCTTGCGCGGGCTGGTGCCGGGTGCACAGGCCTCCGGCACCAGGTGGTCGCCCGGTGCCGGCGAGGCGGACGGCGGGCGTCCACTGGGAGGACGACGGTCCGGTCGGTCCGGTCGCCGGACCGTCGGTCGGATGGTGGAACATGAACGGCTCCGTGCGCGTCTGTTCCTAGTACACGAGGGATTCGATCCGGACGATCCGGCTCGGACGGGGGATGGCGGTCGCATGTTCTGCGAGCTCCGGGGCAGACGCCGGAACGGCTTCGCCGACGCGCACGTCACAGCTGTAACCGCAGGAACACCCCGCGTGCACGTGCATCTGGCCGTGCATCCTCCCATGCATCAGCACTTGAACAAGGTTATGATCCGGGTCAGTTGACCATTGCATCAATGGCCTCACCAGCCAGTGCACCACCGGGGAGCGACCTGTGGACCACGACGTGTACGACGTTGAAGACGCGTCCGGCGTGTACAACGGCATGGCCGCCGCCCAGATCGGCGGTGTGGCCTGGCAGAAGAGCAGGCACAGCAACTCGCAGGGATCATGCGTGGAGTTCGCCCGATTGCCCGGCGGCGATGTCGCCGTGCGCAACTCGCGGTTCCCGGACGGTCCGGCGCTCGTCTACACACGCGCCGAGATCGAGGCGATGCTGCTGGGCATCAAGGACGGCGAGTTCGATCACCTGATAGCGGGCTGAGATCCGGCCGGGCAATTCGGGGGACTTTTCCGGCTATCGGGACGGTGGCCGGGACGTCATGCGCGTGTGACGCGCGTAGGGCCGCGGCGCCGTACAGCGCCGCGGCCCCTCAGTCGGCGGGGCTCGGCTGCGGCTTGTGCGGCAGCCGGAACAGTGCCCAGACCACCTTGCCGTTGAGTGTGCCGGCCAGCGGGTGCCAGCCCCAGCTGTCGGCGAAGGAGTCCACCAGGAACAGGCCGCGTCCGGACTCCGCCGAGAAGTCGTCCGAGTCGCGGGCGACGGGGCTGTCGTGGCTGGGGTCGCGCACCGCGCACACCAGCCGCTCGGTCCACCGCATCAGATGCAGCCGTACCGGAGGCGTCTGGTCGGGCACGCGCGTGTGGTGCGCGGGCAGCGCGTGCCGGAGCGCGTTGGTGACGAGTTCGGACACCACCAGACAGACGTCGTCGAAGCGCTCGCCCGTGTCCCACTGGTCGAGGGTTCTGCGGGTGAAGTGCCGGGCCTCGCGCACGGCTTCGTAACGGGCGGGCAGTGCGCAGGAGGCGGCGTTGGACACGGCCGCGGGATCGAGCGGCGGAAGGCCCTGCCGTAACGGCTCGAGCATGGTCGATCCATTCGTCCCCATGCGAGGCACTCCCGGGAATTCGCGGTCGTTGCGATGCAGCGGTTGCGCGGGACCATGGTTTCGGATGCGTACAGCAGATGCAAGGGCAGATGCACGTGCACGTGACCGAATTGGACCCTCCCGTACCGCTTGTTGGCCATTTTTTCCGCCATCTTGGTACTCCCGGCTTGCCTTCTGCTTCCTCCTTCCTGAGAGAAATCTTTGGCTTCTTTCCTTCTCTGTAATCGGACGAGTACAGCTCGGAGTGTTTTAGTGGCAGACTTCGGGCCCTGGAGAGGTTGGGGAGGCTGGCGAACGTGAGCGCGGGAGAGCCCGGATCGGTGGTGCGGCGCATGCTGCTCGGCTCGCAACTCAGGCGGCTGCGTGAGGCGCGCGGGATCACGCGTGAGGCCGCGGGGTACTCGATCCGCGCGTCCGAGTCGAAGATCAGCCGGATGGAGTTGGGCCGGGTGAGCTTCAAGACCAGGGACGTGGAAGACCTGTTGACGCTGTACGGCATCACCGACGAAGTCGAGCGCACGTCGCTGCTCGCCCTCGCCAAGGAGGCCAACGTCGCGGGCTGGTGGCACAGTTACTCCGACGTGCTGCCCAGCTGGTTCCCCACCTATGTCGGCCTGGAGGGCGCCGCCGCGCTGATCCGGGTGTACGAGGTGCAGTTCGTGCACGGCCTGCTCCAGACCGAGGCCTACGCCCGCGCGGTCGTCCGGCGCGGGATGAAGGGCGCGAGCGAGGCCGACGTCGAGCGGCGGGTGGCGCTGCGGCTGGAGCGGCAGAAGCACCTCGTCGACGAGAGCTCCCCCGAGCTCCACATCGTCCTCGACGAGGCCGCCCTGCGCCGCCCCTACGGCGACCGCGAGGTGATGCGCGGCCAGCTCCAGCATCTGATCGAGGTCTCCGAGCGCCCCAACGTCCGGCTGCAGATCATGCCGTTCAGCTTCGGCGGGCACTCCGGCGAGTCCGGCGCCTTCACCATCCTCAGCTTCCCGGAGTCCGACCTGTCGGACGTCGTCTATCTGGAGCAGCTCACCAGTGCGCTGTATCTGGACAAGCAGGAGGACGTCGCCCAGTACGAGAAGGCGCTCAAGGAGCTCCAGCAGGACAGCCCGGGGCCGGCCGAGAGCCGCGATCTTCTCCGAGGACTCCTTCAACTGTCTTGAAACACAAGTACGATGACGTGTGATCAGACCGTGGAGATGATCAGAAACTGATCAGGTGTCCGCTAGGGATTCGAGGGATCACATGTCGTCCTGCTTCACCGACCTGGCCCAGCAGTACATCGACGGTGAGTGGCGCCCGGGCACAGGTTCCTGGGACATCATCGACTTCAACCCGTACGACGGTGAGAAGCTCGCCTCGATCACCATAGCCACGGTCGACGAGGTGGATCAGGCCTACCGGGCCGCCGCCCGCGCCCAGAAGGAATGGGCCGCGACCAACGCGTACGCGCGTCGCGCCGTCTTCGAGAAGGCCCTGCGGCTGATCGAGGACCGGGAGGCGGGGATCAGCGAGATGATCATCGCCGAGCTGGGCGGCACCCGGCTGAAGGCGGCCTTCGAGCTCCACCTCGCCAAGGAGTTCCTGCGCGAGGCGGTCCACCTGGCGCTGCGCCCCGAGGGCCGGATCATCCCCTCGCCGGTGGACGGCAAGGAGAACCGCGTCTACCGCGTCCCGGTCGGCGTCGTCGGTGTGATCAGCCCCTTCAACTTCCCCTTCCTGCTGTCGCTGAAGTCCGTCGCCCCCGCCCTCGCGCTCGGCAACGCGGTCGTGCTCAAGCCGCACCAGAACACCCCGATCGTCGGCGGCACCCTGGTCGCGAGGCTCTTCGAGGACGCGGGCCTGCCCGCCGGACTGCTCAATGTCGTCGTCACCGACATAGCGGAGATCGGCGACGCCTTCATCGAGCACCCGGTCCCGAAGGTCATCTCCTTCACCGGCTCCGACAAGGTCGGCCGCCATGTGGCCACCGTCTGCGCCTCGCACTTCAAGCGCTCGGTCCTCGAACTCGGCGGCAACAGCGCCCTGGTGGTCCTCGACGACGCCGACCTCGACTACGCCGTCGACGCCGCGGTCTTCAGCCGCTACGTCCACCAGGGCCAGGTCTGCATGGCCGCCAACCGGGTCCTGGTCGACCGTACGGTCGCCGACGAGTTCACCGAGAAGTTCGTCGCCAAGGTGCGCACGCTCAAGGCGGGCGACCCGCGCGACCCCGAGACCGTCATCGGCCCGGTCATCAACTCCTCGCAGGCGGACGCCCTGTCCGGTGTCGTCGAGCAGGCCGTCGCCGAGGGAGCCACCGCCCTGGTGCGGGGGACGACCACCGACAACCTGGTCGAGCCGTCCGTGCTGACCGGGCTGCCGGCCGACTCCGCCCTGCTCCAGCAGGAGGTCTTCGGACCGGTCGTCTTCCTCGTCCCGTTCGACGGCGAGGAGGAGGCCGTGCGCCTCGTCAACGACACCCCGTACGGCCTGAGCGGCGCCGTCCACACCGGTGACATCGAGCGGGGCGTGTCCTTCGCCAAGCGGATCGACACCGGCATGTTCCATGTGAACGACGGCACCGTGCACGACGAGCCGATCGTGCCCTTCGGCGGCGAGAAGCACTCCGGCGTCGGCCGCCTCAACGGCGACACCATGCTGGACGCGTTCACCACGCTGAAGTGGATCTCCGTGCAGCACGGACGCAGCGGGTTCCCCTTCTAGGTCTCTTCTTCGGCTGGGTCTTTTCCCTGGCCGCAGATTTTTTCTCCGGGGCGGGCCATTGAGGACAGCAACTGACCTCAATGGCCCGTAGTTTCGTGGGTGTCAGGCAAGGAGCCCCATCGACGGAAGGCGGCCGCCATGGTCACCCACGTTCCCGCGGAAGCACCCGGCGACGAGCGCGGAGCGCTGCTCGGCTTCCTGGACGAGCAGCGCGGCGGCATCCGCCGCTCGGTGCTCGCGCTTACCGACGAGCAGGCGTCCTCGCGGCCCAGCGCCAGCGAGCTGTCCCTGGCCGGCCTGGTCAAGCATGTGGCCGAGGTCGAGCAGTACTGGGTCTCGCTGGCCAAGGGCGAGCCGCCGGCCGTGCAGCGGGACCGGTCGAACTGGCACGAGTGCTTCGTGCTGGTCGAGGGGGAGACGCTCGCCTCGCAGCTGGACTACTGGGAGAAGGTCGCCGCCGAGACGGAGGCCCTGATCCGCTCGGCACCGAGCCTCGACGACACCTTCGCGCTGCCCGAGATGCCCTGGTTCCCCCCGGAGGGCCGGGTCTCCCTGCGCTGGCTGGTGCTGCACCTGATCCGCGAGACCGCCCGGCACGCGGGCCACGCCGACATCATCCGGGAGTCCCTGGACGGGAAGACGGCCTTCGAGCTGGTTGCCCTCGCCGAAAGCTGAGGTCATAACCTGGGGCGCATGTCAGCGATCCGTCTCCTGGTGCTCGGCGCGGTGCGTCAGCACGGGCGGGCCCACGGCTACCAGGTGCGCAACGACCTGGAGTACTGGGGCGCGCACGAGTGGTCCAACGCCAAACCCGGCTCGATCTATCACGCCCTGAAGCAGATGGCGAAACAGGGACTGCTGCACGCGCACGAGATCGCGCCCTCCACCGCGGGGGGGCCGCCCCGCACCGAGTACGAGATCACGGACCAAGGTACCGAGGAGTACCTGCGGCTGGTCCGTGAGGCGCTGGTCTCCTACGACCAGAAGATGGACGTGAAGTCGGCGGCCATCGGCTTCATGGTGGACCTCCCGCGCGCGGAGACGGTGGCCCTGCTCAGGGAGCGCATCCGGCGCAGCGAGGAGTGGCGGTCGGCCGTTACCGAGCACTACGTGCCCGAGGACGGCCCCGGCCAGCTGGGCCACATCGGCGAGATCATGAACCTCTGGGTGCACACGGCCGACGCCGAGGCCGAGTGGACCCAGGGGCTGATCGAGCGGATCGAGGGCGGCGCGTACACCTTCGCGGGGGAGGGCGAGCCGTTCGTCGGCGTCCTCGCCGAGGGCGAGGAGAACCCGTACGCGACGGGGGAGCCGCATCCGGGAGATGCGGGCTAATCAAGTTTGACGACCGAGGGGCCGGGTATTACCCTCGGGGCCCGTAGTCAACTTTGACTAGTAAAGGAGAGTCCGTGGCCGATCCGGCGATCACCGTCGAAGGCGCGCACAAGAAGTACGGCGAGAAGAAGGCACTGGACGGGCTGGACCTCCGGGTCGGGCGCGGCACCGTGCACGGGGTGCTGGGGCCGAACGGCGCGGGCAAGACCACCTTGGTCCGGGTGCTGTCGACCCTCCTGCGGCCCGACGCGGGCCGGATCGAGGTGGCCGGCCACGACGTGCTGACCGAGGCCCGCGCGGTCCGCTTCCGCATCGGCCTGCTCGGCCAGCACGCGGCCCTCGACGAGGAACTCAGCGGCAGGCAGAACCTGGAGCTGTTCGGCCGCCTCTACCACCTGGGCGCCCGCCCCGCGCGCGTGCGGGCCGACGAGCTCCTGGAGCGCTTCGGACTCGCCGACACCGGACGCAAGGCGGTACGGCAGTACAGCGGCGGCATGCGGCGCCGGCTGGACCTCGCCGCGTCCCTGATCACCGACCCGGAGGTGCTGTTCCTGGACGAACCCACGACCGGCCTCGACCCCCGCGGCCGCGCCGAGGTGTGGGCCGCGGTCCGCTCCCTGGTCGGCGGCGGTACGACGGTCCTGCTCACCACCCAGTACCTGGAGGAGGCCGACCAGCTCGCCGACCGGATCTCGGTCGTCGACGCGGGCCGGGTCATCGCCGACGGCACCGCCGACGAACTGAAGTCCGCCCTCGGCGGCGACCGCATCGACGTCGTCCTGCGGGACGCGGGCCAGCTCGGCGCCGCCCTCGCCCTGCTGCCGCTCGACCCGGCGACGGTCCGGGCCGACGCCGACCGCCGGCTGCTGAGCGCCCCGGTCACCGACCGGATGGCGGCGCTCTCCGGAGTCGTACGCGCCCTTGAGGAGGCCGGCATCGAGGCGGAGGACATCGCCCTGCGCCGCCCGACGCTGGACGAGGTGTTCCTGCACCTCACCGGCGATCACCGAGTGAAGGAGGCCGTATGACCGCCTACGCACTGACCGACTCCTGGACCATGACCCGCCGCGAGCTGGCCCACTGGGCACGCCAGCCGGTGCAGGTCGTGGTGAACCTGGTCTTCCCGGTGATGCTGCTGCTGATGTTCGGCTACCTCATCGGCGGCGGCCGGGGCGTCCAGGGCTCCTACATCGACTATCTGGTCCCCGGCATGCTGGCGCTCACCATGGCCTTCGGCCTGGAGGGCACGATGATCGCGGTCACCCAGGACCTCAACAAGGGGGTGATCGACCGCTTCCGCTCCCTGCCGATGGCCAACGGAGCGGTGCTGGTGGGCCGTTCGGCGGCCGACATGCTCCAGTCGGCACTGTCCCTGTTCGTCCTCATGGGCGTCGGCTACGCCCTGGGCTGGCGGGTGGACGGCGGGCCCGGGGCCTTCCTGGGCGCGGTGGGGCTGCTGCTGCTCTTCCGCTTCGCCATGCTCTGGATCGGCATCCACCTGGCGCTGGTGGCCGGGAAGCCGGAGATGGTGCAGGCGGTGCAGATCCTGGTCTGGCCGGTCGGCTTCCTGTCCAACGCCCTCGCCCATCCGGAGTCCATGCCCGACTGGCTGGGCACGGTCGTCGAGTGGAACCCGATGTCCGCCACGGCGACGGCGGTCCGCGACCTGTTCGGCGGCACCGGCACGGATCAGGTGGCGGCGGCGGTCGTCTGGCCCTTGGTGCTCCTGGCGGTGTTCTTCCCGCTGGCGGTGCGGCGGTTCGGGCGGCTCAGCAAGTGAGCCGCCGCCCGCGCGGGGTGGGGCGGGGCCGTGCGGGCTAGTGATGAAAGGCCGTCGCCTGGCCCGCGTCCCGCCCCAAGGGACCTGGTTGCCTTCTGAGTTCCGGCAGCAGGCGCTGGAGGTCGTCCAGGAGGAGCGCCGCGAGGTCGGTCGAGAAGCCGTTGCGGCACACCACCCGCAGCACCGACAGGTCCTCCCGGTTCGGCGGGAAGGTGTACGCGGGCACCAGCCAGCCGCGCTCGCGCAGCCTGCGGGACACGTCGAAGACGTCGTACGCCTTCACCTCCGGCGCCGTGGTGAAGGCGAAGACGGGCAACTGGTCGCCCCGGGTGAGCAGGTCGAAGTCGCCGAGGGCTTCGATCTGTCCGGCCAGCCGGGTCGCGACGTCCCGCGAGGCCTGCTGCACGGCCCGGTAGCCCTCGCGGCCCAGCCGCAGGAAGGTGTAGTACTGCGCGACGACCTGGGCGCCGGGGCGGGAGAAGTTCAGCGCGAAGGTCGGCATGTCGCCGCCCAGGTAGTTCACGTGGAAGACGAGTTCGTCGGGCAGGGCGTCCTTGTCCCGCCACAGCGCCCAGCCGACGCCCGGGTAGACCAGCCCGTACTTGTGCCCGGAGGTGTTGATCGAGGCCACGCGCGGGAGGCGGAAGTCCCACACCAGGTCCTCGTCGAGGAAGGGCGCGACCATCGCGCCCGAGGCGCCGTCCACGTGCACCGGGATGTCGAGCCCGGTGCGCTCCTGGAGGGCGTCCAGGGCGGCGCACAGCTCGGCGATCGGCTCGTAGGAGCCGTCGAAGGTGGAGCCGAGGATGCCCACGACCCCGATGGTGTTCTCGTCGCACAGCTCGGCCGCCGCCTGGGGATCGAGGTGGAACCGCCCGCCCTCCATGGGGACCGGACGGGCCTCCACCTCCCAGAAGTTGCAGAACTTCTCCCAGCACACCTGGACGTTGACGCCCATGACGAGATTCGGGCGACCTCCGGTGTTCCGTCTGCTCCACCGCCGCTTGAACGCCATCCCCGCCAGCATGCACGCCTCGCTGGAACCGGTCGTCGAACAGCCCACGGCGGCCGCCGGATCGGGCGCGTTCCACAGGTCGGCGAGCATCGCCACACAGCGCCGCTCCAGCTCGGCGGTGCGCGGGTACTCGTCCTTGTCGATCATGTTCTTGTCCCGGCACTCCGCCATCAGCACCCCGGCCTGCGGCTCCATCCAGGTGGTGACGAAGGTGGCCAGATTCAGCCGGGCGTTGCCGTCCAGCATCAACTCGTCGTGGACCAGCTGGTACGCCGTCATCGGCGGCAGCGGGCTGTCCGGGAGCCGGTGCCGGGGCGGTGCCTCGGTCATGCCGCCGACCGGATTGGCCTGACCGTAGAAGGGGTTGACGGACGGGGGCAGGTCGTCGGAACGGCCGGGTCCTTGGTGCAGTGCCATCGACTTCTCCAAAGGGGGTGGGGAGTTCAGCGGAGCGGGGTGCCGTCCTCGCGCAGCTGCATCTGCGGGCGCCCCGTCACCAGCAGCCAGGCGGGCAGCGACGCGATGCACAGCAGGGCCAGGACCGCGGGGGAAGCCACCAGGACGGCGGCGACGAACAGGCTCACCCAGCCCTGCCGGGTCACCGCCAGCAGCACCCCGAGCACGCCCGCCGAGACGCCGACCGCCGGATGCACCCCCGGCACCAGGGCGTGGGCGCACAGACCGAGGGCCGCCCCGACGAACACGGCCGGGAAGATCCGCCCGCCCCGGAAGCCGCAGCAGGCGGCGACGAGCAGCGCGGCCAGCTTCACCACCGCCATCCCCGCGAACTCACCCGCCGTCCAGCCGCCGGGGTCGGCCGCGAGCTCCCCGACCTCCTCCAGCCCCTTGAAGAGCGTCAGATGGCCGCCCAGGGCCCCCAGCAGCCCCAGCACGAGCCCGCCCACCGGAAGCATCAGCATCGGGTGCCGCAGCTTTCCGAAGGCGGCGTGGACGTACGGGAAGGCGTACACGGCCGCCATGCCGAGCAGCGCGGCGGCGGACGCGACCACCGGCGCCGCGAGCAGATCGCCCCAGCCGGGGTGGTCGAAGGCGGGAAGACCCAGGTCGAAGGTGGGACGGGCGACCAGTTCGGTGGTGATCGCCCCGGCGGCGGCCGCGACGAGGGGCGCGAAGACGTTGTCCCACAGCGCCCCCTTGGCCGGCCGCCCGGCCAGCGCCTCCGAGATCACCAGCGCCGCGGCCACCGGCGTGCCGAACAGCGCGCCGATCGTCGCGGCCTCCGCCAGCGCCGCCCACAGGCCGCCCGGCACCCGGGGCAGGAGCCGGTGCCCGAGCCAGAGGGCCAGCCCGACATTGACGGCGATGATCGGGTTCTCCGGGCCGAGGCTCGGCCCGCCCGCGAGCATCAGGGCGGTCGCCAGCAGCAGTCCCGGCAGGACGACGGGCGGCAGCGCGGGCGCGTCCAGCCCGGTGGTGGCCGGATCGGGCCCGGCGTGCCCGGGCGCCTTCCAGACCACCAGCCCGACGGCCACCCCGGTCGCGGTCAGCACGGTCAGCATCCACGGCACGGAGAAGCGGCCCACCCCCAGCGCGTCGGGCAGGTCCTGCCAGAGCACGTGCTGGAGGGCCTCGGCCGCCTCGCTCACCCCGAGGAACAGCAGGGCGGCAGCCACGCCCACCACCAGGGCGGGGAGGATCAGCGGCAGCAGAGCGCGGGCCGGGGTCGCCGGCGCGGCGGGCGCCTGCGGCGCGGTCTCCTGGGGCACGGGGACACGTTAAACCGGCAAACCGGGCAATACGGTCGTATTTCATGGGCTTGCGCCTCACGTGGCGTGAGGATTCATCGTGGAGCGCGTACCGAGAAGGGAGCGGACGACGTGAGCTACTCCGTGGGACAGGTCGCGGGCTTCGCCGGAGTGACGGTGCGCACGCTGCACCACTACGACGACATCGGCCTGCTCGTCCCCAGCGAGCGCAACCACGCGGGCCACCGGCGCTACAGCGACGGCGACCTCGACCGGTTGCAGCAGATCCTGTTCTACCGGGAGCTCGGCTTTCCGCTCGACGAGGTCGCCGCCCTGCTCGACGATCAGGCCGCCGGAAAAGCAGACCCGCGCGCGCACCTGCGCCGCCAGCACGACCTGCTGACCGCCCGGATCGAGAAGCTGCAGAAGATGGCGACGGCCGTGGAACAGGCCATGGAGGCACGCACGATGGGCATCAACCTCACCCCCGAAGAGCGCTTCGAGGTCTTCGGCGACCACGACCCCGAGCAGTACGCCGAGGAGACGCAGGCACGCTGGGGCAGCACGGAGGCGTACGCCGAGTCGCAGCGCCGCGCGGCGGCATACACCAAGGACGACTGGAAGCGGATGCAGGACGAGGGGGCCGAGTGGGGCGAGCGCTACAAGGCCCTGATGACCTCCGGTGAGCCGCCGACCGGCGAGGCGGCCATGGAGCTGGCGGAGGAGCACCGCCGGTACCTCGGCAGGTGGTTCTACGAATGCCCGTACGAGATGCACCAGTGCCTGGGTGACATGTACGTCGCCGACGAACGCTTCACGGCGTTCTACGACGCCATGCACCCAGGCCTGGCGGCCCACCTGCGCGACGCCATCCGCGCCAACGCCGCCCGCCGCACCGCGTGATCCCCGGTCCGGGAGTGCCGCTACTCCCGGACCAGGACCACGGCCGTGCCGTACGCGCACACCTCGGTGCCGACGTCCGAGGCATCGGTCACATCGAAGCGGAAGGCGAGCACGGCATTGGCGCCACGCGCGCGTGCCTGCTCCACCAACCGTTCCATGGCCTGGTTGCGGGTCTGCACGAGCGTCTTGGTGAGCCCCTTGAGCTCACCGCCGACCATCGACTTCAGCCCCGCGCCGATCTGGCTGCCCAGATGCCGGGAGCGCACCGTCAACCCGAACACTTCCCCGATGACCTCCTGGACCCGGTGACCGGGTACGTCGTTCGTGGTCACCACCAGGACATCGGGCTGAGGGCCCTGTCCGCCGCCGTATTCATCGATTCCCATGGTGGACAGCCTTCCCCGGGCCGCCGTAAAAGGCATCCTGTGCGCACCCATGGAACCTGGGCCTCCGGCGGTGCGTTGATAGGGGTACCGCGTTGGTACTTTTGAGCACCAGCCCCCGCCCGCCCCACCCCCGCAGGAGCCACAACCCGTGACCACGCTTGCGCTCGGCCCCGAGTGGCTCAGCCCGGAATACCTCATCGAGGCCTTCGCGCTGCCCGGCATCCTTCTGATCGTCTTCGCCGAATCCGGCCTCTTCGCGTTCCTGCCCGGTGACTCGCTGCTGTTCACGGCGGGTCTCTTCGTGGCCGAGGGGACGTACATCACCCAGCCCCTGTGGCTGGTCTGCACCCTGATCGTGCTGGCCGCCGTCATCGGCGACCAGGTCGGCTACATGATCGGCAAGTTCTTCGGCCCGAGGCTCTTCAACCGCCCCAACTCCAAGCTCTTCAAACAGGAGAACCTGGAGAAGGCCCATGAGTTCATGGAGAAGTACGGCCCGAAGGCGATCGTGCTGGCCCGATTCGTGCCGATCGTGCGGACCTTCGCGCCCATCGTGGCCGGCGCCGGCCGCATGAAGTACCGCACCTTCCTGACGTACAACATCATCGGCGGCATCGCCTGGGGCACCGGAGTCACCGTGGCCGGGTACTGGCTCGGCCAGATCGACTTCATCGCGAAAAACGTCGAGGCGATCCTCATCCTGATCGTCTTCCTCTCGGTCGTCCCGATCATCGTCGAGTACCTGCGCGAGCGCGCCAAGAAGAAGCGGGCGGCGGCCCAGGCCCCGGCGGCCCGGCCCCCCCACCAGCAGCACCCGCAGATGATGGACGACGCGACGACCCAGCTCCGCCGCATCGATCCGACCGACCAGCCCCCGCAGCAGCAGTACTACGGCCAGCAGCAGCCCTACGCCCAGCAGTACCCGCAGGGTTACGGCAACCAGCAGCAGTACGGCGGCCGGCCGAACGACCAGTACCCGCCCAACCAGGGCTACTAGCAACACCGGTGACGGACGCGGACCCGCGAGGAGTTCAGAACCCCCGGGTCCGCTTCGCCGCCTTGCGTCCCTCCCCGGCCCCGGCCGGAAGCCGCAGGAACAACCGCGAGATCTCCGACCCCAGGTTGACGCCGATCGCGATGGCCATCGCCAGGGATGCCGCCGTCGCCAGCGACACCAGCCCCTTGTCCACCTCGTTCTGAGCGATGGACAGCAGACCGAAGTAGGTCGACGAGCCCGGCAGCAGCGGCCCGATCGCCGCGGTCGTGTACGGCAGCGCCGAAGCGAACCGGAACCGCGACAGCAGCTGCCCGAACAGCCCCACCAGGCCCGCCGCCACGGCCGTGGAGGCGACCGGCGACAGGCCGCCGGTGTAGTGCAGCGCCCCGTACACCGACCAGGCGACCCCGCCGTTCAGGGTGACCGCCAGCACGGTGGACCGCTCCTGCTGCAGCAGCACCGCGAAGGTCAGCGACAGCAGCATCGAGGCGCCGATCTGCCACAGCGGCCGCTCGGAGATGTTCAGGGCCGCGTCCGGGTTCAGCTTGGCGCCGAGGTTCACGCCGAAGTACAGGATCACCAGCACCCCGGCGACGATCCCGACGAAGAAGTACATGACCTCCAGCAGCCGCGCGGCCGCGGTGATGTAGAACCCGGTCAGACCGTCCTGCACCCCCGCCACCAGCGCCCGCCCGGGCAGGAGCGCGAACAGCCCACCGGTGATCACCGCGGACGCCTTGGCGTCCACGTGCGCGAGGTTGAGGGCGATGCCTATCGCGGCCGGCGGCATCGCGGCCACCATGAACTGGTAGAACTCCGGCAGCCCGCGCCCCGCGCACAGCCACGCCAGCCGGTCGCCGAGCATCGCGCCCACCGCCGCGGCCACGAACACGATCAGATCACCACCGACCAGCACCGAGGCGGCGCCGGCCAGCAGTCCGCTCGCCGAGGTCAGCACCCAGGTCGGATACGGGTGCCGGTTGCGGCGGATCTCCGCGAGCCGCCGGTAGGACTCCTCCAGGGAGACATGGCTCTCCGGATCGCTGAGGTCGTCCACCAGCCGGAACACGGCCGCGAGCCGCGTGTAGTCGGTCCCGCGCCGCCGTACGGTCCGCGAGGCCGTCACCGGGTCGTCCACCAGCGACGGTTGGTAGGAGATCGACAGCAGCGTGAAGGTGACGTTCGGCTCGCAGCGGTCCAGGCCGTAGGACCGGCAGACCGCGAACATCGCCGCCTCGACGTCCTCCGCGCCCTCCCCGCCCGCCAGCAGCAGCTCGCCGATCCGCAGGGTCAGGTCGAGCACGCGGGGGACGGCCGGACCCTCGTCCTCGGTCTTCGGGATCCGCTCCGGCGCGGGCCGCTCGGTCACCGGCATGCGCAGCATCGTGCGCATCCGGTCCTGCCAGGGCACGTCCTTGGTCAGACTGACCGCGGGCACCCCGGACGCCGGGGTGAACACGGAGGGCGCGTCCTTGGCGTGGTAGGTCCGCGGCGTACTGAACGCCGACTTCTCGGGCTCGGCCACCGGACCCGGGCGGGTGTCCAGCCCGCGCGGCAGGGCGAACTCGGACGTGGTCTCCGGCTCACCGCCGGCCTTGGGTACGGCGAGCCCCTGGGGAATGGCGAACTCGGATGTGATCTCGGGGTCGAACGTGCCGGTCGCCTCGTCCGACTGCGGCTTGCGGTCCTCCGCGTCCGTCACTTGCGCAGCGCTCCCTGTACGACGCATTCAGGCCAGGCTTCAGTATGCGCACACCCATGCCAAAGGGCCGCACGCGTCGCGTGCGGCCCGTCGGTGACCTGGGGGCTCAGTGGCCGCCCTGGTCCTTGAAGCGCTTGTAGGACCGCTCGATCTCGGCCTCGGCCTCGGTACGGCCGACCCAGTCGGCGCCCTCGACGGACTTGCCGGGCTCCAGGTCCTTGTAGACCTCGAAGAAGTGCTGGATCTCCAGGCGGTCGAACTCCGACACGTGGTGGATGTCGCGCAGGTGCTCCACGCGCGGGTCGTGCGCCGGGACGCACAGCAGCTTGTCGTCGCCGCCGGCCTCGTCCGTCATCCGGAACATGCCGATCGCGCGGCACTGGATGAGGCAGCCCGGGAAGGTCGGCTCGTCCAGGATGACCAGCGCGTCCAGCGGGTCGCCGTCCTCGCCGAGGGTGTTCTCGACGAAGCCGTAGTCGGCCGGGTAGCTGGTCGAGGTGAAGAGGCGACGGTCCAGGCGGATCCGACCGGTCTCGTGGTCCACCTCGTACTTGTTCCGCGAACCCTTCGGAATCTCGATCGTGACGTCGAACTCCACCGGTGGCTCCTCCATGATCAACACATAGTTCTGGTGGTTAAGTGTCCCTCACGCAGGTGTGTGATCGCGAAAGGGGCTGGTGGTCGTGCCAGAGCTGAGGCCTTGGCGGGCCGCGGGACCGCGGGTGGCGCGGCTCGCGAACGCCGTACGACCGCGTCTCGCACAGGCCGTCACAGCCGGCCGACCGCGCCTGGCACGGCTCGGCCGAGCCGCCTCGGCGCAGGTCATCAGGGTAAAGACCTGGCAGTACACCGCCGGCGCCGCCACCGTCGGCCTCGCGCTCGCCGTGGGTGCGGTGTCCACCGCCGGTCCCTGGGACTCCTCGGGTCAGCGTACGGCCGAGCGGGACCGGGCAGCCGCCCAGGAGCACACGGGTGGCGCAGATCACGGTCGTGATTCCGCTACGACGGCCACGGCGCCCCACGCCGCCCCCAGCGCCGCATCCGTCCTCAGCGGCCTCGGCGGCTCGGCCGACGAGGTGAGATCCGCCCCCGGCGCCAAGGCCCTGGCCGGCGTCCTGGACCCGCTCCTGGACACCTCCGCGCTCGGCGGGCGCCGCTCCGCCGCTGTCGTCGACGTGACCACCGGCAAGCGCCTGTACGGCACCGGCTCGGGCACCGCGCTCACCCCGGCCTCCACCACGAAGATCGCCACCGCCGCCGCGGCCCTGTCCGCCCTCGGCCCCGACCACCGCCTCACCACCCGCGCCGCCCTGGAACCCGACACCGGCGAACTCGTCCTGGTCGGCGGCGGAGACCCCACGCTCACCGCCCGCAAGGACGCCGAGGGCTGGGCCAGCCTGCGCGCCCTCGCCGAGGACACCGCCACCGCCCTGAAGAAGGACGGCATGCGCGAGGTGACCCTGTCGTACGACACCACGCTCTACGCCGGTGACGCGGACCACCCGATCGGCGTCAACGACAACCTCGCCCAGGTCAGCGCCCTGATGGCCGACGAGGCCCGCACCGACGACTCCGTCAGCGGCCCGGCGCCCCGCGCGGCGGACCCGGCGGCCGAGGCGTCCCGCACCTTCGCCGGCCTCCTCAAGGGCCACGGCATCAAGACCACCTCCCCGGGCCCCTCCAAGGCGACCGGCCGCGCCCGGACCCTCGCCGAGGTGTCCTCGCCACCGCTCGCGGCCCTGGTCGAACGCATGCTCACCCACAGCGACAACGACATCGCCGAGGCCCTCGCCCGCCAGACCGCCCTCGCCACCGGCGAACGCGCCGACTTCGACGGCGCGGGCCGCGCCCTGCGCGCCGAGCTCAAAAAGCTCGGAGTGCCGGTGAAAGGCGCCGACTTCAAGGACGGCAGCGGCCTGAACCGCGACGACCGCCTCACGGCCGACACCCTGACCGCCCTGCTGGCGAAGTCGGGCGACCCGGCCCACCCCGAACTTCGCCCGATCCTCACCGGCCTGCCCGTGGCGGGCTTCACCGGCACCCTGACCAGCCGCTACACGGACGGCGCGGCCGGCGTCGTACGAGCGAAGACCGGCACCCTGACCGGCGTGAACGCCCTCGCCGGCACGGTCGTCGACCAGGACGGGCACCTGCTGGCCTTCGCCTTCCTGGCCACCGACACCACCGACCCGTCAGCGGCCCAGTCGGCCCTGGACGCGGCGGCCACGGCCCTGGCGGCGTGCGGCTGCGGCTGAACCGCACCCGAACGTGCCGACCGCCGACGCCCTGCCCGCAACGGCGGCGCTCACGTACGGTTGACGCATGACGAGCATCGGTGGTGCCGCAACTGGGATGGTCGACTGGAATCTCGCGGTGGCGACCGCGACCCGGCTCATGCGGCCGGGCCCCGAGATCAGCCGCGACGAGGCCCGGGCCGTCGTCGCGGAGCTGCGCCGGCACGCCAAGGCCTCGGAGGAACACGTCCGGGGCTTCACCCGGCTGGGCACCGAGGAGACCCACGACACCCCCGTCCTGGTCGTCGACCGCCCCGGCTGGGTCCGGGCCAATGTCGCCGGCTTCCGGGAACTGCTCAAGCCGCTGTTCGACAAGATGCAGGAGCGCCGCGGCTCCGGCCCCGGCAACGCGGTCCTCGGCGCCGTCGGCGGCAAGGTCACCGGCGTGGAGCTCGGCATGCTGCTGTCGTTCCTCGCCTCCCGTGTCCTCGGCCAGTACGAGACCTTCGCCCCCGCCACCCGCGAACTCCCCGCGGGCGCGAACGGCGGCGGGCGGCTGCTGCTCGTCGCGCCGAACATCGTCCACGTCGAGCGCGAACTCGACGTCCAGCCGCACGACTTCCGGCTGTGGGTGTGCCTGCACGAGGAGACCCACCGCACCCAGTTCACCGCCGTGCCCTGGCTGCGGGACCACCTCCAGGGCGAAATCCAGTCGTTCTTGGGGGAGACCGACGTGGACCCCATGACCGTCCTGGAGCGCGTCCGCGAGGCCGCCCAGTCCCTCGCCGGGGGCCGCCCCGAGGCGGAGGAGGACGACGGCGGCCGCTCCTTCGTCGAGATCGTGCAGACCCCGGCCCAGCGTGAGATTCTCGGCCGTATCACCGCCGTGATGTCCCTGCTGGAGGGGCACGCCGACTTCGTCATGGACGGCGTCGGCCCGGCCGTCGTGCCGTCCGTCGCGGAGATCCGCGAGAAGTTCCAGCAGCGCCGGGCCAAGGGCGCCTCCCGGCTGGACATCGCCCTGCGCAAACTGCTCGGCCTGGACGCCAAGCTCCGCCAGTACCGGGACGGGGAACGCTTCGTGCGGGCCGTCGTCGACGAGGTCGGCATGGACGGCTTCAACCGCGTGTGGACCTCCCCGAACACCCTCCCGACCAAGGCGGAGATCGCCAAACCGGCGGACTGGGTCACGCGGGTGCACCGCAAGGCCGAGTCGTGAACCCCCGTGCGGGGTCGTGAAACGAATCCGGCCGACGGCAGGCGAACGCCCCTTCAATCACCCGTCCGAGGGACCGTGAGCCATGGGTAGGCGTGCAATGCTCGGGGAACCGCCCGGTTCTGTCACCATCTACACACTCTGAGTGACCGAACCTCGGGCTCACCCCCCGAAAACTTCATGAAGGGAACCGGACATGGGTCCCCATCCTGCGGTCGCGGCGATACGCCTGGCGGTCCGCCGCGTCCTCCACGACATCCTCAACGACCAACAGACCTCCCCCGAGCACACCCCGCACGAGCGCCCGCCGTCGCCGCTCGTGCTCGTGGCGTGCTCCGGCGGCGCCGACTCCATGGCCCTCGCCTCCGCCCTCGCCTTCGAGGCACCCAAGCTCGGCATCCGGGCCGGCGGCGTCACCGTCGACCACGGCCTCCAGCCCGGCTCCGACCTGCGCGCCGAGGAAGTCGTCCTCCGCCTGCGGCAACTAGGCCTCGACCCGGTCGAGTCCGCCGCCGTCACCGTCGGCCGCGAAGGCGGACCCGAGGCCGCCGCCCGCGACGCCCGCTACGCCGCCCTGGACGCCGCCGCCCAGCGCCACGGCGCCGCCGCGATCCTCCTCGGCCACACCCGCGACGACCAGGCCGAAACCGTCCTGCTCGGCCTCGCCCGCGGCTCCGGCATCCGCTCCCTGTCCGGCATGGCCGCGGTCTCGGGGGCCGGCGGCCGTTACCGGCGCCCCTTCCTGGAGATCGACCGGCAGACCGCCCGCCGGGCCTGCATGGTCCAGTCCCTGCCCGTCTGGGACGACCCCCACAACGCCGACCCCGCCTACACCCGCTCCCGCCTGCGCCACGAGGGCCTGCCCGCCCTGGAGAAGGCCCTCGGCAAAGGCGTCGTGGAGGCGCTCGCCCGTACGGCGCAACTGTCCCGCGACGACGCCGACGCCCTCGACGCCTGGGCGGGCCAGGCCGAGACCGGCGTCCGGGACGCCGCGGGGCTGCTGGAGTGCGCCAAGCTCTACGCCCTCCCGCCCGCCGTACGCCGCCGGATCCTGCGCCGCGCCGCCATCGAGGCGGGCGCTCCGGCCGGCTCGCTGTTCGCCCGGCACATCGAGGAAGTCGACCGCCTGATCACCGGATGGCGCGGCCAGGGGGTCATCAATCTCCCCGGCAAAGTCGTGGCCCAGCGCCAGGGTGGCAGACTGGTGATTCGGCAAGGCTGAATCCTTGCCCCCCGCCAGGGGGGCGGACGGCCGGTGGGACGACCGAAAGTGATGCGGGTGGACGCGAACGACATGGGTGCCGACCTTCAGCAGGTACTCATCACCAAGGAAGAGATCGACGCGAAGCTCATCGAGCTCGCCGCGAAGATCGACGCGGAGTACGCGGGCAAGGACCTGCTCATCGTCGGCGTCCTCAAGGGCGCGGTGATGGTGATGGCGGACCTCGCGCGGGCGCTGTCCACCCCCGTCACCATGGACTGGATGGCCGTGTCCTCCTACGGGGCGGGCACCCAGTCCTCCGGGGTGGTGCGGATCCTCAAGGACCTCGACACCGACATCAAGGGCAAGCACGTCCTGATCGTCGAGGACATCATCGACTCCGGGCTGACCCTGTCCTGGCTGCTGTCCAACCTCGGCTCGCGCGAGCCCGACTCGCTCAAGGTGTGCACCCTGCTGCGCAAGCCGGACGCCGCCAAGGTCGCCATCGACGTCGAATGGGTGGGCTTCGACATTCCCAACGAGTTCGTCGTCGGCTACGGCCTCGACTACGCCGAGAAGTACCGCAACCTCCCGTTCGTCGGTACGCTCGCGCCCCACGTCTACGGCGGCTGACCCCCGGGCTCGGCCGTGCGCTGAGCCACAAGGGCGACGCCGGTAGGACGATCGGGAACCCCAGCGCGGTCCGCACCGTTGGAGCATGCAGAGACGGGATTGCCGGCCGGCCGAGCGGCTCCGTGCGGCTTCGGTCCACAATGCTGGGGTACCGTCAGAAGAACTGTCTTATCAAACTCACTATGGCAGGAGGGACGGGGCGGCTCCGCTCCGTATGGATGGACGTGAAGCGATACTTCCGTGGGCCGGTCATGTGGATCGTGCTGGCCGTCCTTGCCGTGGTCGTGTTGATGCAGGTCGTCGGCTCGTCCGGTGGCTACAAGACGGTGGACACCGGCCAGGTCGTCCAGGCGATCAATGACAACAAGGTCGAATCAGCCAAGCTGACCACCGGCGACGAGCAGACCATCAAGGTCCAGCTCAAGGACGGCGAAAAGATCGAGGACAGCTCGAAGATCCAGGCGAGCTACATCGGCGACCAGGGCGCGGCCCTGGCCACCACCCTGCAGACCAAGTTCCAGGACAAGCAGATCCCGGACGGCTACACGGTCTCGCCGACGAAGCAGAACGCCTTTGTGAGCATCCTGCTCTCGCTGCTGCCCTTCGTTCTCATCGTGGTCGTGTTCCTGTTCCTGATGAATCAGATGCAGGGCGGCGGCTCCCGGGTCATGAACTTCGGGAAGTCCAAGGCCAAGCTCATCACCAAGGACACCCCGAAGACGACGTTCGCCGACGTCGCCGGTTCCGACGAGGCGGTCGAGGAACTCCACGAGATCAAGGAATTCCTCCAGGAGCCCGCCAAGTTCCAGGCCGTCGGCGCCAAGATTCCCAAGGGCGTACTGCTGTACGGCCCGCCCGGCACCGGCAAGACCCTGCTCGCGCGTGCCGTCGCGGGCGAGGCCGGCGTGCCGTTCTACTCGATCTCCGGTTCCGACTTCGTCGAGATGTTCGTCGGTGTCGGTGCCTCCCGAGTCCGTGACCTGTTCGAGCAGGCCAAGGCGAACGCCCCGGCGATCGTCTTCGTCGACGAGATCGACGCGGTCGGCCGCCACCGCGGCGCCGGCCTCGGCGGTGGTCACGACGAGCGCGAGCAGACCCTGAACCAGCTGCTCGTCGAGATGGACGGCTTCGACGTGAAGGGCGGCGTCATCCTGATCGCCGCCACGAACCGTCCCGACATCCTCGACCCGGCCCTCCTGCGCCCCGGCCGCTTCGACCGCCAGATCGCGGTCGACCGCCCCGACATGCTGGGCCGTCTGGAGATCCTCAAGGTCCACCAGAAGGGCAAGCCGGTCGCCCCCGATGTCGACCTGTCCGCCGTCGCCCGCCGTACTCCGGGCTTCACCGGTGCCGATCTGTCCAACGTCCTGAACGAGGCCGCCCTGCTGACGGCCCGCTCGGACAAGAAGCTGATCGACAACCACATGCTCGACGAGGCCATCGACCGTGTCGTGGCGGGCCCGCAGAAGCGGACCCGGATCATGTCGGACAAGGAAAAGAAGATCACCGCGTACCACGAGGGCGGCCACGCCCTGGTCGCGGCGGCCTCCCCGAACTCCGACCCGGTCCACAAGATCACGATCCTGTCGCGAGGCCGGGCCCTCGGCTACACGATGGTCCTGCCGGACGAGGACAAGTACTCCACGACGCGCAACGAAATGCTGGACCAGCTGGCGTACATGCTGGGCGGCCGCGCGGCCGAGGAGCTCGTCTTCCACGACCCGACCACGGGTGCCGCGAACGACATCGAGAAGGCCACCGCCACGGCCCGCGCGATGGTCACGCAGTACGGCATGACCGAGCGCCTCGGCGCGATCAAGTTCGGTGGGGACAACACCGAGCCGTTCCTCGGCCGTGAGATGGCTCACCAGCGCGACTACTCGGAAGAGGTCGCCGCGCTGGTCGACGAAGAGGTCAAGAAGCTCATCGAGACCGCGCACAACGAGGCCTGGGAGATCCTGGTCGAGAACCGCGACGTCCTCGACAACCTCGTTCTCGCGCTGCTGGAGCGGGAGACGCTGGGCAAGGAGGAGATCGCCGAGATCTTCGCCGGTATCGTCAAGCGCCCGCCGCGGCCCGCGTGGACCGGTTCCTCGCGCCGTACGCCGTCCACCCGTCCGCCGGTGCTCTCCCCCAAGGAGCTCGCCCTGACGAACGGCGCCAACGGCTCGACTCCGGCGATCACCACCGCCAAGTCGACGGTCGCCGAGCCGACCCCGGAGCCCGCTCCCGAGGAGCGCCCGGAGAGCTGACCCGGGCCCGGTGATCCCACCGGCCCCGGAATGGATGCCGCGTCCCCCTGGTTTTAGCCTGGGGGGCGCGGCATCGTCGTATGTCCGCAGTTCAGACGCGTGACCCACACGCGCCACCCGCACAGGAACGAGGCACCACATGACCGACCCCGTGACGCTCGACGGCGAGGGCCGCATCGGCGAGTTCGACGAGAAGCGCGCCGAGAACGCCGTGCGGGAACTGCTGATCGCGGTCGGCGAGGATCCGGACCGCGAGGGTCTGAAGGAGACGCCGGGGCGGGTGGCCAGGGCCTACAAGGAGATATTCGCGGGCCTGTGGCAGCAGCCCGAGGATGTGCTGACCACGACGTTCGACATCGGGCACGACGAGATGGTGCTGGTGAAGGACATCGAGGTCTACAGCACGTGCGAGCACCATCTGGTGCCGTTCCGGGGAGTGGCGCACGTCGGGTACATCCCGGCAACCTCCGGGAAGATCACCGGACTGTCCAAGCTGGCCCGGCTCGTCGATGTCTACGCCCGTCGTCCGCAGGTGCAGGAACGACTCACCACGCAGATCGCGGATTCCCTGATGGAGATCCTGGAGCCGCGTGGCGTGATCGTCGTCGTGGAGTGCGAGCACATGTGCATGTCGATGCGCGGCATACGCAAGCCCGGCGCGAAGACGCTCACCTCGGCGGTGCGCGGACAGCTGCGGGACGCGGCCACCCGCAACGAGGCGATGAGCCTCATCATGGCGCGCTGACGCGCCTGCTCGTCACGCGGCCGGTGCGGCTCCCGTGCCGTTGTGCTCGTCGTCCTCCGGGAGCTTGCAGACGCGCTCCAGGAAAATGGCCGCCGCTATGACGGCGATGCCCGCGACGACCGAGAAGCCGGCGTAGATGGCCTGGTCGCGGCGGGCGGGGATGTCGAGGACCTCCAGCAGGAAGACGCCCGTGCCGCCGTACATGCCCGCGACCAGGGCGGCGACCAGGGCGCTGGCCTGGCCGAAGACGACCGCTCGGGCGGCCATCAGGGGGTCGACGCCCTTGGCGCCCGGGCGGCGCTCGCGCTGCGCCCTGAGGCGGGAGCGGATCGAGAGCGCCGTGGCCAGCAGCACCGCGGCGATCAGGGCGAGGACGACGGGGGCGGCCAGGGGGACGCTCGGCAGGGTCCCGATCGAGTTCCAGAGGCGGGCGCCCGCCCAGGACAGGACGCCGGCCACGACGAACACGCCGGCCAGCTCCCTGATACGCAGCTCTCTCACGGTGTCCCTTCAGCTCCCCCGGGCTCCCACGGACTGTGGTCGTCTCGACCTTAACGACTACTCGGGCAGTCGGAGTTCCAGATCCCCGCGAGCAAAGACGCCTTCCTGGGCGACGGTGCCGAGCAGATCGGCCACCGCGCCGCGTCCGGGCAGCTGGGCCTCGGGTTCCACGTCGTGCCACGGGGCGAGGACGAAGGCCCGCTCATGGGCCCGCGGGTGGGGCAGGGTGAGCGCCGGGTCGTCGGAGACGACGTCGGCGTAGGCGACGATGTCGACGTCGAGGGTGCGCGGCCCCCAGCGCTCGTCCCGCACCCGGTGGAAGGCCTCCTCGACCGCCTGCGCGCGCTCCAGCAGCGACGACGGGGGAAGGGTGGTCTTCAGGACCACGACCGCGTTGAAGTACGAGGGCTGGCTGCCGGGCTGCACGCCCCACGGCTCGGTCTCGTAGACGGGGGAGACGGCCTTGACGCGCAGGCCGGGGGTGTCCTCCAGCGCGTCGATGGCGCCCTGGAGGGTCTCCAGGCGGTTGCCGAGGTTCGAGCCCAGGGAGATCACGGCTCGCTGCGGGTTGTGCAGGGTGGTGTCGGCGGCGTCCACTTTCTCGACGACGGAGGCGGGTACCGGCTGTACGGTCGGATCGCTGGAACCCTCGGTGAAGAACGCGGTCATACTCGGCTCCGGATGATGGTGACGGTCACGTCGTCGAAGGGGACCGTGATCGGCGCGTCCGGTTTGTGGACGCGGACCTCGACCTCCTGGACCCCTTCGTGCTTCAGACAGGCCTGGGCGATGCGCTCGGCGAGGGTTTCGATGAGGTTGACGGGCTCGCCCTCGACGACGGCCACGACCTCCTCCGCCACGATGCCGTAGTGCACGGTCTTCGCCAGGTCGTCGTCGGCTGCGGCCGGCCGGGTGTCCAGGCCCAGCACGAGGTCCACGATGAAGGTCTGGCCCTCCTCGCGCTCCTTGGGGAACACACCGTGGTGCCCGCGGGCCTTGAGGCCGCTCAGCGCGACACGATCCACGCGAATCACTCCTGCAATCGTCGTTGACGGCCGGTCCGAACCGTGTGCGGACGGCACACCGGCCTCGGACGAATCTACCTGCGGGCACTGACAGGGCCGTTCCACGGGGGCATGCGCCCGCGCCGGTCCCGGAGGGTTCATCGGGTGTTTCCCCCGGGGAACCCGGCGGCTCATGGGTTGGTAGCCGCCCCTACCCGGAGCCGGGTGATTCCAACCACGTGTTGGTCCCTGTGGGGCGCCTACCCACTCAGGAGGGGGTGTCGTCGCCTTCTTCGTCATCGGTTTCGGCCAGCACGGGAGAGGCGTGGTGGGACCAGATCTTCCAGCCGTGCGGGGTACGGCGGAAGACATTGGTGGCGACCACCAGCTGGCCGACGAGCGGGCCGAGCTCCTCGCTGCCCTCGGGCGCGGGGCCGCCGCTGAGGATGTTCTCGGTGCAGGTGACGAGCGCGGTGTCACCGGTGACCGAGACATGCACGTCGGTGAGGAAGAACTGGATGTAGTCGGTGTTCGCCATGATCAGGGCGTACGACCTGAGCACCTCGCCGCGGCCGGTGAGCACCGGCCAGCCGGGGTGCACGCAGGAGATCACGCCGCTGTCGGCCGGGTCGTGGTAGGTCTCGTCGACGCCGAGGTCGGCCGGGGTGAGCCAGAGCGAGGACAGTTCCTCGAAGTCGCCGCGCTCCACCGCCTCGTAGTAGGCGGTGTTCGCGGCCTCCACCTGCTCGACGTCGGTGTGCGGGGCGCTCACCGGGCTCCTTCGATGGAGTGCGCGCCCGGTACGGGATTCTGTGCGCCCGGCGTGCGGTCGATGTCGCGCGCTCCTTCCACGGCGCGTGCGACCCGTACGGCGTCCGCCGTCGCGCGGACCTCGTGCACGCGCACCGCCCACGCGCCCGCGTGCGCCGCGAGCGCGGAGACGGCGGCCGTGGCCGCGTCCCGCTCGCGTGCGGGCGGCGGGGCGCCCTCCGGCCCGGCCAGGACCCGGCCGAGGAAGCGCTTGCGGGAGGCGGCGACGAGCAGCGGGTGGCCGAGGCCGAGCAGCCGGTCGAGGTGGGCGAGGAGGACGAGGTCGTGCTCGCCGTCCTTGGAGAAGCCGAGACCGGGATCGACGACGATGCGGTCGGGGGCGATGCCGCCGGCCAGCACCGCCTCCACGCGCGCGTGCAGCTCGGCCACGACTTCGGCGACCACGTCGTCGTAGACGCCCCTGACGTTGCCGCCCTCCAGGAAGCCGCGCCAGTGCATGACGACGAAGGGGGCGCCGGCGTCGGCGACGACCGGGATCATGGCGGGGTCGGCGAGGCCGCCGCTGACATCGTTGACGAGGGCGGCGCCGGCCGCGAGGGCCTGTTCGGCGACGGACGCGCGCATGGTGTCCACGGAGATCGTCACGCCCTCGGAGGCGAGGCCGCGGACGACCGGAATGACGCGCTTGAGTTCCTCCGCCTCGTCGACGCGGGTGGCGCCGGGGCGGGTGGACTCGCCGCCGACGTCGACCAGGTCGGCGCCCTCGGCGACCAGGGCGAGGCCGTGCTTGACGGCCGCGGTGGTGTCGAACCAGCGGCCACCGTCGGAGAACGAGTCGGGGGTCACGTTCACGACTCCCATGACCGCGCAGCGGTCCCACTCAGGAAGGCCTGCCACGCGGCCGCGTCCGCTCTGCTTGCTCATATGTTCAGCGTAGGCCCCGTGCAGGCCCGGGTGGTCGGGGGACCGGGCAGTGCGGTCCGGGCGGAAGCCCCGGGGACGGGGCGGGAGGCTTCCGCCCGGACCTGTCCGGGTCACGCCGCGCGGGCGCGGTGGTGTGCGGCGGCGCGGCGGACAGGGGCCGGTTCGGGGGCGGCGGGGTCACGTACGGGGCGTACCGGGGTGGGGCGACCGGCTCGCTCGATGCGCTGGGCCATCCGGCGCGCGGTGCGCATCGCGCGGCCGGTGAGCGAGAAATCCGCCGCCCTCACCACCGCCTCGTCGCCCGGTCCGAGGGCGGTCAGGCCGGTCTCCCGGGCCCACACCTCGCCGCCCGTCACGGAGCAGCCCCCGACGGCGGGGGTCCAGGAGTGGGCCTGGGCGACGTCCATGAAGCGTTCGATGGCGCCCGGCCAGGCCTCGGCGTCGCCGATGGGGTCGCCGTCGGCGAGCATGACGCCGGAGACGACGCGGTAGGTGACCGCGGCCTTGCCGCTGGGGGAGAAGACGACGGCGTGGTCCCGGTGGAGCGTGAGGGGGCCGCCGTGCCGGGCCACCAGGGCCCTGAGGCGGGTCTCGTCCTCCTGGGTGGTCCGGGTGCCGGGGTGTTCGGGGCGCAGGGCGAGACACACCGTGGTGACGGCGGTGAGCAGGCCGAGGGCGCCCAGGGAGACGGCGACCGTGCCCGCGGTGCTGCCCTGGTACTCGACCGGGCCGTCGAGGCCGCACAGGCCGTACAGGACATGGGTGATGCGGTCGGCCAGGCTCGGGTTGCCGGTCAGGCTCCGCGGATGGGCGCTGACGACGACGAGTCCGAGGGCGAGTGAACCGGCGCCCATCAGGACGAAGTTGGCCAGTGCCAGCCAGCGGCTGCGCGGGTCGGGCAGGGCCGTGAACCGGTCGCGATGGCGCAGCAGGGCGGTCAGCAGGACGAGCGAGACGACGGCGCCGAGCGGGGAGGGGCGGTAGGCGAACTGGGCCACCGCGCCTGCCGGGAGTAGGACCACCGCGGCCCGCCAGGCGTGGCGCTTGCCGAGCCGGAGACCGTGGGCGAGCAGCAGCAACAGCACCCCGGCGCTGAGCGAGAGGGCGGCCGCGAACGGTCCGGACGCGCCGGGCAGTACGTCGGCGAGGGGGTGCGTACGGCTGTGCCGTAAGCGCGGGAGGATGCCCGCGGCGATGTCCAGGAGGCCGACGAGGACGCATGCTCGGCCGACGAGAGCGGGCACCGCGTCGGGGCGCGGGCCGCGCAGCAGCCGCCGCACGCGGCCGGGTTGCCGTAGAACCCCGCCCGGCACTTCCTCAACTGTCCTGACAGGCATCGCGTCCCGTGGTTCTGCGAGTGAGTTCGGATCCGGTGCCGATTCGGGCATCCGGCGACATTGCGCCCTCTAGGACGGTGTCTTGGAGGAGGAGGTTCACTCACCTCCCCGAAGCCGGTTCCGGGAACGCTTGGGGATGGCTGGGTTTTTACGGGGCGGGGCTCCATGATTCGCCTACGCGCGGTAAGTTTCTGGCCATGCCACGTGGACGTCACCGCCATTCCCCGCCCTTGCACAGGCTGCTGCCCCCGTCGGCCATCGCGGGTGTCTCAGCCGTCTGCGCGCTCGGCCCCTGGGTCTTCTCGGAGCCGTGGGTGCTCCGGGGCCTGGCCGCGGCCGCGGCGATGACGGCGGTCGTCGGGGCGGTCGTCATGCGGCACTGGGACACCCAGGCCGGCAAGCGGGTCGCCGATCTGACACGCGCGCGTGCGAGCGACGAGTGGCGCTTCGAGGAGCGGGTCGCCGAACTGGAGACCGACCTCGAGGAGTCGCGCGAACTGCGCGGCAAGCTGGAGCAGCGGCTGCGCGCCAAGCGCGCGGAACTCGCGGGGCTGCGCAACGAACACGCGGCGCTGCTGCGCCGGTACGCCACCGCCGAGACCGAGCGCGCGAGCGCCCTGGAGGGGCGCCGGCTGCTGGAGATAGAAGCGGTGGCGCCCGCGCGCGCGTTGCCGCCGGCGCCGGTGGCCGCCGAGACGGTCGTCGAGCCGGTCGCCGAGCCGGAGGCGGGGGCCGTGGCAGCCCCGGTCGCCGGGAGCGGGACAGAGTCGGCCGAGACGGTCACCCCGGCGGTCTTCTCGCCGGAGGGGTCGAGCCTGTTCCTGCGGGCGCGGGCGGCGCTGGCGAAGCTGGACACCGAGAAGGCCTCGACGGCGGACGGTGAGCCGGAGGGCGACGGTCGGGGGAAGGCCGAAGCGCCGGTCGAGTCCGACGGGTTGGTGAAGGCCGAGGCCCCGGTCGCGTTCGGCGGTCCGGTGAAGGCCGAGGCCCTGGCGGGCCCGTCCGACGACCCCGCGAAGCCGAACACGGACGCCCCGGCGAAGGCCGAAGTTCCGGCCCCGTACGGCGGTCCGGGGAAGGCCGAAGCCCCGGCGGGCCCGTTCGGCGGCCCCGCGAAGCCGAACACGGATGCCCCGGCGAAGGCCGAAGCCCCGGCGGCCCCGTCCGGCGGCCCCGCGAAGCCGCATCCCGCTGCCCCGGTGAAGGAGTCCGGTGACGCGCAGGCCGAGGTGCCCGCGCAGAGCGGCAGCCCCTCGAACGACCGGGCCGCGCAGACCGGTTCGCTCCCGCAGGAGGACGAGGCGCAGGGGAAGCCCGAGGCGGCCGACGGGCAGGAGCACACGCGCGCGGCCGCCGTCACCCCGGGCAAGCCGGCGCTGCCCGCCCAGCAGCCCGCCGGACACTTCGTCGCGCCGACCGCGGTGGCCGTCGTCCCGTCGGCGCCCGTGCGGCACCCGAGGGTCGAGGGCGGCTTCGACTTCTTCGGCACGCACAAGGGCGAGGCGACCCCCGGCCTGGAGGACGTGCAGAACGAGGACCTCGCCGACGTCGTCGGCCAGGAGGCGCTCGCCCTGCACAAGGCCGAGTCCGAGGCGCAGTTCAAGCCGGCCGACGAGGAGTCCCGGGGCGTCGGCCAGGTCATCGACCTGACGGCGCACGACGAGACGGAGCAGATCGACGTACAGGGGCTGCGCAGCGCGGCGTCCTGACGGTCCCGGCAGCGGGAGCGCTCGGGCGAGGGGTCGGCCTAACGGTCGGCCCCTTCCGTCATCCAGCGGTCCGGACGCGCGTCCCGCCGCCCCGTGCGCGACCGTTCCGCCTGGGCGCCGAGCAGCGCCGCCGCCTCTTCCGTGCCCCGCAGGCGGGCCGTGACGGTCTTGTCGGCCCCGGTGTCCACATGGACGTCGGCGAGGCCCAGCGCGCGCTTCCAGGGCCCCTGCGCCAGCCGTACGCTCTGCACCTTCGCGTGTGGCACCAGCGCCAGGCTGCGCCGCAGCAGCCCCTGGTGCGCGGCGAAGACGGAGTCGGTGACGACCAGGCCGTAGCCCCGCCACCACACCGGCACGCACCACCGCGCGCGCCGCGGCGGCCGGGACAGCGCCGAATCCGGCGGCACGGTCACCCCGGGCAGCACGCGCGCGATGACGGCCTCGGCGACCTCACGCGGGGCGACCGGGACCAGGACCGAGTTCGAGGACCCCGCCACGTCCAGCTCCACCCGCACCCACCCGCGGCGCCGCCACAGCAGCGGCCGCACCACCCGTACGGTCTGCACACGCCCCGGCGGCACCGTCTCGTGGACGCGGTCCAGCAGGCCCCGGTCGATGCGCAGGCCGTCGGGGGAGTCGGCCACCGTCCAGTCGTACTCGGCGACGAACCGGCCCACGCTGCTCGCGCCCGCCGCGCCGAGCAGCGGCAGGGCGGTGGCGAGGACCGTCCACACGCTGTGGGTGGCGAGCCAGAGCACCGGCGGTACGACGAGGGCGGCGGCCAGGGTGCCCCAGGTGGCGCCCGTCAGCACCAGGGAGAGCGCGAGCTCACGCGGGGGCGTCCGCAGCAGTTCGCGCGCCGGGGCTTCGCCGACCTCGTGCGCCGTCTCGGGGGCGAACCCGGCGGCGCGCGCGAGGAGTTCCGCGCGGAGCGCACGCGCCTCCTGCGCGCCGAGGAAGGCGAGCTCGTCCTTCTTGTCGGCGCCGACAACATCGAGTTTGAGCTTGGCGACGCCCGCCACGCGCGCGAGGAGCGGCTGGCTGACGTCGATGGCCTGGATGCGCTCGAGCCGGATGTGCGCACTGCGCCGGAACACCAGCCCGGTGCGGATGCGCAGTTCGCTCTCGGTCACCGCGAAGTGGGTGAACCACCAGGTGAGGAAGCCGTAGAGGGCGGCCGCCGGCACGGCGACGGCTATCACGAGCAGCAGCGTCGTCGTGGTCAGCCGGGTCAGCTGGCGCTGCGTCTGGTCGGGATCGTGCACCGCCCAGCCGATGACCACGGCCACCGGTGCCCACGCCCGCCTGAGCGGCGTCACGGGATGCAGCCGCCGCTCGATCACCGGCGGCTTCCGCCGTACGGCGCCGTCGACGCCCGGGGCCGTCACAGCCCCGCCGATCGGGCCTCGCCCAGCTCGGTGAGCCGGTCGCGCAGCCGTTCCGCCTCGGCGGGGTCGAGGCCGGGAATGGTCGCGTCGGTGGCCGCGGCCGCGGTGTGCAGCTGCACGCTGGCCAGTCCGAAGTGCCGCTCGACGGGCCCGGAGGTGACCTCCACCAGCTGCATGCGCCCGTACGGCACGACGGTCTCCTCGCGCCACAGCACGCCCCGGCTGATCAGCAGGTCGTCGGCGCGCTCGGCGTAGCGCCAGGAGCGCCAGTTGTGGCCGAGCATCACCCAGCCCCAGACCGCCACGGCGAGGGGCAGCAGCGCGAAGGCGGCCCAGGCGGGACCGGCGAGCAGGCCCAGCAGCACGGCGAGGCCGACCGTCAGCAGGCCCAGCCACACCACCAGCAACAGCCGCCGCATCCGCAGCAGCCCCGGGGGCAGTCCGGTCCACACCGGCTCGTGCTCCGCTGAAGCGGCCCCGGTTTGCCCGGTATGCGGCGCGTTTTCCTGGCTCCCCGTCTCCATATGGTCAGCCTACGTAGGAGAGACTGTGTCCATGCCTACGACGCAGACCACGGTCGGTATCGGCGGAGCCGCGGAGAGCACCGACATGGTGCTCAACATCGGGCCCCAGCACCCGTCCACGCACGGCGTGCTGCGCCTGCGGCTCGTCCTGGACGGTGAGCGCATCACCAGCGCCGAGCCGGTGATCGGCTATATGCACCGCGGCGCGGAGAAGCTGTTCGAGGCGCGCGACTACCGCCAGATCATCATGCTCGCCAACCGCCACGACTGGCTGTCGGCCTTCTCCAACGAGCTGGGCGTCGTCCTGGCCGTGGAGCGCATGCTGGGCATGGAGGTGCCCGAGCGGGCGGTGTGGACCCGGACCCTGCTCGCGGAGCTGAACCGGGTGCTCAACCACCTGATGTTCCTCGGTTCGTACCCGCTGGAGCTGGGCGGGATCACGCCGATCTTCTACGCCTTCACGGAGCGCGAGGAGCTCCAGCACGTGATGGAGGAGGTCTCCGGCGGGCGCATGCACTACATGTTCAACCGGGTCGGGGGCCTGAAGGAGGACCTGCCCGCCGGATGGGCCACGCGCGCGCGTGCCGTGGTCGCCGATGTGCGCTCCCGGATGGACCGCTTCGACGATCTGGTCCTCGGCAACGAGATCTTCCGGGGGCGCACGCGGGGCGTGGGCGTCCTGGCGCCGGAGGCCGTGCACGCCTACGGCGTGAGCGGGCCGATCGCTCGTGCCTCCGGCGTGGACTTCGATCTGCGCCGCGACGAGCCCTACCTCGCCTACGGGGAGCTCCAGGACACGCTCAAGGTGGTCACCCGCCAGGAGGGCGACTGCCTCGCCCGGTTCGAGTGCCTGCTGGAGCAGACCTACAACTCCCTCGATCTCGCCGACGCCTGCCTCGACCGGCTCGGGGAGCTGGCGCCCGGCCCGATCAACCAGCGGCTGCCGAAGGTCCTGAAGGCGCCCGAGGGGCACACCTACGCGTGGACCGAGAACCCGCTCGGCATCAACGGCTACTACCTGGTCAGCAAGGGCGAGAAGACGCCGTACCGGCTCAAGCTCCGCTCGGCCTCGTACAACAACATCCAGGCGCTGGTGGAGCTGCTGCCGGGCACCCTGGTGGCGGACATGGTGGCGATCCTGGGGTCACTGTTCTTCGTGGTCGGGGACATCGACAAGTAGGCCGCCCAAGGCCGCGTCCGCGATGCCCACGGGATGGATCAGCCAGCCGAAGTCGCCGAGGCCGCCGGGTGCGGTGAGTTCGGCGGCTTCACCGGCCGCCGCGAGGGCGCGTACGTAGGCCGTCGGCTGGGTCGTCGCGAGCGCGAGCGGGGGGCGGGCGGCTTCGAGGCCGAGGGCGCGCAGGGCGTCGCGCTGCGTGAGGAGGCGTGCGCCGGGCAGCTCGTGCGCCGGTGCGTGCTCGTTCACGCCCGCGCGCGCATCCGTCCTCCCACCCGGGCGGTCCCCGGCCCGCGCACACGCGTCCAGCGCCACATGCGCCGTGACATCGCAGGACCCGTCCGGCACAGGTGCCGTCCCCCGCCCCTCCCGGAACCCGGTCAGCGTGCCGAACAGGGGCCGCGCGTCGACCGTGTGCGCGTAGTCGACGGCCACCGCGAGCCCTCGCTCGACGGTCCTGACCGCTTCGGCCCACGCCTCGTCCCGGGGCAGCCCGATCTCGGCCCGCAGTCCCTCCTCCGGGGGCAGCGGCCACCACCGCGCGAGCCACTCGGCGTCCGCACCGGCGACCGGCTCGCCGAGCCGTTCGGTCCCGTCGCGCCGTACGAGGACCGTGCGCGGTACGCCCTCGGGGTCGACCTCGGCGATGTCGACGGGCACGTTGTCCAGCCACTCGTTGGCGAACAGCAGGCCCGTGACGCCCTGTGGCGGCTTGGGCAGCCACTCGATCCGGTGATCGAGACCGGGCGGGCGGCCGGCGAGTTCGACGGCGTACCCGCGCGCGCGGGCGGCCACGTCGGAGGGGAGCGCGGCGAGGACCGCGGTGACCAGTTCGCCGCGGCCCGCGGCCATGTCCACGAAGTCGAGCGAGGAGGGCCGGCCCAGCGCCTCGTCGACCCGGCACAGCAACCGGGCCACCGCCCCGGCGAACAGCGGCGAGGCGTGCACGGACGTACGGAAGTGCCCGGCCGGGCCCTCCGGCCTGCGGTAGAAGCCCTGCGGCCCGTACAGCGCCCGCTGAGCCGCCGCCCGCCACCCGAGCCATTCGTCGCCACCGTCTCGCGTCACGCGCCCAGGCTAAGGGCACAGGGGAGCGGGGCCTCCACCTTGCGGAGTACGCGCGCTTCCCGCGGATCGGTCCTCCGGTTGACCCATGCACACATCCCGCTTCCCTACGCTGGGTTACGTGCAGCGCCTCTATGACTTCCTCCGCAGACACCCGACGTGGGTCGACGGCTTCTGGGCCGTCTTCTTGTTCGGGATCACCGTGGTGTCCGGGGTCGTGCAGCAGGAAGTGGAGCGCGTCGACTACCCGGTCGCCGCCGTGCCGATCGCCCTGCTGCTGTCCCTGGTGATCGCGCTGCGCCGGCGCATGCCGGAGAAGATGCTGGTCCTGGCCATCGCGCTCGGTGTGGCGCAGCTGGTGCTGGACGTCGAGACCATGCCCGCGAACTTCGCCATGCTGGTGATCACCTACACGGTGGCCGCGAACGGTGCCCGCTGGGCCTCCAGGCTGGCGCTCGGCGTCGGCCTGTGCGCGGCCCCCCTGGCGCAGTTGCGCTGGCCGGAGAACGAGTCGAGCGCCCTCGGCACCGTCGCGATCATGGTCTTCACCTCGGTGCCGTTCGCGCTCGCCTGGGTGCTCGGTGACTCGATACGCACCCGGCGCGCGTACTTCGCGCAGCTCGAGGAGCGCGCGACCCGGCTCGAGAAGGAGCGCGAGGCGCAGGCCAAGGTCGCGGTCGCCGCCGAGCGCGCGCGGATCGCGCGCGAGCTGCACGATGTGGTCGCGCACAACGTCTCGGTGATGGTGGTGCAGGCCGACGGCGCCGCCTACGTCCTCGACGCCGCCCCCGACCAGGCGAAGAAGGCGCTGGAGACGATCTCCTCCACCGGCCGTCAGGCCCTCGCCGAGATGCGCCGCCTGCTGGGCGTGCTGCGCACCGGCGAGCACGAGGAGGGCGGGGAGTACGTCCCGCAGCCCGACGTCGAGCAGATCGACGAGCTCGTCCAGCAGTGCCGCACCTCCGGACTGCCCGTCGACTTCAAGGTCGAGGGCACCCCGCGCCCGCTGCCGAGCGGGGTGGAGCTGACCGCGTACCGCATCGTGCAGGAGGCGCTCACCAACACCCGCAAGCACGGCGGCCCGAACGCGGGTGCGAGCGTGCGGCTGGTCTACTTCGACGACGGGCTCGGTCTGCTCGTCGAGGACGACGGCAAGGGCGCCCCGCACGAGCTGTACGAGGAGGGCGGTGCCGACGGCCAGGGCCACGGTTTGATCGGTATGCGAGAGCGGGTCGGCATGGTGGGGGGCACCCTGGACGCGGGCCCCCGCCCCGGCGGAGGATTCCGCATCAGTGCCCTGCTGCCGCTCAAACCGGCGCACTGAGACCGGTCATGTGCTGCGTTGACACCTGTAACGACCCCGTTCACGGACACGGAAGAGGACTCGATGACGATCCGCGTAATGCTCGTCGATGACCAGGTGCTGCTGCGCACCGGGTTCCGGATGGTGCTCGCCGCCCAGCCGGACATGGAGGTCGTCGCGGAGGCGGGCGACGGCGTCGAGGCCCTGCAGGTGCTGCGGGAGACCGCGGTCGACGTGGTGCTGATGGACGTGCGCATGCCAAAGCTGGACGGTGTGGAGACCACCCGCCGGGTCTGCGCGGACCCGAATCCGCCGAAGGTGCTGATCCTGACCACCTTCGACCTCGACGAGTACGCCTTCTCCGGGCTGAAGGCGGGCGCCTCCGGCTTCATGCTGAAGGACGTGCCGCCCGGGGAACTGCTCGCCGCCATCCGCGCGGTGCACAGCGGCGACGCGGTGGTGGCCCCCTCGACCACGCGCCGGCTGCTGGACCGCTTCGCGCCGATGCTGCCCAGCACCGGCCAGGAGCCGCAGTTCAAGGAGCTGGACCGGCTCACCGACCGGGAGCGCGAGGTCATGGTGCTGGTCGCCCAAGGGCTGTCCAACGGGGAGATCGCGGCCCGGCTGGTCCTGTCGGAGGCGACCGTCAAGACGCACGTGGGCCGCATCCTGACCAAGCTCGGGCTGCGGGACCGGGTGCAGGTGGTGGTCCTGGCCTACGAGACGGGAGTGGTGCGGGCCGGCGGACAGGGCTGAGCGGCGCCGGTCAGCGCAGCAGTGCCTCCAGGAGGTCCCCGCCCAGCCGGGCGACCGCCGTGACGTCCAGCTGGTGCAGGACGTAGCGCCCGCGCCGGCGGGTGGTGATCAGGCCCGCCTTCTTCAGCACGCCCAGGTGCCGGGATATCTCGGGCGCGGTCATGCCGTGGATCTGCACCAGCTCGCTGGTGGTGTACGTGCTGCGGGCGAGGTTGCGGCACAGCTGCATGCGCACCGGGTGGGACAGCGCGGTCATGCGCAGGACCAGCTGGTCGACCGAGGGCGGGGCGGTCAGCTCGGGGGAGCCGACCGGGTAGTGCAGGACCGGCTGCCAGCCGTGCCGGTGCAGCACCATCAGATGCGGCCAGCCCAGGCTCGTCGGCACCAGCAGCAGGCTGCGGTCACGGATGACGGTGTGGCCCTGGCGCAGTTTGTCGATGGTGATCCGGCCGCCGGCCTCGTCGAACGTGACCGCCGCGGACACCGAGGTCAGCGCCTCGGCGAGCCCCTTGTGCCGCAGCAGGTCGGTCCGGTGCCGGGCGTCGGCGGCGAGCTGGTGCCGCACGCGGTGCCAGACGTCCGCGAAGAACGCCTCCTCGCAGTCGGCCAGGAACTGCCGCAGCCAGGCCCGGATCCGCGGCGGATCCTCCAGCAGCCGCCTGGTGAACCGCAGTTGCTGCGGCCCGCGCGCGGCGGCCAGCTCCAGGGCGCGGCGGCGCAGGTCGGGGTCGTCGAGCACGGAGGGGCCGGGGGTGGTGTACGGCAGCGCGCAGGTGAACTCCAGGGCGGCGTCCACGAACTGTTCGTCCGTCAGCTTGTCCAGCAGGTCCAGGTCCCCGGCGAGATCGGCGCCCGGGAGGGTGGGCCCGCCGGGGATGCCGGCGCAGGGCAGGAACAGGTCCGAGAACGTCGTACGCCACAGGAAGTCGGCCTCGCACATCCGGTCGGCCAGATGCGGGTCGAGCGCCGCGGTCACGCTCGTGGCCCAGCCCTGGAGGCCCGGGTGGTGGGCCGGCTCGGACAGCGCGTGCAGCGCCATGCCCAGCTCGGCCAGGGGCGAGGGAACGACGGCGACCCTCTCCGGCCGCAGCCCCGCGATGTCGATGCTCACGCTCATGCCCTCATGGTGCACCCGGCCACTGACAACGCCGCCGTTGATTGACGCCCGCCGTCAATCGACGCGACGCCGCCGCGCGATCGGCGCAGGCTGGGAGGACCGGCCGGGGCAGCCGGAGCCGTCCCGCCGCATCCGTCCTGCCTTCGGGAAGAGGTGAACCGCCATGAACGTCACCCAGCAGTACCTCCTCGACACCTACCGGGCCCGGCAGCACGGCGAGCCCGCCCCGCCCGCCCCGGGCGCACACGACCGGCAGGTCGTACGGGCCTGGCGCGAGGAGCGCCGCTTCCGGGCCGTTCTCGCCGGGCGCCCGGTGGGGGGCGGGCCCTGGCGGTTCCTGGGCCGGCGGCTGCGGCCTAGCCGCTGACCTGCTCCTTCAGCCGCGCCACGAACTCCGCGACCGCCACGCGTACGTCGTGGGCCGTCCAGGTCAGGCCCGCGGCCCGGACGTCGATCTCGGTGACCGCGAGGCCCGGGCCCGGCGCGTCCCAGGGGCGGGCGAACAGCAGGGTCCGCGTCTCCTCGGCGTGCCGGACCGCCGCCTCGGCGACGACATCGGCGTCGTACGGCAGCCAGAGCCGGAACTCGTTGGTGTGCGGCTCCTCGGGGTGGACGCGGGCCCAGGGCAGCCCCGCTGCCGCGAACCCCTCGCGCAGCGCGCCGGCCACCACGCGCGCGTGCCGCACGTAGCCGGGCAGCCGGGGCAGCTCGCGCTCCAGGCCGACCAGCGCCGACAGTGCGGTCGGGAACTGCTGGAAGACGGTGCCGCCGTACCGGTGCCGCCAGGCCTTCATCTCGTCGACGAGCGTGCGGGGCCCGGCGACCGCGGCGCCGCCGTAGCCGTCGAGGGACTTGTAGAACGAGACGTAGACGCTGTCCGCGAGGTCCGCGATCTCGTCCAGGGGGCGCTCGAAGTGGACCGTGGCCTCCCACAGGCGCGCTCCGTCGAAGTGCACCACCGCCTCGCGCTCCCGTGCCACCTCGACCACCTCGGTGAGCTCCTGCCAGGACGGCAGCACGAAACCGGCGTCCCGGAGCGGCAGCTCCAGCATCAGCGTGCCGAAGGGCTCGTCGAGGCCGCGCACCTCGTCGGCCGTGAGCGGCCGCGGTTCGCTGGTGACCCTGACCGGGCGCAACCCGCTGACCTGGCTGAAGGCGTTCCGCTCATGCACCTCGGGGTGGGCCAGCGCGTGCAGGGCGACGACCGGGTTGCCGGTGCGGCCCGCCCAGCAGCGCAGGGCCACCTGCTGGGCCATGGTGCCGGTGGGGAAGAACGCGGCGGCCTCCTTGCCGAGCAGCCCGGCGACCTTGTCCTCCAGGGCCTCGACGACACCGTCGCCGTACATGTCGGCCGGCTGGTCCAGGTCGTACACGTCCGACGCCTGATCCAGCAGCGCGAGCCGCTCCCGGAGCGTGCGCAGGGCACCCGCGCGCCCCAGCGCGCGCTCAGCGTTTCGGGACGCGCTGATGCGCCGCTCTCTGATGCGCCGGCGCCGTTCGGTCTCCGGGAGCTGCTCGCCATGGTTCGTCGTCTCCGCCGCATCACTCATGCGCGGATGATGTCGCGCCCCGCCGCACCGGGGCACTCGCTTTTCGGGACGCGTTTCTCCGGGCGCCCTCGGCTCACAAAAACCCACAGCCTGTGGACAACCGACCGCCCCTCGAACCGATCGCGTTAACATGACGAGAAATCGTCCGGTACCCGGAGCGGACTGGAACGGGAAGGCCGCCGTCGCGTGAGTACAAGCCAACAGCCAGATCCGAAGGACCGCCCAGCGCGGCTCACCGTCGGCGTCGTCGGTGCCGGCCGGGTGGGCCCCGCGCTCGCCGCGTCCCTCCAGCTCGCCGGGCACCGGCCCGTGGCCGTCTCCGGAGTCTCCGACGCCTCCCGGCGCCGCGCCGAGCACCTGCTCCCCGGCGTACCCCTCATGACGCCCGCCGAGGTGCTCAGGAGCGCGGAACTGGTGCTCCTGACCGTCCCCGACGACGCCCTGCCCGGCCTCGTCGCCGGACTCGCCGAGACCGGGGCCGTACGACCGGGCCAGCTGCTGGTGCACACCTCCGGGCGGTACGGCGCCCAGGTCCTCGACCCCGCCCTGCGCGCGGGCGCGCTCCCGCTGGCCCTGCACCCGGCGATGACCTTCACCGGCACCCCGGTGGACGTCGACCGGCTGGCCGGCTGCTCCTTCGGCGTCACCGCCCCCGAGGAACTGCGGCTGGCCGCCGAGGCCCTCGTCATCGAGATGGGCGGCGAGCCGGAGTGGATCGCCGAGGACATGCGGCCGCTCTACCACGCGGCCCTCGCCCTGGGCGCCAACCACCTGGTGACGCTGGTCGCGCAGTCCATGGAACTGCTGCGCGCGGCCGGCGTCGAGGCCCCCGACCGGATGCTCGGCCCGCTCCTCGGCGCCGCCCTCGACAACGCCCTGCGCTCCGGCGACGCCGCCCTGACCGGTCCCGTCGCGCGCGGGGACGCGGGCACCGTCGCCGCGCACGTCACCGAGCTGCGCCGGCACGCCCCGCAGGCCGTCGCCGGCTACCTGGCGATGGCCCGCGCGACCGCCGACCGCGCGCTCGCCCACGGCCTGCTCAAGCCGGAGCTCGCTGAAGACCTGCTGGGAGTGCTCGCCGACAGCACCGAGGGAGAAGCGGGATGACCATCACCCTGCTGCGCACCGCCGCCGAACTGGCCGCACGCGCGCGTACGGCCAGGCGCGCGGTTGTGATGACCATGGGCGCCCTGCACGAGGGCCACGCCACCCTGGTCCGCTCCGCGCGCGAGCTCGCCGGAGCGGACGGCGAGGTCGTGGTGACCGTCTTCGTCAACCCCCTCCAGTTCGGCGCGGGCGAGGACCTCGACCGCTACCCGCGCACCCTGGAAGCCGACCTCAAGATCGCCGGGGAGGCCGGTGCGGACGTGGTGTTCGCGCCCTCCGTCGACGAGGTCTACCCGGGCGGCGAACCGCAGGTGCGGGTCAGCGCGGGCCCCATGGGCGAGCGGCTGGAGGGCGCCGCCCGCCCCGGCCACTTCGACGGCATGCTCACCGTCGTCGCCAAACTGCTCCACCTCACCCGCCCCGACATCGCGCTCTTCGGCCAGAAGGACGCCCAGCAGCTCGCCCTGATCCGCCGCATGGTCCGCGACCTGAACTTCGGCACCGAGATCGTCGGCGTGCCCACCGTGCGCGAGGACGACGGCCTGGCCCTGTCCAGCCGCAACCGCTATCTCTCGCCCGCCGACCGGCGCACCGCGCTCGCCCTGTCCCGGGCGCTGTTCGCCGGCCAGGACCGGCACGCGGCGCAGGAGGCGCTGCGCGCGCGGGCCCGGGAAGTGCCCGCCACGCACGCTCGTGCCGAGGCGCTCAGCGCCCTCGGGGAGTCCCGCGCCGCCGCCGACACGCACGCCGTCGCCAAGGCGGCCCCGGCCGGCCCGGCCGCCGTCCGCGCCGCCGCCCGTCTGGTCCTGGACGAGGCCGCCCGGCTCACCCCGCCGCTCGTGCTGGACTACCTCGCCCTCGTCGACCCCACCGACTTCACCGAGATCGACGACGACTTCACCGGCGAGGCCGTTCTCGCGGTCGCCGCCCGGGTCGGGACGACCCGGCTGATCGACAACCTCCCCCTCACCTTCGGAGCCGCCTCGTGACCAGCACAGGCATACGACTGCACGCGCCCGCGCCCGGGTGGTCCATCGACGCGGACGTGGTGGTCGTCGGCTCCGGCGTCGCCGGACTGACCGCGGCCCTGCGCTGCGAGGCCGCCGGTCTGACGACGGTCGTCGTCACCAAGGCCCGCCTCGACGACGGCTCCACCCGCTGGGCGCAGGGCGGCATCGCCGCGGCCCTCGGCGAGGGCGACACCCCCGAGCAGCACCTGGCCGACACCCTGGTGGCGGGCGCCGGGCTGTGCGACGAGGACGCGGTACGCCTCCTGGTCACCGAGGGCCCGGACGCCGTGCACCGCCTGATCGAGACGGGCGCCCACTTCGACGAGTCGGAGGAGGGCGGCCTGGAGCTCACCCGCGAGGGCGGCCACCACCGGCGCCGGATCGCGCACGCGGGCGGCGACGCGACCGGTGCGGAGATCTCCCGCGCACTGGTCGAGGCGGTCCGCGCGAAGGGGCTGCGCACCATCGAGAACGCGCTCGTCCTGGACCTGCTCACGGACGCCGACGGCCGCACCGCGGGCGTGACCCTGCACGTGATGGGCGAGGGCCAGCACGACGGCGTGGGCGCCGTGCACGCCCCCGCGGTGGTCCTCGCGACCGGCGGCATGGGGCAGGTCTTCTCCGCGACCACCAACCCGTCGGTGTCCACCGGCGACGGCGTGGCGCTCGCCCTGCGCGCCGGTGCGGAGGTCTCCGACCTGGAGTTCGTGCAGTTCCACCCCACCGTGCTGTTCCTCGGCGCGGACGCCGAGGGCCAGCAGCCGCTGGTCTCCGAGGCCGTGCGCGGCGAGGGCGCCCACCTGGTCGACGCCGACGGCGTGCGCTTCATGGTCGGCCAGCACGAGCTGGCCGAGCTCGCGCCCCGGGACATCGTCGCCAAGGGCATCATGCGCCGGATGCAGGAGCAGGACGCCGAGCACATGTTCCTCGACGCCCGGCACTTCGGCGCCGAGATGTGGGAGCACCGCTTCCCGACGATCCTCGCCGCCTGCCGCGCCCACGGCATCGACCCCGTCCACGAACCCATCCCGATCGCCCCGGCCGCCCACTACGCCTCCGGTGGCGTGCGCACCGACTCCCAGGGCCGTACGACCGTGCCCGGCCTGTACGCGTGCGGCGAGGTCGCGTGCACCGGCGTGCACGGCGCGAACCGGCTCGCCTCCAACTCCCTGCTGGAGGGACTGGTCTACGCCGAGCGCATCGCCGCCGACATCGCGGCGGGCCACGCCGGAAACGCCCTCCACGCGCGGGTGCCGCACCCGGTGCCGTCCCCGGAGGTGCCCGCGCATCCGCTGCTCGCGGCCGAGGCCCGCTTCGCCATCCAGCGGATCATGACCGAGGGCGCGGGCGTCCTGCGCTCCGCCGACTCCCTCACGCGGGCGGGCGAGCAGCTCCAGCGGCTGCACTCCGACGCGCGTGAGGCCCTCGTCGAGAACGGCAAGACCGCGGAGCCCGGCGTCGACACCTGGGAGGCCACCAACCTCCTGTGCGTGGCCCGGGTCCTGGTCGCCGCCGCCGTGCTGCGCGAGGAGACGCGCGGCTGCCACTGGCGCGAGGACCGGCCCGAGCGCGACGACACGGCATGGCGCCGCCACATCGTCGTACGGCTGAATCCGGACCGCACACTCGCCGTGCACCCCACCGATACCGCAGACTTCCCCCCGACCCGGCAGCCCCAGGAGCAGTGACAGACGTGAGCACCCCCGACCTTCCCCTCGTCCAGGACGACGGCTGCGGCGACGGCTGCGCCTGCGGGGCGGACACCGACGAGACGTATCTGGAGTGCGGGCTCGACCCCGCGCTCGCGCAGCTCCTGATCGACGCGGGCCTGGACCCGCTGGAGATCGAGGACATCGCGAACGTCGCCATCCAGGAGGACCTGGACAACGGCGTGGACGTGACGACGGTCGCGACCATCCCCGAGGACGCGGTCGCCACCGCCGACTTCACCGCGCGCGAGGCCGGTGTCGTGGCCGGCCTCCGGGTCGCCGAGGCGGTGATCTCCGTGGTCTGCACCGACGAGTTCGAGGTCGAGCGGCACGTGGAGGACGGCGACCGGGTCGCGGCCGGTCAGAAGCTGCTGTCGGTCACCACGCGCACGCGCGACCTGCTGACCGCCGAGCGCAGCGCGCTGAACCTGCTGTGCCGCCTCTCCGGCATCGCGACCGCCACCCGCGCGTGGGCGGACGCCCTGGAGGGCACCAAGGCACGCGTACGGGACACCCGCAAGACCACGCCCGGACTGCGCGCCCTGGAGAAGTACGCGGTCCGCTGCGGCGGGGGCGTCAACCACCGGATGTCGCTGTCCGACGCGGCCCTGGTCAAGGACAACCACGTGGTCGCCGCGGGCGGAGTCGCGCAGGCCTTCAAGGCGGTGCGGGAGGCCTTCCCCCAGCTGCCCATCGAGGTCGAGGTGGACACCCTGCACCAGCTGCGCGAGACGGTGGACGCGGGCGCCGACCTGATCCTGCTGGACAACTTCACGCCGGGGGAGTGCGAGGAGGCGGTGGCGCTGGTGCACGGCCGCGCGGCGCTGGAGGCGTCGGGCCGGCTGACCCTGGACAACGCCAGGGCGTACGCGGACACGGGCGTCGACTACCTGGCCGTCGGGGCGCTGACCCACTCCGCGCCGATCCTGGACATCGGGCTGGACCTGCGAGCGGCGGAGTAGGGAGCGGGAAGCGGCCATGCTGCTGACGATCGACGTAGGAAACACCCACACCGTCCTCGGCCTGTTCGACGGCGAGGACATCGTCGAGCACTGGCGCATCTCCACGGACGCGCGCCGCACCGCCGACGAGCTGGCGGTGCTGCTCCAGGGCCTGATGGGCATGCACCCGCTCCTCGGGGAGGAGCTGGGCGACGGCATCGACGGGATCGCCATCTGCGCGACCGTGCCGTCCGTGCTGCACGAGCTGCGGGAGGTGACGCGGCGGTACTACGGCGACGTGCCGGCCGTGCTCGTCGAGCCCGGGGTGAAGACCGGGGTGCCGATCCTCACGGACAACCCCAAGGAGGTCGGCGCGGACCGGATCATCAACGCGGTGGCCGCCGTCGAGCTGTACGGCGGTCCCGCGATCGTCGTGGACTTCGGAACGGCGACGACCTTCGACGCGGTCAGCGCGCGCGGGGAGTACGTCGGCGGGGTCATCGCGCCGGGGATCGAGATCTCGGTGGAGGCGCTCGGGGTGAAGGGCGCGCAGCTGCGGAAGATCGAGGTCGCCCGGCCCCGGAGCGTGATCGGCAAGAACACGGTCGAGGCCATGCAGTCCGGGATCGTCTACGGCTTCGCCGGGCAGGTGGACGGCGTGGTGAGCCGGATGGCCCGGGAGCTGGCGGACGACCCGGAAGAGGTCACGGTGATCGCGACGGGCGGTCTGGCACCGATGGTGCTGGGCGAGTCGTCGGTGATCGACGAGCACGAGCCCTGGCTGACGCTGATCGGACTGCGGCTGGTCTACGAGCGGAACGTGTCCCGGATGTGACGGCACGCGTGCGTGCGGCGGGGTCCCCGTAGCGGCGGCCCAACCGGGTAACTCCCCCGCGCCACGCCCATCCCCTATGTCGGGCTTGTCTGATTAGCGCGTATCGTCGCCGCATGCCCACGCCATACGGATCCCGAGGCGGCATGGCGTTCGGTGTGGAGGAGCTGCGTGTGCTCCGCCGCGCGCTCGCTCTTGCCCTGAACCCCGCCCCTGCCCCGGCCGAGGATGTCCAGGACTGTCTCTCCCTCGCCCAGTCGCTGGACGAAGCGATGCGCGAGGGCGCACGGCTGCGCGCCTTCCTGGTGGCCGACCTCGCCCGGTACCGCGCCGCCCTGCCCGGCACCGCCGCCGGTTACCTCGCCCTCATGGAGGAGGCCCTGGGCGCCGGCTACCGGCCCGAGCCGGACGATCTCGCCGCCCTGCGCGCCCTGCGCGGCAACCCCGTCGCCGCCGCCCTGCTGAGCCGCTGCCTGGTCCTCGCAGAACAGGACGTACGGGCCCGTCTCGCGCGCGGGACGGGCCGCCGGGTGGCCACGGCCGCCCCGAGCGTCCCCGCCTCCCGTACCCGCCTTCTGGCCCTCCCTGGGGGCCTCGCGGCCGCGCCCCCCGCCGCCGGGCAGGACCCCGACCGGCAGCCCGCGAAGAAACCCGCGACCCGGCCCGCCGAGAAACCGGCCACCCCCGGCCCCGCCGAGCCCCAGCAGCCCCGCCGCCCCGTCCCCACTCCGGGCGAGGTCTTCCCCCGCCGCAAACCCGCCGAGCCCCCCGCCCGGCCGCCGCAGCAACTGGCCGCGGGCTGAGCCCCACCCCGGCCCCGGACCACCCGTCCCCCTCGCTACCCTGAAGTCATGGACTACGTCTCCGCGCTGCTGCCCCCCGTCGTCATGGCCGTGTTCTTCGGCGGGGTGATCCGGGTGATCGTGAAGACTCAGGGCGGTGCCAACAAGGCCAAGGAGGACGCCGTGGTGGACGCGGCGCTCGCCCGGGCCGAGGGGGCCCGTCAGACCTCCGTGCGGAGCGACGGCTGACCCAGGCGGACCGTTCCCGGCGTACGACTCCTCGCTTTCCGAGTCGTACGCCCTTTTTGTGCCTTTTTGCTGCCGAAAGCGCACGTCCGGCAGGTCAATCCCGGCATCTCCCACTATTGTGCTGAACTGTGCCTCGCCCATTGGGAGAACTCGAAGACGCGGTCATGACGCGGGTGTGGAAGTGGAACCGCCCGGTGACCGTTCGGGAAGTCCTTGAAGATCTTCAGCAGGAACGGTCCATCGCCTACACCACGGTGATGACCGTTTTGGACAATCTCCATCAGAAGGGCTGGGTGCGCCGCGAGGCGGAAGGCCGGGCCTATCGATATGAGGCGGTCTCCACACGGGCCGCCTACGCCGCCGCCCTCATGAACGAGGCGTGGTCGCAGAGCGACAACCCCGCCGCCGCCCTCGTCGCCTTCTTCGGGATGATGAGCGACGAACAGCGAACTGCTCTCCGCGACGCCGTCCGCATCGCCCAAGGACCGGAACAAACCGAGCAAGGCGATACCCGCCCCGATACGGCCCCGGAGAACCCCGGCTCGGCGCCGGAGGCCGACGGGCGATAGCGTCCGCTCATGTCCGCACAGAGCTCACCGGCTCAGAGCCCCGAAGTCACCGCAAAAGCCCTCACCGTCCGCCGGGCCCGCACCAGCGATGTCCCGGCGGTGCGCCGCCTGCTTGACGCGTACGTCCGCGGCGGCATCCTGCTCGACAAAGCGACGGTGACCCTTTACGAGGACATCCAGGAGTTCTGGGTCGCGGAACGTGACGACAACGCGGAGGTCGTCGGCTGCGGCGCCCTGCATGTGATGTGGGAAGACCTCGCGGAAGTCCGCACTCTCGCGGTGAAGCCCGGACTGAAGGGCGCGGGCGTCGGTCACCAGTTGCTGGAGAAGTTGCTCCAGACCGCGCGTTGGCTCGGTGTTCGCCGGGTTTTCTGCCTGACCTTCGAAGTGGACTTCTTCGGCAAGCACGGCTTCGTCGAGATCGGTGAGACGCCGGTCGACACCGATGTGTACGCGGAGCTGATGCGTTCCTATGACGAGGGCGTCGCGGAGTTCCTCGGTCTCGAACGAGTGAAACCGAACACCTTGGGCAACAGTCGGATGCTTCTGCATCTGTGATCGCCGGGTAAGCCGAACCGGACTCCCGGTGCCCTATGTCCGAAACGCGCATGTTTCCGGGCGGGGAGCGGGCTGTGAGTCTCTGCCAGGGGTTTGTGTTTTTCCAGCAAAAGCGGTTTGCTTTCCGACGTACTGCAGTACTGCATATAACAAGGGGACGGCGAAACGGCGGACGCCGCGGGCCCCAGTCCTCAAGTTATCGATGAAAGGAAATCCGGTGGCACAGAAGGTTCAGGTCCTTCTTGTCGACGACCTCGACGGTGGCGAGGCGGACGAGACCGTGACGTTCGCGCTGGACGGCAAGACGTACGAGATCGACCTCACGACCGCCAATGCGGACAAGCTCCGTGGCCTTCTCGAGCCTTACGTGAAGGGTGGTCGGCGTACCGGAGGCCGTGCTTCGGGTGGGCGTGGAAAGGCACGTGCCGCGTCCGGCGGCAGCCAGGACACCGCCCAGATCCGTGCCTGGGCGAAGGAGAACGGCTACGACGTCAACGACCGCGGCCGTGTTCCCGCGTCCATTCGCGAGGCTTACGAGAAGGCCAACGGCTGAGCGCACAAGCGCCGCAGCCGCAGCCGGTGGCACTGGGTGGCCACCGTGTCCAGCAGTCGTACGAGATCGGGGGCGCCCCCACCGCCCCCCAAGGCCGACAGCGTCGGCAGCGAGGCCTCGACCTCGCGCCCCGGCTCGGGGGGCCGCAGCCAGACAGCGGCCCCCTGCGGCGTGCCGGCGTGGCCCCGGGACGGCCGCCTGTCGGTTGCCCCCGCCCCACCGGGTTCCGGCGCCTCTATGACGCCGCCCTCGCCGGTCACCGTGAGATCGAGGGCGAGCCCGCCCCACTCCAGCCAGGCCAGCACCCCGGGCAGCTCCTCCGCGCTGCCCGCGGCCACCAGCAGCCGCATCCGGTCGCCCCGCATCGCCACCGGAGAACCCGGCGCCAGATGACGCAGCGCCGCGCGGCCCGCCTCGGCCGGCACGTCCAGGACGTCGAAGCGCTCGCCCAGCCGCAGCCCCAGCGGGCTCCCGGGCACTGTCGGCCACCCCAGTTCGTTCTCGTACCACCGGCGGACCTGATCGCTCGGATCGAGCGGCCGGCGGGGGGACGGGACCGTGGTGACCGGGCGGGGGGTGCCAACCATGCCAAGTGCAACCGTCCGAAGAGCGTCCGGGTTACGCTGGGTGGTCTTGCGAATGCACAGAGTGCCGATGGAGGGGGCGTGCGGGGGTGCGCGGAGGAGCGAGGTTGTTCGCCCGTAGCGGAGGGAACGGGTCTGCGCGGCATGGACTGTCGGTGCCTGCGGGTAAGACATCCCTAGTGGGAGGGGGCGACACGCAGGACCGGGCGTCTCACGTTCGCCATCGGCGTACTGGCGAAGCGGGTAACTGCCTGGCCTGCGGGAACATCGTCTCGCACCATCGGGTTGGAGGAGATGTCGGCGTTAGCGGGGTCAGGAGGCCATCGACGGTGTCGGCAGTTGGAATGAGCGGTCCCCGCTTGCGGGACTAAGCTGCGGAAGGACAGGGAGGGGAAGTTCCCCCCACTGCCTGACCGCTCTGAGGAGCGATTAACGATGTTCGAGAGGTTCACCGACCGCGCGCGGCGGGTTGTCGTCCTGGCTCAGGAAGAAGCCCGGATGCTCAACCACAACTACATCGGCACCGAGCACATCCTCCTGGGCCTGATCCACGAGGGTGAGGGTGTCGCCGCCAAGGCCCTTGAGAGCCTCGGGATTTCGCTCGAGGCGGTCCGCCAGCAGGTGGAGGAGATCATCGGCCAGGGCCAGCAGGCCCCGTCCGGGCACATCCCCTTCACCCCCCGTGCCAAGAAGGTCCTGGAGCTTTCGCTCCGCGAGGCTCTTCAGCTGGGCCACAACTACATCGGCACGGAGCACATCCTGCTCGGCCTGATCCGCGAGGGCGAGGGCGTCGCCGCCCAGGTCCTCGTCAAGCTGGGCGCAGATCTCAACCGGGTGCGGCAGCAGGTCATCCAGCTGCTCTCCGGCTACTCCGGGGGCAAGGAGGCCGCCACGGCGGGCGGCCCGGCCGAGGGCACGCCCTCGACCTCCCTGGTCCTCGACCAGTTCGGCCGCAATCTCACCCAGGCGGCCCGCGAATCCAAGCTCGACCCGGTCATCGGGCGCGAGAAGGAGATCGAGCGGGTCATGCAGGTGCTGTCCCGCCGGACCAAGAACAACCCGGTCCTGATCGGTGAGCCCGGTGTCGGCAAGACCGCCGTCGTCGAGGGCCTCGCCCAGGCCATCGTCAAGGGCGAGGTGCCCGAGACCCTCAAGGACAAGCACCTCTACACCCTGGACCTCGGCGCCCTGGTCGCCGGCTCCCGCTACCGCGGTGACTTCGAGGAGCGCCTGAAGAAGGTGCTCAAGGAGATCCGCACCCGCGGCGACATCATCCTGTTCATCGACGAGCTCCACACCCTGGTGGGTGCGGGTGCCGCCGAGGGCGCGATCGACGCCGCCAGCATCCTCAAGCCGATGCTGGCCCGCGGTGAGCTCCAGACCATCGGTGCCACCACGCTCGACGAGTACCGCAAGCACCTGGAGAAGGACGCGGCCCTGGAGCGCCGCTTCCAGCCCATCCAGGTCGCCGAGCCGTCGCTGCCGCACACGATCGAGATCCTCAAGGGTCTGCGTGACCGGTACGAGGCGCACCACCGCGTCTCCATCACCGACGAGGCGCTGGTCCAGGCCGCCACCCTGGCCGACCGGTACATCTCGGACCGCTTCCTGCCGGACAAGGCGATCGACCTGATCGACGAGGCCGGTTCCCGGATGCGCATCCGCCGGATGACCGCGCCGCCGGACCTGCGCGAGTTCGACGAGAAGATCGCCGGGGTCCGCCGGGACAAGGAGTCCGCGATCGACTCGCAGGACTTCGAGAAGGCCGCCTCCCTGCGTGACAAGGAGAAGCAGCTCCTCGCCGCGAAGGCCAAGCGGGAGAAGGAGTGGAAGGCCGGCGACATGGACGTCGTCGCCGAGGTCGACGGCGAGCTGATCGCCGAGGTCCTCGCGACCGCCACCGGCATCCCGGTCTTCAAGCTGACCGAGGAGGAGTCCTCGCGTCTGCTCCGCATGGAGGACGAGCTCCACAAGCGGGTCATCGGCCAGGTCGACGCCGTCAAGGCGCTGTCGAAGGCGATCCGTCGTACCCGTGCGGGTCTGAAGGACCCCAAGCGTCCCGGTGGCTCGTTCATCTTCGCCGGCCCCTCCGGTGTCGGTAAGACCGAGCTGTCCAAGGCGCTCGCCGAGTTCCTCTTCGGCGACGAGGACGCGCTGATCTCCCTCGACATGTCGGAGTTCAGCGAGAAGCACACGGTCTCCCGGCTCTTCGGTTCGCCCCCCGGCTACGTGGGCTACGAAGAGGGCGGCCAGCTGACCGAGAAGGTCCGCCGCAAGCCGTTCTCCGTGGTCCTCTTCGACGAGGTCGAGAAGGCCCACCCGGACATCTTCAACTCGCTGCTGCAGATCCTGGAGGACGGTCGGCTGACCGACTCCCAGGGCCGGGTCGTGGACTTCAAGAACACGGTCATCATCATGACGACCAACCTCGGCACCCGGGACATCTCCAAGGGCTTCAACCTGGGCTTCGCGGCCTCGGGCGACAAGAAGACCAACTACGAGCGCATGAAGAACAAGGTCTCGGACGAGCTCAAGCAGCACTTCCGGCCCGAGTTCCTCAACCGCGTCGACGACGTGGTCGTCTTCCCGCAGCTGACCCAGGCCGACATCCTCGCGATCGTCGACCTGATGATCGGCAAGGTGGACGAGCGCCTGAAGGACCGGGACATGGGCATCGAGCTCTCCCAGTCCGCCAAGGAGCTGCTCTCCAGGAAGGGTTACGACCCGGTGCTGGGTGCGCGTCCGCTGCGCCGCACCATCCAGCGCGAGATCGAGGACACGCTGTCGGAGAAGATCCTCTTCGGCGAGCTGCGCCCCGGTCACATCGTGGTCGTGGACACCGAGGGCGAGGGCGAGACCCAGACCTTCACCTTCCGCGGTGAGGAGAAGTCGGCGCTGCCCGACGTCCCGCCGATCGAGCAGGCGGCCGGCGGTGCCGGGCCCAACCTGAGCAAGGAGGCCTAGCCGCCGCGCTGGGCTTGAACCAAAGGGGCTGCCCCGGGACCTCGTCCTGGGGCAGCCCCTTTTCATGCCGTCGCTCAGGACAGCTGGCCGTCGTAGTCCGGCAACTTGTACGTCTTCTCGGCGTGGCCGCCCGAGAGGTCGGTGGAGCTGTTGCCGATGTTCGCGATGATCGTGTAGCCCTTGTTCTCGATGTCGACGCGCTGGGCCGTCTTGTAGTCGCCGACGTTCCTGAACAGGTCGAGGAAGCCGCGGACGTAGAGTCCGGCGACCTTGTAGCCGCGGTACTTGAGGTTGTAGTCCGTGACCGACTGGATGATCCCCGGGCGGGCGGTCACGAAGAACAGGGCGACGCCGTGCTCCTGCGCGTACTTGGCGACCTCCAGGACCGGCTTGTTGGCCGGCTGGGGGTAGCTGAAGCCGAAGTCGGTCTCCAGGCTGGTGTTGTCTATGTCGAGCACGATCGCCTGCTTCTCGCCCGGCCTGGGGTTCGCGATCCGCTGCTGCAGCTGGGGCAGTGCCTGGTTCATCACCAGCCGGCAGTCCTTCTGCCAGGTGTCGTAGTCGACGTCCGCGGTGGCGGCGGCGGTGGCGACGGTCGGGGTGCCGGTGCTCGTCGCGGCCTGCGCGGGTACGGCGAAAGCCACCAGGGCGGCGGCGGAGGCGGCGGTGGCACCTGTGCGGAGCGCCCAGGGGCGTCGGGTGGTCATGTGGGTGGGGGTCCCTTCGCGTACGGCCGGCATGTCGTGTGCATGTTCGTGCGAGCGGGTGGCGCGAGGGGAACCGTAGGGTTACTGGACGGTAGGTGGCTAGAGGCGTGCGCGTCACACGACGCGGCGGATCCGTTCGAAGGACGGGGTCACCGGGAGGGGGGCGAGGACGGCCGGGGGGATCTCGGTGACGTCCGGGGCGTAGACGACGGTGACCGAGCGCAGGTCGGGGAACCGGTCCGGGACGGCTGACAGATCCTCGGTGCCCTGGAGGTTGTTGAGGCGGAGGTGGGTGACCCCCGGCAGGGGCGGGCCCTGCCAGCCGCCGTTGTGCTGCCAGTCGATGTGCAGATGCCGCAACTCCGGGAGCCGGGCGATCTCCTCGTGGTCGGCGGGGGAGAGCGCGGAGGTCAGCTTGGCGAGGCTCAGCCGCTTCAGCGAGCGGAAGTGACGCAGGCCGCGCAGGCCGGTCAGCTCCAGAGCGTGCTTGGTGAAGCGCAGGTAGCGCAGTCCCAGGTCCCGCGGCAGCGCCTCGTCGAGGGAGGCGCCCTCCAGCAGGACACCGAGGTCGAGCTGGTCCAGCGTCGGCGAGCCGGCGAGGACGGACAGGTCGAGGCCCCGGGGCAGCAGGTCCAGGGAGAGCCAGATCAGCGGGAGACGGGCCACCGCGGACAGACTCTCCAGGTGGGAGCATCTGCTCACGTCCAGATAGCTCAGCCGGTGCAGGCCCGCCAGGCACCTCAGATCACGCAGCTCGTCATTGGCACGCAGGACGAGTTCGGTCGTGGCCTCCGGGACGAGCCCGGCGCCGATCTCGTCCGCCGCGATACCGCCGACGAGCTGGACCGAAGGCCTGCCGCCCAACTGCCTCAGAAAACGCAGCTGTTCGGCCGAGCGTGCGGTGAAGAACAGCTCCTCCTGCCGGAGATGCGCGACGATCTCCTCGCCGTACCGGCGCGTGGCGAACCGGGACCAGCTCCAGGAGAGCTGGGCGCGTACGTCGAGCCCCGGATGGCTCCGGAACCGGGCCAGCACCGGCAGTGCCGCCTCCGTGCCGATGAGGGACGCCGTGACGACGACCGCCCGCGCCTCCTCCTCGTCCAGCCCCTCCGGGCCGGGCAGCAGCTCCAGGACGAGCGGTCCTACGGAGGCCAGGGCGCGGGCTTCCTCCGTGGTGCGGGGCGGGATGAGCGAGGCCGCGTTGCGTTCGACCTCCGCCCGCACCCGCGGGTCCAGCTCCGTCGCGTGCTCCAGGGACGCCAGCGCCAGCAGCCGGATCCGCGCGCTCACCGCTCCGTCCGCCCGCTGTGCCGCCGTACTCAAGTCCCGTAGCAGATCCGCCCGTTCGCGTGGGCGCGCATGCGCCACCGCCATCCGGAGCACGTCCGCCCACTGCTCGTCCGCCGCGCCGCGCACCAGCAGTCCGAAGTCGCCGTCCTCCACGGCGGCCTTGGCGCCCAGGTAGTCCTGGAAGGTGCGGTGGACGAACTCCACGGTCCCGGCGGCCGGTTCGCGCAGCAGGCCGCTGCGGACCAGCAGATGGCGCAGGATCTGACCGGCGTCGCCCTGCTCGCCGGCGACCGGCAGGGACGGCAGGACGTCGGCGATGATCCGCTCGGCGCGGTCGCGGTCCAGCTCGGACTGGTTGTTGCGGATCAGCCAGTAGGCGAGCCGCTGCAGCAGCTGGATCTGGGGCAGCTCCGTGAGGAACACTCCGCCCGGTTCCCCGGGCGGGAACATGTCCCGCTCCTCGTCCCGCCGTGCCAGCAGCATCGACAGGGCGGCGTCGTACAACTCCTTGCGGCCGTGCGGGAGATACCCGCGCCGGTCCCGGTGCAGGGCGCAGATCAGTCCGCACATCAGCGGGTTGGTGGCGAGCCGCCCGAGGTCCGGCTTGGTGCGGACGGCGTCGAGCAGGGAGCGCCGGTACCCGTCCAGGCGCTCCGGGTCGGGCGCGTCGATCCGGGCCGCCGCGTGCCAGCGGTCGATGAACGCGGCGACGTCGTCCTGGCTCATCGGGGTGAGCGCCAGCTCCGCGAAGCCGTCCGCGGAGAGCCAGTCCTCGTGCACGGCGGAGGGGCGGGAGGTGACCAGCCACTGGTTGCCGGGGTAGACGTCGAGGAGGTCGCGCAGCCAGCGGCGGGTGCGTTCCCGTTCGCGCTCGGGTATCTCGTCGATGCCGTCGACCAGCAGCAGCCCCCGGCCGGCGGTCAGGACACGGTCGGCCCAGCCGTCCGGCTGGTTCCCGTGGAAGGGGACCTGCACGGCGGACAAGAAGGCGTCGGGCGCCGGGAGGCCCCGGCGGACCAGGGTGCGCAGCGGCAGGACGAACGGGACCCGGTCGCCGCGCTCGCCGCGGGCCGCGGTCACCGCGAGCCACTGCACGAGGGTGGTCTTGCCGGAGCCGGCCACCCCGCGCAGCAGCACCCGGTCGTGTTCCGCGAAGGCCTGTTCGGCTGGGAGGGCGCCGTCGGCGGAGGCGATGTGCAGCCCGCCGGGGCCGGTGGCGCGGTCGTCCTCGGCGGGGCCGAGGGCCTGGAGGCTGAGGTAGGCGGCGTCCAGGGGCCAGCGGTCGGGGGAGTGGGCCAGGTCGATGCCGTAGATCGTGAGCCGGCCGTGCCTGGTGGGGACGTACGACAGATAGCGCCGCTCGAAGGCGGTGTCGGTGCCGCCGGTGGGCGGGGTGCGGGCGATCAGCTCGTCGACCTTGGCGATGAGCTCGCGCTGGCGCCGGGACTGCTCGACCAGGGTGCGGGGGACGAAGGCGGAGCGCTGGGTGAAGAAGTGCACGATGTGCAGGCAGGCGGAGGTGAGCAGGCGGGCGTAGAAGTGACCTGCGTCATAGGAGAGTTCGCGGTCCGGGTGGCCGCTCGCGCGGCGCAGGGCCGTGGCCAGGTGCTCGTGCCCGAGGTCCACCGCCTGCACGTCCGTCATGGCCAGGTCGCCCAGGGCGTACAGGGTGTCGGTGAGGGCGTGCGCGACGGCCTGTTCCTCGTCGGCGCCGATGGGCCGCTCACCGCCCTTGAGGGCCTGGCGGACCAGCTCGGCGGAGAGCTTGTGCAGGGCGGGCCGGTCCAGGGTGCTCCGCTCGCCCCGGAAGGACACCAGCGCCGAGAGCCGGACCGGCCGGTCGACCAGGGCCGCGCCCGGGCCCTCCTTGACGAACAGCTTGCGCACCAGCGGACCGATCAAGCCGGACGCCAGCCTGGCGCCGAGTACTGCCGGGTCCAACCCGCCCTCCCCCGTCGTCACATGAACGCAGGTCAGCGTAGCGCCGGTCACATTCCGGCGTCCCTGGATCTTGGGGCCCGGTGACATGCCGCACAGGCGATTTGTCCGTTACTAGGCGGAGTAGTGGAAAGGTCCGTTCGGGCAAAAAGGACTTTTGGCCCGGAACCTCCACCCCGCTTTTCCAGTCATGGACTGATTCGTCCTGGATGAGAGCTGTGTCAAGAAGGAAGACGGTTTTACGGTCAAGTACTAGCTTGACTCGTAGATGGGGGGTTTGGGCGGGGATGGGCCTCGGCGGTACCAAGGAGTGGCCCCATCCGGCAGCTGTCTGAGCGCCGGGTGGTTCTCATGTCCCCCACCTCACGAGGTTTTCGATGTCCCAGCGCGTCTCCGTCCGTTCTTCCCGTACGTCCACGCTCCGCACTCGCGTCGCCGCCGTGGCCGCCGCCCTGGGGGCGTCGGTCGTGCTGGGGGCCGGAGTCGCCTCGGCCGCGGAGCCCGCCGTCGCCCAGACCGCGAAGACCGCCACGACCGCGAAGGCCGTCGCGACCGCCAAGGCGACCAAGGCGACCAAGGCAGCCAAGGCCGCCTCCTGGGTCAAGCCGGTGAAGAAGTACACGAAGTCGGCGAGCTACGCCCAGAGCGGCGGCATGTGGCAGTCCACCCACAGCGGCCAGGACTTCGCCGTCGCCACCGGCACCCAGGTCTACGCCGCCCGCGGCGGCACCGTGGTCAAGGCCGGTTCCAACGGCGCCGGTGACGGCCCGGCCTACGGCAACGCCGTCGTCATCAAGCACGGCAACGGCACGTACTCCCAGTACGCCCACCTGTCGAAGATCCAGGTCAAGGCCGGCCAGATCGTCAAGACCGGCCAGCGCATCGCCCTGTCCGGCAACACCGGCAACTCCAGCGGCCCGCACCTGCACTTCGAGATCCGTACGACCGCCAACTACGGCACGGCCGTCGACCCGGTGGCCTTCCTGCGCGCCAAGGGCCTGTCGCTCTAACCCCGCGTGCTTCCGCGATGGGCCTGGATCACCAGGTCCATCGCCACCTCCAGAACGGCCTCGCGCTTGTCCTCGGGATCCGCGTCGAGGTCCTGGAGGAAGAACATCCCGGCGTGCAGGGCGAAGATCGCGCTGACGTAGCGGACCTGCTCGACCAGCGGGGCGTCGGGGTCGATGATGATCTCCCGCAGGCCCTTCATGCGCTCCTTGAAGGTCTCGCCGACGCGCAGCTCCCGTACCGTCGCCTGGTTCTCCTGCATGAAGCGGAACAGCGGGGCCGCGTCGGTCAGGGCGTCGTTGTAGCGCCGTACGATCTCCTGCTTGGTCTCCAGGGTGTGCGGCTGGCCCTTGCCCCACTCGATCAGGTCCAGGATCGGCCGGGTCAGATCGTCGTAGATGCTGACCAGGATCTCTTCCTTGGTCTTGAAGTGGTAGTAGAGCGCCGCCTTGGTGACGTCGAGATGCTCGGCGATCTCCCGCAGCGAGGTCTTCTCGTACCCCTGCTCGGCGAAGAGCGCGAGCGCCACGTCCTGGATGCGCTGGCGGGTGTTGCCGCGGCGCCCCTGCTTGGTGCCATCCGTGCCGCCCATGCCGCCCATCCTCGTACTCCTCGACGCTTGGCAAAAACTTACTTGACGCCCGGCTAGTTACGCCTCTACTTTCCTGCAGTGTAGACAACTAGCCGGTCGGCAAGTAAGTAGCGGGAGCTGGGGGAGTGGGAGTCATGGCGCAGACACAGGCCGTGGACGCGGTACCGGAGAAACCGGCCAGGAGCGTGCGGGTGGTCCTGCTCGCGCTCATGATCACGATGATGCTGGCGATGCTCGACAACATGATCATCGGTACGGCGATGCCGACGATCGTGGGTGAACTGGGCGGGCTCGAACATCTCTCGTGGGTCGTCACCGCGTACACCCTCGCCACCGCCGCCTCCACCCCGCTGTGGGGCAAGCTCGGTGACATGTACGGGCGCAAGGGCGTCTTCATGGGCTCGATCGTGCTCTTCCTGATCGGCTCCATGCTCAGCGGCATGGCCCAGGACATGGGCCAGCTGATCGGCTTCCGGGCCGTCCAGGGCCTCGGCGCGGGCGGACTCATGGTCGGCGTGATGGCGATCATCGGCGACCTGATCCCGCCCCGCGAGCGCGGCAAGTACCAGGGCATGATGGCCGGCGTCATGGCGCTCGCGATGATCGGCGGACCGCTGGTCGGCGGCACCATCACCGACCACTGGGGCTGGCGCTGGGCCTTCTACATCAACCTCCCCCTCGGCATAGTCGCCCTGCTCGCCATCAGCGCGGTCCTGCACCTGCCGAAGAAGCGGGCGCAGGCGCGGATCGACTATCTGGGCGCCGCGCTGCTGACCGTCGGCATCACCGCGATCGTGCTGGTCACCACCTGGGGCGGCACCGAGTACGCCTGGACGTCCGCGCGGATCATGGAGCTGATCGGCATCGGCGTCGCCGCGCTCGTCGGGTTCGTGTTCTGGCAGACCAAGGCCGCGGAGCCGGTGCTGCCGCTGCACATCTTCCGCAGCCGCAACTTCACGCTGATGTCCGTCATCGGCTTCATTACCGGCTTCGTGATGTTCGGCGCCACGCTCTTCCTGCCGCTGTACCAGCAGTCCGTGCAGGGGGCGTCCGCCACGAACTCCGGGCTGCTGCTCCTGCCGATGCTCGGCGCGATGCTGGTGACCTCGATGGTCGCGGGCCGGGTGACCACCAACACCGGGCGCTACTACGTCTTCCCGGTCGTCGGCAGTGTGCTGATGGTCGTCGGGCTGTACCTGCTGTCCACGATGGACACCGGGACCTCGCGGCTGGTCTCCGGGGTGTTCATGGCCGTGGTCGGTCTCGGCATGGGCTGTCTGATGCAGATCACCATGCTGGTGGCGCAGAACAGCGTGGAGATGAAGGACATGGGCGTCGCGTCCTCCTCCACCACCCTCTTCCGCACCCTCGGCTCCTCCTTCGGCGTCGCGATCATGGGCGCGCTGTTCAACCACCGGGTCGGCGACGTCATGGCCGAACGGGCCGGCTCCCTCGGCTCCCAGGTGACCGAGCAGTCCGCGCAACTGGACGCGGCGAGCCTGGCGAAGCTGCCGGAGGCGGCGCGGGAGGCGTACCAGCACGCGGTGTCCGCGGGCACCCACTCGGCGTTCCTGCTCGGGGCCGTGGTGGCGGTGGTCTCCCTGATCGCCGCGGTCTTCGTGAAGGAGGTCCCGCTGAAGGGGGCGGGCCCGAAGGACGACGCCCCGACGCCGACGGCACCGGTGGCGGAGGCGGTCTGACGCCGCCGGGAGCGGGCGGGGGTGCTCGGGGGCTGGGTTCTGCGGGGGCGTCGGCGGGCGGCGGGGCGGTATCGGCGGGTCGGCGCGGCGGCAGGGGCCGGGTCTGCTCGGCGGCTGGCTTCTACGGCGGTATCGGCGGGTCCGCGCGGTGGCATCGGCAGATCTGCGCGGTGGTATTGGGTTGGGTTCTACGGCGGGGTCGGCCCAGGTGCGTTCGGCGGTGTCGGGTGGGCTTCTGCGGCGGGGTCGGGCGGGTCTGCGCAGCGGCATCCGGTGGCTCCGCTCGGCGTGGCGGGGCAGGTCTACGCGGTGGTATTGGGTTGGGTTCTACGGCGGGGTCGGCCCAGGTGTGCTCGGCGGTGTCGGGTGGGCTTCTGCGGCGGGGTCGGCGGGTCTGCGCAGCGGCATCCGGTGGCTTTGCTCGGCGTGGCGGGGCAGGTCTGCGCAGCGGCATCCGAGAACTCCGCTCGGCGGGCCCGGGCGGGTCTGCGTGGCAGCTCCGACAGCTCCGCTCGGCGGGACCGGTCAGGTGTGCTCGGCGGTGACGGGGCGGCTTCTGCTGCGGCGTCGGCAGGTCCGCGTGGCGGCATCGGGCAGGCCCACGCGGCGGCACCGGGCCGAGTTCTACGGCGGTGCCTGCCAGGTTTCCCCAGTGGCATCCGGTCGGCTCCCGTGGCCGTATCGCTCGGTTTGCCGGGGGCTAACGGCAGCATCTGGTAGCTCCCCGTGTTCGTCCGTATCGCTCGGCTTGCCGGGGGCTAACGGCAGCATCTGGTAGCTCCCCGTGTTCGTCCGTATCGCTCGGCTTGCCGCGGGTTACGGCAGCATCGGGTAGCTCCCCGTGTTCGTCGGTGCGTGTTCCGGGAGCCACAGGACCGCCACCGCCCCCTCCGCCGGTACGTGCTCCGGGGCGCCGGCCGGGCGGATGTTGCGGAAGGTGAGGCGGGCGCCGAGGACCCGGGCCTGGCCGGCCGCGATGGTCAGGCCCAGCCCGTGCCCGCGGCCGGCCCGGTCGCTGCTCCCGGTGCGGAACCGGCTCGGCCCCTCCGCGAGCAGCGCCTCCGGGAACCCGGGGCCGTGGTCGCGGACCCGGATGACCCGCCCCTCGACGGTGACCTCGACCGGCGGTTTGCCGTGCCGGGAGGCGTTGGCGAGGAGGTTGAACAGCACGCGCTCCAGGCGCCGCGGGTCGGTGGTGACCTCCGACTCGTGCACGACGCGGACCTCGGCGTGCGGATCCTTCGCCGCGACCCGTCGGGTGATGAACTCGCCCAGCAGGATGTCCTGCAGCTCCGCCCGCTCCGAGGCGCCGTCGAGCCGGGCCACCTCCAGGACGTCCTCCACCAGCGTGCGCATGGCCTTCGCCCGGTCCAGGACCAGCTCGGTCGGCCGGCCCGGCGGCAGCAGCTCCGCCGCGGTGAGCAGCCCGGTCACCGGGGTACGCAGCTCGTGCGCGATGTCCGCGGTGACCCGCCGCTCCGCCTCCAGCCGCTGCTGGAGCGCGTCCGCCATCGCGTCCACCGCCCGCGCGAGATCGTCCGTCTCGTCCCGGACCACGCCGCCGATCGCGTCCCGCACCCGCACGTCCGGCTCGCCCTGGGCGACCTGCCCCGCCGCGGCCGCCGCCTTGCGCAGCCGGCGCGACATCTGCCCGCCGATCAGCACACCGATCGCGCTGCCACCGAGGACGACCGCGATGGAGCCGATCACCAGGGCCTGGTCGAGGTCGTTGAGGATGTCGGTGCTGCGGTCGGTGAACCCGGTGTGCAGGGACAGCACCCGCCCGTCCTGCACCGGCACGGCCGCCCAGATGTCCGGTCCGCCGTCCGCGTCGGTGACGTACGTCGCCCGCCGCCCCTGCTCGACCTTCTCCCGCAGCGGCTCGGGCAGCCGCCGGTCGTCGACCTTGACGTTCGGGAAGTTCGGGCGCCCGGACAGCTCGTAGTTGCGCTGCGCGATCTGGATCCGCTCGTCGGCGAGATCGCGCGCGTTGTCCAGCATCGACACCCGCGCCGCGTTGTGCACGACCAGGCTGAGCGCGACCGCCACCAGCGCGCCGACCAGCGCGATGGCCGCACTCAGCTTCCACTTCAGCCCGGTACGGATATCGGCCGCGCGCAGATCCGCGCGGCGCCAGGTGATCCCCCGCATTCCCCGCCCCGTTCAGGCCTTGAGCTTGTAGCCGAAGCCGCGGACCGTCTCGATCCGGTCCTGGCCGATCTTCGTGCGCAGCCGCTGCACATGAACGTCGATGACCCGGGTGTCCCCGCCCCAGCCGTAGTCCCACACCCGCTCCAGGAGCTTGTCCCGGGAGAGCACGGTGCCCGGCGCGGAGGAAAACTCCAGCAGCAGCCGCATCTCGGTCGGCGTGAGCGCGACCGTCCGGCCCGCCCGGCGCACCTCCATGCCCTCGGTGTCGATCTCCAGCTCACCGAAGGTCAGCACCCCGCCGGCCGCCGCCGCCCCCGGCTCCTCGCCCCGGTCACCGCCGCTCGCGTGCCCGAACCGGCGCAGCACCGCGCGGATGCGCGCGACCAGCACGGCACCGTCGAACGGCTTGGTGACGTAGTCGTCCGCGCCCGCCTCCAGACCCAGCACGACGTCGATGGAGTCGGCACGCGCCGACAGCATGATCACCGGCACGGTCGACTCGTCCCGGATCCGCCGGCACAGGCTGACGCCGTCCAGTCCGGGCACCATCACGTCCAGCAGGGCGATGTCGGGCCGGTCCGCCCGGAACGCCTCCAGGCCCGACAGGCCGTCGGGCATGGCGGTGACCGCGAAGCCGTCCCGCTCCAGGGCGAGCTGGGTGGCCTCGCGGATGACGTCGTCGTCCTCGACGAACAGAACGTGGGTCTGGTCTGCCATCCCGGTGCTCTCAGTCCTCGTGGTGGTGGGTGTCCTACTAGGAGATCGGTCCGAGCGCCCGATCGGTTCATTCGAGCGCCCGATCGGTTCATCCCGGCCGCGCTCAGGCCTCCGGCACCGGCGAGGGCGCGTCGCCGACGACCGTGCCGTAGTCGTTGTGCCAGAAGTACTCCTGGGCGAAGCGGCCCTGGCGCCAGCGGTACGTGATCACGTTCTCGCCGGACGGACTCGACACCGGGTCGCCCTTCTCGTACACCTGCTTGCTCACCACCAGATCACCGCGGTCGATCTGCGCGTACACCGGCGGTTCCTCCGCCTTGAACACATTCTCGTACGCGCCGTTCTGCTCGCGATACACATACGAGCCGACGCCGACACCGTCTCCGCAGGTCAGGACGTTGACGACGACATCGTCGGCGGTGCCGCCGGTCAGGTCGCCGAAGGACGTGTCGAGGGGGTAGGCGTCGGCGGCGCAGGGCTTGAGGCCGCGCTTGACCTCGGTCGACACCTTCGGGTCCGCCTTGATCAGCCGGACGAGCTCGGTCGCCCCGGGGCGTCCGGCCGCCGACGGCGAGGGCGAGCCCTGCGGGGCCACGGCCGCGCCCGCCACGGCCTCGTCGTGTGCCGGGCCCTCGTCGCGGGCGCCGGTGCCGCCGGTGCCGCAGGCTGAGGTGAAAAGGGCGAGGGCGGCGAACACGGCCACCGCCGTGATCACCGCCTGGGAGGTCCCCCGGGGCCCGGTCGTCCCGGTGGCCGCACTGGCTAGGCCGCGCAACGCTCCCGCTCCTCACGCTCCAGCGCGCGTGCGCCCAGATCGCGGCTCTCCAGCTCCTCGCGGAGCCGGGCGAGCGCCCGGTGCAGCGTGCTCTTGACCGTTCCGGCCGACATGCCGAGGGCGGCGGCCGTCTCCTCCGTGGACATCTGCTCCCAGTGTCGCAGCACGACCACACTGCGCTGCTTGGGGGCGAGCACCTTCAGGACGTCCATCAGCAGGGCGCGGTCCGCGTGCTGCTCGGTGGAGTCGTCGACCGAGGCGTCCGGGAGCTGCTCGGTCGGCACCTCCTCCAGCTTGCGCGCCCGCCACCACTCGGTCCGCGTATTGATCATCACCCGGCGCAGGTAGGCGTCGGCGAGCCGCTTGTCCTCGATGGTCTCCCAGCGGCCGTACGTCCGGGCCAGTGCCGTCTGGAGGAGGTCCTGGGCGTCCACGGGGTCCGGGACCAGCCGGCGCGCGCTGCGCAGCAACGCGTCCTGCCGGGTGCGGACGTACTCCTCGAATTCGAGCACCTCGCCCTGCGCCATGTTGACCGCCTCCGCTTCCCCGTGTACTCGCTGCCGTGCCACCCCGTCGGGCACGGCACTGAAGCTACGGAGGCGTTGTCACGGCGGTGTCCGAAGCAGCCCGCGGCTGGCAATCGGCTGTCCGTCGGTTGTGTAACGGAAGTAGGCCAGGGGTAAAGGAGCGCACTGCATTGGTGTGGTACGGGGTGATTTGTCGGTCGCGTCAGGTCAACGGCAGCCGATACGAACCACCGGGCAGCGGCTCCACCAGACCGTCCGCCACCAGACCGTCCAGCGCCCGGGCGCGCTGTACCGGCTCGTGCCATACGCGGTCCAGGACCGCCTGCGGCACGGGCGCGTGCGCCTCGCGGAGCACGGCGAGCAGCTTGCCGCGGACCTGGCGGTCGGTGCCGGCGTAGGTCTGGCCGCGGCGCGGCGGTCCCTCGTGCTCCGGCTTGCCCGCGAGCCGCCAGGCGCACTGCGCGGCGATCGGGCAGCGGTGGCACGACTCGTTCTTCGCCGTGCACACCAGCGCGCCCAGCTCCATGGAGGCTGCGGCCCAGCGCGCGGCGGTCCGCTCGTCCTCGGGCAGCAGCGCGCGGGCGAGCCTGCGCTCGGCGGCGGTGGTGGCGTTCGGCGGGTACCGCACGCCGGTCACCGCCCGCGCGAAGACGCGACGGACGTTGGTGTCGAGCACCGGGTGCCGCTGCCCGTACGCGAAGGAGGCGACCGCCGCCGCCGTGTACTCGCCGATCCCGGGCAGCGCCAGGAGCTGCGCGTGGTCGGTCGGTACGTCGCCGCCGTGCCGTTCCGTTATCGCGACCGCGGCGCCGTGCAGCCGCAGCGCGCGGCGCGGATAGCCGAGCCGGCCCCAGGCGCGCACGGCCTCGCCGGGGGCCTCGGCGGCCAGGTCGGCGGGGCGCGGCCAGCGGGCGAGCCACTGCTCGTAGACGGGCAGGACCCGGTTCACGGGCGTCTGCTGCAGCATGAACTCGCTGACCATCACCCCCCACGGCCCGGCTTCGGGCCGCCGCCAGGGCAGATCGCGGGCGTGGCCGTCGAACCAGTCGATGACGGGGGTGTGCAGGGGCTCGCCGCCGGGGGAGTCGGAGGGGGCGGCCGGGAGGGCGTCGGGCTTCGTGGGCGCAGTCATGGCCCTACCGATCCTGCCATGCGGGGGCGGGGGCACGGGGGGACCGCCACCCCTTGGAGGTACGGCGGGTCCCGCGGACCGTGATCACGGACGGTGATCGTCGGGCCGGTACCGTAACGTGCTGCGACCGTCGCGCGCCCGACCCCACCAAAGGCCGGGGTGGGTACGGCGGTTGGGGTGACGGTCCGGGATGATGATCCGGAAAAGTTGCGGCCCGGGGCGGCGGGTGGCGCCGGCTAACGCGCCGATCTCTCGTACAGTTTGCGCCGTGGGATCTCTGCGCAATCCGGTCGGGCCGCTTCCCTCCTCCATCTACTGGCGTCGGAGGGCCGTACTGCTGTCCGTGCTCGCCCTGTTGGCGCTGCTGATCGCCTGGGTGCTCGCCTCGGGCGGAGGCGGCGACAACGGCGCCGACGGAGGCAACGGCAAGAATCCCGCACCCTCGACGATCACGCCGGGACCGTCCGGCTCCGGGCCGGCGATCAGCCAAGCCCCGGGCGGGCGGGACGAGTCGGGCGACGAGGAGACCGGCGGGGGGTCGGGATCGGACTCGGGGTCCGGTGACGGTTCCGGCTCCGGATCTGGCTCTGGCTCCGGCGATGCGGCGGGGTCCGGGGACGGGTCGGGTTCCGGTTCCTCCGACGGCAGCGCGGGCGGCGGCTCGACGGGCGGCGGTACCGGCGTGGGGGCGGGCGACGCGCTTCCGGCGGGCTCTTCCCTGCCCAACTGCACTGCGGGCGCAGTGAAGTTGACGGTACGGAGTGTCCGGAACACCTACGGGCCCGGCGAGACGCCGACGCTTCGGCTCACGGCGACCAACTCGTCGGGGAGCGACTGCAAGGTCGATCTGGGCCCGAAGAACGCGGTGGTGACGATCACTCAGGCGGGCGGCGACGAGGAGTACTGGTCCTCGGCGGACTGCCCCAGGACCGCCGGCCACCTGATGTTCCGGGTCGCGGCCGACAGCAGCGTCACCTACGCCGTCAAGTGGGACCGCAAGCCGAGCGCCGATCGGTGCGCCACGCCCCCGGCGGGTTCGGCTGCGGCCGGCACCTACCTGGTGGAAGCGAAGACTCCGGGCTTCGCGAAGGCGCAGACGTCGTTCGTGCTGGCGAAGGACTAGGTCCTGCCAGCAGCGTGCCGGTGGCTACCGGCACGCTGCGAACTCAGACGTAGCGCTCCAGGATCGAGGACTCCGCCAGCCGCGACAGCCCCTCGCGCACGCTCCGGGCCCGGGCCTCGCCGACGCCGTCCACGGTCTGGAGGTCGTCCACGCTCGCGGCGAGCAGCTTCTGCAGTCCCCCGAAGTGCTCCACCAGGCGGTCGATGATCGCCCCGGGCAGCCGCGGCACCTTCGCCAGCAGCCGGAACCCGCGCGGCGACACCGCCGAGTCCAGCGCCTCGGGCGACCCGGTGTACCCCAAGGCCCGGGCCACCGTGGGCATTTCCAGCAGCTCCGCATGGCTCAGCGCGTCCAGCTCGTACAGCGCCTCCTCGACCGTGCGGGACCGCTTCGCCGTCGGCTCGGGCACGTAGTCCCGGACGACCAGCTCCCGCTCGGGCTCGACGCCCGCGATCAACTCGTCCAGCTGAAGCGCCAGCAGCCGTCCGTCGGTGCCCAGCTCCACCACGTACTCGGCGATTTCGGTGGCGATCCGCCGCACCATCTCCAGCCGCTGCGCGACGGCCGAGACGTCCCGGACCGTCACGAGGTCCTCGATCTCCAGCGCCGACAGCGTGCCCGCGACCTCGTCGAGCCGCAGCTTGTACCGCTCCAGGGTCGCCAGCGCCTGGTTCGCCCGGGACAGGATCGCCGCCGAGTCCTCCAGCACCCGCCGCTGCCCGTCGACGTAGAGCGCGACCAGCCGCATGGACTGCGAGACGGAGACCACGGGGAACCCGACCTGCTTGCTGACCCGGTCCGCCGTACGGTGCCGGGTGCCTGTCTCCTCGGTGGGGATCGTCGGATCCGGCACCAGCTGCACTCCCGCGCGCAGGATCTTGGACAGGTCGGAGGAGAGCACGATGCCGCCGTCGAGCTTGCACAGCTCCCGCAGGCGGGTGGCCGTGAACTCGACGTCCAGGACGAATCCGCCGGTGCACATGGCTTCGACGGTCTTGTCGGAGCCCAGCACGATGAGCCCTCCGGTGTTGCCGCGGAGGATCCGCTCAAGGCCGTCGCGCAGTGCCGTGCCTGGTGCCACGGCGCTCAGTGAGGCGCGCATCAGGGCATCGGCACCGGAGCTCCCACCGGACTTTCCGGGAGCTGCTGCCCGGTCGTTGGCTGCCACTGCACTCCTCCGGTCGCAAGTTCTGGGGCGCTCCCGTTTCGCATACTCGGTTCGTACGGACGGGCGAGACCAGGGCAAAGTCTACCGGCGGTCCTCGTCGTCCCGTGGGGCCTCTCGCCGACGGGAGCGCGGAAGCACGCGCAGGGCGTCCCCTATGTCCGCGACTTCCAGTACCTTCATGCCCGCGGGGACCTTCCCGGGATCGCCCGGTACGAGCGCGTGGGTGAAGCCCAGGCGGTGTGCTTCGGAGAGCCGGCGCTGGACGCCCGTGACCCGTCTGACCTCGCCCGCAAGGCCCACTTCGCCGATCGCGACCAGGTTCTTCGGCAGCGGGGTGTCACTGGCCGCGCTGGCCAGCGCGAGGGCGATGGCGAGGTCCGCGGCGGGCTCCGAGAGTTTCACTCCGCCGACCGTCGCGGAGTAGATGTCCCGCTTGCCCAGGGCGCTGATCCGGCCCCGCTGTTCCAGTACGGCCAGCATCATCGAGACCCGGGAGGTCTCCAGACCGGAGGTGGTGCGGCGCGGGGAGGGGATCTGCGAGTCGACGGTGAGCGCCTGCACTTCGGCGACCAGCGGGCGGCGGCCCTCCAGGGTGACCGTCAGACAGGTGCCGGGGACCGGTTCGTCACGCCGGGTCAGGAAAAGTCCGCTTGGGTCGGTAAGTCCGGTGATGCCCTCGTCGTGCAGTTCGAAGCAGCCGACCTCGTCGGTCGCGCCGTACCGGTTCTTGACGCCGCGCACCAGGCGCAGGCGCGCGTGCCGGTCGCCCTCGAAGTGCAGCACGACGTCCACCAGGTGTTCCAGCAGCCGGGGTCCGGCGATGGCGCCGTCCTTGGTGACATGGCCCACCAGGAGCGTGGACATCCCGCGCTCCTTGGAGGCCCGGATCAGCGCCCCCGCCACCTCCCGCACCTGGGCCATGCCGCCCGGGGCGCCGTCGATCTCGGGGGAGGCCACCGTCTGCACGGAGTCGAGGATCAGCAGGGACGGCTTGACCGCGTCCAGGTGGCCGAGCACCGCCGACAGGTCGGTCTCGGCGGCGAGGTACAGATGGTCGGCCAGGGCCTTGATGCGGTCGGCGCGCAGCCGCACCTGGCTCGCCGACTCCTCGCCGGTGACATAGAGCGTGGGATGTTCGTCACTGGCCGCCTTGGCCGCGACGTCCAGCAGCAGGGTGGACTTGCCGACGCCGGGCTCACCCGCGAGCAGCACCACGGCCCCCGGCACCAGCCCGCCGCCGAGCACCCGGTCCAGCTCGGGCACGCCGGTGGACCGGGCGGTCGCCTGCCGCCCGTCGACCTGCCCGATGGGCAGCGCGGAACTGGTGACGCGCCCCGGCGCGGTCGTCCGGACCGCGGGCGCGCCGTACTCCTCGACGGTGCCCCAGGCCTGGCACTCCGGGCACCGCCCGAGCCACTTGGCCGTCTGCCACCCGCACTCGGTGCAGCGGTAGGACGGACGCTCTTTGGCGGACTTCGTACGGGTGGCCATGGACGGAACGGTATAGGCCCCCACTGACAATGCCCTCGGCGCCGCCGGTGCCGAGCGGCCGCGGGGGAGCGGGAACCGCCCCGCACCACCCCGGCCGGCCTCACGAACCGGCCACGACCCATGGGAACCGGCCATGGAATCCGAGGCCGGTGTCCCCTTATGAGGGATCGTTTCACCCGTACGGATTAAATGTGCTCAAGGTGGAGGAAGCCGCCTCCCCGACCCGCCTACGGTCCACGGGTGATGAGCAGCCGACCGGAGACCACGACCCGCACCACCGGCGCACACCGAGCGCACCGCGAGGCGCGCGACCGAGGCGCCGCGCGCACCCTCGCGCAGCGCCCGCCCGCGCGTTACGAGCCGTACCTGGACGGCCTGTTCACCTACTGCCTCTCCGTCCTGTGCGACCACGACACCGCGACCGCCGCCCTCGGCGACGTCCTCGCCCTGGCCGAGCGCCGGGGCCAGCGCGTCCCCGAGTCCGCCGCCGACCGCCGCGCCTGGCTGTACGCGCTGGCCCGCTGGTCCTGTCTGCGCAAGCTGGCCGAGGCCAAGCAGAAACGTCAGGCCGGTCACGCGGCGGGCCGCTCCGGCACCCCCCGGCAGTCCGTCACCCCGCCCGTCTCCGAGCAGGCCCAGGAGGAGCGCAGGCGCCAACTCGCCCTGCTGGCCTGGCCGGAGGCCGCCGGGACCACTCCCGAGCAGCGTGAGGCGCTCGAACTCGCGGTTCGCCACCATCTCGCCGCCCACGAGGTCGCCGCCGTCCTCGGCATGGACCCCGCCGCCGCCCGCGAACTGCTCGCCTCCGCCGCCTGCGAGGTCGAGCGCACGCGCGCGGCCCTCGCCGTGGTGGAGACCGGCAGCTGCCCGGGCGTCGCCCGCCTCACCGGCGACCACCAGCTGGTCCTCAGCAGCGCCCTGCGCCGCGAGCTGGTGCGCCACGTCGACGACTGCCCCCACTGCCGCCGCACCGCCGAGCGCGCGGTCCCCGGCCGCTGGCCCGGCGCCACCGTCACCCCCGCCGAACTGCCCGTCCTGGAGGCACCCCGCGCGGCCCTGTGCGTGGCCATGGCGCGCGTCCCGCGCGCGCGGGGCACTGCTCCCCGCTTCGACCGCCGCGGCTTCCCGATGGACCCCAAGGACCGGGCCGCCCGCCGGGACCGCCTCCGCGCGCGTGCCGTCACGACGACCGTCGTCGCCACCGTCGTCGCCGCCCCCGTGCTGGCCCTGTGGGCGGCCTACCGGGGCACGCCCACCGGCGAGGCCACCGAGGGCCGGGCGGCCGGCGCGAGCGAGGCGCACGGCCCGGACGCCCTGAACAGCGCCGCGGCGGGCGGGGGTTACGAGAACGCGGGCAACGCCGGCGCCCGCCCCGGCGGCGGCTTCACCAAGGGTGGCAGGCCCGATGTCACGGTGGAGGTGATCAGCGTCACCGGGGCCGGGAAGAAGGGCGCGGGACACCTGGAGGTCACGGCGGGCCACCGCGGCGACACCACGCTCATCACGCTGACCGCGACCGGCGACGCCCCGGTCCGCTGGTCCGCCACCACCGGCGCCCACTGGCTCTACCTGAGCCGGTCGTCGGGAACCCTCGCCCCCGGCGAATCGTTGACGATCAAGGTGTACGTCGACCCGCTGCGCGAGCCGTCCGGGTACTGGACCGCACGAGTCGCCGTCTCACCCGCCGGAGCCGTCGTCCGCATCGAGGGCTACGGCACCGCGCCCAGCCCCTCCGACCCAGGACCCTCCGACCCTGGGCCCTCCGACCCCGATCCGCGGCCGACGGATCCCACGCCGAGCGACCCGCCCCCGACGTCCCCGGACCCGACGCCCACCGACCCCGAGCCGACCCCGACCGACCCGCCGCCCACGGACCCCACCCCGAGCGACCCGCCGCCCTCGTCGTCCGACCCGGATCCGCCCCCGTCCGACTCGGCCGATCCGTCCGGTTCCGCGCCGCCGGAAAGCAGCGGCGACCCGAGCCCGTCCACGTCGTAGTCCGCGGGCCGTCAGACCACCGGATCCGCCGGATGCGGTGCGAGCAACGGCAGCTGCGAGGCCAGCCGCTCCTCGCACAGCTCGACCAGGCGGTCGTAGCCGGCCTTGCCCATCAGCTCGGTCAGCTCCGCCCGGTAGGAGACGTACACCGGGTCACCGGCGCCGTGTGCCGAGGTCGCCGAGGTGCACCACCAGTGCAGATCATGGCCGCCGGGGCCCCAGCCGCGGCGGTCGTACTCGCCGATCGACACCTGCAGCACCCGGGTGTCGTCGGGCCGGTCGATCCAGTCGTAGGTCCGCCGGACCGGAAGCTGCCAGCAGACGTCCGGCTTGGTCTCCAGCGGCTCGCGGCCCTCCGCGAGGGCCAGGATGTGCAGCGAGCAGCCCGCGCCGCCCGCGAAGCCGGGCCGGTTCTGGAAGATGCACGAGCCCTCGTAGGGGCGGGTCTGCCGGGAGCCCTCGTCGTCCTCCGAGATCCACCCGGTCTGTGTGCCCACGTCATGGTGCTGCCAGATCTCCGGCGTGAGCCTCGCCACGTGCTCCGCCACCCGCTTCTCGTCGTCCTCGTCGGAGAAGTGGGCGCCCAGGGTGCAGCACCCATCCGCGGCGCGGCCCGGCTGGATGCCCTGGCAGCCGCTGCCGAAGATGCAGTTCCAGCGAGAGGTCAGCCAGGTCAGATCGCACCGGAAGATCTGCTCGTCGTCTCCCGGATCGGGGAACTCCACCCACGCGCGTGCGAAGTCGAGCCCCTTCTCATCCGCGACCAGGATCTTCTTCTTCGCCTTCTTCGACAGCATCACCTGCGAAGAACCGCCGGATGATTTGGCCGTCTTCTGGTCCTTCGCCTTTTTCGTCTTTGGCACGTGTCCAGAGTAAGTCGCCCGGGACCCAGGCCGGGACCGTACCGGGGGGCGGTGCACGGTCCGGCGGGCAGTAGCGTTCCGTACATGAGACTCGGTGTCCTCGACGTGGGATCGAACACGGTGCATCTGCTGGTGGTGGACGCGCACCCCGGTGCGCGCCCGCTGCCCGCGCACTCGCACAAGGCGGAGCTGCGCCTGGCCCAGCTGCTCGACGAGAGCGGGGCCATCGGGTCCGACGGGATCGACAAACTCATATCGGTCGTCAAGGAAGCGCTGCAGGCCGCCGAGGACAAGGGCGTGGAGAACGTACTGCCGTTCGCCACCTCAGCGGTGCGCGAGGCCACCAACGCCGATGACGTCCTCGCGCGCGTGAAGGCCGAGACCGGGGTGGAGCTCCAGGTCCTCAGCGGCGCCGAGGAGGCCCGGCTCACCTTCCTCGCGGTCCGCCGCTGGTTCGGCTGGTCGGCCGGGAAACTGCTGGTCCTGGACATCGGCGGCGGCTCCCTGGAGATCGCCTACGGCATCGACGAGGAGCCGGACACCGCGGTGTCGCTGCCGCTCGGCGCGGGCCGGCTCACCGCCGGGTGGCTGCCCGGCGATCCGCCCGACCCGGAGGACATCCGCGCCCTGCGCCGGCATGTCCGCACCGAGATAGCGCGCACGGTCGGTGAGTTCAGCCGCTTCGGACGGCCCGACCATGTCGTCGCCACCTCCAAGACCTTCAAGCAGCTCGCCCGCATCGCCGGCGCCGCCCGCTCCGCCGACGGCCCGTACGCCCAGCGCGACCTGAAGCGCGAGTCCCTGGAGGCCTGGGTCCCCCGGCTCGCCGGCATGACGACGGCGCAGCGTGCCGAGCTCCCCGGCGTCTCCGAGGGCCGCGCGGGTCAGATCCTCGCGGGCGCCCTGGTCGCCGAGGCCGCGATGGACCTGTTCGGCGTGGAAACCCTGGAGATCTGCCCCTGGGCCCTGCGGGAGGGCGTGATCCTGCGCAGGATGGACCACCTTCCGGCCGTGTGAGGCAGCGCCCGCGCTCCTACGGCGGGTGCGCCCCCGGCGCTGGAATCCGACCCGCGTGCCTCAGCGCACGCGCAGTGACCCGCACGCCTCGGGCACGCGCAGTGACCCGCATGCCTCGCGCACGTGCAGTGACTCGTGCGCCTCAGCGCATGCGCAGTGACCCGCGTGCCTCAGCGCACCGCAGTGACCCGCACGCCTCAGCGCACCGCAGTGACCCGCGTGCCTCAGCGCATGCCCAGTGACCCGCACCGCCTGGCGCATGCCCAGTGACCCGCGCGCCTCGCGCACGCGCAGTGAAGTGCGCCACCCCGCACCACCGTCACCCACCCGACCCCGACGGGCCCAACCCGCCCCACCTGGCCGATTGCCGCTCCTTCACCGCCCGCCCGCGGCCATCGGCTCCCCGGTGCCGAGCGAGTCCCCGTACCCTGTCCCTCGTGGCAGAACCAGTGGTGCGCATCCCGGATGCGAAGGTCGCGCTGTCCACGGCCTCGGTCTATCCGGAGTCGACGGCGACGGCCTTCGAGATCGCGGCGCGCCTCGGGTACGACGGGGTCGAGGTCATGGTGTGGACCGACCCGGTCAGCCAGGACATCGAGGCACTGCGCCGGCTCAGTGACTACCACCACATCCCGATCCTCGCCGTGCACGCCCCCTGTCTGCTCATCACCCAGCGGGTGTGGTCCACGGACCCCTGGACCAAGCTCCAGCGCGCCCGGGCGGCGGCCGAGAAACTGGGCGCGAGCACAGTCGTCGTGCACCCGCCGTTCCGCTGGCAGCGCCAGTACGCGCGCGACTTCGTGGCCGGAATCTGGCGCATGGCGAACGAGACGGACGTGCGGTTCGCCGTAGAGAACATGTATCCCTGGCGCTACCGGGACCGCGAGATGCTCGCGTACGCCCCCGACTGGGACGTCACCAAGGACGACTACCGTCACTTCACGATCGATCTCAGCCACACCTCGACCGCCCGCACCGACGCGATCCACATGATCGACCGCATGGGCGACCGGCTCGGCCATGTCCACCTCGCGGACGGCCGGGGTTCGGCGAAGGACGAGCACCTCGTCCCCGGCCGCGGCGACCAGCCCTGTGCCGAGGTGCTGGAACGTCTCGCCCGGACCGGTTTCGACGGCCATGTCGTCATCGAGGTCAACACCCGCCGGGCGATGTCCGGGGCCGAGCGGGAGGCCGACCTCGCCGAGGCGCTGGCCTTCACCCGGCTCCATCTGGCCTCGGCGGTGAGGGTGCCCCGGCCGTGACCGACACCGCAGCACCACGCAGGGGCCGGGGCCGCCGTACCCGCAGTGAAGCCGCCGACACCCGCGCCCGGATCCTGGCCGTGGCCCGCGAGGAGTTCTCCGAGCGGGGTTACGAGAAGACGTCCGTGCGCGGCATCGCCAAGGCGGCCGGTGTCGACTCCGCGCTGGTGCACCACTACTTCGGCACCAAGGAACAGATCTTCGAGGCGGCCGTCGAGGTCGCCTTCGCCCCCGCGTTCCAGGCCCGCGACATCGTCCTCGACGGCCCCCTCGACAGTGCCGGCGAGCGGCTGACCCGGATGATCTTCGGGCTCTGGGAGAACCCCGTGACCAGGGCTCCGCTGCTCGCGATCGTCCGCTCGGCCGTCAACAACGACAGCGCGGCCGCCGTCTTCCGCAAGCTGGTCGCGGCCCAGTTGCTGCGCCGCATCGCCGAACAGCTCGACCTCCCGGACGCCGAACTGCGCGCCGACCTGGCCGCGGCCCAGCTCGTCGGCATCGCCATGATGCGGTACGTCATCAAGATCGAGCCGATCGCCTCCGCGGACCCGGAGCGGCTCATCGCGAGGCTGGCACCGGTCGTGCAGGGCCATCTGACGAGCCCCTGAAGCCCACACCGGCCGCCGACCGAGACGTACATCCCGCATTCCGGACACCGTGTCCGGACCGTGGATGACCGGCGTACGCTCAATAGCAGCCCTATCTGTCTGAAGGAGCGAGCGACGATGCCCGAGCTGAGGTCCCGCACAGTCACCCACGGACGCAACATGGCGGGCGCCCGCGCCCTTATGCGCGCCTCCGGTGTACCCGGTGCGGACATCGGCCGTAAGCCGATCATCGCGGTCGCCAACAGCTTCACCGAGTTCGTGCCGGGCCACACCCACCTCCAGCCGGTCGGCCGGATCGTCAGCGAGGCGATCCGTGAGGCGGGCGGCATCCCGCGCGAGTTCAACACCATCGCGGTGGACGACGGCATCGCGATGGGCCACGGCGGCATGCTCTACAGCCTGCCGTCCCGCGACCTGATCGCGGACTCGGTCGAGTACATGGTCGAGGCCCACTGCGCCGACGCCATGGTCTGCATCTCCAACTGCGACAAGATCACCCCGGGCATGCTCAACGCGGCCCTGCGCCTGAACATCCCGACGGTCTTCGTCTCCGGCGGCCCGATGGAGTCCGGCCGCGCCACGCTGGTCGACGGCACGGTCCGTACGCTCGACCTGGTCGACGCGATCTCCGACGCGGTGAACGACAAGATCTCGGACGAGGACATCCTCCGTATCGAGGAGAACGCCTGTCCGACCTGCGGCTCCTGCTCCGGCATGTTCACCGCCAACTCGATGAACTGCCTGACGGAGGCCATCGGCCTCTCCCTGCCCGGCAACGGCTCGGTCCTCGCCACCCACACCGCGCGCAAGCGGCTCTACGTCGACGCCGCCCGCACGGTCATGGACATCACCCGCCGCTACTACGAGCAGGACGACGAGACGGTCCTGCCCCGCAACGTCGCCACCATCGCCGCCTTCGAGAACGCCATGGCCCTGGACATCGCCATGGGCGGCTCGACCAACACGATCCTGCACCTGCTGGCCGCGGCCCAGGAGGCGGGCGTCCCCTTCGGCCTGGAGGAGATCAACGAGGTCTCGCGGCGCGTGCCCTGCCTCGCGAAGGTTGCCCCGAACGTCGCCAAGGACCGCACGTACTACATGGAGGACGTGCACCGCGCCGGCGGCATCCCCGCCCTGCTCGGCGAGCTGCACCGCGCGGGCCTGCTGAACGAGGACGTGCACGCGGTCCACAGCCCGTCCCTCGCGGACTGGATGAAGACCTGGGACGTCCGCGGCGGCTCTCCGTCGGCGGAGGCGGTGGAGCTGTGGCACGCGGCCCCCGGCTGTGTCCGCTCCGCCGAGGCCTTCTCCCAGTCCGAGCGCTGGGAGGCGCTGGACGAGGACGCCGAGGGCGGCTGCATCCGCAGCGCCGAGCACGCGTACTCCAAGGACGGCGGCCTCGCGGTGCTGCGCGGCAACCTCGCGGTCGACGGCTGCGTGGTGAAGACGGCCGGCGTCGACGAGTCGATCTGGACCTTCGAGGGCCCGGCGGTCGTCTGCGAGTCGCAGGAGGAGGCCGTCCAGAAGATCCTGACCCAGCAGGTCAAGGAGGGGGACGTCGTCGTCATCCGCTACGAGGGCCCCAAGGGCGGGCCCGGCATGCAGGAGATGCTCTACCCGACCTCGTACCTCAAGGGCCGGGGCCTCGGAAAGGCCTGCGCCCTGGTCACCGACGGCCGCTTCTCCGGCGGCACCTCGGGCCTGTCCATCGGGCACGCCTCCCCGGAGGCGGCGGCCGGCGGCACCATCGCGCTCGTGGAGGACGGCGACCGCATCCGCATCGACATCCCGAACCGCACGATCGAGTTGCTCGTCGACGACGCGGAACTCGCGCGCCGCGAGCAGGCGTTGAACGGGATGTACGCGCCCAAGAACCGCGAGCGCAAGGTCTCGGCGGCCCTTCGCGCGTACGCCGCGATGGCGACGAGCGCCGACAAGGGCGCGGTGCGGGACGTGACCAAGCTGGGCTGACGGACCGATCGAGCGGGGCCGGCCGGGTTTCCGGCCGGCCCTTTCGTCACCAGTCGGCGGGGCGCCGGGTGTCCACGGCGAAGACGGTGCCGTCGGGGGCGGCGGAGTAGACGCGGTCGCCGACGACCAGCGGCTCGGGCAGCCCGGCCGCGACCTGGTCCGCGCTCCTGCCGAGCCGAGGGGACGTCTGCCCGGCGAGCCCGTCACCGTCGGCGTCCACGGCGACCAGCCGGCCGTCCGGGGCCGTGAAGTACACGTGCCGGTCGTCGGCCACCGGGGTCGAGCCCCGGCTCACCCCGGTCTCCAGGCTCCACCGCTGCTCGCCCGCGGCCATGTCGACGGCCACGAGCGATCCGCCGTTGCCCAGGAGGTAGACGACGTTCCCGCGCACGGTGCCGTGCGCCTGCTGGATCGCTACGGGCAGCGGCACACGCCGGGAGGCCCCGGTGCCGGGCGTGTAGCGGACCACCTCCCTGGCGTCCTCGTAGACGGTGCCGACCGAGGTGAGGAAGACGGACCCGTCGGCCGTGCCGACCGGGTTCAGCGCGCCGTCCAGCCGCTCCGCCCACCGCACGGCACCGGATTCCGGGTCCACCGCGGTGACCTGCGTGGTCCCGCCGTTCTCGGACCGGCTCACGGCGTAGGCCAGCGGGTCCCCGGGATAGGAGACGAAGTAGGGCGTCCGGTGACCGGGCACCCGGTGGCTCCACCGCTGTTCGCCCGACGCGGCGTCCACCCCGGTGACCGTGCCGTCGGTGCCGGTGAACAGGAGACTGTCGCCCGCCATGGCCAGGCCGCTGTACGGGGGCACGTCCCGCTGCCATCGGGGCTTGCCCGTGCCTGGGTCGAGGGCCTGAAGGCTGCGGCTCAGGCCGAGTCCGGGCTGTACGAGGCCGCCGGCGACGACAGGCGGACCGGCCCAGGTTCCGGGGGCGGTGTGCCGCCACAGCAGCCGGCCGTCCGAGGCGTCGAGGGCGAACACCACGCCGGACTGCGCGCAGAGCACCTTGCCCGCGCCGTACGAGCACTGGGGCGTGGACGCCGTCGCGGACACCGACTCCGCTTCCCACGGGCTGAAGGCGGCCGGGGTGTTCCGGGTGGCGCTTCCCGCCGGTGCCGGGTCACCGTCGCCCAGCAGCCGCACGGTCGTGAACACCCCGCCCAGGACGAGCGCCAGGGCGGCGGCCGCCCAGGCCGTTCGCCGGCCCCGGAACCTGCCGGAGCGGGGTGCCTCCGGCCCGTCGGCGGGGCGGGGCCGGGCCGGCCCGGACTCCTCGCCCGTACGCAGAGGGCCATCGCCGGTACGCAGCGGGCCTTCACCGGAGCTCTGGGGGTCCTCGCCGGAACGCCGGGCGTCCTCCCCGGTGCGCTGGGTGGGGATGAAGGCCTGGGTGTCGTACGAGGCGGCCACCGACCGCAGTTCCCGCATCAGCTCGTCGGGTGTGGGACGGCCGTCGGGCTCCTTGGCGAGACACCGCTGGATCAGCGGGCCGAGATTCTCCGGTACGCCGGTCAAGTCGGGCTCGTCGTGGACGACTTGGTAGGCCACCACATACGGGCTGTCAGAGTCGAACGGCCCCTGTCCCGTCGCCGCGTGCACCATGACCGACCCCAGCGCGAAGATGTCCGCTGCCGGTCCGACCTCCCGCGGTCGCCGGAACTGCTCGGGCGCCATGAACGGCGGTGTGCCGATCAACTTGCCGGTCTCGGTCCGCAGTTCGCTGTCCTTGGGCCGGGAGATGCCGAAGTCGATGACCTTCGGACCGTCCTCGGCGAGGAGCACGTTGCTCGGTTTCAGATCCCGGTGCACGACCCCGACCCGATGGATGTCCCGCAGCGCCTCCGCCAGGCCGGCCATCAGCCGCCGCAACTGCTCCGGAGTCATCGGACCGTTCCGCTTCACATGATCGGAGAGCGTCGGCCCCGGGATGAACAGCGTGGCCATCCAGGGCCGGTCGGCCTCCGGATCCGCATCGACGACCGACGCCGTGAAGGCACCGCTCACCCGCCGGGCCGCGGCTATCTCCTGCCGGAACCGCCCCCTGAACTCCCGGTCCCTGGCGAACTCGGCATGGATCACCTTCACCGCGAGCTTCATCCCCGAGGTGCTGCGGGCCAGATGCACGACGCCCATGCCGCCGGAGCCGAGACATGACTCAAGACGGTAGTGACCGGCGTAATCGGGAAGTTCCGCTTCCGCGCCCGCTCCGGCGTTCCGCTGTGGCGCCATGGGACCCCCCGTGCTGTTCGTCCGCGCGCGCGACGCAGGGAGCCTAGTCGATGAGGCGTACGAGACAGAGGCGGCTTGCTAGCCTCTCTGTGCGAATTTCGTATGAGTGTTTCCCGGCGTGATTCGGGGGAATCAACGGGGCCCATGACCAGCATGGGGAGCAACGGGGGAGGACTGTCATGTCTGTCGAGCGTATGGAAGAGATACCCGAGGCACAGAGCGCCGAGGAGACGGAAGCCGCGACCATGGTGGCGACATCGCTGCGCTACTACTCGGTCGCCCCGGGCGTCCGCCTGAACGTCCGCAGAGGGCCCGGCACCAACTATCCCGTCACCCGCGTCCTCTCCGAGGGCGCCAAGGTGCCGATCTTCTGCCAGACGCCGGGCACGACCGTGAGCGGTCCGTACGGCACGTCGAACATCTGGGACAACATCGCCGACAGTGAGTTCGTCTCGGACACCTACGTGAACACGGGCAGCGACGGCTACATCCGGCCGCGCTGCGCGCTCTGACACCACTGCCGAGCAGGGCGCGCGGGTGATCGGCCCGTGAGGACGGCAGCGCCGGCCGCCTGACCGCGCCCTGCGGCCGACCCGCGCGGGGCCCGCGTCCGACCGGAGCCATAATCGACGCGTGAGCGACGACAACGGCACCCCCGACCCGGCCGCGGGCCCCCGCCCCGAACCCATCCGCTTCTTCGGCACGACCTGGGTCGAGCACAGCGACGGCTACGGGGTCCGCCGTATCGGCGTCGCCGTCGGCTCCCTCGCCGCGGCGGTCGGCGCCTGCCTGGTCCTCCGCTTCGCCTACGAGGGCTTGCAGATCGCCGCCGTCGAGGGCCTGGTCAGCATGCTCATGACGGTGATGTTCGCGATCTGCAGCGCCCTCGCCTTCCGCCACACCTGGGAGAGCTTCCGCAAGCGCCCCGACCCCGAACGCCAGGCGTCCCTGCGCGGTCTGCTGGCCATCGGCTTCGTCGGCTCCCTCCTCGCCTACTTCTTCCGCTCCCTCACCGAGGCCCCCGGCGAGAAGCTCCACCGCGAGGAGTACGAGACAGCCCGCGAGCAGTACGCGAAGCGCACCAAGCGCCGCTCGGGCAACCCCTCGAAGAAGCGCCGCAAGTCCTGATACCGACCGGCGGGAACCCCTCTCTCCAGAACTAGACCCCCGCCGCCCCTCACCCCGCCACCATGGCCGTATGACGGCAGCCTCTTCCCACTCCACCCGCGCCCACTCCTTCAACGCCGCCGCGGCCCAGTACGCCGCCAACCGCCCCTCCTACCCGCCCGCCCTCCTCGACGCCGTCGAGGACCTGGCCGGCCGCCCCCTCACCGGCGCGCGCGTGGTGGACGTCGGGGCCGGTACGGGCATCGCCACGGCCCTCCTGCACGCGCGCGGCGCCGAGGTGCTCGCCGTGGAACCCGGCGAGGGCATGGCGGCCCAGTTCCGCCGAGCCCACCCCGCGATCCCGCTGGTCCGCGGCACCGGCGACACCCTCCCCCTGGCCGACTCCTCCGCCGACCTGCTCACCTACGCCCAGGCCTGGCACTGGACCGACCCGGAGCACTCGATCCCGGAGGCCCTGCGCGTCCTGCGCCCGGGCGGCGCGCTCGCCCTGTGGTGGAACACCTACGTCCTCGACATCCCCTGGATAGCCGCCCAGGCCCGTCGCATCGAGAGCCACTTCGGCATCGACCCCATCGAGGAGAAGAACGGCACCAGCGCCCGCACCGCCGACCCCGAGGGCGAAGTCGACTTCGCCCGGCGCGTGGTCCGCTGGAGCCGCCGCATCCCGATCGACACCCACCTGGCCAATCTCGGCAGCCACTCGATCTTCCTGGTCCACGGCGAGAAGGCGAGCACCACCTTCCTCACCGCGGAACGGACCCGCCTGCTGGAAACCTTCCCCGACGGCATCGTCGAGGAGAGCTACGACGTGGACCTCCTGGTCGCCCTGAACACCTGAGTCCCTGATCACCCGCAACACATGAGTCCCTGATCATCCTCAACACCTGAACCCCTGATCACCCGCAACACCTGAGTCCCTGGCCGCCTCGATACCTGCCCCCCTCCACCCGACTTCCCGCGCCGCGGCCCACCCCTCCAGGGCCGCGGCGCAGTCATGCTCCGGCACCCATGAAGGCGCACAAACCGGACCGCCCGCCTCCGGTCACCCCTGCACGCACCCAGGCCATCGAGCCCCACCCCTTGACGGCACCCCTCGGCCGGAGGGTTAATCCGCACATGATGAATATCCATCCCGACTCGCCACCCACCGGAGCACCCCCGCACATGGACACCTCACCCGCCGTCCGCGCCGACGGCCTCACCGTCGCCCGCGGCCCCCGCACCGTCCTGCGCGGCATCGACTTCACCGTCCCGCGCGGCCAGATCACCGGCCTCCTCGGCCCCTCCGGCTGCGGCAAGTCCACCCTCATGCGCTCGATCGTCGGCACCCAGGCCAAGGTCACCGGCACCCTCGACGTCCTCGGCCACCCCGCGGGCCACCCCGCACTGCGCACCCGCATCGGCTACGTCACCCAAGCCCCCTCCGTCTACGACGACCTGACGGTCCGCCAGAACCTCGACTACTTCGCGGCGGTCCTCACCCCCGGCCACGCCGCCGCCGACCAGCGCCACGAGAACGTCACCCGGGCCATCGACGACATCGACCTCACCAGCCACGCCGACTCCCTCGCCGGCAACCTCTCCGGCGGCCAGCGCAGCCGCGTCTCCCTCGCGGTCGCCCTCCTCGGCACCCCCGAACTCCTGGTCCTCGACGAACCCACCGTCGGCCTCGACCCCGTCCTGCGCCGCGACCTGTGGAGCCTCTTCCACACCATCGCCGACCAGCGCGGCGCGACCCTGCTCATCTCCTCCCACGTCATGGACGAGGCCGAGCGCTGCCACCGCCTCCTCCTGATGCGCGAGGGCCAGATCCTCGCCGACGACACCCCCGACGCCCTGCGCACCCGCACCGACTCCGAGACCGTCGAAGCGGCGTTCCTGCACCTGGTGGACGAGGCCGTCGCGGCCGCCGCCCGCGAGAAAGAGACCACCCGATGAGCACCACCACCCCCACATCCGGCACCGCTACCGTCACCCCGGCCCCGACCAGCGCCCTCAACCTCTCCCGCACCACCGCCACCGCCGGCCGGGTCCTGCGCCAGCTCCGCCACGACCCCCGCAGCATCGCGCTGATGATCCTCGTCCCCTGCGTGATGCTCTTCTTGCTGCGCTACGTCTTCGACGGCGACCCCCGCACCTTCGACAACATCGGCGCCTCCCTCCTCGGGATCTTCCCGCTGATCACGATGTTCCTGGTCACCTCCATCGCCACCCTGCGCGAACGCACCTCCGGCACCCTGGAACGCCTCCTCGCCATGCCCCTCGGCAAGGGTGACCTGATCGCCGGCTACGCCCTCGCCTTCGGCACCGTCGCGATCGTCCAGTCCGTCCTCGCCACCGCCCTCGCCCTGTGGGGCCTCGGTCTGGACGTCACCGGCAGCCCCTGGCTGCTCCTGCTGGTCGCGCTCCTCGACGCCCTCCTGGGCACCGCACTCGGCCTCTTCGTCTCGGCCTTCGCCGCCTCCGAGTTCCAGGCCGTCCAGTTCATGCCGGCCGTGATCTTCCCCCAGATCCTCCTCTGCGGTCTGTTCACCCCCCGCGACCACATGCACCCCGTCCTGGAGGCCATCTCCAACGTCCTTCCCATGTCCTACGCCGTCGACGGCATGAACGAAGTCCTCAAGCACACCGACATGACGGGCGCCTTCGTGCGCGACGCCCTGGTCGTGGCGGGCTGCGCCCTCCTCGTCCTCACCCTCGGAGCCGCCACCCTGCGACGCCGCACGGCATAGCCGGCCCGCACCGCCCGGAGACGTCCCGCCCACCGGACACCCCACCCGCACTCAAGCCCCCGATGGGAGGATGAACACCGGACGACGCAACCCCGGAGGGCGCTCAGCCATGACGCAGAAAGTCGCAGTCCTCGGCACCGGCAAGATCGGCGAAGCCCTGCTCAGCGGAATGATCCGAGCAGGCTGGGGCCCGGCCGACCTCCTGGTCACCGCCCGCCGTCAGGAGCGAGCCGAGGAGCTCCGCAGCCGCTACGGCGTCACCCCGGTCAGCAACCCGGAAGCCGCCAAGACCGCCGACACCCTGATCCTCACGGTCAAGCCGCAGGACATGGGCACCCTCCTCGACGAACTCGCCCCCCACGTCCCCGCCGACCGCCTGGTCATCAGCGGAGCCGCGGGCATCCCCACCTCCTTCTTCGAGGACCGCCTCACCGCGGGCACCCCCGTCGTCCGTGTCATGACGAACACCCCCGCCCTCGTCGACGAGGCCATGTCCGTCATCTCCGCCGGCAGCCACGCCACCGAGGACCACCTCACCCACACCGAGGAGATCTTCGGCGCCGTCGGCAAGACGCTCCGCGTCCCCGAGTCCCAGCAGGACGCCTGCACCGCCCTCTCCGGCTCGGGTCCGGCGTACTTCTTCTATCTGGTCGAAGCCATGACCGACGCCGGCATCCTGCTCGGCCTGCCCCGCGACAAGGCCCACGACCTGATCGTCCAGTCCGCGATCGGCGCCGCGACGATGCTCCGCGACAGCGGCGAGCACCCCGTGAAGCTGCGCGAGAACGTCACCTCCCCGGCCGGCACCACCATCAACGCCATCCGCGAGCTGGAGAATCATGGCGTACGGGCCGCCCTCATCGCCGCCCTCGAAGCCGCCCGCGACCGCAGCCGCGAACTGGCCTCCGGCAACAACAGCTGACGCCCGGCCGCCCCTGTCCCAGGGGCGGCCCAGCACGCCGCCCTAAGAGGTCACCCCGATATCCGCGGCCGCGGGCAGCAGTCCGATCGCCCGATACGCGGCATCCACGGTCGGCCGCGCCATCGCCCGAGCCCTCTCCGCACCATCCCGCAGCACCCCCTCCACATAGCCAGGATCAGCGCACAGCTCCCTGTGCCTCTCCTGCACGGGCCTGAGAACCTCCACCACGGCCTCCGCGGTGTCCTTCTTCAAAGCGCCATACGACTCATATACACCGCTCAGGTCCTCGGGGTTCCCACCCGTGCACGCCGCGAGGATCTCCAGCAGATTCGCCGGGCCAGGCCGCCCCTCCCGGTCGTACACGACCTCCCGGCCGCTGTCGGTGACCGCCCGCATGACCTTCTTCCGCACCACGTCCGGCTCATCGAGCAGGTAGACGATGCCCGGCCCGACGTCATCGCTCTTGCCCATCTTCGACGTCGGCTCCTGCAGGTTCATCACCCGAGCCGCCACCGCGGGATGCGTGGCCCGCGGCACCACGAAGGTGTTCCCGTACCGCTGGTTGAACCGCACCGCCAGATCCCGCGTCAGCTCCACGTGCTGCGCCTGGTCGTCCCCGACCGGCACCTCGTCACTGCCGTACGCCAGGATGTCCGCCGCCATCAGCACCGGATAGGTGAACAGCGACAGCCGCACGCTCCCCCCGCGCTCCCGTTCCCGCCCGGCCTTCTCCTTGTACTGGATCATCCGGCGCATCTCGCCGTCGGTGGCCACGCACTCCAGTACATAGGACAGTCGCGCGTGCTCGTCGACATGACTCTGTACGAACACGGTGCACAGCGCCGGATCGAGCCCGGACGCGAGCAGCAGCGTCGCCGCCTGCCGACTCAGTCGGCGCACCCGCGCCGGATCGTGCTCCACGGTGAGCGCATGCAGATCGACGATGCAGAACAGCGCGTCGGCCCGGTGCTGGTCGACCTCCGCCCACCGCCGCATGGCTCCCAGGTAGTTCCCCAGCGTCAGATGCCCGGTCGGCTTGACCCCGCTGAAGACCCGCGTCATCTCTCCACCTCCTGGTCGAGACCGCCGCCCCCGGCCGGCCGACCCTCTGGAGGGAGATACAAGAACGGCCGCCGAAGCGGCGGCCGTTGCGTGCATACGTGACTACGGCCGCCGTCAGGCGGCCCACCACAGCTGGGTGCACGTACGCGTTGTCATGCAGGCCAGGCTACGCCTCCAGGGGGCCATACGGAGCCGAGTTGACACTCCTCGGCGCGGTCCGTACTGTTCTCCGAGTTGTCCGACGTGAGCGCCGACTCCGGTCGGTCCCCGGACAGCCATTTCGCAAGTCCCAACCAACACTCGACACAGTCGATCTGTCTGCCGTCGTGTCATTGGCATGTGTATTTGCGAAATGAGGAATCCACGTTCGAAAGGACGCGGCCCCCGATTGGCTTCGGGAGCCGGGAATCCGCTAAAGTCTCACTCGTCGGAACGGCCCGCAACGGCCGGGCAGACAAATCCCGCTGACTGGGAATCAGGCCCGAAAGGATCTGATAGAGTCGGAACCGCCGGAAAGGGAAACGCGAAAGCGGAAACCTGGAAAGCGCCGAGGAAATCGGATCGGAAAAGGATCTGATAGAGTCGGAAACGCAAGACCGAAGGGAAGCCCGGAGGAAAGCCCGAGAGGGTGAGTACAAAGGAAGCGACCGTTCCTTGAGAACTCAAC